>JAUXVN010000030.1 GCA_030684555.1 Ignavibacteria bacterium
CCTTTGGTATTTAACAACTGAGAAGCATCTTTCAATGAAATTTCAGACAAAATAAATCTTATGGCATCAATATTTCCAAATTCCATTAATCTCTTCAGAATAAATTCCTGATGCTGATTTATATCAAGTTGATTAAATTCACAATCCCAGAAGAATTTCTTAAATGATTTTGGTAAATTATTCATACTCAACTCAAATTATAAAAATAAATTCTATTCCCAAGCCCGATAGACATTGAAGTTCAAATTCTAATTTCAAATTCTGTTTTTTATAATTTCTAATTTCTACTTTGTAATTTCTAATTTATACTTTCTAATTTGTAGTAGTCAGAATTAAGAAGCAAGGAGTATGAATTAAGAATAGTTTCTTGAATTTTTAATTCTTTGTGAGTATGCACCGAGTAATCTTGATACTTCTTCTAGTAAATTAGTTTCTTTTGCCACAGTTTCAACAGATTTTTTTAAGAGTCCAGTCAGCCCATAACCATGAAAAATATTATCACCTAATACAAGGCAAACATCCTCAGTTTTTATAAAATCTTCACCGATTAAAAATGCTTGTGCTAACCCTTCCGGTTTTGGTTGTTCGGCGTATTCGAATTGAACTCCAATTTCTTCACCGGTCCCAAGTAAAACTTTAAACTTTGGTAAATCAACAGGAGTAGAAATTATCAGTATCTCTCTAATTCCTGCGAGCATTAGCACAGAAAGAGGGTAATAGATCATCGGTTTATCATAAACCGGTAGCAATTGTTTACTCATCACCTTCGTTAAAGGATGTAAACGAGTACCCGATCCACAGGCGAGAATTATTCCTTTCATAGTTTTTTCTTCTCTTTATTTGCTCCGGAATAATACCATTCAGCAGTTAATTCAAATCCTTTTTTTGCATCATATTGCGGATGATAATTAAGGACAGTTTTTCCTTTTTCAATGGATGCCAATGAGTGAGGAATATCTCCTTTTCTGTTTGGTCCATAAATCGGCTCAACATTTTTTATTTCTGAATCGTATTTACTTAAATTTATTTTCAAATAATCGAATAACTGGTTTAGAGTTGTATTATCTCCGAATGCTACATTAAAGACTTCATTAACAGAACTATTTTCGTAATTAGCGAAGTAAACTTTTAGGTTTTTGAAATAGTCCTCTTTTTTAATAATAGCTGCTTGTTCATTGGCATGAATCACATTTTCGATATAAGCCCGCCCATGCTGGTTCTCTTTCGGAGAAAGTCGGCGGGTAAATTCCATCTCGGCTATAACTTCCATCACCATTTATAACAGGACTTTCATGATTTATCAACTGTTTAACCCAAAGTGGAATAACTGCCGCATTCCCATGAAATTCATAAATTAAAAACATTTCACGGGACAGGAAGCTCCATTAGGATCTTGTCTTTTCCCAAAAACATTAAAATATCTCAATCCAATGGTTTCCATTCCATACAATTCGCTAAAGACTTTAGCAAAATATTCGTTAACTACTTTTGTAATTGCATAAGGACTTAACGGTCTGCCGAATCTTTCTTCAACTTTCGGCATCTCCTTTGAATCGCCATAAGTCGAAGAGCTTGCAGCATCCATCCGGTAAAATAATTGGCCATCAAATTTAACAACCCATTTGCAAAACTTTATATTTCGTATAACAAGGTTAATTTCGTTTCTAAATTTATTTTACGGTGAAAAGTTCGGCAATATTCCGTTTAATAGTCCTTACCGAAAGTCGAGTATATGCTGCCATTTGTGGTTCGGTAATGTTTGATTCAGCTTTAATTAAATAATAAACAGTATTAACCCTTTTTAATCTTTCTTGTCATCTTTCTTGTCATCTTTCATGTCATCTTTCTTGTCAGGTATAGAATCTGAATTCTTAACCTCTGAAACTCTCCAATATCCCTCTTTTCTTCCACCAATTCGGAGGATGAGTTTCATTTTTTTTAATTCAGCAATTTTCCTTGCTATAGTACTTTCTGAAAGGCCGGTATTATCAACTATACCCGGGATTGTAATTTGTGGGTCAGCTTTAATAAAATCATAGACAGCTTTTACACTTCCTTTAAAACCTTGCCCGACATCTTTCGCGGCAGTTATTAAATCTTTATTCATAAAAAAAGTAATTTCAAAAATGCCTTTGCCCTGGTTGAAAACAGGTTCTGCCATTCGATTCATTTTGCAGGCCTCAATAATTTTAAGCGTTCCGCTTCCCCAAATTTCAATAAATCCTGCTTTATAAAAAACATCAGCTAAAAGCGCATTTCTAGGAATGGATAGATGATGTTTCTTAAGGTCTTCTATCGTAAGTTCATCAGGAAGTTCACCAGCATTCATTATGAGCAGTTTATCATCATAAACCCTTATTTGAGTAGAGGCAGTTGAAGTGTAATCTCGATGAATAAGGGCATTAAGAAGTGCTTCTCTTAAGGCTTCAACCGGGTAAACAGATTTTTCGCGGCGGTGTATACCTTCAAAATGGAATAAGTTAAGAAGGTATTTTTTTCTTAGGATATCAATAGAGTTTTCTAACTGTTGGAATAAGTTTCCTTCTACAATATCGCTGGCAATAATTTCTGATTCAGATAAGAATCTTCCAATTCTGGTGTGGGCTTGCGGAAAATATTTTTGCGTGTTTTTCCCGAACAGAATGATTGCAGCTCTTTTTAATTTATGAGAATCAACAAGGTTTAATTTTTCGATTATGGCTCTATCGTTTTTTTCAGAATTTATCGAAGGGAGTCGGTCAATTGCATATCTTTTAAATAATTGAATAGTATTAGAATCCATTTCAGGGTTAGTTCCTACATCAATAGAAATATTATCCCAAGTATTACCGCTTTTTCTTAATAAAAAATCACTCAGCTTTTTACCTTGTAATTCAACAACAACACTTCCACTTCGTATATAAAATTTACCATTATATGATACGGGCACAGAAGAAGTGTTAACTCTAATTTCTAATACCTTTTTCTTATTTGACTTACTAATTCTAATCTCGGGGATAATACCAATTTTAGAATTTATTTTATTCGGCAGCATTTCCAACAATTCTTTATAATCATCTATTCCTGTATCGTTACCATCATCGTCTTTACCTATATATATTATCCCACCATTCGTATTAGCAAAAGCGCAAATTACTCTCAGAAATTCATCTCTCCACTCCCGTTTGAATTCAATATTGTCAGTTTCTATCATAATTAAAATCTTATCTCAGTAAAATTCAGATAGTACCATTCGGAAGCTAACTCAAATCCTTTCTGAGCGTTATATTCCGATTCATACCCGGGTATAGTTTTCCCCTTGATAATACTCACCTGGGAATGAGGAATATCCCCCACTCTAAAAGCTCCAAACTTCAGCTCCATTGCTAATTTTTTTTGTCAAACCTAGATAGATTATCCCGTAAAGCATCAAACAATCGAATTAAAATTGTACTACCGCCAAAAGCAATATTAAAAACTTCAGAGAAAAAGTAACTATTTGATTGAATGATTGCATGACCCTCCTTCGCTGAAGCTACGGCGGGCATGTTGAATGATTGTATGGGAGCTTGCTTTAATAAATACTTGTGTTCGTCCAAGTCAAGATTGTAGTATTCTTTCTGTCCCTTCAAAATTTGTTCATCAGTTGTGAAGAGAGCTTTTTCATTTGCCTGAAATACGTTATCAATGTAAGTAAAATCCCTACTGTAATTGCCATCACCATTAATTACAGGTCTTTTGTGGTTTATCAAATTTTTCACCATAGTCGAATAACACAAAATATCGTTTCTAAAATCATCATTATTTTAATTCACTTTTGGATTAATTTTTCTTTCATTTTTTTACCTTTCAAGGTAAGCCGGTATTTCTGATACTTGCTGTTCGGCTTATCAGGTATTGTCATTACTATATAACCTTTTTCCAAAGCTGGTTTGAGGAATTCTTTTCTGAAATATTCCCTATCCGTTATACCCACTTTCTCCTGAAGAATGTCTCGTTTTAATACTCCATTCAAAGTAATAACAAGTTTTTTTACTTGCGGGGTATCTTGCGGGGTATCTTGCGGGGTATCTTGTTTTTCTAATTTTATTACTGCTTTAGAAAAACCGGTCTGTGTTCCAAAATCAAACAAAGCTTCGGGATATTCTTTCAAATTCTGTTTTATACGAAAGAAACCGGTACCAAATTTTTCAATATCACCTCTTAAGTAAAATGCCTCAGCTAAAAGTTTATTTCTGTGCATCGCTATATAATTGCCCTTAAGCAGGTCTTCCGGCGTCAGTCCACCCATTAAAGTACCCGGGTTTACAAAACTGATATTATCATCAAATATTTTTATAATAATGTCAGTTGGATTTCTATAATCTTTATGTATAACTGCATTTAATAAAAGTTCTCTAATCACCGGGAGAGGATATTGCCAGATTTCTTTTCTTCTCAGCTCACCTGTAAATTCATATCTTAATGAGATACTTTTCTTTATAAAATCCATAGCTTCATCAACAGCAGTAACTAAAGGAGATTTTATGAGAATATCATCAATGATAACATCGTTCGTTTTGAATCTTCCTATATGAATACCTGTATTATGATTGCCAAACAGTAACAGGGCGGCAAATGAAATTTTATCATTCTTAATCAATCCTATTTGTCTAAGGTTTTGAATCGGATCATCGTGAAGTTTTATTCTACCGGCGTTGCTAAGTTTCTTAAAGAAATCTTTAATAATTTTTGAATCAAGTTGTTCTAATTTTTCTTCAACAGTGAAAGAATCAAAAGAACTGTTAATGCTGTATAGGTGCATTTCAACAATTTCATTAAGTGGCAGCTGGTGGTTTGAAGAACCCGCTCTTTTAAAATACTTTCCTCTACAACTAACCGGCTTAATGGGAAATTCCTGAACTTTGATTGAAGCAATAGTTTCATTCTCGATTTTATGAAAATTAATTTCAGGGAAAATTTGCGGCTGAGTCATTTGCTTTATACTATTTGTCCAATCTTTAATAATTTCATTATTTATATTTACTCCAAGTATTTGTCCATTATCAGAAACACCAATTAAAATTGTGCCTCCGGTTGTATTTGAAAAAGCTGCGACTGTTTCGATAGTTTCTTTTCCAAAACTTTCCTTATACTCTAAATTTTGAGATTCTTTTTGTTTCAATAAATCATGGATGGAACGCAACATGTCACTTAAAATTAGGATAAATTTTCATAATACCATTCCACAGCCATTTCAAATCCTTTTTTAGCATCATATTCAGGCTCATAACCGAGAATAGTGTTAGCTTTTCCCAAAGGGATCGTTCCGAAAGAATGCTTGCTTGAGAATCCGAGAAATCCATAATCAATTAGAAATTCAAAATTATAAATTATAAATTATAAATTATAAAATGAAGGATCAAAAAAGCCATGTATGATCATAAGGTTTTCATTACTCGTTTCAAAATAAATATAAAAAGTCATTTTAAGTTCTCATAGTACCAATTAGCAACTAATTTCAAACCTTTTTCAAGATCATATTGGGGCTTATACTGTAAAACCGTTCTTGCCTTTATAATACTCGCCTGCGAGTGTGGGATATCGCCTACTCTGAAAGGACCGTATTCCGGTTCAATCTTATCGATCTTTTCATCAAACTTTGCAAAGTTATCACGAAGAGCGGCGAAAAGTTGGTTTAGTGTTGTGTTGCCGCCAAAAGCAACATTAAACACTTCAGAGAAAAAGTAACTACTGGAATGTTGGAAATTTGGCTCCGATGGAATATTTGATGATGCATTCCACGGATCAGGAATTTTGGAATACTGGGAATCCAGAGTATTGGCACCGGAAACTGCCTCTACCATTTTTCCATCCTTCCACTTTTCCCCCATAGGGACGGGCATTTTTCCTAAGTCCCCTTCTGGCTTCTGACTACTTACTACTGACTTCTTTTTTTCTACTTGCAAAAGGTATTTGTGTTCGTCTAAACCAAGATTGTCCCGCCGAGGAGGGATCTCCGCTTCGCTACGATAATATTCTCTTTGACCTTTTAATATTTTTTCATTGTCAGTAAATAATGCTTTTTCATTTGCCTGAAGTACGTTATCTATATAGGTAAAATCTCTGCTGTAGCTGCCGTCACCGTTAATTACAGGTCTTTCATGGTTTATGAGTTGTTTAACCCATAAAGGAATAACCGCTGCATAAGCTCCGTTTGGGTCTTGTCTTTTGCCAAAAACATTAAAATAACGCAAACCAATACATTGCATATCGTATGTTTTAGTAAAAATGTCGGCGTATAGTTCATTTACATATTTTGTAATTGCATAGGGTGAAAGTGGTTTACCGATTTCTTCCTCAACTTTCGGGAGTTTTTTGGAATCACCGTAAGTGCTTGAGCTCGCGGCATACACAAATCGTTTTACTTTTGCATCTCTTGCCGCAATCAGCATATTCAAAAAACCACTTACATTAACTCCATTAGTTGTAACCGGATCCGAGATCGATCTTGGGACAGAACCAAGTGCAGCCTGGTGCGAAACATAATCACAACCCTTCACTGCAAGGGTGCATGTTTGCATCTCCCTAATATCCTCTTCTATAAAAGTAAAATTGGGATTATCCAAATTATGCTCTATATTTTTTTTATACCCGGTACTAAGGTTATCAAGACAAACCACCTCATGCCCAAGCCCTAAAAAATGGTCAACGAGATTAGAACCGATGAAACCGGCACCGCCAGTCACTAAAATCCTCATATCAACTCCCGCGAAAACTGAATATGTGAATGGTTGCATGACTGAATGAGTGAATTATTGATTGGTTGAATGATCGATTGAAAATATGAATGCGTGTTCGCTTTCATTAATTTTCTTCTCCATAGGGTGCAATCATTTCACGAATTATGTAATCATTCTTCCAATCCATCTGATCTATTTTTGAAATGAGTAGCCTATTCATTGCAATTAATTTATTCTCAAATGAATAGTGGAGATTGTCATATTTATCAAACCATTCCCTCTCAATATCATTTCCATTGTATAATGCAAAAATTTGAGAATAATTCTCAGCAAGAGATGCTAACGCAATTGTATTAAACTGAATATTTTCTTTTATTCCTCTTCTGGAATAACCTTCAGCAATATTTGAAGAACAAGATAAAATTGAATCCTCTATTTGTGCTTTTACTTTAAATGGCGTCATATTCTGAGTTCTAATTTTATCTTTAACAAATTTATACAACTCTATTGCTTCTTTCCAAACTTCAGGCTTGCGATATCCTCTATTAATATTTTTATTACGATTTATAATTTCTTCATTCATCCATTCAACCATTCATTTTTTATACATTCATTCATTTTTCATACATCCATTCAATCGTTGATGCATCTATTCAATAATTTTTAACTGCTCGTGCTAATATCATTTTGATAACAGATGTGTAACCAACATCCTGTTGTGCTGCATATGCTTTTACTTTGTTCAGTAATTCAGTAGGCAGCCTCAAACTAATTACTTTTGTCGGTAAGTCTGCAGGTAATTCAAAACCGATATCAGCAATTTTAAGAGGTCTATTTTTGTTTATGAATACAGTTGTCTCTTTATAGTCGTAATCAGTTATTTCTTCTCTCTTTGTTTTTTTCATATGTTTCCTTCTCTTTCTTGGAGGCTGGTCTGCAACTTATTACTCTTACTTTCTTATTCCGAATGGTGAAAGCGCACATCAGAATTTTCTTATTCAAGCTGACACCATAAGCAATCCACCTTCTTTCTTTATCATCAGAATGTATAATATCTTCAAATATGGAAAGTTTGGGGTCATAAAAAACACTTTCTGCTTCCAACCGTGATATTCCGTGCTTAATTTCGTTTTTCTGAATATTCCACTGATCCCAATCAAAATCTAATTTCATCTTGCCATCAGTTCTTTACACCGATCCATTCTTTTATTAAATTTGTAGTGTTATTCACTACAATATAACGCATACTAAGAAAAGAACAAATTGCTAATTAAAAAAATATCGCGACGCGTAACGTGAGCAATTTTCGACTAAAATGACTAACATCACTAAAATATTTGTAACTCTCCTGCCAAACCCCGTATCCATTTTCATATAATTTAAAAATTTTAATTTTTAATTTCTCATTTATAATTTCTAATTGAAGTTAAAGCCTATTATCCACCAACTTCGGGTCGAGGATTCCTTTTACATCATAGATTGTAAAGTTGTTTTTATTAACGGACTTGAAGTCTAAGGTTTTGAATTGATTATGAGCAACCGCTAAAATTACGCCGGAATAATTTTCAAGATTTACTTTATCGGTGGAAAGAAGTTTTAAGTTATATTCCTCTTCCACTTCACCACTGTCAGCCCATGGGTCATAAACATCTACCGAACAATCGAATGATTTCAGCTCATTAATAATATCGATAACTCGGGAATTACGAATATCAGGACAATTTTCTTTGAAAGTAATACCAAGTACTAAAACTTTTGAATCGTGTACTTTATGCTCTTTCTTAATTAAGAGCTTTACAAACTCACGTGCAACAAAAGCCCCCATTCCGTCATTAAGCCTTCTACCTGTAGAGATTATCTCCGGGTGATATCCGACATGTTGAGCTTTATGTGTGAGGTAATAAGGGTCAACACCGATACAATGTCCCCCGACTAAACCGGGACGGTAAGGAAGAAAATTCCATTTAGTTCCTGCCGCTTCCAATACTTCGAGAGTATCGATATTCATTATATTAAATAACTTTGCCAGTTCATTAACAAAAGCAATATTTATATCACGTTGTGCATTTTCAATAACCTTTGCGGCTTCTGCAACCTTCATTGAAGAGGCCAAATGAGTTCCGGCTTTAATTATTGTTTTATAAAGCTCATCCACTACCTTCCCTATTTCGGGGGTACTGCCGCTGGTAATTTTTTTAATAGTTGATACACGATGCTCTTTATCCCCGGGATTAATTCTCTCAGGTGAGTAACCGCAATAAAAATCGGTGTTAAACTTTAACCCGCTGAATTTCTCAATCACAGGAACACAATCTTCTTCAGTACATCCGGGATAAACAGTTGATTCGTAGATTACAATATTATCTTTGTTAATAACTTTCCCGACAGATTCACTTGCTTTAATCAGGGGTGTTAAATCGGGGCGCTTATAATCATCAATCGGAGTTGGAACAGTAATAATGTAGATATCGGCTTCTTTAATTCCGTCAAGCGTAGAAGTATACTCAAGATACTTACCTTCAGCAAGTTCTTCTGCATTAACTTCTAAAGTTCTATCCTCACCTTTTTTTAATTCATCGATTCTTTTAAGATTGATATCAAAACCGATAGTTTTAAAATACTTCCCAAATTCAACAGCAAGGGGCAGCCCGACATAACCGAGTCCGATAATACCAATTTTCACAGAGCGGTCGGAGATTTTGGATAATAAGGTTTGTATGTGTGTCATAATAGTTATTCGTAATAAGTTGTGGGTGATAGTTATAAATTAAAAATGCAATTAATAAATAGGGAATAATGGGAAAAAGGAATATTGGAAAAATGAAAAAATTAAAGGAATATTGGAATAAAGCAAAAACTTAAAAAGGAATATTGGAAAAAGAAAAAAGATACAGGAATATTGGGGAAAAATAGGGATTTAGAATTCCGTTTGCCAATTACCTTCTTTTTGTTTTTTCTGCAATGATTTTATTAATGCAATTAGTTCGTTTTCTACTTTAAAATGTAATTCATCTATTTTTTCAAATTCTTCTTCAGTTAGAATTTTTATTTCTTTGAATGATATTATTCCGGAGAACAATTCTCCGCAAGAGGCTAATGCAATATTTAAGAAGTTTAGGTATTCTTTTAAATTTCTTCTACAGTAGCCCTCAGAGATGTTTCGGTTGATACTATGTGCAGCGTCTAAAATATTATTTCTTGATTTGCTAAGTTCATAAGGGAAATTTTTTGTGAGGTAAAAAATTGCTGTGTATAAGTCTATTGAATTTTCCCAAACTCTTAGTTTTGTAAATCCTCTGTTTATATTTTTTCTTTTTAAATCCATTATTCCGGTTTTCCAGCATTCTACTTTTCCAACATTCCAGTTTTCCAGCTTTCCAACTTTCCAACTTTCCATTATTCCAGCTCTCAGTGGTCAGTTAGTTTATGGGTTACATGCTTCATTTCCCATAGCTACGAAAAAGATTTTTTAATTTTTCATTTGAAATTTTTAATTTTTATCTAGTGTAGTGCCCCTAACGCATCTTTACATTTAATCCACTTAGCAATAATAGTATCAGCATCTTTTGTCCAAACATAAACTTTAGGGTTTTCATTATGCACAGCAATAAAGTTGAGAATAGCATTATCTAATTCTTCAG
>JAUXVN010000135.1 GCA_030684555.1 Ignavibacteria bacterium
AATTGAGTTATATAAAAAATCTACAATAACCCAGCAGTTAGTATCGCCTGGTTATACAAAAGAGATATTGTGGTATTCAACCTACTTTCAGGGGAAGTTGTATGTGGGAACATATCCGAATGCTCATTTGTACAGAGTAAACGCATTCTCAAATCCACCAACCATAGAAAAAGATTTAGGTTCAATCGGTTATCCGGGTGAAACAAATGAACCTGATGAACCTGGCTATTACGATATGAAGATTATTCAAGCAATAACAAGCGACAATTATTTCATCTACGGAGGAGTTTCATTAGCTCAATTCCTTTTTTATTATAATCCCCTCACAGAGAAAACACATTCATTTGGTAATTCGATTTTGAGGGATCAGGCGATAAAAGGGTTGTACGATGCAGTTAAATACACTTCTATAAACGGAGATCAATATATCTATTTTGGAACTTTTGTTAATGATATTAGCAAAATGAAAATTGTAAAATGGAAAGTTAGAGAAGGGACGAGTCCGGAAGGAAGTATTCCGTTAAAAGAATTTCAAATAATAGATTTGAATAAGCCATTTCCAATCGTGAACGATCTTGAAATTGGCAAATATCTCGGAAGAGATGTATTATATATTGGCGGCAGTGACGGAACAAACGAGTCAATATTTATATACGACTTAGAATCTCCGTCAAATCCGATGATAGAAGTGAAGATGAATGAATTAAGTACATCTACACAATTACATGTATCAAATTTTAAGGCAGACCCTCAAGAAAACATTGTTTGGCTATTTGATTCTAAGATGAGGCGGGTAGATTTATCGCAGAAAAGTATATCCCATGTAATAACTCCTCCTGATACAAATTGGTTTAAGGTTAATAACATACAGCAGGATTATCCGATTATAAATAATAGAATATATCTTGCATTGGGATTTATAGATAGAAGTTCACTCTCATTTACATTATATGCAAATAATTCTGTTTTTGTAACAAGGAACAAACATTTGGCAAATTCATCATTAGTAGGTGTGCATAGCTGGGCAAATGATCCGAAAATATTATACAACCTGGGTATATATACCAATTATATGATTAGTAGAACAATACCTGAACCCTCACAGATAAAAAACCCAACCGGTGGAGGATCCATATCGGGATTAGCAATAGCAAATTCCAAACTATATTCGAGTGTCTATTTTACCGAAGCAGAATTGATGACGGATGCAAATGATCCATACTGGCGAGTCGGAGATATAAATGGTCCAAATCCATTACCGGGAAAAGGGGCAGTACAATCAAATAAAATGATTACTGATAAAAATAATAGTATGATCTTGTATGGATTGTATAAAGGACCATATTTAAGAAAAAGATCAATTTTCGGTACATACGATCAAGTCTATGATTTAAGTCAATTAAACCCGACTCTTGAGCAGGGCAGAATATATTCTATGGTACTAACAGATGATAATCATTTGTTATTAGGAACAGCGACAGTAAATTATTCTACAGAACCACCAGCATTTATATTGTATGATTTATCTGAGAATAACCCACCAAGAATAGTAGCAAAGGCAGATGGGGGACAGTATGCTACTTCATTAAGTTATTTACCAATGGCAGACAAACATCGCTTTTACGGAACAGTTGATGACAATCGTGTATTTGTGTTTGATGTAAACAGAAATCAAACATCATCAGACCCAATAATACAAATAGAAACTAATCATAATTCAGCATTATATTTTTATCCGACAGCAGTTTTAAGTACAAAAGATTCACAAACTATTTTATTAGCTGATTGTCATCATTTATGGGTATATAATACTTCGCAAATCAATTATAGTAATAATTACTTTCCCCCTACCGATACTATTAACTCAACATTTTATGGACAATTCTTTCATCCATACTGTGGATTTCCAAGTACAGAGGGGGGATATGTCCCTCAATTACTTGAGGGAAATGATAGTTTGATTTATGGATTTTATAATGGTACTATTTTCCACTTTGACTTACGTGCTTTAGATATAAGGCAATCATTAAAAAAATATACAATACCCGGATATAATGAAAATACACTTGGGTTGGAAATTTCAGTTATTGCTGAAGATGGTACAAATCCATATAATAATGACATATATATCGGAACACGATCAGGGAAAATATTTATTTTAAAAGATTATTCAGACATTCCCGTAAATTTAATAACATTTTCAGCATCGCGGGATGCGAAATCGGTTAAACTAATTTGGAAAACACTGTCAGAAGAAAACAACAGGGGATTTGAGATAGAAAGATCTTTTAACGGAGTTGAGTGGAATTCGTTAGCTATTATTGAAGGAGTTGGCACAACAAGATTTCCCAGCGACTATTTATATATTGATAAAGTAAATAGTGATTCGAAATTATACTATCGGTATAAACAGATTAATTTTGACGGTTCATACACTTATTCAAATGTTATTGAATTGGATAAAATAGTTCCGTTAAATTATGGACTTGAACAAAATTACCCGAACCCGTTTAATCCTACTACAAATATCGATTTTCGAATTCCGGAAACCGGTAAAGTAACTATAAAAATCTTTGATTTACTTGGTAATGAAATAGTTACATTGCTCAATGAAATTAAAGAAGTTGGAACTCATTCAATAAATTTCTCGGCAGATGGATTAGTGAGTGGAATATATTTTTATACGATGAGAATAAATAATTTCCAATCTCAAAAAAAAATGGTCTTAATAAGGTAATGCTTCAAGCATTCAAGTAATTCAATTAAAAATAATGTGTATACTAAATTCTATATTATAGATAAAATTCCTTATGAATAAAAAATGCTAAATAATATAAAAGTTATTATGTCATCAATTAATTTAATGTTGGTTTTACTTGGTGTTATTGGTGTGACCATTCCCATATTGCCTCAAACTAATTCTAAAGAAGTAATTGAGTTATATAAAAAATCTACAATAACCCAGCAGTTAGTATCGCCTGGTTATACAAAAGAGATATTGTGGTATTCAACCTACTTTCAGGGGAAGTTGTATGTGGGAACATATCCGAATGCTCATTTGTACAGA
>JAUXVN010000136.1 GCA_030684555.1 Ignavibacteria bacterium
TCTGTACAAATGAGCATTCGGATATGTTCCCACATACAACTTCCCCTGAAAGTAGGTTGAATACCACAATATCTCTTTTGTATAACCAGGCGATACTAACTGCTGGGTTATTGTAGATTTTTTATATAACTCAATTACTTCCTTAGAATTTGATTGAGTTAGCGAAATTTTTTGGAAACAAAGACAGCACATCAATAATGTGATAATCGCAAAATTTTTGTGTCTCATTTTCAAAAATATCCATTAAAATTTTAGAACAATAAAAGTAGTATCGATATTTCAAATTATCGAAAACTTCAAACAGATTTACTCAACTATAAATTACCTGACTAATACCATTTTTTTTATCTCACGGTAATTTCCCGCTTGAAATGAATAGAAATAGATTCCGCTGGACAAACTATTGCTGTTAAAATTCACCAAATAGTTACCGGCTTCATGTAATTCGTTAACGAGTGTTGAAACTTCATTACCAATTACATCATATATTTTCAAAGTTACTTTACTTGCCAGAGGAACTTTGTATTCGATTGAAGTGCTAGGGTTAAACGGGTTTGGGTAATTTTGTCCTAATTCAAATTTGGTTGGAATGATTTTATCTAATTCCAAAACATCTGAATATGTGAATGAACCGTCAAGATCAACTTGTTTGAAGCGATAATAAAGAGTTGAATAATTTTCGAAATAGTCAGAATAACTATATTCTCTAACGTTTGTTGTAGTTCCACTTCCTTCGATAAAAGCAACCTGAGTCCATGTTGATTTATCAAGAGACCTCTCAATTTCAAAACCTTTATTATTCTTCTCAGATAAAGTTTGCCATGTTAAAAATATGCTGAAATTATTTCTTGTCCCTTTAAATGTCCATCCTTCAACAGGTAATGGATAAAAATTAATTGCTGCCATTGCGTTAACTATTCCCCACCCCATAAATCTATCGGGAGTTAAAGCATTTGAGGCTGTACTTCTGAGAGCATCTCTTACTTGAATAGGAGTAAGATTTGGATTATGCGATAATACTAAAGCCGCTACACCCGCAGCCAGCGGACAACTAAATGAGGTACCGCTTGAAGTAGTAATATTAGTATTAGATGAGGTTGAAGCAACTGTAACACTCGAACCCATCGCCATAATATCCGGTTTTGTTCTTCCATCTACAGTATTTCCAACACTTGAGAAACTTGATCTAACTCCTGAGGAGGTAACTGCACCAACGGCAATAACGCTATCACCGTCTGCAGGGGCACCAAGTGTATTTGTTAAGGTTGCCATGCCTTCATTACCTGCAGAGTTAAGAACAACAATTCCTTTTTTAACAGCCAAATCAGCTGCAATTGTAATTCTGCAAGTATTTCCATCCATACTTTGCCACGTATAACTTGTATAAGGAAAATCAAAATCGATATAACCTAACGATGTAGAAGAAACATCAACACCAATACTGTCAGCCCACTCAATAGCAGCAATCCAATTATCTTCTTCAATCGGAGTTTCTGAATCTGTATTTTCTGTTTTTGCCAAAATATAAGCAGCTTCGAATGCAGGTCCGATTAATTTGCCTTCTTTAAATCCTCCGATAGCAGATAATGTTTGAGTTCCGTGAGTACCTGTTCCCATATCACCATGATCACCGACATTCGCATCGTTGTTTACAAAATCCCATACGGCAATTATATTCATTGTGGCAAAGACTTCATGACTCAATCTGTTAAAACCGGCATCTAAAACTGCAATCGTAACACCCTGCCCTTTTATTCCTAAATCGTGAACCGCCGGAACATTCATTTGTTGAAGCTGTGTAAATGAATTCCCATAGTTATAACTGTGAACACCTTCAGGCTGAACAGAAGGTTTGTTGAATTCTGGATTCTCATCATTTACTACTTTTCCACTTGGGAGTTGATAAACAACATCAATAGAGGTAACAAATGGGAGTTTTTCAATTTGATTAAGCTTTTCTCTGTCTGCATAAACACTAATTGCATTCAACCATTTAGACTGTCTTTTTATTTTAAGTCCTAAGTTTTCAATTTGTTCTATATAATTTTGATTCACCCGGAAATCAGTAATATCAAGGGGATTATCTTCTTTGATTACTTTCTTTCTTCTTTGAATTGATTTTTCACTAACAATATTTGAATGATACTTCTTTAACGTATTGATATCACTTCCTTTATCAGTAAAGAATATCCAGACCAATACTTCACTTGACGAAGGTTTGTGTAACTGATATTCAACTGCCGCGGAAATTTTCTTTAACGGAAGTTGAGAGAATGATTCATAACTAAAGGGCATCTCTAAAAACTCACCCAAGAGTTAATAAAAAGTAAAAGAAAGAAAGGAATAGAAATCGTAAAGTTGTATTTTTACGATAGTAATAAATAAAAGAAATTATATGAACCACAGAAAATACAAACACAAACA
>JAUXVN010000142.1 GCA_030684555.1 Ignavibacteria bacterium
CTTGTTTGTGTTTGTATTTTCTGTGGTTCATATAATTTCTTTTATTTATTACTATCGTAAAAATACAACTTTACGATTTCTATTCCTTTCTTTCTTTTACTTTTTATTAACTCTTGGGTGAGTTTTTAGAGATGCCCTTAATTAACAGAGTGCAGCTGCTTAATTTTATTATAAAAAAGTAGCTAAATAAATGTTAGGAGTAAAGTTATGAAATCAGTTATAATAATTATCATTTCTCTTCTATTTTTTTCGATTTGCTATGCTCAAAAAGATTTACTTCCTGCTTATCCTAAAGAGATTAATTATAGAGGAGAAATCGCATATTTCAATGGCTCACCTTTTACAGGATTATTGGTTGAGGAAAAGACGAATAAGAAATTGGGTGAGTTTAAAAATGGTTACAAAAATGGAGTATTCACAGAGTATCATACTAAAGCCAAAAAGAAATTTCTGGGGAAATTTACTAATGGAATAAAAGAAGGAAATCATACCGAATGGTATGAGAACGGAAATAAAAAAAGTGAATTTATTTTTGCAGGTGGAGTGCAGAATGGTATTTGTACTGAATGGTTTGAAAATGGCAAAAAGAAAACCGAAGGAATTTTTTCTAATGGAGCGAAGGAAGGAATCAAGACTGAATGGTATGAAAACGGAAATAAAAAGAGAGAGAGTAAATATATCAATGATAAAAAAGAAGGTGAAGAAAATTATTACCATAGTAACAACAAACAGAAAGTAACTTACAAATATTCCGGTGGCAAAATAAATATCGGTACTTACCCAATTTATAATGAAAATGGCGTAATTGAAAAAGAAGAGTATTATGAATATGCAATTTGCAACGACTGTAACGGGTCTGGTAAACAAATTTGTAGTGTGTGTTCTGGAAAAGGAAAGCTTGCTTGTCAATATTGCTCAAATGGAAAAGTAACTTGTAATAACTGCAATGGTAATGGTAAAATAAATTGCAATCATTCTATTAATGGTGGTGTAAAGCGACGGAATACAACTATGAAGTGTTTGTATTGTGGCGGAACAGGTATTTATATGGGCAAGAAGGACTATAATTGTGATGGTAGGGGAAGTAGATCCATGGTATCTGAATGTGGTATGTGCGACCAAAATGGCATGATTAATTGTAAATCCTGTGACGGAAGAGGAACCCTAACATGCGCAAAATGTAATGGAACATCCAGCATTACATGCAATAAATGTTCTGGGACAGGAAAATCAACCACAAGTTGTAAGGGTTGCGGTGGTACAGGAAAATCTTCAGAAATAGTAATGCGTGAAAAAATAAAATAGGAGAATTCCCATGAAAACCTACATAACTATTATCATTTCAATTCTATTTATTTCGACTTGTTTTGCTCAAAAAGATTTACTTCCAGCTTTTCCAAGAGAAATTAATATTCAAGATGGCATTGCGTATTTCAATGGATCACCTTTTACTGGATTATTGTTTGATGAAAAAACAAATAAGCGAATAGGAGAATATAAAAATGGTTACAAGAATGGATTCTTTACTGAATACCACAAAAACGGCATAAAAAAAAATGAGTGTAATTATATACTGGGACGTAGAGATGGAATATTTAAGGATTGGTTTGAAAATGGAAATAAGTGGAGTGAAATTGCATATAAAAACGGACTAAAAGATGGAACTTGTACAGAATGGTTCGAGAATAGCCAGCAGAAGGTGTCTTATGTCTATAAGGATGGGTATTTGTTAGATGGAACATATATTACATTTCTGGAAAATGGACAGAAGGAATCACAAACAACTTATAAAGATGAACAAATAATACTATCTGGTAAATATGAAAATGGCGAGTTTATCGTGTTGTTAGAACTCTCTATTGAGTTATATCCTAATGGTCAGAAGAAAAGCGAGGGATTTATTAAAAATGGAAAGAAGGAAGAATTGTGGATCTCCTGGCATCAACAAGGGCAGAAAAAAAACGAAGGATATTACGTGAACGGTGAAAAAAATGGTAAGTGGGTTTCGTGGTTTGAAAATGGGAAAAAAGAATTTGAAGGAAATTATAAAAATGGGAAGAAAGATGGTTATGGGATACTAACATTACCTGATGGAGGCAAATATAAAGTAGAGTGGAAAAATGGAAAAATGAATGGGAAAGGATCATACTATATTGACTGGGGAGAGGGAAATTACAAATCTTATGAAGGATATTTTGTGGATGACTTATATGAAGGTCAAGGGACAATGACTGGAGTTAGTGGCGGAACTCCCTGGTCACAAATAGGTGAATATAAAAATGGAAAATTATATAATGGTTCTTTTTCGCATATAATGAAATTGAACGGAATAAATAAAAAAGTCACTACTGAATATAGAAAAGGAAAAGAAAGTTATACACAATATCATTAACAGAACTTGTATATATATAACTTCAAGTCTTTTATGAAATCAAAAGAATTTTATTAATAACTTATGGGAGATTGTTAAAATGGAAAAAGAAAAATCAAAATCAGCAAAAAGGAAAAATTCCTATGTATCTAAAGTTGAGAACAAATACATTTTCAATGTATCCTTAATCTTCTGGCACTTATTCATTACTTTGTCAGCATTGGCGGTTGTAGTATGTCTTGCAATATTTCTATGGAGTGTTATTCCCGCTTCACAAAGGGAAGTGGAAAAAAAACCTTACCCCGCTAAAAAGCAATACCCTGAACCAGTTAAAGTTTCGTTAAACGATTTACAATTAGATGTGAAAAAAGAAGAAGCTCCTCCAGTCGCTCCTGAACCAACTAAAACAAAAATTGCTGCAACACAACAACCAGTTGAAGATACAAAAGGAAAGGGAGATTATGATGCTTCACTAAATACATTAAAAACTTTAATTCCGCCATCTAAGTATTCATGGCAAGGTTCTGGTTATTGGAGTTATCCGTACGGCGAACGATACTGGACTTTTTACAAACTGGAGAAATACAGACAATGGAATTCTACAGAAGCTGGAATAGAAGATAAACTTAAATCTGCTTACAAGATATCCAATGCTGACAAGTATCCTGAAAAAAAGCTAATCCTTGATGGATATATCAGTGTAGTAAAACTTCTTTCCGAAGAAAAACGATTAGGGGCGATTCAGGATTTGATTAGTAATGTTGCCGATAATACTTCACAAAATGTAAATATTAGCACATCACTTACTAAAGTTATACCTAAAATTCCAATGCAAGGAAATATTTCATACCTAAATCAACTGGCTTATTTTGGTAAAATAAATCCTAGTGATGGCTCACTTTTCATTGATTATATTGCAACTATCCTTGATAACTTTGATGCCTCGAAAAGAGCAGAAATTATCGAATGCTTAATAACTGGTTATAATAATTACTTTGGTCATAATCTTTCAATGCTAAAAGAGGCAACCGATTTATTTCTTCCACTTGTCGCTCAGATAAAAGTTGAAAACCAAACAAAAGCAATTATGCAGTATTATGTGGTATTTAGGAATAAAAATTATGCTCGCGATAATTCAATAGCCGAAATAGAAAATGAATATCAACAGGCAATAAGTGAAATAGAACTCCAGTATAATCTAGACCAAATAGCCGCGCAACAAGAATATTATTCTGATGAAGTTTCTAAGACAGAATACCGATTGAAATCATTAACAGGAATTGGAGGCGGGATTTTATTGATTGTTTTAATCGCAGTAGTATTAGTCTTCTTTTCTATTCAACGTAGCGTCAGAAAAATTGAAGAAAAAATGTCCGCAAATGGAGAAATCGAAAACCGTATTGTGTAGATAAATAAAATAATTAAATAATGGCTTGTCTAACCAAGGCTAATGAACTCAAACTTGTAGTTGAGGAGTTAACAAGATAAGTTTTGGAGATACTTCAGTTGAGATATAAGACCATATTCTTTAAGAGTTTTAAATAATTAACAACTCGTTTTGGTCAACTCAAACGGGAATGGGAATCTATTTGTTGAAGTACGATAAGTCTTCCGGTTTTTGTATTCGTTGCATTAAGAACTTAGCAAATATGATATAAAAAATATGGAGAAATAAAAATGAATAACAACAAATTATTTTCCTATTTGGGTGCGGCGATTGCTGTTCTTTGTATTCTTTTTGCACCAGTTGTTGGTTGTGGTGAAACAAATTTAAATGGTTTACAAATAATTCAAGATGAAAGTATTGGTACCGACATAAAACTTTTCATCATTATTGCCATTATTTGTGGTGTAATAATATTCATTTTAAAAAATCATTTACATCTTGTTGCAAGCTCAATTGCTGGAGCTGTAGCTCTATTAATTGCGTATTTAATTGCACATAGTAAAAATGAAGGAATTTAATTGAGGTTTGGTGCAGTTTTAGCATTTATTGGTTATGCAGTAACTGCCATAACTAATGTTCTGAGTATGTCAGAAAAAAAAGGAATTGACGTAAAATGAATTAATGAAAAAGACTGCCAATAATGCAATTATTTAATTGAATGTGTTCTACCCCGCCGCTCAACACAGACAGAGTTTTTTAGGTGGCATTTATTTTAAATACAAAGTTGAGTTTGCAACCCACCTCTGGCGAACTCAATATTCAATGCAATTGAGTACGTGTTAGCTAAAATTGAATTGAATGAGAACAGATGTAAGTTTAAGTGTGAAACAGTTAGTATAAAAAAAATTGTTAAATTAAAAGTGGGTTTTATTATGAAATTATTTTTTTATTCAATTTTTGTTCTTTTTATTTCTTTTGAAGCGAGTTCACAAAGCATTACAGTAACCTCACCAAATGGAGGAGAAAGTTGGGTAATTGGAAATACATATAATATAACGTGGACAAGTGTTGGAGTAGCCGGAAATGTGAAGATAGAGATAAATGGAAATTATCCAAGCGGAGCTTGGGAAACATTATACAGCAGTACTTCCAATGATGGCATACAATCCTGGACAGTTAGTGGTGTTAATGGTACTGCAAAAAGAATTAGAGTAACTTCAGTGAATAATCCAAGTATATCAGACATATCCAACAGTAATTTTACAATGACAAATCCTACAATTACAGTAACCTCTCCAAACGGAGGAGAAAGCTGGGCAATTGGTACATCTCGTAATATTACCTGGACAAGTTCAGGTTTGACCGGAAATGTAAAGATAGAGATAAACGGAAATTATCCAAGCGGAGTTTGGGAAACATTATACAGCAGTACTTCCAATGATGGCACAGAAGCCTGGACAGTAACAGGTGTTGCAGGTACAGAAAAAAGAATTAGAGTAACTTCAGTGAATAACCCAAGTGTAACAGATATATCCAACGGTAATTTTACTATGACAGGTTCTGGCATAACAGTGACTGCACCAAACGGAGGAGAAAGCTGGATAATTGGAAATACATATAGTATAACTTGGACAAGTGTTGGAGTAACCGGAAATGTAAAGATAGAGATAAACGGAAATTATCCAAGTGGAACCTGGGAAACATTATATAGCAGTATCAGTAATGATGGCACAGAAGCCTGGACAGTAACAGGTGTTGCAGGTACAGAAAAAAGAATTAGAGTAACTTCAGTGAATAATCCAGGTATATCAGATATATCCAACAGTAATTTTACTATGACAAATCCTACAATTACAGTAACCTCACCAAATGGAGGAGAAAGTTGGGCAATTGGAAATACATATAATATAACTTGGTCTAGCGTAGGTATCACTGGCAATGTGAAGGTAGAGATAAATGGAAATTATACAATCGGAACCTGGGAATCACTATACAGCAATACTTCAAATGAGGGCATAGAAGCTTGGACAGTAACAGGTGTTGCAGGTACAGAAATAAGAATTAGG
>JAUXVN010000143.1 GCA_030684555.1 Ignavibacteria bacterium
CTTGTTTGTGTTTGTATTTTCTGTGGTTCATATAATTTCTTTTATTTATTACTATCGTAAAAATACAACTTTACGATTTCTATTCCTTTCTTTCTTTTACTTTTTATTAACTCTTGGGTGAGTTTTTAGAGATGCCCTTAACTTCATCGTGGAGGTTAAGTTTAGACGGTGTTAAATTGTGGTTGTTTCTTTGTATCGTAGACCAATTAAGTAAATTTTCGAGTAAACCATAAGTATTTTTCAAATTGTCGTTTAATCCTCTGCTCAATTCCATAATATCCTCCTGCGTCAAGTCTTCAATTTGAGAAGAAAGTAGTTCTGAGGGGCTTAATAGTGATTGAAACGCACTTCTCAAATCATGTGAAATAATCGAAAGGAATTTGTCTTTAGTAGCGTTGAGCGTTTTTAATTCTTCAGAAAAATTTTTCAATGAATTTTCAATTTTTTTGTATTCGGTTAAATCGATTAATGCAAGTTGACATTTTTTAAACGGTTCAAGATCATCAGCTAATTCTAAGCCTTCGAGAAGAACAGTGAATACTTGATTCTCTTTATTAATAATCTGCACTTCAGTTGATTGCTTTTCGTTTGAATTGAATACTGTTTGAATAAACTCTCGAAATTTTTCCTTTTCATAGTAGGGAATAAAGGAATCAAAATGTTTTCCGACTAATTTTTTTCTGTCAACCCCTAACATTTTACTTGCGCCCAAATTAACTTCTTTAATTAGGGAATTTGTATCCAATGTAAAATAGGGGATAGGGGCAAAGTCGAACAGGTTTACGAATTTATTTCTTGAGCTTTCAAGTTCTTCCTGGGTAATTCTCAGTTCATGGTTTTGATGTTCTAACTCAACTTGATGTACCTGCAGCAGATGGATTAAAGTAGTAACATCTTCATGTTTATCAACAACCTTGAGACTAATATCAGTTTCATTTTTTTTCTTTCCTTTTTTCTTGCTAATCTTTTCAGATTTGTTATCACTAAGTTTCATTATTAAACCTCATTAATCTAAATTATTGACTCAATTGATAAGAGAATAAGTTTGGTCTCTTTTTTATCTTGAAATATTTGACGTGCATTTAAGAGTAATTTTTTATTCCCGTTTTTTTCTGATTTATACTCAACCTCATAGTCCTCAAAGAAATTTTGCTGCGGGATTATTTGCTCAAGAAGTTTTTTAAGTTTAGGTATATGCCAATTTTTATCGTCTATTTCATATAAATGTTTACCGACCGTATTTTCGTTAGTCACTCTAAATGTTTTGTAAAATGAACGGTTAGCAGAGACGACTCTTAAATCTTGATTGAGAATGAGAAGAGATTCCCTTATCGTATTAATTATATTTTCAGCATATTCTTGCGCAAGTTGAATTTCCTGATTCAACTTATTAATTTTTTCTGAAGATATTTTCAACTTATGAACATTGATGAATGTAATCACAAGCCCGTCAATAATATTACCTGATTTGCGGTAAGGTAACATGCGCATCAGGTACCAGGAATCTTCGTTAGTTTGCAATTCGATTTCCTTTAAAACGAGAGTTCTTAATACTTCCTTTGCGTCAACTGTTAAATTATCATATTTGAGATTTGTTGCAATATGGTTGATTGGTCGACCGATATCAGAAGTAATAAGATTTACAATTTTGGTAGCTTGATGTGTAAATCTTTTTATTAACAAATTATTATCAAGAAAAATAGTGGGAATGTCAGAGCTTTCAAGCAGATTTCTCATATCATCATTAATTGTAGATAATTCATCATTCTTATTTTGAAGTTCAGTATTTACCGTGATTAATTCTTCGTTTAGAGATTGTAATTCCTCTTTCGAAGTTTCCAATTCTTCATTGGAACTTTGCATCTCCTCATTGGTCGATTGAATCTCTTCGTTGATTGATTTGAGTTCTTCGTTAGAAGCTTCCAATTCTTCAATCGTTGAACGCAAATTCTCTTTTGTAGATTTCAATTCATGTTCAAGTTGTTTAATAACCTTCCCGGACTCTTTTGGGAAGTGGATTTTTTTTGAAGTTGATGTTTCTTTTTGCGTTTTTATATCTTCAAAAATGATAAGCAAAGAGCCTTTCATCTTTGAAGGTTCAGTCACAGGTTTTATAGTAAGATTTATTGTTTGAGAACTACCATTATTTTTAATTTTTAATCCATCTAAGGTCTGTGTTTTTTTTGTTGATAAAACTTTTCTTACTAAAACAGGAAGCTCTCTTTGCAAACCTTCACGAGCCATTTCGAAAATATTCATCTTTACTTCGCCGTTCGTAAATTCGAGATATTTACCCGTCCTCCCATGAACATAAAGAATTTCTCCGTGTTCGGTTATTAAAACACAATTTGGAGAGTAACTTTGCAGTATTATTTTTTCTGCAATTTGGGTGATGTTTTGTAACTCATTCTTTTCCATGCTGCTGCCATTAATTTTTACTGTATAACGGGAATTAGGGAATTCAATAAACGGTTGAGCTGAAAAAACAGAATCTCTTCTTTTATAAATCTTCCATTTTTTATCAACCATCGAAAATAGATCAACGTACCCGCCGATTGTTTCAGATGAACCGAGTAAAAGTAGTCCGTTATTCAATAGACTAAAATGAAACAGTGGGATCATTTTCTTTTGTAATTCAGAATTCAAGTAGATTAAAAGATTACGGCAGGAAATTAAATCAAGTTTGGTAAATGGTGGATCTTTAATAATACTTTGCGGAGCAAAGACTAACATTTCTCTGATTTCCTTTTTTACGTGGAAAACATTTCCTTCCTTAGTAAAAAAACGATTTAATCTTTCCTTGCTTACATCAGCTTCAATACCGGAAAATAAACCTAATCGTGCTTTTTCAATCGCATTGCGGTCAATGTCTGTTGCAAAAATTTGTACGGTCAAATATTTTTTTAATACGGTCATGCATTCATGCAAGATAATTGCAATCGAGTATGCTTCTTCACCAGTGAAACAACCGGCAACCCAAATTCTTAACTGACTATTGTCAGGTTTACTTTGGATTAGCATCAACAATTCATCTTTCAATTTCTCGAAGCATTCAGGATCTCTGAAAAAATTTGTTACCCCGATTAAAAGTTCTTTAAACAAATTTTCTATCTCTACATGATTTTCTTGAAGCAGCCGGATATAATTTGGGAGAGTTTCCAATTGAGCAATACTCATTCTTCGTTCAATTCGCCTGTAAATAGTATTTTGTTTATAATGTGAAAAATCGTGACCGGTACGAGTTCTTAGCAGAATAAATATTTTTTGAAAGGAATCTGAAATTTTACCTGCTTGAGGCTCTTTATCAATAACTAATCCCATGACTTTTTGATTTGCATATTTAATCAGTTGTTCTGGCATATTTTCGGGGGTTAGAATGTAGTCTACTAAACCTGTTTTGATAGCGCTGTTTGGCATACTGTCAAATTTAGCAGATACGGGATCTTGCACCATCACCATGCCCAATACACTTTTCACGAATTTTAAGCCGGCAGTTCCATCAGAAGCCATACCGGAAAAAATTATACAAATCGCTTTTTCACCTAAATCTTCAGAAAGGGATTTGAAGAAGAAATCAATTGGAAGACGGAAACCATGTGCTTCAAGTGGTTCTATTAACTGGATGGTTCCATTAAGAATTGCTAAGTCTCTATTAGCCGGTGCAACATAAACATGATTAGGCTCCACTTTCATGCCGTCTTTAGCCTGGTATAGTTTTAGATTAGTAGATTTTTGAAGTAGTTCAGGCATTATGCTTACGTGATCAGGATCTAAATGAGTAACTACAATAAATGCCATTCCTGTTTTCTCAGGCATGTTTTTGAAAAATCTTTCAAGAGCTTCTAAACCACCTGCCGAAGCTCCAATGCCAACTACAAAGAATGAATTATTCGAAGAAGTTACATCGGGTGTAATTATCTTTTTTTTGAGGGGAGACTTTTTTTGAACAGGTTTCTGTTTCATTATTTCTTCTTAAATAATTCATGTTTTTCAAAACTATCAATACACTTTGCTAAAGGCTTAAACAATACTTTCAAACGCCTATTTTTAACTAGTCCGTATTATATTTTTTACTTCAAATTCTGTAAAACTAAGTTATAGTCATAACTTAATAACTTACCTTACACGAAAGTTGTGATTCAATAACCACGTCCTTCAGGACGTGGTCTAATCAACCAGACAAATACAGGTTTTAGCCACAAAAATAAGTTGTTTTGTGGCTATCCGAAGGATTCCTTCGGAAAAGCCGGGGTTTTCTGTCTCATTTTCTCCACGACTTAATTCGCCGAGGCGAATCGTGGCTATGTAAAGTACAATTCTGCGTAATGTGACTTAATAAAAAAGCCGTTAAAAATTACGAATGTTAATCTAACTAAAAACTTAAGACCAAAAAAAAAGCTTAGTAGATTTATTTTTGTATTAATTGTCTTTTACTTCTATAATCTTCAAACATTCCCACCCAGAGTGGTTTATTTTATTCTTTGCTCTTCCAAAAAGTGGTGATCTATAGAATACATTTACACCATTACTAATGCCGGGCAAACGAAAATTTGGAATTTCAAAACAATCACACCGCTCAGTTTTTGACATAGTAACGGTGGAGTTCTCTTCATAACTAATTATATCAGAATCATTATATTTATTAACAGAGGAAATGTATTCATTTACAATTGCCGCATCATAAACAGCTATACTTATTGCAGTATTAACACTTTCTGATAAGCGTTCAAATGCATTATAGGCAAATTTAACAGCGAATGCATGAGTATCTTTTTTGAGATAATTGAGATCTAAACGCTCAAGTGAAAGAATATCAAAGTGAGATAAATGAAGATTCTCGGGTGAAGCTATAATTAATTTTGCATACGAAGTAAGTTTACCGATTGTGTATGGAGTGCCTCCATAGCAAGTAGAAAGAATTATTAAATCGAATTTAGATGAGTTCTGAATAAACTTATTCAATCCGTTCGCAAAATTATTTATCGAAAAAATCCGTTCCGGATAAGAGGCATCGTAACCGGGAAGTGAATTCCCGGGAATTTCATGACCAAAATAGAGAAAGATTTTAGAGACATCGTGTTGAGCTTGAACTTTATATTTTTCGTACAATTCAACTTCATTATCATAATACCGCTGTTCTTGTCCACGCCAGTAAAGTTTATTGGCAATCGGCTTTCCGTTTCGGTAATAGAAAAATTCCCCATCTTTTATCGGGAAAATGAATAGACGATTTTTTTTTGGCTTCTGATGAAAAATAAATACTTCTGCTTCAGGGTTTTGTTTTGCGATCCGTTTTGCTTTTTTAAGAATTTCATTATCTGAAGTGTGCTTTTTACCATGTGAATCGTGGTATAGATAGTCACCATCACCATGTATTACAAATACAATTGAGTATTTTGTTGTGAGTGCTTCATCCACCGAATTTTCATTATTAGAATTATAATAATTTAGGAAACCGCATGAGTTAAAAAACATCAGGAGCGTTGTACAAATAAATATCTTAAAGAGCCTCAAGATATTTACGCTCCTGATTGATTTGCTATGTGGGCTTAGCATAAAATTACCATCTGATATATTGTTTACTGCTCTACAATAAATAAACAACTAAAATTACGATTATGACTAATGCCAGTAGACTTATTGTTACAGATGCCTGCTCCAGATCTTCTACAACATAATTAGAGAAGTCGTTGAGTTGGGAATCGGTTATACGCTCGAAACCATTATTGCCTAAAAGTTCATCTTGTTTTTCTTGAACATTAGCCTTAATGCTCTCAATTCCGTTGCTTTCGTCTTCTGAAATCAAACCGGAACTTTGAACTTTATTTAATGCAATCAAAGCTTTGTTAAATGATTGGTTAAGAATTTCTCTTTTCTCCGTTGCATTCTCGATAGACTTTACTTCTTTTGCTGTTTTACTGAAATACTTCTGCAGTTCACCTTTACCACCTGCAAGTACAGGGATAGTTAAAATAAACATCATGACAAGTGTTCCAATTACAATTCGAGTTTTCATAGTATCTTTTCCTTTTCTGATTGATGATTCATTACATAATTACATAATTACAAATGAGGTTTAAACCTTCTGCAAGTTATCCCAAATCTGTTTGGTAAGAAATAGTTCCAAAGGATGAAAAAGGAACTACATCTTTAAATAACATAAATCCTTAAGTTCTTAAAACTCAACCTCCTAAGATCAAAAAGAACTCTGTGAGACTCCCTTTTCTTTACTCAGCGAAACTCTGCGGTTAGCCCTTCATATTATTGTAGAAAACACTTAAACACAGATTTCACAGTGATACACAGAGAAACGATTATGAAATTTAGTCTCTGTGGCTCTCTGAGCCTTCTCGGTGGTACTCTGTGTAACTTCTTAGTTGGCATATACACGAACTTTGACCGTAAAAAAAATTACACGGAGTTACACAGAGAAAAAGAATTTCACAGAGATACACAGAGTTTTTCACAGAGTCAAAATCACTCTAATACTCTGTGGTTAGCCCTTCATATTATTGTAGAGAACACTTAAACACAGATTTCACAATGATACACAGAGAAACGATTATGAAATTTAGTCTCTGTGGCTCTCTGAGCCTTCTCGGTGGTACTCTGTGTAACTTCTTAGTTGGCATATACACGAACTTTGATCGTAAAAAAATTACACGGAGTTACACAGAGAAAAAGAATTTCACAGAGATACACGGAGTCAAAATCACTCTAAATAGACGGCGCTCCTCTATTGTTCAATAACAACTGCGAGAGGTTTAGTGTCGCTGAAAGTAATGGTATAATTATTATTCATGACTGTACTAAACGATACTGATTGATTATAGACCATTGCGGTTGCAGTTACATTACCGATCAGTGAAGTATGATATTCGGTTGAAAAACCGGGGGCTACATCATTTATCATCATATCAGTTTCTCCCGGAGTTTGAATTTTAAAACTTACATTCGTAGTAGAGTTGTTAAACACACGTATTTGTGGATCCTTATCGATAGAACAATTAGTAATTAATAGAATAAGTAATAAACTTATTATTGGAATAAATATTTTTTTCATTTTGTTTTCCTTTTGTTAAAAAATGTATTCAATGCTTTTATAACTAAAAGCCCCACAACAGCCAACTTGTTTTTGCTTTCTCTAAGAGAGTTTTAAGTCCGCTCGTTCCTTCTTTTAAATTAATAAAAGTTGAGTCTATATTTATTGCGGTTGTAGAGTCCATCAGAAGCCTTCCGAAAGTTCCTTTTCCTGCTTCCAAATTTCCGGTAATTTTAGAAAGATTAGCCGTTATCTCTGCTGTGTTTTTTATAGTCTCTTTAACTGACACTACTATATCGTCAATGTTATTAGCCTTCTCCATAAGCACTCTAAACTCATTTGAACCATGTTTCAAATTAATAAATGTAGCCTCAAAATTTTCTCTCCATTCTTTATCCATTATTAATCTGCCCAATGTTCCTTTTCCTGATTCAATATTTTTAGTCATACTTGCTAAATCGCTTGTTATGCTGGTTGTATTTTCAATAGTCTTTTTGAAAGCTGTCAGAATACTGTCAATATCGATTGGCAGACTGGTGGCAATAACATCATTATCCCTTATTCGCTTCATTCCACCTTTGCCGGGATTTATTATTATTACTTTATTTCCCATGAGTCCTTCTGAACCGATGCTTGCTATGGCGTCCTTCTTAATAAACCTCTGTGCTTTTTCATCTATAATTATTGCAACTTCAACGGAAGTATCGCTTATGATACTTATATCTTCAACAGTACCAATATTAACTCCGGAGAGTCTTACGTTATTTCCGGTTTGAAGTCCGGCAATATCACGGAATACTCCGGTTAAGCGAAAAGTACTTCGAAACATTTGCTGTCGTTCGCCGATAAAATATATGATTACAATTAGCAACAGTATCCCTATTGAAATAAACACCCCTAATTTTATTTTGTTGGTTGTATTTTTTTTCATGTTATATGCTTTGAATTTTTTACTGGTTTATCATTCAAAAAAAGATTTAATCCATGGATCGGTAGAGTTCTCAAGTTCACTAAAAATACCTTCGACGGCGCAAACACCATCTTTAATTACGATGATTCGATTTGCCGTGAGTCTTGCACATTCAATATCGTGAGTAATTATTATGGAGGAAGTAGTATGATTTTTTTGAACTTCCATAATAAGATTACTTATTTCACGGGAAGTAATTGGATCAAGCCCGGTAGTTGGTTCGTCATAAAGCATAATTTCGGGTTTAACAATTAATGTTCTCGCTAAACCAAGTCTTTTGCGCATTCCGCCGGAAAGTTCCGAAGGTGATTTATCGATTGCATCATCAAGTCCAACATCGTGTAATGCTTCTTTGACAAGCAAATCCATCTCCTCCTGATTTTTCATTCTCAACTGTCTTTTTAATGGGAACTCCAGATTTTCCCGTACGGTCATTGAATCATAAAGAGCACCACTTTGAAAAAGGAAACCGATTTTTCGATAGACTTGAATTAATTCTTTCTCTTTTAATGTTGAAAGATCCTCTCCGAGAACAATTAGTTTGCCTTCATCAATTTGAATTAACCCGACAATACATTTTATTAAAACTGATTTACCGGTTCCTGATTGCCCAAGGATTACTAAATTTTCTCCTTTATTAAGGATTAGATTAATATCCCGCAGAACGGTTTTATTCCCAAAATCCTTTTTCAGATTTTGTATCTCAATGACGGCTGAGTTTTCAGGGCTTTCTAAAGTTTCTATAGATTCATTTTCATCACTAATCATATTGCTTCTCACTTCAATTTTGAAGCAGACTTGTAATTTGAACTGCTATCATATCTATTACAAAAACCATCAACGATCCAAACACTACAGCAGAGTTTGCCGATTTACCAACCCCTTCAGTCCCTTTGTTTGAATTGTATCCTTTATAACATCCGATCAATCCGATTGCAAATCCGAAGAATAAAGTTTTAAATATTGCTGGAAGTATATCCTCAAATGTTACGCTTTGAAAAACCTGACTAAAATATAAATGTGCACTAACATTCCCTTTTATATTTACACCCATATATGAACCGAATAAACCAACAACATCAGCAAAGATTGTTAGTATCGGAAGCATCAAAGTAGCTGAGAGAATTCTTGTAACAACGAGATATTTAAATGGATTTGTATCTGACACCTGCATTGCATCTATTTGCTCGGTTACATTCATTGAGGCTAACTCTGCTCCGATTCCGGAACCAACTTTTCCTGCAAAGATTAACGCAGTAATAACCGGTCCGATTTCTCTTATTATTGATACAGCAACCATTGCCGGCAGCCATGATTCAGCCCCAAACTTAGCGAGAGTCGGTCTTGATTGAATAGTAAGTACAAGTCCGATTATAAAGCCTGTTATAGCAATTAAAGGGAGTGACTTATATCCAATAAGAAATGACTGTTTTAATATTTCGTTAATCTCATAAGGAGGTTTCCAGACTTCCTTGAAAAATCGAAAAGTAAAAGCCGTCATTGAATAAACTTCTATAAAGAAGTTTTTAAATACTGAATCGGCCAAAATTTTAGAAGGATTCCCGGGTTCAACCTTTACACTAAGAGACTTATTTGATATTGTTTTTCCCATTTTTAAACGGTACTTCGAATTTTAATTAATGTTTAACTGCAAATTATTTATGCTTATATGTGTTTAAAAAGGCTGAAGTCCCTTCCGTCAAAGCTTTGTAGTATTTTATAACAATGTTGAAAGGGAGCTCAACAGTGTTAAATATTTTAATTGAAGAAAACAACGAGAGCTGCTTTTTTACAACTTTGACAAAGTGATCAATTTCCTCCCAATAAACTTCAACGTCAGTCACAACATGGTTTAGGCGTTCGGAAATCTCTTTCAAATTTATAAGTACAGGTATTGCGTTATCAACAAGTTGATGAATATCTTTACGCATGGCAACAGCTTGCTCGGAGATTCTTCTAATATAGAAACAAACAAAAACGACCATAACCACAAAGGATATAATCAAAATGGGTATTAAGATATTAATCAACATTTATGTTTATCTATCTTTCTTTTCGTCTTGATAAGCGTTAATCCCGGCTTTCATCGCTAATTTAAAGCGTTCACGCTCCTTTTTAAGTTTTCCCTTACCAACATGTACAGAATTATCAACTATTGATTTCGCGTCATTAAGAAGTTGTTCAGATTCATCCATAATTGACTCTAAACCCGACTCACTATCAATGACTAACGATTCTGACTTTTTTTTTACATCATCGAATAATTGGAATGCCTTCTTCTTTGCATTCAAAAGGTAATTTTCTGCATCCTCGGTTAAGTCACGTGTTCTGGTTTTTATATCTCCGCGTAACTTCTTACCTGATTTAGGTGCATATAGTAGTGTTAAGATTGCTCCAAAAGCAGCACCTGCAAAAATTCCAACTACTAATCCTTTGCTCAATCCTTTTACTTCATTTGTCATTACAATTCTCCTTCGTTTATATTTTTAAATTTGGTCTCTTTATTTTCATAAGAAACTATTTTATCACATATATATTATCACTTGAAAAGAGGAGAAATACAATCAATCAAAGGGATGGAAAAGGAACTACATCTTTTAGTTGAGAAAAAATGAGGAGATGGGGATTCTTAATGGCAGATTTAAAACACAAAAGAAGAAATATAATTTCTTCTTTTGCGGTTATAGCTTCATCGAAAGTTTAATGAGTTAATTTTTTGCGTAATGAATTTTCAAATTCTTTACGTTTATAAAATTCCTCATCTATTTCCAACTTATCTTTAGAATCATCACCAATATAATGGCGGTACAAAACAGATTCATAATCAGGATCAATGAATGCTATCCTATTAAATCTTCGTGCTTTAGAAAATGTAGCATAATTGATTTTTGTAACTATGACTTGTTTTTTCTCTTCATCTAAAATCACCATCCCTATGGGTATAATAAGATGGTCATCACCGTCTTTATTGAGAAATCCGTGAATGCCTTCAGTTGCGGGGACTTGAAATGTATCGTAACTTTCATCTATCAATGTTTTGTCAACTTCAACATCCAGATACACAACCCGTTCAGCTAATTTATTCACCAATAAATGTTGCACTTTGCCAATCGATCTATAATCAACATCAAGTACATTCCAATCTCTTACATCACAATAATCGGAGGCAACCTCATAGTCAGGTAAATCTTCAAGATAAAATAGATTTTTAATATGTTCGCTCATGTTTCAACTCCTTTAAGTTAGTTCATTTTTTTAAGAAGAGCAGCTGCTTTATAAAAGTAGTTTTTAACTGCATCTTTTTGATTAAGTGTAAGTACATCTGGATCAACAGAAACAGATGCATTTCTCAGCTCGGTCACTTCATTTTTCAAACCCGGATAGTAAGCTTCTTGCATATTTTGAAGTACATTAGTCAAAAGATCAAAAGACTTTCTGATGCTGTCTGCATGTAGAGTATTTAAAATATCCCTGGTAATAAAATCGGCATAACCCTTAACCTTCTCCATATCTGCTTTGATGTCGTAACCAATTTCAGCAGCCATAGCATTTGTTGCATCAGTCAATTTTATAAGAGCTTCATTCGTGAATTCATGACTTAGGGTCATCTTGTTGCTATCAGATTCAATAAAAACAACAAAAGCATTAACTGTAGAATTGTTTTCATTTACACCGATGAGAGTTGTCGGCTCTGGTATTTCTACCGTTTCCTTAGTACCATAACTACTTGACATGAAGTAAATGAATGCCGCTATTATAGCGGTTCCTATCAATATCCATGTCCAGATATTAGTTTTCTTTTCAATTTTAATTTCAGCCATAATGTTCTCCTTTATTTATAATGTAAAAAATAATCCCTCTCAAATTCTATTTAGCGAGATTCTCTTTTTTCATTTATTGTTTTTTCAGTTCTATACGATTAACGCTAAATACGAATACTATCAATTGGTTCTATAATTCCGAAAAGGCTCAACAGCCAGAGTATTACTACAATTACAACTACTACGTTAATAATAGTTTTAATGGTTGATTGCATCGGAATATAATTATTAATCAGCCAGAGCACTACACCTATAACTACTAACACTAGTAATAAACTAAGCAGTGACATAATTCGTTCCTTTCTTAATTTGTTCATCTTCCGGAATTTCAACCGGATTTATTTTAATATTTACCAAATTCAGACTCAAGGGATTTACTCACTTCCCTGAAAGCGAATACTTCTTGCTCATAATTCATTTACGAGTTGCTTAGTTGGATCAAACTCAGCGCTGTTTTCTATTGCCTCTTTAGAAAGATCAACGTAAACTTTTTGTTCACTCCACTCAATAAGATAAATGCGTTTAGGTGGGATAAGGACTTTTTTACCCGGCAGCCAATTTTGTGTATCTACAACTAAGTAACTTACATCCCATTTCTTATCGTCTAATACATAATCTTCCACGTGTCCAATTTCTCCATCTTTAGCATTTATATGATAACCTTCGATACTTTTTGTACTGCGTAAGTGCGGGTCACCCTTAGATTTGTGAGGGAAATTAGATTCTCCGAAATCAGTTTTAATTACTTCAGGCGATGGCATCGGAATCATCCCAACAGCTCCATCAATAAAAACATCTCCCCAGTATACCGGTAATCCATAATGGTTAAATAAATCTATTTCATGTTGCCGGGTAACGGTTTTTTCTGTCTCAATATCAGGACTGTTTCGAACTTGCTCCATTGTAAGATTAACTTTGAATTTCCTATTTTTCCAGTCAGTTAATCCGAGAGCAGAATGTGGAATGAGAACTCTTTTCCCCGAGAACCAACTTCCGGTGTCAACTACCATGTAACGAATTGACCATGTTTTGTCATCGAAATAATATTCGTTTACTTTCCCTAACTCACCATCAGTGGCACTAATTGTAAAGCCAACTAAGCTATTTACATTATGTCGCATATTCACTCCTTTTTTAAATTTATGTTTTAATGATTATTTAATCGACCCTGTTTGGTCTCAAGTGAAGACTTTAGTTTTTCAACGGCACCGTGAACTGCTTTTTCATTTGTGTCTGAATTATTAGCAACAGCAATCGGTTGTTTCCCTTCAAGACGGGCTTCGATCATACACTTGATATTGTTTGTTCTACTTTTTGACCCATCTTCAGATGATAAATGAACTTCAAGTCTTGTTATGTTATCTGCATACCTAATGAGTTCATCTGAGATTAATGCTGTTAACCAAATTTGAAACTCTTCACTGTTAGAAATATTTTTGTCGGTGTTAATCTGAATTTTCATAATTTCTTTCTATATAAATTTTATAACATTATGCTAATAGCATTAAAGTTTAACTCCGTTATCAAACTCCTTCGAATTTTAATCTCTAAATTCGCACTGCTTTTAGTTTATGAACCCGATATTGTTCAGTCGTTCTTTTCAAAAATCTCTTTAAGTTCTTTTTCAACAACGGCTATTTCATTTGAAATCCCGTTCTTAAATTCTTCCCAATTTTCATTGCCTACATACTGATATTCATTCATTCTTTTCTTCAGTTCGATATTTTGCTGTTCTAAAGTCAGCACCCGGTTTGCATAAGTAGCTTTGAATTTTCGACTCGTTGATTTCATAGCTATTTTGAAATCATCAATTATTTTTTGATTATCGTTGATTTTTTGATCAGTTGCAATTTTGAACTCCTGCCATGATTTCTCTTGCTGCGCTTGCTTATCGAGAATACTTTGATTGACTTGTTCTACACTCTCTTTTGTATCATCACGGTTGTCGCCGCAACCGGTTAATATAAATAACCCAATTAACATCATTGATGCTATTATGAGAGATCTCTTTCCCATGATTCAGTTCTCCTTTTATATTTAATAAATAATTAAAACCAACTTTTCCGATCCATTATATAATTTATATAATCGGTTAGAAGTCAGTAATTATTTTGATAATTCTTTTTCTCGCTTTTTTTAATTTCAGTTTCAGTCTTTCAACCAATTGTTTCGTTTTACTTTTTTGGTAAAGAATCTCATTCATGGTCAGTGTTGAGAATTCCTGGCGTAATCTTCCTGCAGTTTTATCCCATTGTCCCTTAATTATAATCGAGTTCATATAGCATCTCTTTCAAAATATTGATAAAAAATTTCCGTATTCGTTCAAGAACCTTGAAATGTTTTAAGAATTAATTTTCCTCACTCAATAGACGAATAAATTGAGTTCTATTTCTTAAACCAACGAGCTCCCAGTAAGATGAGTCCAAGAATTGTTGAGACTATTATAACCCCTGTCCACAATCCAATTTCAAATACTCCTTCAATAATGGCACATCCGGAAAACAAAAATGTCGCACTAAATATTACAATCTGATATGTTGGGAATTTCCCTATCGTTCTTAGCATGTTTCTACTCTGTGTGATTATTCACTATTATTATTTTCTTATAATTGAATCGAAATAATAATTGATTATATATCAATGAATCATTCTTAATCGATTCGTGGATTACTAGTTTTACAAATTAATGATTCAGAATAGTCGGGCTTTTCTTCTCATTTTTTTTGTCCCGTTTAGCATTCTTTTTTTCCTGTTTAGTTTTTTGAGGTTCTTTTTTTGAACCTTTCTTGGGGTCCTGACTCTTGCTCATGATGTTATTCCTAACTTTAGTTTAAAACAATAATGTTTATTATTTCTTAGAAATAATACCTACAGTATAACCGCAAAACAATAAAGCAAAGGGATGAATTAGGAACTACATCTTTTGGATGGGTTTTATATCTAATGATCGTGAGGAGCCATTAATAGCGGTGTGTAATTACATACAGAAATTTGGATGAATAAAGGAGTTTATGGTAAGATTATTTAGTTACTCATCTTACACAAAGATTTTGATTGAATAATCATGTCCTTTAGGATGTGGTCTAATTGTGGCTATCCGAAGGATTCCTTTGGAAAAGCCGTGGTTTTCTTTTTTATTTTCTCTTGGTGACTTTGTGCCGTGGTGGCGTTATTTGGTTTCTTTTTTTTGCCCCTAAGTCTCAAAGACACAAAGAAAGAACTGAGTACGTAAGGTGAATTATTTGCTAACATAAGGTTATGTTTTTTTCAACATTTAAATGAATAATTTTTTCTTCGACTAAAGCAGGTAACCATATAGAGAAAGTTGAACCTTTATTTACTTCACTTTTTATCTCAATTCTACCCTTGATTAACTCAATCATCTTTCTTGCAATTGAAAGCCCAAGTCCACTGCCTTCATGGCTCCTGTTAAAACCTTCGCTGCTTTGTCGAAATTCAACAAATATTTTTTCTAAATTCTCTTTTGGAATTCCAATACCGGTATCAGTAATGCAAATAACAGCCCAATTTATCTCTTCTTTATTAATTTGATATAGTGAGATGGTAATTCCTCCTTTGTCGGTAAATTTGATTGCATTGTGCAGCAGTTGAAAAAGTACTTCATCAAAAAGTCCGACATCAATGGATGCTATAAGGGTTAAATCGTTAATCTTCTGTTTAATGATTAGTCCTTTTACTTTAGCCATTTGTAAAAAAAGAGGGATGTTTTTTTTAATCTCCAATGATAAGTCTGAAGGAATAAATGTTAGTGAAAAATTTTTGGATTCAAGACTTGTCCACTCCAATATACTTTTAATAGTATGATTTAGTCTATTTCCCCCTTGTAATATTAACTCAACTAATTCCAATTGTTGTGGGTCAGATAGTTCGAGTTGTAATAATTCCGCAAATCCTATTACAGAAATTAGAGGTGTTCGTAGTTCGTGACTCATATTGGCGAGGAAAATAGATTTCAGCCTATTCATTTCCTCTGCTTTCTCTTTAGCGGAAATCAACTCTATATTAGTTTTCTCAAGTTCACAGGTTCGTTCCAAAACCTTCTTTTCTAAAATTAGGTTATGATTTTCTAATTGTTGGTGAAGGCTGAGTATTCTAAGGAGATTATTAATTCGAAGATACACTTCTATCAAATCAAAAGGTTTTGTAATAAAATCACTTGCCCCTCCGTTAAGAGCTTCTTGTTTTGCTTCAGGCGAAATATCAGCAGTGAGAACAAGTATAGGGAGGAAGGTTTCCGATGGTATAAGCGATTTCAATTGTAATAATACTTGAAATCCGTCTAGATAAGGCATGTGAAGATCCAGTAAAATTAAATCCGGTTTAATTTTTTCGTATAAATCTTTTACGTTTCGTGAATCAGTTGTTGAAGTATAGTTTGTAAAACCTTTAATATCTAACAAACCCGTTAACACGTCAATGTTAGCCTGCCGATCATCTACTATAAGAATTTTTGCGTTTTCAAATGTTGTATTATTCATTCTGTTTGTCCGGTTTAACCTTTCTCTTTTTTTTAACTTATCACGAACTGCTTATCCCAATCCACTCATCCACTGTTTTCAAAAATTGTACTATATCGATCGGTTTAATAAGAAAATCTTTGGCACCGGCTTCTTTCAATTGTTTTATCTGGTTTGTCATTGCATCTGCACTGATAATAATAACCGGTAATTCCGCTGTCTTCGGATCAGTTTGTAACAGCTTTATCACTTCGCAACCGTGTATATCGGGGAGATTGAGATCAAGCAGAATTAAATCGGGGAGGTAATCAATTGCAAATTGAACCGCATTTCTTCCATGCATAGTTGTTATTAATCTAATTGCCGGACGATGTGTTTCTAAAATCTGTTCGACTAATTGTACGTTTGAAAGATTATCTTCGATATATAAAATGCTTCCACTGCCATATTTTATTTTAGATTCAGGTATTCTTATTTCATTTGTTTGATCGTAGTTATTCATTAGACTTTCAGCATGTGGCAGTTCAATCCAGAAAGTACTTCCTTTACCGACTTCGCTTTCAACGCCAATTTTTCCCCCCATAGCTTTAATTAATTTTTGAGAAATAGCTAATCCAAGTCCTGTCCCTTCAGTTTCTGTTCTTTCAGCGCCAATGCGTTCGAACGGGGTGAAAAGTTTTTGCAGATATTCTTTTGCAATTCCTTTTCCGGTATCAGTCACACTAATTCGAATTGTATCTTCATTTATCCCTTCAGACTTCTTTATTGTGCAGCCAACATTAACCGAACCGCCTTTCTGATTATACTTAACAGCGTTGTTAATCAAATTGAGAAGAACTTGCTTTAGACGCTGACAATCTGTTTTCACAAAAAGTTGTTTAGTAGTAGAAGCATCAGTTTCGAGTTTGATTTGATTTTTTTCAGCAAGTTGATGAACAATATCTATGGTCTCCAAAATAATACTGAAAACTTCAACCGGTTCAGTCGAAACTGTTAACCGTCCGGTTTCAATCTTTGCCATATCAAGTACTTCATTTATAAGCCCAAGAAGATGTTTACCACTTTTCATAATTTGACTCACACCTTTTTTTTGCGATGGAATCAGTTCCCCCATATCCATCAATTGCGCAAAACCGAGGATAGAATTCATTGGTGTTCTAAGTTCATGACTCATTCGGGAGAGGAATTCGCTCTTTGCTAAATTTGCCCGGTCTGCTTCAGTTTTTGCTTTTGCAAGTTGTTTTTCAATTTCCTTACGTCCGGTTATATCTTCTATTGAAAGTAGGATTTTATTTTCGCCTCCACTACTGCGTTTTATTTGCCTGGCATTTAGTAACATTATTCGTTTGCCGATTGTAGTAAAATTATGTTCAACTTCGTAATTGTCAAAAGTTGTTTTTTCGGGAAGAATCGTCTCAAGTAATTCTCGTAGTTTAGGGATGTCCCACTGGCGGTTTCCCAAGTCATAAATTAAGGTTCCGATAGTTTCAGAACTGCTAACTTTGAAGAAATTAAAAAATGAACGGCTGGCTTTAACAACTCTTAAATCCTTGTTAAGTAGTAAGAGAGGTTCACGAATGGTATCAATTATATTTTCTGCTAATTCACTTACTTCATCGGCGGCTTTTTTAATAAGGGCAAGTTCTTTGCGTGTATTCTCTAAACCTTTTTCTATTTCCTTGCGTTTGGTAATATCTTCGATAGCGAGAAGAATTATCGGTTCCTGATCCATCCCACCTTGAATTTTTCGAGCATTCAAAAGCATGATTCGTTTACCGATTGTAGTAAAATTATGTTCGACTTCGTAATTGTCGAAAGTTGTTTTTTCAGGAAGGATAGTCTCTAACAATTCTCTAAGTTTTGGGATATCCCACTGTTTATTCCCTAAGTCATAAATTAAGGTACCGATAGTTTCATAGCTGTTAACCTTGAAGAAATTAAAAAATGAACGGCTGGCTTTAACTACTCTCAAATCACTATCTAAAATAAGTAACGGTTCCCGCACTGTATTGACAATACTTTCTGCGAAATTGTTTGTTTCATCTATCGATTTAATTTTTGAGCTGATAGAATTTGTAACCTTTTCGATTTTTTTTTCTTTTTTATCTATTCTCATTTTATCAACCTTGAGTATTTATAAATGTCCACCGTTATTATTCAACTACTTATACTAAAACTAAAATCTTCCACTTATAATCTAATCGTTACAATAAACCAACCTAAAAATGGGAGTAAAATGGAACTAATACCATAAAGCAAAAGGATGATAAATGGACTACATCTTTTGGAGGATGTGGTGTTAAACTATTGTGCTTTCTTAAAGAGAGATATGCTATTTACTGATGGAAAAGAATTGTTAAGTCACCTTACGCAGGTGTCATGCTACTTGATACTTGTCATGCTGTTCGCCGCGGCGAATTATTTCAGCATCCTCACGCAATAGGAAAGATTCTGACATCCGTCAGAATGACCGCGAGGGTGGCTATATGTGTCATGCTGTTTGATACTTGTCATGCTGAATTCATTTCAGCATCTTAACGTAATAGTGAGATCCCGAAACAATTCGCCCTGGAGAATAGAATGACGAATAGTGTTTTTACATATCTTCTGTGTAACCTGACTTATTAAGTTTACCTATTCTATAGATATTGAATCTATTTTTATGAGTGATTGGACTGCTTCCATAAGAACAGCATTTGATACGGGTTTTGTTAGGAAATGGTCAACACCGACTTGAATTGCTTTTTGTTTTATCTCTATATGTGAATGTGCAGTAAAACATATAATTGGTGTCCTCGGGTATTTTGGGTTTGCATTAATTTCCTCAATTATTTCCAAACCATTTTTACCGCCTCTCAATGAAATATCCATTATTACTATATCAAAAACAGTATTGTCAAAATATTCATAAAATTCCTTTGCTGAAGTTGCACTAAATATTTCAAAGTCGTTTTGAAAAAGTCTTTGCATTACTGAGACGGATAAATTATCATCTTCAACAATCAACATTTTTTTCATTTAAACACCACTTATACGTTTTCATTAAAAATTATTCTAAAAATTGAACCGATATTTTTTTTGCTCTCGACTTCAATTATTATTTTGTTAATGTCGCAGTAGCTTTTAACAAGCGATAAACCAAGTCCGTTTCCATCAAAACGTCTTGAATAACCCTGCTCTTCCTGCCTGAAAGGTTCAAATAATCTTGGAAGATGTTTTTCGCTGATTCCTATTCCGGTATCTTTAACTTCAACCATTATTTTACCGGTTTTATGTTCAGCGATTAAAATTTCTACTTTCCCATTTTTTGTATACTTGATTGCATTATCAATAAGGTGTATAAATATTTGCGTTAGGCTGTATTCGTCAGCAAGTACGCTCCTCTTTTTTAACTCACAATGGTATAAGAATTCCAATCCTTTAAACTCTGCTTCAAGTTTATGATTAGTATGTAATTTTTGAAGAATATCCAAATTGAGATCAACCTCAGTAAATTCGGGTTTATACCCGCTGGTTTTGTATTCTGACATGTTAAGTATTAAATCGACAGTTCTAATTATTCTGTCGGAAGCTATGAGTATACTGGTAAAAGAGTCAATAATATTGTTATCCTTATTCTCACTAAATACCGTATTAAGGTAATCAGTATTGCCGACTATAGCATTGAGAGGTGTTCTAATTTCGTGAGATATTTGGGAAAGGAATTCTGATTTAAGTTTGTCTGACTGCTCGGCTCTTTCTTTTGCTTCAATTAGTACATTTTCCGCAAGTTTAAGTTCTGTTATATCCTGGGCTATTCCAATTAAGCCGATAATTTTTTCCTCCGAATCTTTCACAATAGTTGTGGATAGTGAGATTAGGAATTCACTCCCGTCTTTTCTTTTATTCCACAACTCACCGCGCCATTCACCCATCATTGTTGAAGGTAAAATGTGATTAATCACTTCCTCTGGATTATTTTGTGATCTTACTATACTGATATTTTGTCCGATAAGTTCGTTATTCGTGTACCCATAAGTTTTTAAGAATGATTCATTCACAAAAATAATTTTGCTTTCAACATCTGTTATACAAACACATTCATTAATACTTTTTAATGAATGTGCAAGCATGACAAGTTGTTCTTCCGCTTTTTTCCTATCGGTAATATCTACCGCCATCCCTAAAGTTTCCCGGGGCTTTCCTTGTTCATCGAACATCATTGAAACAAAGATATTAACCCATACAAGATTTCCATTTTTATGTATGTAACGTTTTTCAAGGTTGTAACAGGATATTTTTCCTTCTATTAAATCGGTAAATAAGTCAGTATCCTTTGTTATATCATCCGGGAAGGTAAAATCAATGAAGTTCATTTTACTAAGTTCATCACAGCTATAACCAAGCAAGTTAGATAATGGGTCATTAGAAATAGTAATATTTCCTTGAATATCAACTAATGCAATTCCAATCGGAGCCTGGTTAAAAATAGTTCTGAAACGTATTTCACTTTCATTAATTTTTTGTAAAGATTGGTTCCGTTCGGTTATGTCACGACCAATACCGAGAATACCTATTATATTATTTTGATGATCATACATTGGGGCTTTAATTGTTTCAAGATAGGCTTGATGACCGTCATCAGCATAAGTAATCCATTCTTCATTAATTGTGGGTTTGCTTGCCCGCATTGCAAAAAGATCATTCTTCCTGAAGAACATTGCTACTTTATGATCAACAAAATCGAAATCGGTTTTACCGATTATGTCAATCTCCTTTGAACCGAAAAATCGTTCAAACATTGTATTGCAAAGGAGATATCTTCCATAAACATCTTTTAACCAAATTAAGTCAGGAATAGTTTGTAAGAGAGTCCGCATGCGATTTTCAGAAACTTTCAGATTATTTTCTGCTAATACACGTTTTGTTACATCGCGGATATTACACTGGAATACATAATGCTGATTTACCAAATAAACATTACTTACAAACTCAACATTAATTTTTCTTCCATCGCTTGTTTCAAGAGGTAAATTATCATAACGGACATACTTGTTTTTTTGTAATTCAAAAAATTTTTCTTTATTGGCTGCTATATCTTTGAAGAAACCAAGGTCCCATATTTCTTTTTCAACAAATTTTTCTTTTGAGTAACCTAACAAATCAATCAAAAAAGGATTTACATCGATAATTTTTCCTGTTTCTGCATCAAGAATTAGTATTCCATCTTGTGTCACCTCAAATAACCGGCGGTAACGGGTTTCTAATATGCTTAATTCTGTCTCGGTTTTTTTTCGATGCGTAATATCTTGAGCTATTGTCGCTACAATATTTTCACCCCCCTTGTCGTAAATATTTGTTGAAGCCCAAAGGACAGTTTTGATGGTTTTATCTTTTGTTAAAAGATTCAATTCAATTATCTCGGAATTTGAGAGTCTGAGATTATCTTTAATAATCCGGAGTGAGTCATCAATGTTATCTTTAGGAAAAAGATCTTCAAGTTTCACATTAGTTTCGTTTTCCAGCTTGTAACCTATTAATTCCTCAAAAGCATGGTTATAGCTGGTGATAACAGAATTTGAATCCCAAATTATAATGGGTACGTGAGCATCATTGAATAAAATATCGAGATATTCATTAGTGAGGCGGTTTGTTTCGGATATTTCTTTTTTAGCTAATCTACCTTTGGTAATATCCTCAATTGCAAGTAGAATTATTTTCTCTTTTCCGAAAGCCCATTCAACCTGCCGCGCATTTAATAACATAATGCGTTTCCCGATGGTTGAGAAATTATGTTCTACTTCAAAGTCATCGAATGTAGTTTTTTGAGGGATTATCGTTTCAAGAAGCTCTCGAAGTTTGGGAATATCCCACTGCCCGTTCCCAAGATTATAAATAAGTTCACCGATTGTCACTTCAGGTGATACTTTGAAGAACTTAAAAAATGAACGGCTTGCTGTAACTACTCTTAAATCTTTGTCTAAAATGAGTAATGGTTCCCGTACGGTATTTACAATACTTTCGGCAATATCCTTCATATCATCTTTCAATATTTTAACCGGGATTACTGATTTTATGTTATCGTTCTTTTTTCCCATTGTCATGATAATCACCTAGAAAAATAATTTATATACTACAATATTAAGGAAGAATCACAATTAGATATTTATGTTAATTGTGGGACTATTTTAAGCGTAAAATGAAATTATTAAGGAAGGAAATCAATCAATCAAAAGGATGAAAAAAGAACTAATTCTTTTTGCAAGATTATTTAATGAAAAACAATGAGAAATTGGATAGGAATATAAAATAAGTTGTTATGTGGCTATCCGAAGGATTCCTCTTGAAAAGCCGGGGTATGCTATTCCATTTTCTCCACGACTTAATTCGCCGAGGCGAATCATTTCAGCATCTAAATACTATGTGGAAAACAGATTCTGAAAAAAGTTCAGAGCTATTTACTATAGGGGAAGAATTACTAACTGCTAATGAACCACACTAGGAACTAAGGTTAAACCAAGTTTTTTAGCTTGTTTTTCTAATCTTTTTCTTAAATGTATTTCATAAGTTTCTTGATATTTTTTTAATCCTTGTTCAACAAAATCAAAACCTTTAGTCATAATGTTGTAAAACATAACAGCAATTTTTCTGGCAGTTGCCTTTATTGCTACGCCCGCACCGTGTTTAGATTTGATTCTTCTGTAAAAACCTATCAAAGCATTGTTTTTACTATTTGCCACTGCAAAAGCAGAACGCTTAAATATTTGACCTGCACGGGTATTTTTATGAAGACTTTTCTGCTTATTACTTTTACCTGATGAATGCTTACCAGGCGATAAACCCAGCCAACTTGTAAAATGTTTTTCTGTCTTCCATTTACTTAAATCTGTTCCAACTTCAGATATTGCTTGTAACATCGTGTAATCGGAAAGTCCGGTAACCTGTGATGGGTCTTTCCCTTCAGTTAATTTCATTAAACTTAAATGCAAATCTTCTATCTTGGGCGGATGACTATTATGATTAACTTTCTTCTGTTTACTTATTTTTTTTGGTATTGGTTTCTCAGATGTCATTTCGTTAAGAAGTTTTTCTATCGCTTTGTCACATTCTTCTATTTTCTTTTCATAAAAATCATATATCTCCAAAGCTTGTCTTAATGTAAAAATATCTTCTTCCTTGTAATATCCTCTAAGTGATTCTGTTACTAAATCTTTTTTATTATTTAGTATTTGCTTATCACACATTTCAGTCAGCTTTATTGGGTCTGTTTCCCCCTGTATGATTGCTCTTAGTATTTTCAGCCCGCTTACGCCGGTAATATCCGATATTACATTGTGAAGTTTGATATTCATTAAATCCAAGGCTTTCTGCATAAGTAGTATTTGAGATGATAACTTATTTATATGATCTGTTCTTAACCTCATATAAGATCGTAACTGCCTGATATTTGCTTCTGGAATAAATGATGCTCTTAACAATCCGTATGAGTGTAACTGCTGTATCCATTGGCAATCAGCCACATCACTTTTTCTGCCCGGTACATTTTTTACCTCTCTTCCATTTACTACATATACTTCTATTCCTGCCTCTTTTATCATATCATATAATGTTATCCAATATACTCCTGTAGATTCCATTGCTACTGTCTTTACTCCATTTTCCTGAAGATATTTTACTGCCTCTGCAAATGAATTGGTAAATGTATTAAATGACTTTACTTCTTCTGCCTCAACAGAAATAAATATTTTTTCACTCCCCACATCTATTCCCCCTGCCTCTGGATTTATTATCCTTAACCTTCTTTTTTGTTTTGACATAATAAAACCTATTTTTTGTTTGTTAATAAATTTAGTTGAGATGATTAGACAAGCCCGAAGTTTTTTATTATAAATGTATACTGCTAAGCGGGATTACTGCCCAAGAACAATCAGGGGAAAGTATCACCAAAATATTTTTCACAAACTTCGGAACAATGCTCACCGCGGGCATTTTTGCACCAAGTTAAAATTTGTTACTTGCTCGTTTAATCTCTCTGCTAAATTTAAGGTTCATTTATATCATTTTTAGTATCCTTTATTATCTTTTGCTCACCTTACGCAGATATTGTAGTCCGTTAGCTAACGGATACATATCAATACTATAGGATTCCTAACAAAATATGAGACCGATTATAATTAAAAATATTTGTTTGAATGGATTGAATGAACAGACCGCTCCTACGGAGCTGGAATATTTTCTTTCTTATTCTTTCTACAAACAGAAAACTCCTACGGAGCTAATAAAATATGAGAATACAACCGTTATAA
>JAUXVN010000001.1 GCA_030684555.1 Ignavibacteria bacterium
GAGAATCATTTAGATAAAATGATAAACGAGAATACAAAAGAATATAAAATCAAAAACAACATTAAATAGCTTTCTGAAAAAACGAACTTTTTCTAAAGTCTGCCAGTCGATTTATAAAATGCTGTTTTTAGAGATGCCCTAAAGAGAAACAGCAAAAAAGGGGGATGAACAATGAATAATTGGACAATACAAAGCAATCCGGTTAAACAAGCTGTTTTAACTATTATTATAATTATTCTTGGTCTTTTATTAATGTACGGTTTCCGCAATTTTGATAGCAGCAGTTTTAGTAATAGTCTTGCAGGATTTTTACTCGGTGTATTGTTATTAGTAATAGGCATTCCGGGTTTGGTAACAATCGGCAAAGAAACAATTACAGTGCTTCCAAAGGAGCGCAAGATTTTAATTGTAAATAAAAATCTTTTTAGAAAAAAAAATCATGTTTTATCATTTAATGAGATTACAACAGTTCAGATTGGTTCATTAGGTACGAGGTCAAACGGAAGTAAAAATTACTATTTAACACTTCAACTTAAATCGGGGAAAAGCTTCCCTCTATTTTTTCCGGCATATTATAGCGGCAGATTTGATAGGGCTATAGCGGAAGAAAGGCGCTGGAAACTTGAAAGTTATTTGAAGCAATAGCTGCAAAGAAAACAAACAAAAATATGTCCCACCAAACGATAAAGTAATCGAATAAGATTAAACATAATCAGCAAAAAATCCACATCCACTTTTAATAATTATTTTGAATTATTAACTAAACCTTATATCTTTGCCCTCAGTTCTTTCAATTAATTTTATGGTGTCTTTTCATCAATGGAAAGAAGAATAGGGAAACCGGTGTAAATCCGGTGCTGTCGCGCAACTGTGAAAAAACATTAACTTAATGCAAAATGCCACTGATTATTCGGGAAGGCGCATAAAGTTGTTTTTAGCCAGGAGACCTGCCGTAATCATTTGAAACAATCTTCGCGGGTGAGATTGGGTGACTTCCCTTTTTACTTCCTTAACATCTCAACTCCCCACGAAATAATCATTTTATTTTTTTGTTCGCTTCGCGTAAAAGGGACATTATTTTGTACAACTTTCGTTTTATACATTTATTTTTTCTATCTATTATTCTTGTGCTGTCACTCAGCGATACTGGAACAGCCCGTGTTTTAGGTGATTCGCTATCTGCAAAAGAATATAGACTCGAGAATATCATTGTAACTTCCAACCGTTTTAAAACATCTGTTACTGAATCCCCCACCAAAATTGAAGTCATTGATATCAATCAAATAAAAAACAGCAACGGTTTTCGGCTTCCGGAAATATTGAAAAATTCTAATTCGGTTTTTATTAAATCTTATGGATTAACACCACAATTGCAATCGATTTCAATTAACGGATTAGGTGCCGAACATACTCTCGTTTTACTTGATGGAGTAAGATTAAATTTTTATCAAAACTCTATGTTTGATTTATCATTACTCCCAAAAGAAAATATTGAGCGAATCGAAATAATCAGCAGCGGAGCAAGTGCGATTTACGGAAGTGAAGCCATGAGCAGTATTATAAATATAATTTCTAAAAATGGATTTAAAGGTTCTGATCATCTTTTATTACGGTATGATGCACTAATTTCTAAAGGTTCGTTTAATACCAATAAATATTCTCTTGGGTTAAAGAGTATGGGAAAGAATCTTTTCCTAAATTTATTTTTTAATAAGGAAGATTCAGACGGTGATTTTAACTACATTTTCCGGAATGGAGATGAATCTATCTCAAAAAAAAGGGAGATTTCTTCATACAAGATTTATGATGTTGGGTTGCAGGTTCACTACATAATCGACAAAAAACAATTGGTGAAATTTTTCTCAAGTTATAATAATCACAATAAGCAAATCCCCGGAATTGAAACGGGGAATAAGCCTTCAATCTCAAATCAACTTGATAAAAACTGGAGTAACAATATTGTTTATGAAAATTTTCTTTCAGAAAATATTTCATGGAAATCTAATTTAAATTTTCAAAACAACTTGCTCCATTATGAAGTTAAACCAATACTAAACAGTTTTTACAAAAATTTAGTTTACAATAGCGGGAACGAGATTTCCATAAAAAATGGAATCGCAAATTTAATAACCGGTTATAATTTTGTTCATGCCGTTTTAGAGAGTAATGATACAGAAAATGGAGTTAAGAGAAATCAACACAGTATTTACCTACTCTCAGAGACAGAACTATTTCAAGGATTCAAACTATTCCCATCACTTCGTTCTGATTTTATAAGTGATTTAGATAAAAATATTATTACTTATAAAGTCGGAATAAATTACCGACCGTTAAAAGATGTGCAGCTCAACCTTCGTGCAAATGCGGGAAAGAATTTCAGAGCACCTACATTTAATGATTTATACTGGAAAGAATCGGGAAACAAATCGCTTAAACCGGAATATTCAAATAATTATGAAACGGGAATTGTTTATTCATTTCATAATTATTTAAGTGGGATGATAGATGTTAACTACACTTACGTTGAGGCAAAAGATAAAATCGTCTGGCAGCCTCAGCGTAATTTAATTTGGAGACCAAATAACGTAGCAAAATCGCTTTCGAGAAGTGTTAATATCTCCGGTTCTTTATCAAAGAATCTCTCTTCTGAATTGATTATTAAATCCGGAGTTGGTGTTTCATTTACAAATTCAAGAAAAACAAGTTCATTATATCCCGGTGATCCGACTTATGATAAACTCTTTCCATATATCCCTCTTCAGAGTTATAAGGGGAATCTATCAATTCAACATTCGATAATTTCTTTCAATTTGTTTTATACTTATTCGGGCGAAAGATTTTCCGATTATGAAAATAAAAACAAGTTAGAACCTTATAGAATCTGGGATGCGAATATTTCGGTTACTTCAAAATATTTCGGTCAGTTTGTTACTCTCCGATTTGAAGTGAACAACATTTTTAACAGTGACTATTTTGTTATATCGGGTTATCCGATGCCTTTAAGAAATTTTACAATAACTTTTTCATTAAACAATTAGAAAGGAAATAATATGAGAATATTAATAGTTACGATATTCTATCTTCTTCAATTTTCATTGAGTATTCATGCACAAAATCTAAGCAAAGTATATGTGCTTTCAGAAGGAGGTTTTTCACCGGCTTCTTCAAAACTATCATTGTTGGATTTAAATAATAATTCATTTCAAGGAAGTATTTTCAATCCGGGACAATTGGGATTATATCCGGACGGAATGATTCTCCATGAAAATTATCTATACATTCTTGAACAGGGTAATTACGGCGGGAGCGGAAAAATTTTCAAACTTGATACAAACGGGACGGTTATTAATTCAGCCTCTGTCGGAACAAACCCTTATTCTTTGGCGATTTCAAATTCTAAAATTTATATAACTAATGGTTCGATAGGCAAAGTTTCAGTTTTAAGTTTAACAGATTTCACATTGTTAAAAGAGATAACTGTCGGTGTTTATCCGCAGGAAATAATCGCATATCAAAACCAGGTATTTATTGCCAATACAAGTTTTTGGGGAGGAGCATCTGATTCAACCATAACAGTAATTGATGCTCTTTCCGATTCCATTATAAATACTCTTATCGTAAAAAAAGATCCTTCTGCATTAGCAATTTCAAATGATGGATTTTTATTAGTTGGCTGCCCGGGAGATGTTGAAACAGGTAGAATATTTAAGTTTAATCCCAATGATTTTTCATTAATTGATACTTATTCAATTTCCGCTGGAGGATTTTCAAAGGATATCAGTCTGGACAAAGTTAATGGTGATATTTATTTTATTGCATATTCAAATGATATTGTTAAAATGGACTTACAGAATAAATCTTCGAGTATCATAGTTACTTCAGTATTTCCAATAAATTACTTTTACGGTTATGCTTTCGATTATATTAATCAAAAACATTATTTACTTGACGCTAATGACTTTGTGGCAAGCGGTGAATTACTTGTATATAATAATGCCGGAGTTCAACAACAAAATTTTGCAACCGGTGTAGCTCCACGAAGAGTACTTCTCAAGTATAATGAATCTGTATCTTCTGTTAAGAATGAAGTTTCAACGAAATCATTTTCACTTGAACAAAATTATCCGAATCCTTTTAATCCTACTACAAATATCAGTTGGCAGATGTCATCAACAAATCATGTTTCTCTAAAAGTTTTTGACCTCCTGGGAAATGAGATAATTACTTTAGTTGATGAAGTTAAAAATTCGGGTCATCATTCAATTCAGTTTAACGGTAAGGGATTGAGCAGCGGTGTTTATTTTTATGTAATTAAATCAGGTAATTACTCGGAGAAACGGAAAATGATTCTGCTTTATTAATTCTGAATAAATCTTTTCAATAAGATGGTGCTTTTATAAAAGTTAAATTAGTATATTTTGGGTGTTGTTTTTACCATGTAAACCCAAAATCTGACGTTAAGAATTTTATATTAAATTAAATAATAATTGAGGTTATAAATGAAAGAGAAAATTTCTTCAAAAAAGTTTTTGTTAATGACAGTGTTATTACTTGCTGCTGCATTTTCAAGGTTCATCCCCCATCCACCAAACTTTGCGCCTATAGCAGCAATGGCACTTTTCAGTGGTGCATATTTCAGCGATAAACGGATTGCATTTTTATTACCGATTTTTGCAATGTTTCTTTCTGATCTTTTCATTGGTTTGCATGAAGGTATGTGGTTTGTATATATCGGTTTTGCATTGATTGTAGGAATTGGATTTCTTCTTCAAAATAGAATTAAAGCTAAGAATGTTCTTCTTGCATCACTTTCTGCTTCCGTTGCATTTTTTGTAATTACGAATTTTGGTGTTTGGATTATGGGTTTATATTACCCAACAAACCTTGCCGGATTAGCACAATCATACATCGCAGCTATTCCATTTTTCCATAATGCAATACTCGGAGATTTAGTTTATTCAGGTTTGTTATTCGGTGTTTATGAATTAGCAAAACGAAAAGTGCCTGAGTTGATTCCGGTAGAAGTAAAATAATTTTTCTTAGGCTGTCTTAAAAAATATTTTGTCATTCTGAACTCGTTTCAGAATCTCATTTCAATTTTACAATTATTTATTTTAGAGTTGAAAGGAATAGCAAATTTTGAGACAGCCTTTTTTTATCTCTCTATTTTGCTTTTTCGGGCGAGTGCATAACTTAAAATTTTAACTAAAGTTTGGTTGTAAGTATAACCGGCAGTTTCTGTGGAGCGCATAAAACCTGCCCCCTCTGTAAGATCAGGATTAGGATTCACTTCTAAAACATATACTTCATTATCAGGTGTCAAACGAATATCAATACGAGAATAATCCCTTGCCCCCATCAATTTAAAAGCTGTTAATGCAGCCTTTTCAACTTTCTCTCTAATATCATTTTGTAAATCAGCAGGACAAATCGGGATAGTTTTATGATATGCTTCATGCAATGGATCCCACTTTGCTTGATAGCTTACGATATTTGCGAGATGTTCCGGCATTCTACTAAAATCAATTTCGCTTATCGGTAATACTTCCGGATCATCATCTCCTATAACCGCTACGTTCAGTTCACGTCCTTCAATATATTCTTCAACGAGTGCGGGTTGTTTATACTGGGTAATAACATGATCTATTCTTTCCTTTAGTGCTGATGAGCCTTTTACAACTGAAGCATTTTCAATCCCAACACTTGCATCTTCATAAGCGGGCTTTACGATAAGGGGATATTTCAATTTATGTTTATAACTCCCGGATATTTTTTTGAATAGGACAAATTTGGCGGTTTTAATCCCTTGAGAAGATAAGATTCTTTTTGTCAAAACTTTACTTTGACAATTTGCTAATCCCATCGGAGAAGCCCCCGTATATGGAATTCCCAGAATTTCATATATCCCCGCGATATTCATCTCAAGTTTTGCATCGCTTTTGAAAATTTCGACAAAATTAAATATTACATCCGGTTTTTCATGTTCAAGATTATCAATTAAAAGTTTGAAATTATCCACAATATTCAGTGAATACGCATTAAAACCTTCTTCATTTAAACGGGAAACGAGGTCTTCATACTCATCCATCGGGGTTGTATTATCTACTTCGAAATAGGGAACAAAATTGAGTTTGCTATCTTTGAGATCAGCTTTGTATGAATATAACTCGGGAAAGGCTTCGTTATAGATTACAGCTACTTTTAACTTAGGGTTCATTGAGAAAAAATAATTGTTTAATGCAAAAATATTTATCTAATTATTTCATTCTGATAAATAAATTTACGAGATTCAAGTATCAATCAAAAATCTACTTTAGAAAAAATGAGCTTTTATCCACAACCTTATAAATATCAATGCGGACCCTTTGCATTAAAATATGCACTTGTCATGCTAGGACAATTTCAACATGAACGTGAAATCGGGAAACGTGCCGGCAGCAATTGGTGGTACGGCACCGATGAAATCGGTTTAGCAAAAGCTGCTCGTTCTTATAAATGTTCAATGAAGTATATTAAACGAGAAGAACCGGAAGAAGCAATATTTGCTTTATCAAATCAACTTAAAAGTGGATATCCATGCATTTTAAGTGTTGATAATTGGGAACATTGGTTTACAGTTATTCATATTCAGCAGAATAAATTTATTGTTGTTGACAGCGGATTGGATAAAGTAATTACTATTTACTCAGTTAAGCAATTATTAAAACGATGGATTTACACCGATGAAGAATCGGGTGAAATCAGTTTTGATTGTTACGCATTAATCCCTAAATACAAGCCTAAAACTAAAGCAAGTTTTACGCTTGAAAAAGCAAAAAAAGTAATGCATGTACGGAATAAAAATCTTGCTGAGAAATGGGATACTTATTTTAATGATCTAATAAATATTTGCCGTCCTCAAACACCCAATTCAAAGAAGATAATTTCATTCAATGAATTTTTGCGTAGATATGAAAAATTAATTGTAAAAGAAGTAGCAAACTGGCACGGCACGCCTTCATATAACGAATTGAGTAAACTTTTGAGTAATCTTAAATTCATTGCTGAAGTGTATGATTTAGTAATCTATTCAGACGACCAAAAGAAAGCGTTAATTGACTTATCGGCACTTTTAATGATGTATTCATGCGGTAAATACGGAATGGATCCGATTTATTAATTACTCCATTCATCTGAATAGTAGAATTCAAACAAGTTTCTAAACTGATTAAGAAGTTTAGTTAAACTTATTCTTTTGGTTTTTTGTCGCGTTGTGCGGCTTTTTCTTCAAGCCGTTTCAGCGCATCAATTCTGTCGTTTAGCATATTTAATTTACGGTCGATTTCACCTATGTAATCGTTGAATTTATTTTCGGTTTCGAGTTTATCATAATAACCGCGTTGATCAAAATAGCTTTTGAATAACCAATTTCTTTTAAGTGCTTCCATATTTTCTGAAAATCGGGAGGCTCCGATTGATGCTTCGTCTGAAATCAATATTAAGTTCGCCAGTATTTGTGTTGCAGATGAATCATAGTTACTTTTATCGGATATCAGTTTGCCGAGTAATCCTTTCCCTGCTTGCACATTATTCAAAATTTCATCAATATTAACAATCACTTGATCAACATTTGATACTACCGACTCAACACCACCGCTCAAAGAATTCACAACACTTGCAAGAGTATCCAGATTAGAAGTTATTGTTGAAAGACTTCTTTCTGCAGTATTTATCAATCGGTTGGTATTTTGATAAAGGTCATCGCTATTAATCATCTTACCGACAGAGCCTTCACCTTGATTCACTTTTTCAACAATTTCTGAAAGACTCTTAGTTAACGATTTTGTGTAGGATAACATTTCTTGAGTTTCCATAATTATTGCGCTAAAGCCAAGTGGATCAACTCCAATTATCAAACCTCCGTCTTTTACTTGAGGAGCAGATGAAGAACCGACTGATAAAACAATAACTTTATTACCAACTAAACCCTCTGTTTCAATGTTTGCACGGGTATCAGATTTAATAAATGGAGAAATTTCATGGTTCAGACGCATAAGGACTTCGACTTTACCGACAGAATCTTGTAAAATTTTAATTTCACTAACGGTTCCAACAGTGATACCGCTAAGTCTCACTTGTGATCCGCTTCTAAGTCCTTCAATTGTTGAGAAATTTGCCCGCACATTAAATGTAGGTGTAAAGAGTGATTCTTTGTCTCCTATAGTAAAAACTGCGATGATAATAAGCAGCACTCCTACGAAAACAAAAATTCCTAATCTAATTAAACTACCTCTTGTCATAATTAAAAACTCCTTTATTGTTCATCAATGATCTCATTTGTAAAAAAGTTTTGCAAAAATGGATCATCTGATTTTATTAAATCACCTAACAAACCCTGATGTCGAATTTTCCCATCTTTAATTATTATTGCACGATCTGCAATAATCTCAGCACAAATTAAATCGTGCGTAATGCTAATCGCACTCATTTTGAGTTCTTTTTGTAAATCACGAATTAATTTACTTATTCCTTTAGTTGTGATCGGATCAAGTCCGGTAGTTGGCTCATCATATAAAATTAGTTCAGGTTCAGTTATTATAGCACGTGCTAGTCCAATTCTTTTTCTCATTCCACCAGATAATTCAGAAGGCATTTTATCAATTGCATTTAGAAGCTTTACAGAAGAAAGAGCTTTCTCAACTTTTTGATTAATCTCATCTCTTGTAAACTTGTAATTTCTTATGAGTGGAAATTCCAAATTTTCTCTTACTGTCATTGAATCATATAAAGCGCCGCTCTGAAAGAGGAAACTGATTTTCTTTCTCATTTCGTTTAAATCTTTTTGATTGAGATTTGCAACATCCTGTCCATTAATAAAGATCATCCCTTTTTCAGGTTTCAAGAGTCCAACCATACATTTTAATAAAACGCTTTTCCCTGTACCACTTTTACCGAAGATGACTAAATTCTCACCTCTCTCAACCTCCAGCGATACATCATCTAAGACTACAAAATCTCCAAAAGACTTTGAAACATTTTTTACTTCAACTATTAATTCGGCCATAGTATCAATGAAATTTTTACAAGAATCATATCTGCAACTAATATTAATAAAGATGCTAAAACTACAGAAGTTGTAGAAGCTTTCCCTACACCTTCCGTTCCTTTATCTGCGTTGTAACCTTTATACGCACCAACTATACCAACAATGAATCCAAAAAAGATTGTTTTTCCAACACCCGGAATTGCATCACTAAATGTAATAGATTGAATTACCGCTCCCGTATACAATTCAAATGATGAATTTTGAACTAACATCACTGCTATAAAACCTCCGAATATCGCAATGAAAATAACATACACAGCGAGCACAGGAAGAATAATTGAACATGCAACCACCCGTGTAACAACTAAAAATCTAAATGGATCAATTGCTGAAACTTCCATTGCATCAATCTGTTCTGTTACTCTCATAGAGCCGAGTTCTGCTCCAATTCCTGAACTAACTCTTCCGGCAAAAATAAGTGCTGTTAACACTGGACCTAACTCCCGTACAACAGAAAGTGCTACCATACTCGGAAGAAAAGATTCAGCACCAAATCTAGACAATACAGGCTGACTTTGGAGAGCAAGAACAAATCCAATGATTAATCCGGTAACACTAACAATCGGAAGCGTTTTAACACCAAGCTCGTCCATATGTTTTTTGATCTCCATAAAATCATATGGGGGAAGAAAAACATTCTTAAAGAATCGGATGATGAAAAAAGAAAACAGACCTATATTGGTTAAAAATGATAGAATGCTATTTTCGATTGATGATGTTGTGACTTTTTTGCCCAAAAGTTTCCTTTTCGGTAACGACTGATTTGAAAATCTCTTTTACAAGTGGAAAAATAACAATTTTAGTTATTCAATAAAAATAATGTAATCATAATTATTTTATAACAGCTTTATTATTGATGACTGGTTTTACTGCCGATTTCTTTTTTTGATTGTATTAATGTTCTATCTATTTTTGATCATCTTTAATTTCAATTTTAATAGAAACAATGGATGAATCAAAATACATTTCTGTAGCTTGTGGGCTTTATGAATCAATAGAACTTGCTGTTATCCGAAAGTCAATGATACGTTTAAACTATAAAACATCAGACGGTAACTTATCAGAAATAAGTGATCAACCGATTAATCTTATCTCAAAAAATAAAGCTGAATTTGTACTTCTAAAATCCGGTCTTGAGATAAAGCTTGATAAAATTCTGACTATAGATGGAATCACATTTGACTCTTGTAATACCAAATGATTTTAATCAATGAATTTCCAATCAACAACATTTATGAATCAACATGAAAAAATTTGAGCGGCGCGATTTCATTAAAACATCTGCAATTCTTACTGCCGGATCTTCGGCTTTATTTTTTGGTTGTAATGGTGAAAAGAAAAATGAAAGTGTCAATATTATAACGAATAAAAAATATGAGTGGAAATTAGTAACCGCCTGGCCCCCGCATTATCCTTTACTTGGAGAGTATGCTGAAAAATTTACGGAGATGATTTCCCGAATGTCTTCAGGCAGACTCAAAATTCAAGTCTATGGTGGTGGAGAGCTTGTTCCTCCACTCGAAACATTTGATGCCGTTAGTCAAGGACTTGTTGAAATGGGTCATTCAGCCTCATATTATTGGGCAGGAAAACTTTCAGCTTCTCAGTTTTTCACAAGCGTTCCATTTGGAATGAATTCCGATCAATCAAATTCATGGTTAAATCATGGCGGCGGTTTGAAACTTTGGGAAGAAATGTATTCTCCTTTTAATATTATTCCTTTTTGCTGTGGAAATACGGGGGGACAAATGGGAGGCTGGTTCGGGAAAGAGATTCATACAATTTCTGATATTAAAGGATTAAAAATTAGAATGGCAGGTTTGGGGGGAAAGATTATCAATAAACTCGGAGCCTCAACAATACTTTCACCAGGGGCAGAACTTTACACAAATCTTGAGCGAGGTGTTATAGACGCACTTGAATGGATTGGGCCTTATCATGATTACTTAATGGGTTTTCAGAGGATTGCTCCTTATTACTATTATCCGGGTTGGCAGGAACCGACAGGAATACTTGAATTATTAATAAACAAAAATGCCTTCGAATCATTACCAATAGAACTACAGGATATGGTTAGATATTCTGCTGACGCTGTTAATACACAATGTTTAGCTGAGTTTAATTATCGAAATGCTGAATACCTTGAGAAAATTAAATCCGAAGGAAAAGTCCAATTAAAAAAATATTCTGATGAACTTCTTAAATTATTTAGAGAAACTACTCATCAAATTATAAGTGAAATTACCGCAAAAGATGTAATGAGTAAAAAAGTTTATGAATCATATTCAAAGTTCCAAAAACAAATTACTCAATGGAGTGATGTTGCGGAGATCAACTATTTATAGAAAAAAGTGAAAGTCATAAACCTCTTAATGCAACGACTAAATAAGTCACCAGTTTAGGATTGAGTGCAACTATTGTTAATACTAATATCTGAATGATCACATAGGGAATTATCCCACGGTATAGGTTGCCGGAGGTTATTTCAGGCGGTGAAACTCCTTTCAAATAGAATAAGGAAAATCCAAAAGGGGGAGTTAGAAAAGAAGTTTGTAAATTAAGTGCAATCAAAATACCAACCCATAATAAATCAATCTGGTAATGTAGAAATATTGGAGCTACTATAGGTACAATTATAAAAATGATTTCTATAAAATCTATAAAAAAACCTGCGATAAATATTATTATCATAACTACCATTAAAAAATGGTGGGCATCTAAATTTGCTGACATAATCAATTGCTTAAGATATATATCTCCATGTAAACCTCTAAAAACCAACCCGAACGCTGATGCACCTACAAGAATCATAAAAGTCATACTTGTCATCCAGGTAGTTTTTTGTGAAACTTCTTTTAATATTTTAATTGAAAACTTTTTTCTTAAAATAGTTAACATAGTTGCCCCAATCGCGCCTATCGCTGCTGCCTCTGTCGGTGAAGCAATTCCAAGAAAAATTGTACCTAACACCGCAATAACGAGTAACAATGGGAGCAAAAAAGTACTCAATATTTTTTTGAATTTTCCCTTCTCTCTAAATTGAGCCACTTCAATAACCGGCATTGCAGGAAATGCTTTTTTTCTAAAAATGGATAAGTAGAGTATCCACAAAAAATAAAAGAATACTAAAATAAATCCAGGGATAACTGCACCGATAAATAAATCCCCGATTGGAACATTTAATACACTTCCAAGAAGTACAAGTACAATACTTGGAGGAATAATTTGTCCAAGTGTTCCACTTGCTGCAATAATTCCTGTTGCAGCATCCGGATCACAACCCCGCTTTAACATAACAGGTAAACTCAATACACCCATTGTTACAACGGTTGCTCCAACAATTCCGGTTGAAGCCCCCATGAGTACTCCAACCAAAAGTACAGCGTATCCAAATCCCCCGCGAACCTTGCCAAATAATAATGCTGTCGTTTCGAGGAGCTCTTCGGAAATTCCTGACTTCTCAAACATTACTCCCATAAAAATAAATAGAGGAACTGCAATCAGAATATAATTCGACATTATTCCCCATACACGTAGAGGAAGTAAATTGAAAAAATCGAATCCGAATACTACAATTCCAAACATTATCGATGCTCCGCCTAATGTAAAGGCAACAGGAAAACCGGCAAGGAGTAAAAGTAATATCACCACAAAAAATATAATAGGAGTAAAATCCATAACTTTTATCCTTCTCTCTCTTTTTTTAGAGAAATTATGGATTTAAGCACCAATACAATGGACTGTAACAGTAATAGAAAAAAAGATAACGGCACCAGTGATTTTAATAAGTAACGTGCAGGTAAACCTCCGGCGTCAGGAGAAGTTTCACCGACTGCAAATGAGGTTGTTACAAAATCAATACTTGCCCAAATCATTATTAAACAGAACGGAATTAAAAAAATCATTACACCGACAATATTCAGGATGTGTCTGTATTTGTTTGAAAATTTATTATAGAATAAATCAATTCTAACATGTTTATCATGTTTTAATGTCCAGCCTGCTGAAAGTAAAAATAGAATAGCGAATAAATGCCATTCTAATTCTTGTAAAGCTAAACTGCTGATGGAAAATAAGTAACGTGAAACAACATCATAACTAACAACTAATACAAGAAGTGCAGCGATGTAAGCTACACCAATTCCAACTTTTTCTTGCAGATAGTCTACTCCACTAATAATTTTTTCCATGCAACTTTCACTTATTATTAAAAAGCATTTTCAATATGATTAATTTTAGGTTTAGTAATGTCATCCATCATAATTGCAATCACATCAAAACGTATTAATTTATTTTCAATATTGTTTTCATAACAATACATGCTCCCAATCTTTCTTAACTGATTAACTTTATTTTTCGTGATAGCTAATTCAGGTTCACCATAATTTAGGTTGGTTCTTGTCTTAACCTCTATAAAAACTAAAGTATCACCATCATTTGCAACAATATCAATCTCACCTTTTCCATAGCGATAGTTTTTTTTGATAATTTCAAAACCTTTATCCATAAGTAAGGTTGCCGCTAATTCTTCTCCATATTTTCCCATATCTTTTTTAGAGGAGTCCAAGTTGTTCCTCCGATAATATTTTTTTTAGGAAGGATTTTCTATGGAATGGAGTAATTCCATATTCATTGACAGCTTTGATATGCAATTTGGTGGGATAACCTTTGTTCTGATGCCATCCGTAGTTTTGATAAGAGTATGAAAGTTCTTTCATGTATTCATCTCGAATTACCTTTGCAACAATCGAAGCCGCAGCTATTGATTGTGAAAGAGTATCCCCTTTTACAATTGTTAAGGTTTTACTTTGGGAAGGAAAAGTTTTATTTCCGTCAATTAAAACTATATCGGGTCTTATCTGTAATCCGTTTACTGAATTCTTCATAGCTAATAATGATGCTTGAAGAATATTTATTGAATCAATAATCGTATGAGGGATTATACTATAGGAATAGGATAAAGCTTTCTGAATAATGACTTCAAACAATTCGCTTCGTATTTTTGCCGAAAGTTTTTTTGAATCATTAATTCCTTCAATATAAGTATTATCATCAAAAACTACTGCTGCAGCTACAACTGGTCCGGCTAAAGGTCCTCTGCCAGCCTCATCGACACCGGCAATAATTTTGTATCCATCTTCTCTAAATTTATCGTCAAATATTTTCATAAACCCAAAACTATTGCAATTAAACCGATAATCATAACTGCTTTAAGAATAGAACTTACTTTTCGCATCTCAACTTTAGAATCAGAATTGAATAATAATTTCAATGAGTATACTAAAAAAGGATTAAGTATTAACATTATTACAATAAAAAATTCAATATTGTATATCTTCAAAATGAAAGGAAGAGTTGTCATTATTATTAATAAAATGGTTAATGACAATATCAACCTCTTCGCCTTCGTTATTCCATATGCTATTGGAAATGAGTTCACAAAAAAACTTGAATCACCTTCCATGTCTTCAATATCTTTTACAATTTCACGAATTAGTGTAGTCATAAAAGCAAAAAGTGCGGGGAAAATATTTTCTGAATAATTTCCGGCTGCCACACCACCATAAATAAATGCAAATCCTGTTACAGTTGCGACTATCAAATTTCCCGCTAAAGGTAATCTCTTAAAATATTTTGAATAAATAAAAACAAGGATAGTCGCTCCGAGAACTATTAACAAATTCTGAATACTGATAATGTAACTTAATAATAGAGAGGTTGTAACAAGTAAAAAATAAAATATTACTGCTAACCTGGTACCAACTTTTCCTGAAACAAGAACTCTATCAGGTCTATTTATTTTATCAATCTCAACATCGTAAATATCATTAATTACATTTCCGGCAGCTCCGGTAATGGCTCCGCTTAATGCCGCTAATAAATAGATTGAAATAGTTGTTCCATTTTCTGAGGATATAAAAACGGCGACACAAATTGAAACAAATGCAATCACTCCATTTAGTGGTCGTGTGAGTTTTATTAAATTAAATAATGAGTTTAGAAGCATTGCCAATGATTATACAAATAAATAGAAATTTCTAAAATAGTTTACTATTTTTTAGTCATAAAATAATAAAGCAACTTATTATAGATGCAAATTTAATAATAAATAATCATTACAAAACGGAGGGAAGTTTGAAATCATCTATTTTTTTAATCGCGTTTATTTTAATGTTAATCATTGTACCTCTTAATGCCCAGGAAGCCAATTCAGAAATTGACGGCTATCAGTTGATAACAAAGTTTGATCCGGCAAGAGATGCAGATAATGATATTAAGGATGCTGTGACTGAAGCGAAAAAGAGTAATCGGCGAATCTTACTTGATGTCGGTGGTGAATGGTGTATATGGTGTCATAGACTTGATGAATTATTTGAGTCGAATCAAGATTTGAATGAATTCTTACAAAACAATTTTGTAGTTGTAAAAATCAATTACAGTAAAGAAAATGAGAATAAAGAAGTTTTGTCAAAATACCCCAAAGTAGCCGGTTACCCTCATTTTTTTATTTTGGATAAAAATGGAAAGTTCCTACATTCACAAAATACCGGTGATCTTGAAGCAGGCAAAGGACACGATAAAGAAAAAGTTTTTACATTTCTTAAGGAATGGTCACCTTCAAAAATGAAGAAGAAAAAAGTAAGTAACTAAAATTCGTTAATTAATCCGAAATGAATTTTGCCTTCGCTAAATGTTTCCCCTTTAGCTAATGCGAAACTTACAGCTATTACGCCTAATCCGGTTTCAAGATTTAATCCAATTCCATAACCGATTTTGAAACCGGAGTTTTCCAATAATTGTCGCTGTTCATCACTCTTTCTCAAATAGTACCCTGTATCCAAAAACAAAAAAGCGAACGTTCTTCTACTAAGTAAATAGCGGTATTCCATATTTGACCAGGCAATTCTTGATCCTTGAAATTGATTTTCACGATAACCCCGTAATGTATTTGTTCCACCTAAATAATAGAGATCACTTGGTTCGTACAAAGATGCTTGCAATTCTTTAGCATGAATTCCTAATGAAATTACCTGTCTTCTAAATGGTTCCACGAAAATAGAGAAATCAAAAAATATCTTCTTCAAACTGAGATTACGTTTAGTCTCTGAAGTTAAATATTGAGTTGGTCCATTTATTCGCTTGTTACTCAACCAATATGAATTGTATAAATAAAAACCTCTGGTCGGGGCATACGGATCATCACGTGTATCTATTTTTATACTTACACCTGTTGATATATTTGATGAATTGTAAACTGTAAAAATCGAATTATCACTAACCGTAGGAATAATAGATTCACTACTTAAACCCAATCCTAAAGTAATATCCTCGTCAGCCATATACTCTAAAGTACCTTCAATCTTTCTTTGCACGTATGATGAATCCTGTATTTTTTGATTGACCGAAGTAGAAATGTTAAACGGAAAACCAAATATCCATGGTTCCATATATTTAATTTCTAATTCCTGAGATAAGCGGTCAATCTTTTGCCATCTAAAAGCTGCGGCTCTGCCTGTTCCAAAAAGATTACGCATAGATATATTTACCATTCCTGTAACATAACCACTTTCATCTTTCTTTTGAGAAGGGACAAAACCAATTATTCCGTCAAAATTATTTGTTTGTTTCTCTTCAATCTTAATTTGTAATATTCCCTTCCCCTTCGAATTATTTACATATACAGGCTCTGTTACAGGCTGGAAAAATCTAAGTCTGTTTAATCTAGTCGGAATATCATCAATTAATTTTTGATTATACGGATCACCCTGTTTAATACCAATTTCACGAATGATAACATATTCTTCTGTATCACTATTGCCTGATATCTCAATTGAATCTACTCTGCTGTAATTACCTTTACGATAATTTATAAATATGTCAACATAATTTGTGTTAGAAATAGAATCGACAAAAAAAGATAATGACGATAATTCAACAACTGTAAATGGAAATCCATTTTGTTCAAAAAGAATTAATGCGTCTTGTATTGTTCTTTCAATTTCAGAAGGAATAAATATTTGATCTTCAAGGTATCCGTATGTTTTTTTCTCTATTAATAGTTCAAGACTATCAAGTCCTGTTATAATAATTTTATTTACGAATGTGGGGTCTTTGACTTTTATAGAAAAAGACAAAATTATTTGTGAAGAATCATTTTTTAAATCAATTTTGATTGGGTCAAAGGATAAGTTGTAATAACCAATCTCTCTATACTCAAAATAAATTTTATTTTTAATTAGACTAACGAGAGAGTCATTAAATGTCAGATTATTATATTCACTAATAATTTTTTCAAAAGATGAATTTGGCAGATTAAGGTTACTGATTATTCTTAGTTCAGAAATTTTCTGTGAATAGATTATTGATGGAAGTAGTAAAATAAAAAATAAATATTTACTTCTAAGGAGCATCGATTGTTTTCATTTTTTTACCAATTTCATACACCGAGATTGATGGGATAATCTCTTTTACATCATTATAATCTGCATTACAAACATCAAATGATTGAGCATTAATAACACCGGCTGCAACAGCGGTTTTAACTGTCTCTTCAAAAATTAAATCATGGAAATGACCATAAACAATTCCGGCAACAAAAGCATCACCACTTCCGGTCGCATCTTTAACATCTATCTTTGGTGGAATAATTTTATAATGAAAATCAGCCTTACTGCAAAAAACCGAATCTGCTCCGTTCGTAATAAATGACTGCTTAATCCCTTTTCTGTATAGAAAATTCAAAAATTCAATAATATCATTTTCATCTTGAAGATCAACATTAAGCGATGATTTAATTTCAGAAAGATTATTGTGCAAAATTGTTGGACATTCATCGATACAATTTTTCAAATGATTTCCATAAGTATCAAGGACTGATATCTTGTCATATTTATTTGCAAAGTGAATAAGTTGCGGAAATATTATATCTGCTTCAACCGAAGGGGTACTTCCTGATAAAACAACTATTTCACAATTTTGTATCATCTTTTCGAGTTTACTAATTACTTCTATTGCTTCAGCATGGGTGATAATATTATTCTCAGAGAAAAAAGTTGTAACACAATTCTTTTCCGTCTCAATTAGAAGCGTTGCTTCTCTTGTTTCAGTAGCTGTTTTTGAGGTCGTAAAATTGATTCTTTTCTTCTCAAGAAGATGACGGATTTTTTTTCCATTCTCACCTCCTAATATTGTGAATGTTAGAGAATCAACATTCAACATTTTCAATTGTCGGCTGACATTAATTCCTTTTCCACCAACACTAAAAACTGGTGAAAGCGAACGGTACTCTTTTCCATTCACTACTTGTGGCAAAAAAAACTTTCGTTCTAAAAGTGGATTTATTGTGACAGTGAGAACCATAATTGAATAGCTTAAATATTATCTGAAACGGTAATTATCACCATACAGCGGAGTTGCTAATCGATAGTCGCCAAAACCGGTTCGATCGACAAAAACGAATTGACGGTTGATGTTATAATATTCCCAAATCTCGTATGGTTTTGAATCATAATCAAATGGGTGACGGTCAACATTATTTGGAGCACCAAGAATAATATAAACCATCCCCATATCACTTTTCCAGCCTTCCATGTAGCTTGAAAAAGTTTTATTTGAATATTCAACTCTTCTAAAATATTCGTTAAATATTTCATTCTCTAGAGTAGAAGGATTTGGATCTCGTAACTTCCAAAAAGAAAGAAAACGATCAAGTTTCGCTTCATAATTAGAGGCTTCTTTAATAAACTTTAAATCGCTTGTATTGGCAATGTAAATCATCTGTTCAATCGCTTTATCAAGGTCTTTTATTGATTCAGGAATTCCAATATGTCTTGAGTAAAATGATTTTGAACTTGTAACTAAAGTTTGTAATTGATCATTTTTCAAATTTATTTGCAGTAGATATTCACCGATACTAACATCAAGATTTTCAATTTGATAAAATATTTGGTTACGACCGGAATCAATCGTATAATCAATTGTATTAGAATAAATTGTTTCCTGTTGTTTATTTACAATTAAATAATTGAGTACAATATTTTTTTTTGAATCAGAATAAACCTCATAGAAAAAAGGAATCATTCCTTTTTGTTGAACAATATTTCCCGAAATATTGGGTATAACTTTGCTATTCCCGTCAGTATTTGATTTGGATGATATTAACATTATTCCACTCATCGCTAAGCTATCGGAGAAATCTTCAACTTTATAAACATTGCTGTAAGAATAATTTTTACGTGAGTCTTTATCTTCAACCTCAATTCTAATGAGATAATTATTTGGTTGAAGTGAAAAAGATTTAAGACTCAAATTGGAATTATTACGTGAAATGGTAATATCAAAATCAGCAGTTTCAATCTTCTCGGTCCATGATTTTTCACTCAACAAACGTAAACGGTGCTCATCGTAAATACTTATGGTAACTAAATACTCGGCTAAAAATTTATCCTTTGATTTGATAAACTGGATCTGATTATAAGGAACTTGAATAAAAATATCGACACGGGTTTTACCAGTATCACTTGATGGATATGAAACAGCATCATAATAAAAAACGGGGAGTGACAGTATTGAACGGTCCTCAACTGCATTTTCAACCTGAGCAATTGAGTAATTACCTATAAAGAGAAGCAAAAATAACGGAAGGAGCCGATTCATCATAAATTTTCCAATATTTAATTATCTAAATTTGCAAAAAGATCATATTCATTACAATCATAAATTCTCCCCATATAAAAACCTCCGGGAACAATTGCTGCTGAACTTTTAGGAATTAATACCTCTCCATCTACTTCAGGAGCATCACGATAAGATCTTGCAACGTAAAAGTCCCCTTCAATTCCATCAACAAGTAATCGCATTTCCTGACCTATCAAACTTTGGTTTTTTTCTAAAGAAATTTTCTTTTGAATTTCCATAAGTTTTTGTTTGCGGCTCTCCTTTTGCTTCTTAGAGACGGGATCACCAAGTAAATAACTTGTTGTATTTTCTTCAATTGAAAAAGTAAAAACACCAAGACGATCAAATCTTGTTTCTTCAACAAAATCACACAATTCCAGAAAATCTTTTTGAGTTTCTGCCGGATACCCGACAATAAATGTAGTTCTTATAGCAAGTTGCGGAATGTTTTCTTTTAATCGTTTGGTTAACTCTTTAGTTTTTTTAGAGGTGATTCCTCTTCGCATAGATTTAAGCACATCATCACTGATATGTTGTAACGGGATATCAAGATAAGGTAGTACTTTCGGATTATTTGCAAGAACCTCCATGAGATCATCAGGAAAATGTGACGGATATGCATACATTAATCTAATCCATTCGATGCCATCAACTTCGCTCAACTTTGTAAGTAATTCCGCTAAATTCCGTTTATTATAAATATCTTTACCGTAATCGGTTGTATCCTGTCCAATGATTATTAATTCTTTAGTATTGTTACGAGCTAAAAATTCAGTCTCTTTAATTAATGAATTTATATCTATTGAATGATTTTTACCACGCATTAGAGGTATTGCGCAGAAGGAGCAAGGATGGTCACATCCTTCAGAAATCTTTAAGTATGCAGAGTGTGAGGGAGCTGTTAATACTCTTTCTCCAAGTAGTTCGTATTTTAATTCGCCCCCTAATTCTTTGACAATGCCTTCATAATTTTCTGTTCCAAAATAAACATCTACTTCAGGAATTTCCAGTTGTAAATCGGAGCTATATCGTTCGGATAAACAACCTGCAACAATTACTTTTTTTATTTTACCACTTTGCTTTAAGCCCACAGCTTTAAGAATTGTATCAATTGATTCTTTTTTTGCATCTTCAATAAAGCCACAAGTATTTATAATAACAGTATCTGCAGAATTCGGATCGTTTATCAACCGGTAATCATTTAGTTCTAACTGCTTCATCAGTCGTTCTGAATCAACAGTATTTTTGGAACACCCTAGAGTTATAACACTTACTTTATCATTTATTCTCATTCTTTAAGATCCGACAAAATATTTTATGTAGAGAAAGATTACCGGTGATGCGACCAATAATGAATCGAAACGATCAAAAATCCCGCCATGTCCGGGGATTAAATTTGATGAGTCTTTCACACCAGCATCTCTTTTAAATAGTGATTCGATTAAATCACCCATTTGCCCAACAGTCCCGACGATCGCCCCAATTATTATAGCATGTTCCATCATTAAAAAATCGAGTACCAAATACTTTGCAACAATCATAGCAATTATTGAGAATACAAATCCAAATATTGCCCCTTCCCAACTTTTTTTTGGACTCACTCTGGGAAATAATTTATGTTTACCTAAATTAATTCCGCCAAAAAATGCGGCTGAATCACAAACCCAGATTGTAATAATAATTGCCATCATGAGAAATCCACCACGCTCATAAATAAAGAAGTTTTCCCTTATTGCTAAAATTGATGAAGTAAAAAAACCGATATAAAGCAGACCGAGTAGCGTTACCCCAATATTATAGATTGCAGAACCTTTGTTCCTAAATAATTCAACCAGTGAAAGTAACACTACGATTGCCAGGAGTAAATCGTAATACTCAATAAAGTTTAGCGACTTATTTAATATTATTGTCCCAACAGAAAGTATTCCAATTGCTATTTGTGGACTGTTTTTTTTGAGTTGAGAAAATTTCATAAACTCAAAAAACGAAACCATTCCAATTGCTAAAACAAAAAGAAGAAACGGGATTTTCCCGAAATAACTGATATACAATATTCCAGGGATAAATATTACTGATACAACAACCCGTTTTAATGTATTATTCTTCGACATTACTCCTCATCAAATTCGAAGTTAATCTCATTTGAACCTTTAATAAACTCTAAAGCAGCTTCGGCATCGTTATTCATAACAAAAAGTTTAATTATTGCAAGATCTCCTACACCGGGATAATTACTATCTTTTTGTGATAATATAAAACTTTTAATACCGGCACTTTCCAGGTTTGATTTAATCATCTGTGCTTTATAGAGTTGATCACATTGATAAATCAATGTTAAATCACTTTCCTCATTAATGATTTGCTCATCTACCGGTAAATTATTTACTAACTCCACATCACAATCAGAACAGATTTTTGCAGAGTCGATATATTCAGTTCGACAATTTGGACAGTACTTCATGATAATCTCCTTGTTGAGAATGAAATAAAAATTAAACCTCTTCGATTTGTACTTTGTTTACATTTTTCTTGTGGTAAAAATAAAATATGACTGATAAAACTATCACAAACAATATTAGCAGTAAACCGAAAGCAATCCATGTACCACTTAATTCCGAAGCCGGAATTACTTTATTTTGTTTTAGTTCTTCATCACCGAAAATAAAATAGAGAATGACAGCAACAAAATTGTTAGTGAAATGTAAAATTATCGGAACAAAAATAGAATCTGTTTTATAAGCTGCAAATCCGAAATACAACCCCAACGAAGTTAGCGCTATTAACGCATAAGGATTAAAATGAAAAAGCCCGAAAAAGAGAGCTGTTATAAGTGCACCTAAAAACTTATTATATTTCAACTCAAAACTTTTTTGAATATAACCCCTGAACATTACTTCTTCACATATCGCCGGAGTAACAGCTACAACAAATATTACTAACACGCCTTCAACTATTGAATTTGGCTGTAATAAACTCCCATAACTCTTTTCGATCATCTCATTTAATTGATCAAAAGCACTTTTCAGTTTCTCAAAGATGTAAATATCTTTTGTCCAGAGTTCAATGTAATAATTTTGAAGTGTGAGAAAAGTCTGTAATAATGCGGTTAATGAAATAATTCCGACTAGGAAAATTCCAATTTCTTTAATCTCCGGAATTTTGAACCGGATAACCTTTGTAACATTTTCATAAATTAGTTTTGAAAAAACAAGTGCCGGAAGCAGAATAAACAGAACTTGACCTGCCATTGTCATCAGTCTTAAAGCATTAACGTCAGCATTCTCAATGTCAGTTCCGAAAACTATTAATGTAAGCAAACCACCAAATATTTGGTAAAAAACTAATGCCCCAAAAAGTCCCAATAACCCGGCTTTAAATGGACTCATTTTTGGTTCAAGTTTTTCTTCAGGTAAAATGTTTAAGTTTTTCTTATCCTGATTTTCTTGGTCATTATTGTTGGTCGGGAATTCATCCATTTACTTAACCTTTGATGTAAATTTTCCTGCAAGTCCTTCAAATGAAGTTAACTCAGCATCAATTGAACCAATCACTACTTTAGTCTTAACTTTGATAGGAACTTTAAGGGTATCATCAGAGAGCCATATTACTATATTCCCCTCGCTTTTGAATAATCCCCCTTCTTGAACTAACGGTTCAACAATTACACAATCAAATGTACCGGCAGCAACTGTTATTCTTTCTCTCCCAAGAAATTTTACATCGAGATCAAAAACTTTATCTTTGTAAAAATTTTTGAGTTCAATTTTGTCACCAACTTCCATATTAGAATAGTTAACAGTTCTTGCAAAATAAAATGCTGAAATAATATCATGAACATTTTTAGGAATCGGGTATTCCCCTTCAGAAGTTTTTGCTCTTCCCCTTCTTTGATCAAAAAAGGCTGAAAAATCCCTAGAATAATTTCCTTCCCGGATATGCTGTTCAAATCTCCAGGGGAATAAGCCTTCAACATCTACATAACTTTCGTATTTATCACGTACTTTGAAAACCCAGTCAAAACTTGGTATAGAATTAACCTCAAAATTAACATGGTAAGCATTTCTACCTGATATTCTTCTAATTTTTGGTATTGACATAATAGCAACACCGGCTGTTACGAAACCATATTTAACATCAAAGGTTAATTTCTCCCCTTCTTTGAAAGCACTATTTTCAACTTTCTTAAATTCGTCTGCTAAACCATTTTTATTTGTAATACTTATAAATAGAATGGTGAACAAGATGGTGAATAAATATATTTTTTTATTCTGCATGAAAATCTCCGTTATTCAGATGTAACTTATAAATTTTTTGAACATTTGCAAAGACGTTGTTTATATTAATACTATCCATGCAATTCAATTTTTCGCACTGTTCTCTATCACAGTTTGAACAATCAATTTCGGGCATTACAATAATTTTCTTTTGAGTGTATGGTCCCCATCTTTTTGGCGAACAAGCTAATATTTTTGGATAAAACCCCACAACATATTTATTTAAAGCTGCTGCTATATGCAAAGGTCCGGTTGAATTACTAATAAATATTATTGATAAATCAATTAATGCTACCAATTCGTTTAATTCAAATTCCCCTGCAAAGTTAAAAATATTATCTTTTACTACAAGTTCTTGACATAATGCTACTTCCGATTTATTTCCCGTAACAAAGATATAACATTCAAGAGTTGAAAGTAATTCCATTAATTTTATCATTTTGGGTATCGGTAAATCAACGGCACTACCACCGCTTCCAGGGTGCACAATGATTATTGGTTTATCAAGATTAATCTTATTTCTTGTTAAAATTGATAACACTTTATTCCGTGTTTCAACAGATATAGTCAGATGAAACTTAATCGAACTCTCATTTATAACTTGATTAATCCCAATTTGCTTAAGAAGATTGAGATTATATTCTAATTCGTGCCGCTCGGCGGTTTTTCGATGTTCATATACTTTATGTGTAAAAAAGAATGAATACCAACGATAACCTGTACCAATTCTTTTTTTTATTCCGGATAGAAAAATAATTAGTGAAATAATAAATGTTGGATAAACCACAATAACAGTATCAATATTTTGTCTCCGTAACATTATGACGTTTTGCAACAGATTCGGTTTTCCTTTTTGTTCAATTAATAGCAGAACCTCGTTAATGCCGTCATAGTCTAAAGCAAGAGCCGATGTATATTCCCTCAGTAGGAAAGTTATTTTGCATAAAGGATATTTTTGCTTGATAAAATCAATCAGTGGTAAAGAAAGCATTACATCACCAATGCGGTCAGTCCTAACTATCAATAAACTCTTCGGTTGCATCATTTATTCAAAATATTTTGGGAATTTTTAATATAAAAACGCCATGGGAGATCGGTCGATTTTGTTATTCCGATTCGAGTTGATTCAACAAGTTCAAAATCCCTTAGCTCACTATTTTCAACAATAAATATATGATTTTTGCTCAAATCTATTCCATCATTCTTTTTATCTATTCCAAATGCTGAACAAATTTTTCCTGGTCCATTTGTAAGGTTTTTAAATAGATTATTTGAAATGATTTCTTTTCCGAATCTATTAATAACCATCTGATTAACACCGTAGATAGGCTCAATTGCACGTAATAAAACTGCATCTCCTGAATTAATTTCTCCCGTCACAATATTTGCACAAAAATGAATTCCGTATGATGAGTAAACATAAAGAACCCCACCACCGCTAAACATCGATGTATTTCTCACAGTTTTACCATTGTAAGAATGTGAAGCTTTGTCTCCAAGCATTGAGTAAGCTTCGACTTCAACTATTACTCCTGCTAAAATTTGGTTTCTATTTTTTACAACAAATATTTTACCCGGTAGATTACGAGCCACTTCTAATACGTTCTGATTATAAAATTCTTTGGTGAGTTTTTGATTAGTTAGAAGAGATTTAAGTTTCATAACAAAACTTATTAATTACAATTCTAACTTTTTATTCAGTTCTAAAATCTTTTGATCAAAATAGCTTTTTCTATCAGGTTTTAATGCACTCAATTTTTGATAAATTTTTATTGCTTCTTTAAATTCACCTTGAGCAATAAAAATTTTAGCCATGGTTTCTGAGGTAATAGATTTTTCTTTAATCGTATTAATGTTAGAATCGCTTTTTGCATTACTGTTTTGGCGGGAAGAGTCCGAAAGTTTTATTGATGATATTTTCTGAGCAATCTCCGAAAGCCTATCATCAACCGAATTTGATTTTGTTTGAAAATCTGTTTTATTTGAATCCTCAATTTCTTCAGGAATATCAACCCATGTTGAGAGCCTCTTATTCATTTCAAATGCGGAGCGCTGTTTTTTAATATTCTCAATTTCGTGAACGTAATAGTTGAATGAATCAGTCGAATTTATAACTTGAAACACTTCTTTAAATATTTTCAGGGAATTTGAGTAACTTCCTTTGAGTGCCAGTGCCCTTGCAAGAATAATTTTAGCAGTAAAATGAGAAGGGAAAAATCTTAATCCATTTTCTAAAATTTCAATTGCTGAATCAATGTTGTTAAGTAAAATCTCCTTATTTGCCTGTTTCACAAATAAGGGTGATTTCTTATTAAATTCATAAATTAAACAAGCTTTATCTTCAAATAAATCACGTTTAGATTTTGACACATCATGCTCTACTGTTTTGATAACGCATGTTTGAGTGAAGTTATGGAAACAAAAGAAAATCCAAAGAAAAATAGTAATTGAAATGGAAGTGCAGCAATTTCTACAAAATAAATTGATGAGATAATTCCGACTAAACAATAAAGAGCCATCATCAATTCCACTATCACACCTGGTTCAATTTTTCGGTTGTGATATTTATTCCCCGTAACTTTCGTTTCTCCATCAACAGTTTTGAATTTGGGAGTTCTAACAAATTCGCTTTTTCGGCTTAGCAAACCTTCGATAACTGCCCGCGAATTATTGACCGCGAATCCCATACTGCCCGCCATGAATAACGGGAATAAAACTATTTTCTTTCGCCAATCTGCACGAATATCTTTTTGTGAATAAAGATAAAAAGTAAAAGAACTGATAAAAGCTAAAACGAAAACAGACATCACACCAAAGTAAAGTTCATGTGACCCACTGTTTTTAACAAAAGTTAAAGGTACGTTTAGGATTGCAGCAAGAAGTATAAATGGGAAAACAAAATTGCTAGTCAAATGAACTGTTGCTTGTAACTTAATTCTTAACGGAATTTTTGATCTCCATACATGCGGGAGAATCTTTTTTGCTGTTTCAATATGACCTTTGGTCCAACGGAATTGTTGAGTTTTTAAGGCTGTAATTTCTGCAGGAAGTTCAGCCGGAGAGGTATAATCTTTTAGATAAACAAAACGCCATCCATTAAGTTGCGCACGATAACTTAAATCAAGATCTTCAGCTAATGTATCAGCATGCCAATTTCCCGCATCCTCAATACATTCACGTCTCCAAACACCACCTGTACCATTAAAGTTGATAAAGAATCCGGCTTTATTTCTCACTGACTGTTCAATTACAAAATGACCATCTAAAGCCAAGGCTTGCGCTTTAGTAAGAAGTGAATAGTCACCATTTAAATGTTCCCAACGTGTTTGAACCATGCCGACTTTTATATCAGTAAAGAAAGACAAAGTTTTTTTTAAGAAATCTTTTTGAGGAATAAAATCCGCATCAAAAATTGCAATATATTCCCCTTTCGCAAGCTTCATTCCTTCTTTTAATGCACCTGCTTTATATCCTTCTCGTGATTCTCTTCTCACATGTTTGATGTCAAAGCCCAATTTTACTTTTTCACTAACTATATTAGCAGTAATATTTACTGTTTCATCAGTTGAATCATCAAGTACTTGTATTTCAAGTTTATCTTTAGGATAATCTATTTCGCAGACAGCATTGATCAAACGTTCAACAACATAGAGTTCGTTATATACCGGGAGTTGGATTGTAACAACAGAGTCTGTCAGGTTTTCATCTTTTTGAGCATGCTTAACATCTTTATATTTATTGTAATAAAAAATCATTATAAATCCATGTAAACCAAAAACAAAAAGGATAAACAATGAAATAAAATATGATATAAGTACTATATCATCCATAATATACTCTCTCTTTTAATATTTTTTACCAGCCAGATACTGTATCTAACAGAATATCTTCGCTTATTTTTTCTATTGCTTCTTCAATTCCTTTAGCTCGTTCAGTTAAGCCGCCGCTAGCGGAATAATCGCCATAATTTGAAAACTGTTTTTCGTAAATAGTTACTCTCTTAACCAAGTCTTTATATGTAACCTGCACACTAATTGAAATTCTCCTTGATTCAACTGATTCACCCGATGTAACGACTGAAGGAGCATCATTAATTCCGGTTATTACACATTCCAAAAGTGCGTCTGCATTTGTTCTTTCCGAAATCGAAAGATTGTTATCATCAATAAATCTTTGTGTTAATTTATCGGTCAACATTTCTCTCAGTCCGGGTTCTCCAAATCCGCTACGATCATCAGCAAAAGGAATTGCCAACGTTTTTAGATGTGGAGGAACAGATGCACCGGTAAAAGAATAAGGGCACCCGAAACAACCGTTAAAATTAACAAGAAATCCGATTCCAAACAACACAGTTAAGAGATAAGACCCGAAGGTTCTGGTTCCTATTAAATCCCTAAAATATAAGGACTTACTCCCACTTAAAAATTTATTCATCAATATTATACTCTTTTATTTTTCTATATAATGTTCGTGTGCTGATGTTTAGCATTTTTGCTGCATCTGGTTTTCTTCCATTTGTTTTTTTAAGTGCAGTAATAATACTCTTCTTCTCAAGTTCGTCAATATTTAGAGTTTCTTCAGTTTGAATCAACATAGGGAAATCCATTCGCTCATCCCGATTCAGAATCAATCCTTTTAGATCAAGAATATCTTTTTTTAATTCAATTAATGCCCGATAAATCAATTCACGATCAACTTCCTCGGCAGATTTCCTGACTAATACAGGAACTGATTTTCCATCATTACTTCTATAGTTAGTTTTTGATGAAATTAAAGAAATTAAGGATTCTCCATCAATATAACCTGTCCGACTTAATGCCATTGCACTTTCAACAACATTTTTCAATTCACGAACATTTCCGGGCCATGAGTGATTATAAAGATTATCCCATGCATCTCTACTAAATTCTATTTTCGGAATTTTGTTTTCATCTTTAAATTTTTTAATAAAATGGTAAACCAACATTTCTAAATCTTCCTTTCTCCTTCTGAGAGGAGGAATATTCAGAGTTACTGCTTTTAATCGAAAGTAAAGATCATCCCTAAATTTTTTTGATTCAACTTGGGTTTGCAAATCTTTATTAGTTGCTGCAATGTATCTAACATTAACTTTTGTTAAAGATTCGCCTCCAATACGGAGGAATTCATTTGTCTCAATAGCTCTAAGAAGTTTTACCTGAGTAGTTAACGGCATTTCGGCAATCTCATCTAAAAATAAGGTCCCATTATCTGCCATTTCGAAATAACCTTTTCTAGTTTCAATAGCACCGGTAAATGAACCTTTCTTATGACCGAATAACTCACTTTCAAGTATTCCTTCAGGGATAGCACCGCAGTTAACACTTATCATAGACTGTTTTTCTCGCCTGCTAACCCCATGAATTGCTTTAGCAAATAATTCTTTGCCTACACCGCTTTCACCATAAATAAGAACCGAAATATCTGTTTGTGCAATTTGAAGAATTATGTCACAGATATCTGCAATTTCTTTAGAGCGGCCTATTATTCCAAATTTATTTTGTAATTCTTCTGATGTCATATTTTATTTATTTGATGATGTCAAATATACATTATAGTTGAAAGGAATTAAAGTGGATGTAGATTTGATTAACTTGATAAGTTTAGGAGAAGTCCATCTTCAGCAAGAACAATTTTATCATCTAATTCTTCCGGAAGTTTTTGTAAAAAATCATCAAGATTCTGTTTGTCTTCATCAGAATAATGAGTTAAAAGAATTTTATGAGGGAAAGGATTTTGCGCAACTATTAGAACGTCTTCAAAAGAGATATGGGAAATCTCAGTAATTAATAATGTGGGAAGTTCTGATTTGAAAAGATAAAGATCATCAATTCCACCAATATCAGCAGTATAATGTATTTTATGGTTAGCGAATGTTATTAAAAAACTTGTTGACTCAAAACTCAACTGTTTGTTTACATCATTTAAGATATATTTATCGAGATGAGTATTCCTCTTTCCCATTAAACTAATTTTTTCATCAACAGAAAAAGAAATTCCTTCCTCAAATGCCACAAAATTAATTTGAAAGCTTAAACGACTTTGGAACAAATATGACTGGTACAATAAATCTTTTAATTTTTCAATATTATTTATACTTGAATAAATAAATAATGGTTCTTCCCTTTTATCTAAATGCATTTGAGTGATTAATGCAGGCAAACCTGAGGAGTGATCGGGATGCAAATGTGAAATCAAGATTGCGTTAATAGAATTAAAGTAAACGTATTGATGTAATAAGGCTTTTGTAATTGCTTCGCCTGCATCAAGCAAAAGAGTGAAGTCTTTTTCCTTAATAACAATGGATGAGTGAAATCTTTTTAAAGAAGTTTTTGCCGAACTTGTTCCTATGAAATGGATTTTCATTATTAATTCTCAAGCGGCACAATCCGCCCGGTTATATTAAATTTTTCGAAAATTAAATTTAGATTATCACGAGCTTCATCTTCGGTTGCATAACGTCCAGCCAGCACAATATAAAAAGTTGTACCGCCGACATTTTTTTCTTTAATCTGAACTGAAAAATTATTTCGCTCAAAATCTCTTTTTAAAGATTCAGCGTTACCGGCTATCGAAAATGCTCCTGTTTGAATGGTATACTTAAAATTATTTGTATTTTTTATTGGGGAAAGATTCTCTTTTGAAATTACCTCTTTCTCCATTTCCTCTTCTTGTTCGTCTATCAATAAAGAAACATTTTGTGAAGCACTTTTGATATATGGAGAAGTTGGATATTCTATTTTTAGTCTTTCAAAATATTTAGCAGCCGTTTGATATGAACCTATAGCGTAATAGTAGGAATATAATCTGAAAATTGCTGCGTCTGCATATTTAGATTGTGGATATTTATCGGTAATGTTTATGAATTTTTTGACAGCATTCTCACCATTTTCTGTAACTAATGCATCTACAAAAAGGAGTGAGGGGTCACCGGCATTTCGAATTAATAATCTTTGAACTTCTTTTTTAACTGAAAGAATTTCTCCCTGTTCAAGTTGCTTGAGTAGAGGAATGATATTGTATTCTTGAGAGTAGGATATTGTAGAAAATAAAATAATTAGTATTATAAAATTTATCTGTTTCATTATTAGGTCGCCCTTTTAGACAGCTATTGAATTAACTTCAGTTTCTCTCTTCGAAATTACCTCAACGAGGTCTCCAAACAAAGTAGCTGAAGTAGCACGATTTATTTTCACTTTTACATAATCGCCTTCAATTATTCCGATAGTAGCAGGAAAAATTACAATTTTATTCGAATCAGTTCTTCCCGAAAAAAACAATTCGGATTTTTTACTCTCACCTTCAACCAAGACAATATCTTCAGTACCAATTAAACTTTGATTAATCTCCAAAGAAATTTGCTGTTGTAAGTTGATAATTTCCTGCAGTCGTTTTGACTTTGTTTCTTCTGAAACATCATCTACCATTTTAAAAGCTTTTGTACCTTCTCGTGGTGAATATTTGAACATATATGCACCGTCATATCGAACTTTCTGCATGATGTCAAGCGTTGCAAGATGATCTTCGTATGTTTCAGTTGGGAAACCAGAAATAATGTCAGTTGAAAAACTCACGTTAGGCATAAGTTTTCTTGCTTTATCTATAATAGTTAAATAATGCTCAATAGTATAGGTTCTATTCATTTCCTCTAAAATCCTATTCGAACCACTTTGTACAGGCAAATGAATATATTTACAAATATTTGTATTCGAAGCTATTGTTTCAAGTAATTTATCTGATAGGTCTTGTGGATGAGAGGTTGTAAAACGAATTCTCAAACTCCGATCTACAGCGGCGCTTGAGGCTAATAAATCTGAAAAATCGTAACTACCATCCATATAAGAATTAACATTTTGTCCGAGAAGTGTAACCTCTCTAAACCCTCTTGAGGAAAGTAATTTAATTTCATCAATAATTGAATTAAGATCGCGGCTTCTTTCTCTTCCTCTGGTAAACGGAACGACACAAAAAGTACAAAATTTATCACATCCGCGCATTACAGAAATCCAGGCTTGCAAACCATCTTCGCGATAAGGGATAATATCGTCATAAGTTTCGGTGCGGGAAAGTTTAACGCCAATTCCTTTCTCTCCATTAAATGCTGAGTCGATCAATTCCGGCAAACGGCGGTATTCGTCCGGACCTACAACTAAATCAACTATTTTTTTCTCTTCGATTAAATCTTTTCGAAGTCTTTCTGCCATACAGCCGAGAATACCGATAAGCATGTTTGGTTTATTTGATTTAATCTTTTTTAGATTTCCCAAACGTCCATAAATTCTTTGCTCAGCATTATCACGAATACTGCAAGTATTAAGAAGAACTATATCAGCTTTTTTAATTTGTTGAGTTAACTCATATCCGTTATTTCCCAAAATACCCATAACAATTTCAGAATCAGCAACATTCATCTGACAACCGTATGTCTCAATATAAACACTATTTTTTTTCATCTGTCTTATTATTATTTAACAAATTTTTGAACTACACTATAGGCAGAAATTAGAATGGTATTCTTTCCCCGATCAAATCAAGAATTGGATATAAAATAGAGCACAACATTCAAAACTATAAAAGCAATTATTCCAAAAGAGATATAGAAATACAATTCTCTTCTTTTTCGGTCTTGTTCAATTTCGCCACCGACTTCATTCTTCTCTTTTTGTGAATTAACAAATCCAAACATAAATAAAACCTTAAATTATTTATGGCAATATAATAATGCCATTCGAGAAATGCTGTGATAGAGCACACAACCAGTTAAAAAATTTTCGTGCAAAGATACATATTTACACTATAACATTGAATCCCTTTTTTTAGTTCTTTTTGAAGCAAATTATTTTACAAATGTCCATAAATCTACTTTAAAAGCATCATTTTTCGACTCTGAATAAATTCACCACAACTTATTCTATAAAAATAGATTCCACTTGGTAAATTTTCAGCAGAAAATTTAATGGAATGTTTTCCAGTATCAAATTCATCCTTAATTAGTGTTGAAATTTCTCTCCCTAAAATATCAAATATCTTAATCTCAACAAATGACCTAATAGGTAAATCGAAAGTAATTGTTGTACTTGGATTAAATGGATTTGGATAGTTTTGATATAGAGCGAAATCAACCGGTAGATTATCCTCAACTTTACCACTTTCTATTGATGAGATAATAATAGTCGGATCCGGAATCCCATCGCCATTTTGATCAGGAAAAATTTGCGCAAGATAAATTAAGCTGTCCGGTCCGGCATCACCGTCAGTATCAGGATTATCAGGGGAGGAATCGCCCGCACCCCAATTAAATCCGCCTGCTACAACGGAGACAAATTTTAATGAAATATTATTTGGAATTAAACCGGGTTCTAAATTGTATAAATCATTCCACGAAACTGCCATTTCAGCACCTCGTCCGGCTCCTCCCCTTTTACTATTTGCATAAACATCGTAGTTTACACCGGAGCTGCTATCAATTTTATAAAAAATCGGTTTTGTTGTGAAATAGGCTGCGAAAAAATAGTCAATATTATCTTCATTTTTGAATCGGAAATTTTTAGCGTAATCGCCATTGTAAGCACTAGAATTAAAATTAGTAATTCCTGTTTGCAGACCTGCATCAATATAAAGCATCATACTATTAAAGTTATCGTTAATAACATAATCAACTCCGAGATACAGAGAATCAGCATCCCATGTTGCAAAAAGACCAAGTAATTCATTATCAAGAATATTAGTCGGTCGCCAATAGCTGTCTGAATCAGAATCAACAGCAATTTGCCATTCTTGCAGCCAATCACCCTCTCCGACAAAAATATTCCCGTCAATGATTGGTTTACCATAAGTCGCTATCAGAGTATCAATATTTTGTAAAACATTTATCACAAACGAGGTTGAATCAAAAGCTCCTTTACCATCAGTAACTTTTAATGTAACATTGTAATTACCTGTATCAGATAACGATGGTGTACCACTACCTAACCCACTACTACTGCTTACATTTAACCAAGCCGGTGATGTAGTAAAAAAATATATAAGTGTATCATTATCAGGGTCTGATGATGATGCTTGAAATTCATATCTAACCGTAGCTTTAATAGTCGTGTCTAAAATTGCTGTTATTGTAGGAGGGAAATTTTTATAGACATCGAGATAAAAAGTATCCTTATCAAATGCTCCTCTACTATCAGTTACTGTAAAGACAAGTTGTGTTTTTCCGGTATCAGAAAATGAAGGAGTTCCATAAAACCTTCCATTTTGAAAATTCAACCAGGAGGGTTTTCCCGAAACCGAATAAAAAAGTTGATCATTGTTTGCATCGGTAACATTTACAATTAATTCGAAATAGGAATTTGTCCAGGTTATTTGATCAATAATTTTTTGAATAATCGGTGGATTATTAATAAAGGATGATGTATCAGGAACATATACTGCATAACTTCTTGGTGGAGCATAAAGTTCAACTCTTCCATCACCGGCAGAAGTTTTATCAATTGCCTTTCCGGTAAAATCCCTAAAAACCTGATTGGGATGATTTGAATTCACCCAGACTCCCCTCCATTCGGTTGGATGATTATTAATTATTAAAAATGATTGAGGTTTTCCATCACCTCCCTCTCTTCTTGCAATGTATATTTTTTTTGAGAGATCAGTTTGTGAACCGGTTCCACCAACATAAAACGGATTTAGCCCGCTTCGTTTTGTTGTTGAGCCATAAAGAAAATTCTGTCTTATCCAGATTAACGTATCAATCTTCCCTGCAAATCCATACTCAAAATAATCTTTAAAAAATACTGAAGGTCTTCCTTCAGAAAAGAGGATATACGAATAAGCCATATCTTTATTTGTCATTATTGGATCGTGTCCATTATCAACGGATCCATCCCATCCTATTCTGTCAACATCATGATTTTCAACCCATGTTGAAACATTAAATCCCGACATCCCTGCATTAATTAATCCGGCATTATCAAGAGAATTCATATCCCAGGATCCATTTGTATTATTACACATATCACGCAAGGTAAACCTTAAAGGGAAATCGAACATAGATACATTTCCACCATGAACATTTGCGGTTTGGTTAAACCAATACATTATGCCACCTGTGTCACCATAATACTCTGCAACTGCAAATCCATTTGAATTTGTAACTTGAAGCCAAGGTCCCATAAAAGCCGGATCAATTCCTTTAACAGCATCAATACGAAACCCATCAAACCCGATAACATTTTTAAGATAATTTCCCCAAGTGATTAGACTATCTTTCACAATAGACCTATCATGGGCTAACCATTCACCGAAAGCAAAAATTGGATCGTCTGCACCATGGTAGGGTGGATTAACATCACACGTAACGGAATTGGGATAAAAATGTCGGGCATCTTTCTTAAATCTTCCGGAGCCATTTGGATAGTTAAACAGAAGATACGCTGAATCAGCAAAACTTGGATACGGTTTACATTCGTAGGGTATTTTTTCTTCACCCCCATTCATATGGTTCATTACAGCATCGGCAAAGATTTGAATTCCTACTTGATGAAATGAATTGATTGAATTGATTAATTCACTTCGGCTTCCAAAGCGGGTTTCTCGTGTTCCCTTCTGAAAATATTCTCCGAAATCATAATGGTCATAAGGATCATAACCCATCGACATCCCACCACCTGCTCCTTTCACTGAGGAAGGAAACCAGATTGCACCAAATCCGGCAGAAGCGAGTCTTGGAGCTAACCTTGCTAATGAATCCCACCAAATTCCTCCGGGGGGAGAATTCCAATAAAAACCTTGGAGATAAACATCCGATTTAGGTGAATTCAATAATTCATTTTGACTTTGTGATAATGATGTATGAATTATTACAAATGATAGTAATATCGTAAACAAATTTTTCAACTTTTAGACCTATATACTTTTTGTAGACTTAACTTATTTCACTTCGATTGATGAAATATTTTCCGGATTTCTTGATTCATTAAAAATTTCTATTCCGTTGTGGATTAGCACTACTTTTTTTATACAAATGAGTTTTCGTAGTACTTAAAGAAATTTGATAGAAAGATAATAGTTTCATCTAATGAAAGAAAATCTTTTATTTTTTTTACTTGAATTTGGTAAATTGAAATTGATAGTATAAATCTTTTTTACTCATTCATAGAAAGCTATTTCAGATAAAAATATAGATGACCTCCTTAGAAACTCTTAAAAAATATTTTGGTTATACTTCATTCAGACCCGGACAATCGGAAATTATTGATACTATAATTTCAGGTCAAAATGTGCTTGCTGTTTTACCAACGGGAGCGGGTAAATCACTTTGTTATCAAATTCCGGGATTAAATCAACAAGGGTTCTCCATTGTAATTTCTCCGTTAATAGCTTTAATGAAGGATCAAGTTGATGCATTAAACCGCATTGAAGAAATTGCTGCTTTTATAAATAGCTCAATAGAATTTTATGAAATTGAAAAGATTATTAGAGATGTAGAATTTGGAAAAATCAAACTTCTTTATGTGGCACCAGAAAGATTAGAGAATATAAAATTTGCCGATCGAATTGCCAAATTAAAACCAAACTACCTTTTTGTTGATGAAGCACATTGCATTTCCGAATGGGGACATAACTTCAGACCAAGTTATAGAAAAATTTCAGAATTTTCTGAATATGTCGGGATAAAATACATTGCTGCTTTTACTGCCACAGCTACACAGGAAGTTGTAAAGGATATCCTTTTACAATTAAAAATGAGTGACCCTAAAATTTTTGTGCGTGGTTTTGAAAGGGATAATCTTTCTTTAAATGTTGAATCGGTAAAACATAAGAATGAGAAGTTACTTGAACTTTTATCAAGACATAAAACTCCGGCAATAATTTATACTGCATCAAGAAGAAAAGCGGAAGAAGCAGCAGAATATCTTCTTCTTAATAAAATTTCATGCGCTTATTATCATGCGGGAATGTCGAGCCTAGAGAGGAAATTGGTTCAAGAAAATTTTATTGCTGACAAAATTCCCATTATTGTAGCAACTAACGCATTCGGAATGGGTATTGATAAAAAGGATATTCGCTTAGTTATTCATTATAATATTCCGGGTTCAATTGAGAATTATTATCAAGAAGTTGGGCGTGCGGGAAGAGATGGAAAAGAATCATCTACTTATCTGCTCTTTGATAATTCGGATATTTCAATTCACCAGTTTTTTATAACTAATTCTTATCCCGATAAAGAACTTCTACCCAAAGTTTATGATGCAATTTGCAATTATGGACAAGTTGCAGTTGGGATGAATTCAAATAAAGAAATTGCGATTAATCACGAATATATTGCAGCATTTTGTGGCAGACAACTTACAAAAAGCTTGCTGAATGCTTCTCTGAAATACCTTGAGCAATCCGGCTATCTAAAAATTCTAAATGAACTTGATAGAAAGTTTTATGTTGAATTTACTGTTCAACCAGATAATCTAAAAAAATACATTAAGAATTTACCGGATGGAATCAAACGAGAATTACTAATCTACCTGTTACGTGTTTATGGTAGTCAAATGTTCCAAAGTAAACGTCTTATAAATTTGTCTGATATTGCTTCAAGTCTTTCAGCCAGTGAGGAAGAACTCGATGAGTTATTCTCGCAATTTAATAACAGCGGATTAATAAATTATGAAAAACCTCTTCAGCAGGATGCTGTGATATTAACGCAACCCCGAATCGATACAACCCGTATTTCATTTGACTACAAACGGATTAGCGATGGTTATCTCAACGCACAAAAGAAATTAGATGAGATGGTTCAACTTGCCATTACTGAAGAATGTAGATTCAAATACATCCTGAATTATTTTGGTGAAGAAACAAATAGTTATAAATGCGGGAAATGTGATAATTGCTTGTCAATTCATCGGATGAGTGATTCAACCGTTGAATATATTCAAGAATTAGTACTCAGAACTTTATTCGAAGTTGAAGATGGATTACCAGAAAATAATTTACTTTCAATTTTAATGGGTTCGAGTAAATCAGTCAACTTTAAAAATTTTAAAACTTTCGGCAGTTGTGCGAATTATACAAAATTCGAAATCCTGAGAATTGTCGACCATACAATCTCCCAAAAACTAATAAAACGCGAATTCGAAAGGAAGAAGAAATTCTTTTTAACGAATAACGGCAAAAATATTCTTGCTGAACGTGGTTACATTAAGGAGGATAAAACTGAGTCAAATAATTATGAAGAGGATTTAAACTTATTATATCTTTTAAAGGAAGAACGAACAAAAATTGCCGCAAAATTTAGTCAACCGAAATACCTTATCTGTTCGGATGAAGTTTTAAAAGAAATAATTTCCAAAAAACCGACAACTCGAAACGGATTACTAAGCATTAAAGGATTTAACGAAAGGACATTTACAAAAATTGGTGAACAGTTTTTAGAAATCATTAGCAATTTTAATCCTAAAGAATTATTTGATGAAGTGGAACCGGTGAAAACCGAAAAAAATATTCCACAAACTATCATTGAGACTTTAACCTTGATAAATAAAGGGTATTCGTTAAAGGAAATTTGTGAATTACGAAGCTTAACGGAAGCTGTCATTTCAATGCAAGTTGAAACGATATTGGAAATGAATAAAGATTTAAATATTTCAAAACTTGTTAGTGATGATGATATAATCTTAATTAAAAATGAAATGTCGAAAGGATTTTTCGATATAAAAGAGTTGAAGGAAAAGTTACCGAAAACTATTAGTTACGGAATGCTGCGAATAGCTTTAGCGAGACTCAAGGGGTTGAACTAATTAATTTTCTTTCTGATTCGAGTTTATCCATTACTTTGGTAAAAAAAGTGTCCCACCTTTTGGGATCATCATGAAAATATTTTAATGTATTATTAAACATCTTTTCATTGGTGCCATATTTTTCGTGTAATTTCAAGCGAATACTTTTGAGACTTTCTGTATCAAATCCAATTGTATCTGCAGCTAATGACATATCTGCATAAAAACTAATAAATTTTTCTTCATCAATTTTTGAATCGTTATCACAAGAGACAAAAAATATTTGCATTAAAACAATTAATAAGATTAACCTCAATTTCATAACTGTTATTTCATTCTTTTGCTTGCTTCAAACAGAACCTTTTTTTCCTTTTCAGAAAGACCAACATATCCATATTTACTTATCTTATCAAGGATTTTATCAATTTCCTCCTGAGTTATATCTCTATCGTCAATTACATCATAAAAACTTGCATCTTGGACTTTATCATTCGTTTTTTTGTAAGTCGGATTAGAATTGGTCGAGTTATAATATGGTTGCTCAAAGGGATTTGGTCTCTTCTTCTTGAACATAGTTTTAAATGTTACATTTGTATTTTTATCAAACATAATAAACAAAAAGCCGACAAGTGCCCCGCCCAAATGTGCTAAGTGAGCAACTCCACTTGAAGCACTATCTACAAGCATAAATTCCATTACAATTAAAAAAGTAATTAGATATTTTGCTTTTACAGGAATTAAGAAGTAGATGTAAACTAATCTTTCCGGAAACATCATAGCGAAAGCAATCATAATTCCATAAACTGAACCTGAAGCTCCGATTGTAGGAGCACCCATTCCGGTGAGAATTGGTGATAAAAACATGTGCAATAGTCCTGCACCGATTCCACTAATCAAGTAAAATGTCAAAAACTTTTTCGATCCCCAACTATTTTCAATTTCAACCCCAAACATCCAGAGGGCAAACATATTAAATAAAATATGTGAGAATCCTCCATGTAAAAACTGATAAGTTACAAGCTGCCAAATTTGGAAATTCCCACTTTCGATGGGCATTAATGCAAAATAATGAATAATCACTCTTTCAGCAGGAACACCGCGAAAAATGATGTTTTGCATTAACATCATCAGAAAAAAAACAGCCCCATTGATAATTAATAAATTTTTAATTACAGGAGGGAAAAAACTAAAACCACCAAATCCGCTTGGCTTATAGGAACCTTGATCGTATTGACTCATTCATTTATCCTTGCAAATCTATTTACTCTAAAACTAAACAACAAAATATAGAAAAAAAAGAGGCTGTCTCAAAAGTCGAAAATAGTCATGCTGTTCACCAATGGCGAATTGATTCAGCATCTCTTTTTACCAAATTGAAAGATTAGATTCCGGGTCTTCCGAAGGAATTCCTTTGGTAAAGCCCGGAATGACATTTTGAGACAGCCCATTTAATAATTAAATATAACGATTAATCATTTAAGGCAGCAACCCCGGGTAATATTTTACCTTCCAAAAACTCTAATGAAGCTCCTCCGCCTGTTGAGACATGAGAGACTTTATCTTCAAGTCCGGCTTTACTTATTGCAGCTGCAGAATCACCACCACCAATAACAGTAATTGCACCATTAGACGTAGCTTCCACTAAAGCAGTTGCAATTGCATTTGTTCCCTTTGCAAAATTATCAAATTCGAACACGCCCATTGGTCCGTTCCAAACAATCGTTTTTGCACTTTTTATTGCATCACAGAATAATTCGATTGAGTCTGGTCCAATATCTAAACCCATTTTATCCGATGGCATTTCATCGATTTTTTTAATTTCGCTTGGAGAATCATTATTAAATTCAGTTGCGACTACAACATCAAGAGGAAGTAAAAACTTCAACTTTTTTGTTTTTACTTTTTCGAGAAGTTCTTTTGCGAGATCAACTTTTTCAATTTCTAAAAGGGATGTCCCGATTTCAAATCCCATGGCTTTATAAAAAGTGTAAGCCATACCGCCGCCAATAATAAGTGTATCAACTTTATCGAGAAGATTATTGATTACATCAATTTTACCGGAAATTTTCGCCCCGCCAAGAATAGCGCAATATGGTTTTGCAGGTTCTGAGAGTGCTTTACCAAGGTAATTCAGTTCCTTTTCCATAAGATAGCCGCCAACTGAAGTTGAGATAAATTTCGTTATACCTTCAGTTGAAGCATGTGCACGATGTGCGCTTCCAAAAGCATCATTGACATAAATATCACCAAGTTCTGATAATTTTTGAGCGAATTCAGGATCATTCTTTTCTTCTTCGTCGTGATACCTAAGGTTTTCTAAAAGAAGAACTTCACCTGGATTTAGTGAATCAACCATTGCTCTTACTTCTTCACCAATACAATCAGGTGCAATCTTAACTTCTTTATTCAGAAGTTCTGAAAGTTTTTCTGCACAAGGTTTAAGTGAATATTTTGGATTAACCTTTCCTTTTGGTCGTCCTAAATGACTCATTAAAATTGCTTTACCTCCATCTGCAATAATTTTTTTTATTGTCGGAAGAGATTCTACAATTCTTTTATCATCGGTAATTTTTAAGTTCTCATCAAGCGGAACATTGAAATCGACTCGAACAAGAACTCTTTTATCTTTTAGATCAACGGAATCAATTGTTTTTTTATTCATAATTTCACCATGAAAGTTTATTACATTTTCAAAAATTAATTTTGATTAATACTACTTCTGCAAACAAAAATAAACCCCGCTTAAATGCGGGTTTCAAAAGAATAAGCTATAAGAATTAAGTTTTTGCAATCTTCATCAGAAGATCAACTACTCTACAAGAATAACCCCATTCATTATCATACCATGAAACCACTTTGAAGAATCTTTTTTCTCCTTTAAGATTGTTTTGCATTGTAGCAAGCGAATCATAAATTGAAGATCTTTCGTCATGAATAAAGTCTGTAGAAACTAATTCCTCGTTTGAGTAACCCAAAATACCTTTTAAATAAGTTTCTGAGGCTTTTTTCATAAGGGCATCGATTTCATCAATTGAAGTATCTTTTACAGTTCTGAAAGTTAAATCTACAACAGAAACATCTGCGGTTGGAACACGGAATGACATTCCGGTTAATTTCCCTTTTGTTTCTGGAAGAACTTCACCAACTGCTTTTGCAGCTCCGGTTGATGATGGGATAATATTTATAGCTGCTGCTCTTCCGCCTCTCCAGTCTTTTTTAGAAGGACCATCGACAGTCTTTTGTGTTGCAGTATACGCATGAATTGTTGTCATCAAACCAGTTTCAATTCCGAGTCCTTCTTTCAAAATGACATAAACGACAGGAGCTAAGCAGTTTGTTGTGCAAGAAGCATTAGAAATAATATTATGTTTTTCTGCATCATATTCATTATCATTAACACCCATTACAATTGTTTTAACTTCACCTTTACCCGGAGCAGAAATGAGAACTTTTTTAGCACCGGCAGTTAAGTGACCTTTTGCTTTTTCTGATTCGGTAAAAAGTCCGGTTGCTTCAATAACATAATCGACACCGAATTCTTTCCATGGTAATTGACTTGGGTCTTTAGTTGCAGCAACACAATGGGTTTTATAACCATTAACAACAAGAATATCATCTTCTGTTAATTCAGGTTTACTTTTTTCTGTTGAAATAATACCTTTTGATTTACCATGAACTGAATCATATTTCAATTGATAACCAAAATATTTTGCGTCTGTACTAACATCTACAACAGCAGCAACTTCAACTTCTGTTCCCAACAAGCCTTTATCGATTAGAGCATTAAATACTAATCTTCCGATTCGGCCAAATCCATTAATTCCTACTTTAATTGCCATTTTATTTCTCCTATTTTCAATAAATATATAAAAATACGATTCAAATTTAGAAAAGTAGGAGTAGATTATCAATTAATCATAATTAAATATTCATGCAATTATTCTTCTACTCTTAACATCTATATAGAAAATTGTGGGACTAAAATTATTTTGAACTGCTTCAACCGAAATATACTGTGCTCCGTTATCGGAAATATTTCCTTGTTTAGCAGAGAGATACCTCTCCCTATCCTTCTGTTTATCTGAATCTGAATTATTTGAACTGTAACAATTCTGACGTAATATAATCTTTATGCATCTCATTTTAGAAATAGTTAAGTTTCCAATCATAATTTTATTTTTTCAGCGGGAGTTAGTATGAATTTAGTTTTACGTTCATTTATTGTTACATTTCTATTCACTTTTAGCACATTTGCCCAATCAAGTTCCATTATTCAAAACATTCTCAACGAGACAAAAATTGATTCTCTGATGAAATACGTAAGAGAATTATCAGGTGCTATTCCAGTTATAGTAAATGGTCAACAAATTACGATTGCTTCACGAAATAAGAACTATATTGGAAACGATCAAGCAGCTAATTATTTGATGCAAAAACTTAACTCGTACGGATTAACCGTAACAAACCAGACTTTTAGTTCTACCGGACGAAATATTTATGCAGTTCAACCCGGAACAGAATTTCCTAATAAAAAATTTATAATCTGCGGACATTACGATTCAATGCCAAGCGGTGCACTTGCTCCCGGGGCAGATGATAATGCAAGCGGTACAGCCGCTGTTATTGAGGCTGCTAGAGTTTTTTCAAATTATTCTTTCCCATACACAATTGTTTATGCTTTGTGGGATGAAGAAGAACAAGGATTAATTGGAAGTGCTTACTATGCAACACAAGCATCAAATGCCGGTGACTCAATTCTTGGTGTTATTAATCTGGATATGGTTGCCTGGGATAGCAATAATGATGGTGTTGCCAATATTCACTCACGTCCAACAGCCGGTAATTCTACTCAATTAAAAGATAAAATGGTTGAGCTAAACTCACAGTATGAAATTAATCTTACTCTTGTAATTAAAAGTCCCGGAAGTACTTATAGTGATCATGCATCTTTTTGGACACGTAACTATGGAGCAATTCTTCTTATTGAAGATGAAAATGATTTTCACGCATACTACCACACGGTAAATGATTTGATAACTCATTTTAATATTTCATATTTTGAAAAATCAGTAAAACTTTCGTTAGCTACTCTTGCTGCATTTGCCTTAAATCTTGACATGACTATTTCTCATACTCCGGTTGCATCATCCGATAATACTAACAATATTTTAATTAGTGCTCTCATACAAACAGGGTTAAAAATCGGAACTGGGAATCTGGCTCCTCGTTTATATTATCGCATAAATACCGGAACAGGATTTTCCTCTTTTCAATCAGTAACAGGTACTCCTGCTAAAGGGAGTGAAACATGGAATTTTGTTTTACCCGGACAGCAATTAGGTACAATTGTTCAATACTATTTAGCAGCACAAGATTCAGCCTCTTCAATAGTAACAACGCTACCAAAAGGTGGGAGTGGATATAATCCTCCGGGATCAGTACCACCGACATCCTTCTTCCAATATTACGTTGCTAATAATAGCTTAGCATTTAATGATGACTGTTCTTCTATTTCTAATTGGACGGTTAGCGGAACATGGGGTATTACTACTTCGAAATATGTATCAGCCCCATCATCATTAACTGATTCTCCGGTGGGTAATTATGCAAACAATGCTACTTTAACTATGACAACAACTACCCCAATAAGTCTAACGAATATGCTTGGAGCTTCATTAGAATTTGCGACTCAATGGAATATTGAAGCAGATTGGGATTACGGTCAAGTTTTAATTTCAACAAATAGCGGAAGCACCTGGACTCCACTTGCAGGACAATATACAAACTTGGGGACGGGTTCATTCCAACCGGCTAATCAACCTCTTTATGATGGAGTTCAATCAAATTGGGTTAATGAAAATATTGATTTAACGCCATATATCGGGAGTACAATTCTTCTAAGATTTCTTCTAAGATCGGATGACTCTGAAGTGAGAGATGGCTGGTACGTCGATGATATAAAAATATCAACTTATAATTTAGTACCTGTTGAATTGACTGCTTTTAACGGACAAAAAAGTGATGAAGGAATTGTTATAACCTGGGCTACCGCTTCAGAGTTGAATAATAAAGGGTTCTCAGTTGAAAAGATGGATGGAAATGGTAATAATATTTCCTGGAGTGAATTAAGTTTTATTTCGGGACAAGGGACAAAGAATGAAATGACTCCTTATTCATTTACTGATGTAAATCCTTTCAATGGTCAAAATAGTTATAGATTACGTCAAGTTGATTTTGATGGAACATCTAAAATCTATGGACCAATCACTGTTAACTTTGAGAACAATTTCACTTATTCATTAGAACAAAATTATCCAAATCCATTTAACCCTTTCACTACAATTAATTGGCAAATTGCAAAAGATGGATTTGTCACATTAAAAGTCTACGATCTTCTTGGAAGAGAAGTGGCACAGCTTCTTAATGAAGAAAAGAAAGCCGGAAATTATAAAGTTAAATTTGATGGAAGCAGCTTACCAAGTGGTGTATACTTATATGAATTAAGTTCTGGTGGGTTTAAATCAACAAAGAAATTTGTTTTGATGAAGTAATTCAAAAATATATTTAGAGACGGGGCATGCCCCGTCTCTACTTAATTAGTGTCTACAAATTAAAGTACATAGTATATTCGAACGGATGTGGCATTGTTCCAATTGCCTTAATTTCTTTCTTTTTAATATTTACCCATTGTTGCAAAAGTTCATCTGTAAATAATCCTCCTCTACGTAAAAATTCATTATCAACTTCTAACGTATCAATTGCTTCTGTAAGATTACGCGGCAGAAAATGTATATGATCATCTTTCGGCTCTTCGAGGAAATTTCTATCAATCGGTCCAAATCCCTCTTTTACCGGATCAATTTTATTTACAACACCGTCAATACCTGCTAATAACATTGCCGATAAACATAAATAAGGATTAGCTGTAGCATCAGGTGGACGATATTCAAAGCGTGTCTCTTCGGGATTAATCACATATTTTGGAATCCTTATAGCTGATGCTCTGTTCCCCTGCCCATAGGTTAATGCTACTGGAGCTTCAAAACCCGGGACTAATCTCTTAAACGAATTTGTACTTGGATTTGTAAAAGCCGAAAGTGCGGGACCATGTTTTAAAAGTCCGCCAATAAAAAATCTACCCAGTTCATTAATATTTCCATATTCTCCCTTCTGATGAAAAGCATTTTTTCCATTTTTTGTAAGATAAAGATGAAGATGCATTCCATTTCCGGCTTGATGGTACATCGGTTTGGGCATGAACGTTATAAATATATCATTCTTTCTTGCAAGGTTGAATAACGCATACTTTACAGTAACTATGTTGTCTGCTGTTTGTAATAAGTCACTAAAGTAGGTTTCAATTTCCTGTTGCCCGCGTTCTCCAACTTCATGATGGTGGTATTTCACTTTTACACCAAATTGCTGTAATACTTTACAAGCCATATCTCTGAAATCATCATAGACATCAAAAGGATTTGCGGCATGATAAGCGTTTGTGTAAAATTCCTCAGCATGTTCTACTTCATAATATGCTGAAGAAGTTCGAGTATCGAATCTTACTTTTTTGAAAATATAGAATTCAAATTCCGGTCCCCATAAAGACATATCAGCACCGGTGAACTCTTTTAGTAATTGCTCAGCACGTTTTGCAATATACCTGCCATCTTGTGAGAAGGGAGAATGAGCTTTGTCAGTTAAATTGATGTGAGCATAAAAACTTAGCGTTGGGGCATCTCTAAATTGATCAAGGACAGCAGTAGATAGATCGGGAATAAGAATCATATCACTATTCTCAACTTTTAGGAAGCCATAACTGGAGCCATCAAAACCAACTCCTTCTTCAAGTAGTTTTTCGATTATTCCGTTATAGTATGGAAGTGTGATATGATGTAATCTTCCTTGCAAATCGATACACTTTAAATCAATAAATTCGATTTTATATTTTTCAATTAGTGCTTTTGTATTAGCTAAAGAATCAGTTTGCATAAAATATCTCCGAAGATTTATGATGGGTTTTAATCAAAACAATAAAACCAAAACATTTTTTAAATGACATATTAAAAATAGTGCTTATTCATCATCCGGCAAAGGAGAATCAGGAATAGAAATTTTGCAATACGAGAATTAATAATAATTCCAAAATATTCTGTTCAATATTCCGTATCTAAAAACTCTTCTTTCGATTTCTTAAAGAAAAAACTAAATTTGAGTCATAATTATATTTTAAATAGAGGAGATATTTTATGAGCTTCAGAATCGAAACTGACACAATGGGGGAAATTCAAGTTCCTTCCGATAAATATTATGGCGCGCAAACTGCACGTTCACTAATGAACTTCAAAATAGGCGGGGAAAGAATACCAAAACCTCTAATTAGAGCTTTTGGAATCCTTAAAAAAGCTGCGGCTCTCACAAATAAAGAACTTGGAATTCTTTCAGATGAAAAAACCACCCTTATCGTTCAAGCAGCTGATGAGGTAATTGACGGAAAACTTGAAGAGCATTTTCCTCTTGTAGTATGGCAAACAGGCAGCGGCACTCAATCAAATATGAATGTGAATGAAGTGATCTCAAACCGGGCTATAGAAATTGCAGGTGGAGTAATGGGAAGTAAAAAACCAATTCACCCGAATGATGATGTAAACAAAGCTCAATCTTCAAATGATACTTTTCCAACTGCAATGCACATCGCGGCTGTTGAAGAAATACACGCTGAATTAATCCCTATGGTAACAAAATTGCGTGATGCACTCGCTAAAAAATCTGTAGAATTTACGGATATTATTAAAATTGGCAGAACCCATCTAATGGATGCAACTCCCCTGACTCTCGGGCAAGAATTCTCAGGATATACTCAACAATTAACAAACGGATTAGAAAGAATTCATGCAGCTCTACCAAGATTATACGAATTAGCACTTGGTGGAACAGCAGTTGGTACAGGTCTAAATACACACCCGGAGTTTGCTGTTAAGTCAGCAGAAAAAATTGCAGAACTAACAGGAAAGAACTTTATCACTGCAAGAAATAAATTTGAAGCTCTTGCCACTCACGATGCTTTAGTTGAATTTCACGGAGTTCTAAAAACATTAGCTGCTTCTTTAATGAAAATCGCAAACGATGTAAGGTGGCTTGGTTCCGGTCCAAGATGTGGTATTGGAGAGTTAAGCCTTCCTGAAAATGAACCGGGAAGTTCAATTATGCCCGGAAAAGTTAATCCTACACAATCAGAAGCTATGACGATGGTTTGCGCTCAAGTTTTTGGAAATGATGTAGCTGTAAACTTTGGCGGCGCAATGGGAAATTTTGAACTGAATGTTTTTAAACCTGTTATTATTTATAATGTCCTTCAATCAATAAAACTAATTGCTGATGCTTGTGATAGTTTTACAGAACATTGTGTTGCTGGGATCTTACCAAATACATTAAACATTCAAAAACATCTTGAAAATTCTTTGATGCTTGTAACATCTCTAAATCCACATATAGGTTATGATAATGCAGCTAAAGTTGCAAAAAAAGCTCACAAGGAAAACACAACACTAAAAGAAGCTGTTATTGCTTTGGGATTATTAACATCTGAAAAATTTGATGAAGTTGTAAGACCTGAAAATATGATTGGACCAAAAGCATAATTAATTTTACTCACATGAAGCCCTCTCCAATGAGAGGGTTTTCTTTTTCTGAAGGTATTTCATGTTTTCCCATGTAAACTTTGATGGACTATTTTCTTTATTCATATTTTGTATTGAAATTTTGTTCATTCTTAATCTTCTCTACTTTGCTAACAGAAATCGTACAAACCTAATTGGACTTGCGATGCTGACTGTACTTGCGTGTTATCAATTCATTGAATTTCTAATTTGTAATCAGATGATACAATCACCGACGATAGCCTATTTTGCTTTTGTTGATATTTCATTTTTGCCCCCATTCGGGCTAATGCTTTCATTATCGCTTAACAACAAACTAAAAAAAGTACATTTACTTGCATTCGTACCGGCTTTAACTTTACTCATCTATTATGCGGGAATGATTGAAACATTTAAAGTTGTAAGATGCTCTTTCTTTTATGCAATGTACCACTACCCGTTTGGTGATCTATATGGATTCATATATTATATTCCTGTTATTCTCACTCTTATAATCTTTACTCTCGGAATAAAAAATAATATAGATCCCGAAAAAATATTTTTCAATAAAGTACTATTAACAGGTTATTTGTTATTTGTAATACCATCGATTATAGCATTCATCGTTTATCCTGAATTTTGGCGAATGGTTGAAAGTGTTATGTGTAAGTTCGCCTTTTTATTTGCCTGTTGCGTGAGTTATTTTATTCTGAAAAACGGTAGACTAAGAAAAGAAATTAAAGTTGTCTTTTAGATGAAGGAAAATATGGAAACAATTCTAAATATATATGTAATAATCGATAATAATTTTGTGACTTCCTTTAAGGCTAAAGCATATAGTATAGGCGGAAGCGATGATGAGAAAATTTCTTTTTTAAAATCGAATTCAGTCAAAGATTATGATTCTGCTTATGTTTTTGATTCTCCCAAAGATGAAAAAAATCAGTTCATGACTTATAAGAAATTTTCAAAAATGGAGAAACATGAGAAACAATATATGCTGTTTGAAGAAATCTTCGAAAAGTTTAAAGTTCCGGAAAGTCCTCTAATCTGTGTTACTCCTGTTGTTGACGGTAAAATAATAGATTAGTTTATTTTTTGCGAAGCACGATTACAAAAGAATCAGAATCATCGCTATCATCAAGTTCCCGCGGGGGGATTAACGAATTTCCATAAAACCAATAAGCATCAAATTGCTGTGAGAGTTCGATAAATAATTTCATTTCTTGCGCCAGGTAAAAACGATGATAACTTTTACTTTCACTTTTATCTTTTAATATTCCATTTTCCCAAATCTTAAATCCGGTCGTTACATTCCAAAGTTGTGTTATAGAATTATATTCATCTGAAGGATCACCGAATTGAATTTCCACTTTAAAATCATCCTGTTTTGTAATCCATCTATTTGCTTCTTCATCCGGAAAAAAATAACGGGGATGAGTTCCTTCAATCAAGTAAATTCCCCCTTTAACCATAACCTCTGCAACTGATTGAAAGTGTTTAAGCAGATTTTCATTTGTTGTAATGTGTGAAATGCTCTCCATCAAATTGGTTATAAAATGAACTTTTTTCGGAAGGGTAAAATTGACAAAATCATCAACAACATATTCACAATAATATTTTTCATCTTCATCTTTAAGTTTAGCATATTCAATCATGTCATTTGAAAGATCAAGTCCGATTGAACTCCACCCCCTTTTTACAAACTCGCGTGCGTGGTTTGCGGGACCACATGCAAGTTCTAGAAAGTATTTTTGTTTTGATTCCTCACAAACTGAATGTTTATTAAAAATCCATTCAAGAAAATCGCACTCCGTTATATAATCTCTGTCAGAAAAAGCTATATCGTAAGCTTTAGCAAGTCGATAGAATTCTTTGTTACCCATGTAAATCATCAGTTGTTAATAAAATAGCGTTGCAAAATAGCATAAATAATCCGATATCTTCAAATATTTTCCCAACTCCTTATACTTATAGAGATATTAAAACGAGGCATTAATGTTGAGAAGAGAATAATGAGAAACCGTAGATGAAATCTAAAAAATGGTTTTCCTTACAAACGAAAAGCTTCCACACCATAGCGAATTTTTAATTATTATTGAGTATGGTAAACAAACCAAGTTAAACAAACAATTTGATATAGCCTTTGATTAAGGAGGTTCAAGCAAAGCAATATCGGATTTAAGATAATTATTCTTCTATATCCAAAGTGAATTTTGATAAAAGAATTGTACAATAGATTGGTTATAATTTGACTTTATCACACTGCTCACCTATATTAAACAACAATTTTCAGAAAGTAGATAATGTTAGAACAGAAGGATGAGTTTTTAAAGTACGTCCCAATTTTTACAGGTCTAAATTCAGGTACACTTTCCAAAATCGCACAATTAGGAAAGTTGTTATCTTTTCCGACTGAATCGCTTATTCTAATGGAACATGAAACCGGTTCAGCTCTTTTTGTAATTGCAAAAGGAAGTGTAAAAGTTTCAAGGGTAAGTGAAGACGGAAGAGAAGTTATATTAACAATCTTACAGGAATCTGATTTTTTTGGTGAAATGGCCATACTCGATGGTCTCAACCGTTCTGCCAACGTTACTGCGATGGAAGAGGTTGAAATTTTTATGATTCAAAGAACCGACTTTCTTGATCTGCTCTACAATCACCCTGAAGTCTCAATTGCCCTTCTTCAGGAACTAACAAAACGCCTGCGTGCTGCCGATATGAAGATTAAATCTCTCTCCCTTAAAGACGCAGAAGGAAAAGTTGCAACAGTTATTTTACAATTGGCTGATGATATCGGTAGAATAAGGCAAGGGAAAGTTGAAATAGAACGACTTCCTTTGCAAAATGACCTGGCAAATATGGCAGGGACATCTAGGGAGACAATTTCTAGAACTCTACATTCATTCGCAAAAAGAGGTTATATTGAATTGGAAGGAACTCGTCTCATTATTCCGAACTACGAAGCATTCAGAGACATTTTCAAGTAACAGTATTAAAAAGAATAGAGTTGATCTCCATATTCATACAACCGCTTCCGATGGTTTTTATTCCCCTCAAGAAGTAATTAAAAAAGCTGTATCTGCCGGATTAAATATTATTAGTATTACTGATCATGACACAATTGATGAAGTTAAGTTATATGCTGATAAAGTTGGGATAGAAGTTGTCACAGGTATTGAATTAAGTGCTGAATTTGATAACCGCGAAGTACATATCCTAGGTTATTTCTTCGATCATAAAGATAAAGAATTTCTACTCTCAATCGATAATTTTAGGAAAAGTCGATTTGAACGAGTTAAAAAGTTTATCACAAAACTGAATGAACAAGGAATTATGATTACTCTTAATGATGTAATTGCAAAATCTAATTCTAGTTCGTTAGGCAGACCGCATATTGCACAAGCAATTATCGATAAAGGATATGCCAAAAGTTTTTATGAAGTCTTCGCAAAGTATTTAGGAAACAATTCACCATCATTTGTTAAAAAAGATTTTTTAGCTCCGGAAACTGCTTTCGAGCTGATAAACCGAGCTGGCGGTATATCAATAATAGCGCATCCCGGAGCTATTTCCGAAGTGACAGTCAGAAATTTCATTAAATCTGGAGTTAATGGCTTTGAGGTAAATCATCCTTCCCATTCTTCATTACAAAAAAAATATTATAGTGAAGTAATAACAAAATATAATTTAATTGGAACTGCCGGTTCTGATTTTCACGGTGGAAAACGATCGGATGAATCTAATCTCGGGAATTTTTACCTCACAACTACACAATTCAATTTGATACGCGAAAGAGTTCATAATTTAAAATGAACAAAAAGTATTGTAATTTTAGACGTTAATTATTTTAGGAAATGAAAATGAATTTTATCGAAGGTCATCTTAAAGCAGATTCATTAAAAATCGCTTTGGTTCAAAGTCGTTTTAATGATTTTATAACACAAAAATTAGTGGAAGGTGCAACCGACTGTCTTTTAAGACATGGCGGGAATGAGGAGAACTTTACTTTAGTTAAAGTCCCCGGTGCTTTTGAAATTCCGCTTGTGGCTGAAAAATTAGCAGCTTCTAAAAAGTATGATGCAGTTATCTGTTTAGGTGCAGTGATTAGAGGCGCAACTCCCCACTTCGAATATGTTGCAAGTGAAGTTACAAAAGGAATTGCTCATGTTAGTTTAAAATACGGAACACCTGTTTCTTTCGGAATTTTAACAACAGATTCAATCGAGCAGGCAATTGAACGTGCAGGAACTAAAGCCGGTAATAAAGGCTGGGATGCCGCTCTTTCTGCAATTGAGATGTGTAATCTTCTGAAAAATTTAGTTTAGAATTTAAGGCCTCCCTTTTTGTGGAATCTTTTATTTGAATTTAATTCGTCTAAAATCATTTCCGTCATAATAAAGATGGAAATAATTTTTCATTTCATTGGATACCACAACATCGCATTTCGCATGAGGGTAAATCGAGTCGTCTAATTTATTCTTAACCTTAATACTGTAATCACTATTTGCAAATTCCAATTCCTCGTTAATGAATACTCTTCTTGATTTTCCCCCTTCCTGTAAAAATCGACCTCCCTCCAAAACCAGTGTAAAAGTTGAATCAGATTTCCTAACAAATTCAATATTTGAATTAGACAATGCTATTTCGCTCCTTAGAGGGGAAAGAACCTCAATCATTTTACCATCTAAAGCATATTGGAAAGTTTGTTGAGATCCTAATTTCATTATTGGAACCCTTTTATATTTATCAGGCAATCCCCAAACAACTATTGTGTCCGAATCAAGATGATTTTTGTTTTGCTGAATATTTTGAATAATCCTATCCATTTTTGCTCCAGCTTCATTCCAGTTCAGCGAAGCTGAAATATTTGTATAAAAAAGTATCAGAAAAATAATCAAACCCATCACATAGAAATATTTTTTTGAAATTAATCTTTCAGATATTTTAATTATCAAAAATGATAGTAACCAGACTAATCCGATAGATGCTATAAAAGCATACCATCTCATAAATGCCGGAAGAACGGGAATGATAAAAATTAAATACCATCCACCTGAAAATAGCAGCATCTCCTTTTCCCTTTTTTTAATGGTGGGATAAATCTTCATAATTATCATTGCGAGTAAGACAGTCACGACAATACCACTAAAAAGCAATTGTGTGAGAGAAAATTTGAAAAATATTATTTCTAACCAATCAGGAGAAACGAAAGAAACCGGAATATATAGAAGGAAGTTTTTAATCATTGATATAATATTAGAGTCATTAAAATGATGGGCGCCGAATGGATTACTGTTAATAAACACTATTCTATAAAACAAATAAAGGCTGAAAGTAATAATCATCAAACCAATTGTGTTTAATGTTTTTCTTAATTTAATTTTATCCAGAGGTTTGATAATTATTAAAATTAACAACGGGAGAATAAGCAGGATAAAAGCAATTTCTTTTGAGAATAGTGATAGAAGGAAAAAAAGAAATACCCAAAAATAATCTGCACTAACTGTGATTTTCTTTTCTATCAAACTTATAACTTTTATAAATGTAATCAATATGAATATAGCAGATAAATTTTCAACCATATCAGATAACCATGCTGTGTGCAACTCATGTGATGGAAGCATGGCAAAAACTAATCCGGAAAGAACTGCTACCCGTCTATCAAATCCAATTTTGTGAGCGCTTAAAACAACTAATCCGGGGACTATTGAATAAAGTACAAGCGCAGTTAGATGGAATAAAAAAGGTTGGAAACCGTTTAGGAAAAGTAAAATATTGTAGATTAATTTTACCAATGGTCGCCAATAATATCCCCATGAATGTAAATTCCAAAATGGAGAAAATATTTCCAAAAAATTACCTGGAGTGGTTCCACCAATAATTTGAAAATCATCATTCATAAAAGAGACAAAAATCATTGGAAACCATGAGACAAAAGCAACTGAGCTGCAAATGATAATATCACTAATTTGAATTTTGCGGTTCAAATTTTACCTTTTGATATTTGTACTGTTTCGATAAATTTATCAATCGAAATATAAACAGTTTAAACTGTTACTTGATAATGATTTTTCTAATTCACGTATAAAGATTTTTTAATGAAGATATCGCTTACCCAAAATCTCCTTTTACTATCAATAAGGAATTTGATGAAATTTAACAAACTGTTACTAATCGTCTCATTATTCCAAATTACATTATTATCGCAAAATGTTATTGGATGGCAAAACTATTCTGACATGAAAAATATTTCTGGTGGTGTATTCGCTTCGAATATAATTTGGGCGGCTACTCAAGGAGGTGTTTTTCAAGTAAACATTTTAGATTCTATCTATAATACTTTCAACAAAACCGAAGGGCTTAACGGTTCTGCAATAACCGCAATAGCAACTGATAATTATGGTAAAATTTGGTTAGGCAGTCAGAATGGGATTATTGATGTTTATGACCCAACTTTAAAATCATTCAAGCGAATACTTGATGTTTATAATTCCGAAAGAACTTTAAGGCAAATCAATGATCTGCGTGTTGTTGGGGATATTCTTTTTGTTTCAACAGATTTCGGGTTATCGACCATTGATACCAAAACTTATAGTTTCATCGACACATATTTTAAATTCGGAAATCTTTCGTCAAACATAAAAGTTAATTCAAGTTTTGGATCGGAACAGTTATTTGTACCGACTGAGTTAGGTTTAGCCGTTCAAATTCCAGGCTCAACAAATCTTTCTGCCCCTGAATCATGGTCAATATTTACAACCTCAAATGGTCTGGGCTCAAATAACGTATTCAAGGTTTCAAAATTCAGAGATACAATTTTAGTTTCAAGCAATAAAGGATTTGCATTTTTTAATGGAACAAATTATTCTCGATTTCTTCCTCAATTTAATCAGTCATATATAAGTGATTTTCATATTTCTGGTGATACTTTATTCATTTTGACCGAGGAGACTATTTCTTCGGTAAAAGTTAGTTCACTCTATTTTTATCAAAACGGATCGGTTCAACAGTACGCAACAAACTTACCATTGATTAACAAAATCATAACATCAACAGAAAATGGGTTAATACTTGCAACAAATAAAGGGGTGTTAATTTTATCTGATACTAATTCACATTATTATTTTCCGGATGGACCTCAATCAAATTTTTTCAGCGATTTAAGCATTGATAATAATATGAATTTGTGGGCAGCCAGCGGAACTGATGTCTCCGGTGTCGGTTTTTATAAATTTAATGGAGATACATGGAAGAATTACAATTTAACAACTACTCCAAATATTTTGTCGAATAGTTATTATAATACGTTTAGTGCTCCAGATGGGAAAACATATCTTGGAAGTTATGGAGGAGGTTTTGCTCGAATAGATTCGGATGGTGAAGTTGTTGTTTTCAATACAAACAATACACCTATGCTCGGGACTACCCGCGCACCAAATTATCTTGTAATCCCCGGTTTAAGAACTGATTCCAAAAATAATCTCTGGATATTAAATCATGATGCAGTGAATAGAAAAACATTGAGCATGTTAACAAAAGACAGCGTGTGGTATCATTTTGTCAATCCGGCAGACTCAAATCTTAATCAATATACAAAAATTCTAATCGACCAATACGACACTAAGTGGTTTGTTTCAGCGGCTCCTTCAAAATCAGGTTTATTTTATTTTAATGAAAATAATACTCTCGATAATTTGACAGATGACAAATATGGTCTCCTCTCACAAACAACCGGACTTAATAGTAACTCTATAACTTCATTCGCTCTTGACAAAAGAGGTGATCTGTGGATTGGGACAAATTTAGGTGTAAATATAATTTCAAATACATCGGTTGTTCTTGGGAATGTTGCAAATCCACAATTTAAAATTTCATCAGTTTTTTCACTACGTTCATATTCAATAAACTGTATTGCAGTTGATCCAATCAACAGAAAATGGATTGGAACTAATCAAGGATTAATTGTTGTCTCATCTGACGGAACAAGTCTTATCGCAGCCTATGATACCAAAAATAGTCCCCTATTATCAGATCAAATTAAAAGCATTACGATTGATGAACAAAGAGGAATCGTATACATCGGTGTTGATGGTGGACTAACTTCTGTTCAAACTTCTGCAATACTACCTAAAGAAAATTTTGATGAATTAGTTATTTATCCAAGTCCGTTTATTCTGAACAATTCGAATAATAATTTAAAGATTGACGGATTAATCCGTGATACCGATATTAAAATAATTACTATATCAGGTAAATTGATAAAAGAGTTTTCTTCTCCCGGTGGTAGAATAGCCTACTGGAATGGAAGAGATGAATCAGAAAATTTAGTTAGTACAGGAATCTACTTTGTTGTTGCATATGATAAAGAAGGGAATAATATTGCAATCGGAAAAATTGCAATTATTCGGGAATAAAGTTCAGATTATATGATTGATCTCTCTTCAATTTCACTTCAGTTCGGCGGAAAGTATCTATTCAAAGATATTAACTATCGTATTAATGCCGGTGATAGGCTCTCTTTAGTCGGTGCGAACGGAACAGGTAAAACTTCTTTACTCAAAATTATCAGCGGTTCTTTATCGCCTGAAAGCGGCAAACTATTAAAACAAAAAAGAATTAGCATTGGTTATCTTCCTCAAGAAAATGTTACCCACAAAGGTAAAAGCCTAATCGAGGAGGCTTCACTCGCACTAACCGATATTTACGAACTTCAGAATAAAGAAATCGAAATTACAAATCAACTTTCAGAGAATTCTTTAACTAATGATGAACACGATGACCTTATTAATCAGTTGGGGGAAGTACATTACAGACTACAGGAATTAGACTCGTATAGTGCTACATCTAAAGTTGAAAAGGTTTTGCTTGGGCTTGGTTTCCTGGAAAAAGATTTTGACAGGTTAACGGATGAATTTTCCGGTGGATGGCAAATGCGAATTGCTCTTGCCAAGATTTTAATTTCTCAAAATGACTTACTCCTGATGGATGAGCCAACAAACCATCTCGATCTTGATTCTCTAAATTGGTTAATCTCTTTTTTGAAAAGCTACAAAGGTTCGTTGTTGATTGTAAGTCACGATAAATATTTTATAAATTCGGTAACAAATAAAACATTGGAGATTTATTTAGGCAAATTCAATACATTCAATGGAAATTACGACGCCTATTTTAAATTCAAAGAGGAGAGAGATTTACAAGCCGAACAACTCTATACCGCTCAACAAAAGAAAATCAAAGAAACTGAAAAGTTTATTGAACGATTTCGATATAAATCTTCAAAAGCTAAACAGGTTCAAAGTCGAATCAAACAACTTGATAAAGTTGAGTTGATAGAGTTACCCGAGTTTTCAGGTAAGATTAATATTAAATTCCCATCTGCCATCCAAAGTGGAAGAATGAATATTGAATTAAATAATATCTCCAAATATTATACTGATAATTGTGTCTTTGAAAATTTGAATTTCCGAATCGAGCGGGGAGAAAAAATCGCCTTCGTAGGAAGAAATGGTGCCGGAAAATCAACCTTAGCAAAAATTATTTTTGGAACTTTACCACCAACTACCGGTGAACGAATTGAAGGACACAATACAATCTTTGCGTATTACTCACAAGATGTAGCTGATAATCTTGAACCTGAATTAGACATAATTGAAACCATAGATGGCATTGCGGAAAATCAGACGGTTGGTCAACTTCGCTCATTACTTGGTTGTTTTTTATTTACAGGTGATGATGTATTTAAAAAAGTGGGTGTTTTATCTGGAGGAGAAAAAAGTCGTGTAGCACTCGCAAAAATACTATTGACCAAAGCAAATTTTATAATTTTGGATGAGCCGACCAACCACCTTGATATAAGTTCTAAACAGATATTGCAACAAGCATTAATCAACTTCAATGGTACGTTATTGTTGATTTCTCATGATATTGATTTTCTTCGTCCGGTTGCAAATAAAGTAATTGAGATGAATTCAGGTAAATTAAATGTTTATCCGGGAGATATTGATTATTATCTTTTCAAGAAAAATGAGTTATTAAATTCAGCATCGATTAGTGAAAGAGAAAAAACAGTCACAAATACAGTTTCAAAAAAAGAACAAAAAAGAATTGAAGCAGAGTTAAGGCAGCAACGATACAAACTTACAAAAGACATTCTAAAAGAAATTGAATCTACCGAAAAATCAATCAGTAAAATTGAAGGAGAACTTGCACTTTTAGAAGATGAATTAGGGAATAGCGAGATTTACACTGATCCCGGTATTGCAAAAGCAAAAACTCAAAGATATAATGAAGTTAAAGATGAACTCTCAAAAACTCTTGGAAAATGGGAACATCTTCAACTTAAACTTTCTGAAATTGAGAACCAGCTATTCTCTGCAAGTGAATAAATAATTAAACTTTTATTTCTAAAAATTCTTCGGCTAATGCAAGACCACCATATAATGCAGCATCATCACCTAACTTAGTAGCAACAACCCTAACTCCTCTTGCACTTGATGCCAGCGAATGATTTTTAAAAGACAATTTAATCTTAGGCATCATAAATGTGTGGAGAGCTTCAATAACTCCACCTCCGAGCACAATAATCTCAAGATTCAATAAATTATTCAAGTTCGCAAGAACCAACCCAATGGTTTCACAAGCATCGGAAATATGTCGACTAACAAGTTTGTCTTCATTATTAACTGCATTTAATAATGCTTTACTTTTTATCGGAATATTATCTTTCACTAATTTACTTAATAAGCTTTTTTTACCGAGTTTAATATCACTAATAATATTTCTTACAATCGCAGTTCTACTAGCTAACGCTTCAAAACAACCATTTTTACCGCATCCGCATTTTGGTCCATTTTTCATTATTTCGATATGACCAATTTCTCCGGCAAAAAAAGTTGATCCCCGATAAAGTTGAGAATTAAAAACTAAGCCCCCGCCAATACCAGTTCCAACAAAAACAACCAGCATATTTTGCTTATCTATTCCATAACCATAGTGCTGAATACCGAGAGTTGCAAGGTTAACATCATTTTCTATCAATACTGGTATCTTGGTATACTTTTGAAGTCTCTGTTTGATGTTATAGTTTTTAATATTAAGATTGGGTGCAATTCCAATTTTTCCGGTATGCGGATTAACTGAACCAGGAATCCCCAGGCAAATAGCTTTAATCTGTGATTCGGGAATTTTGGATGAAAAGATTAATTCGGAAACAATTGTAAATAAAGTTTCGGCAAAATCAACTTTTTTAACTTTCTCTTTTTGAACTTTAGTGGAACGCTTATATCTTGCTACAATTCCCTCTTTAGAATTGATTATGGAACCGAGAATTTTTGTTCCTCCCATATCGATGCTTATGATATATTTTCTTTCCATTTTACCTCCGTTGAAGAAATAGTTTAAAATGTTTATATCGTATTATTGTAATATCAATAATAATGTGATAAATTTTATTTTCATTTTGCAACCTCAAGTTAGGAAAGAGTTGATTAATAATTCAAATAAAAAATTAAAGCCTCTTAAAAAATTCGGGCAGAACTTTTTACATGATAAAAATATTCTAAGGAAAATTGTTGATGAGATAAACCCGCAACCTGATGATAATCTAATTGAAATTGGTCCGGGACAGGGTTCATTAACCCAGGAATTGTTCGAGAAGACTGAAAAATATACCGCAGTTGAAATTGATTCACGTGTTATAGAGGATTTGAATATTAAATTCGCCGGAATAAATTTAGTTCACGCAGATTTTCTTAAACTTGAATTAACAAATTATGGAACATCAACTAACCCAATTAGAATTGCAGGAAATATTCCTTACAATCTTACTTCTCCAATAATCTTTAAATTACTCGAGAACCGCTTGATTGTAAATGATGCGGTTTTGATGATTCAATTAGAAGTCGCTCAAAGAATTGTTTCTTCAATCGGAATAAAGGATTACGGAATTCTTTCCGTTATACTAAACGCTTTTGCTGATATTAAATTATGTTTCAAAGTCTCACCAAATGTTTTTTATCCTCGTCCGAAAGTTTTTTCTGCCGTTATTCATATTAAGTTTCACAAAGATGTAAAAAAATATGATGAGCATTTATTCAAAAGTTTAGTTAAAGCAGCATTTAATCAACGTAGAAAAACTTTAAGAAATTCACTTGGTAATAGTATATTTGCTGACATAAATTTTGAACAAAGTCCCATTGATCTTGGACTTCGCGCTGAACAATTATCAATCAACGATTTTATTGCTTTAACTAATTTCATTAAACAGACATCAGAGTCAAAACCAATTAATTATTAATGTTTCAAAAGTTTCATAAACATCTACGCTATCTTACCCCAACAGACTATGTGGTAATCGTTTTTTACGTTTTCCTTTCAATTTTAAACATAGTTTTTGCAAACAGGGTAAACCACTGGTTTGGATTGATTGTTATGAATTTTGTCGTAATAGCTGCGACAATTTTTATAGCGAGTGCACATGCTAAGAAAAACTCATTTTGGCGTAGACAAATTCACTACTGGTACACTGCACCATTAATTCTGTTGACGTTCAAAGAAATTTATTTAATGATTAAACCGATAAGACAAATTGATTATGATTATCTTTTAATCAAGATGGACCGAATGATTTTTGGTTTTGATCCAACCGTTGAACTGATGAAAATAGCAACTCCGCTTTTAACTGAATTGCTTCAAATAATTTATGCAACGTTTTATTTTCTGCCGATGATTCTTGCAATTTCACTCTACTATAAAAAGAAAAATGTTGAAGTTGATTTTGTGATTTTTTCGACCGTTTATGGATTTTTATTTTCTTACATCGGTTATTTACTTGTACCTGCAATCGGACCTCGTTTTCATCTTCATGATTTCTTTGTAACAAATACTGAATTACCCGGATTGTTTCTAACCAATTTTTTGCGTGAAATTGTTAATACCGGTGAATCAATCCCAACAGGTACTCTAAATCCAATGGAAGTAGTTCAGCGGGATGTATTTCCGAGCGGACATACAATGATGACCGTTATAATAATGTATCTCTCCATCAAGTTGAAAAGCAAAACTAAATATTTTTTAATTCCGGTAGGAACTTTACTAATCTTTTCCACTGTTTATTTAAGATACCACTATGCTGTTGATGTAATTGCCGGATTGATTTGTGCAATATTTTCTTTGATTTCAGGTTATTACATTTTTAATTGGTGGCAAAAACTAAATGGAAAGAAATTGTTTACTTATCCCCAAAAGGAAAATCAACTTGAACAGTGAATTAAAGAAAAGAGAAGTGCGGCGGATGTTTGATGCCATTGCTTATAAATATGATTTCTTAAATCACTTTTTAAGTGCCGGTATTGATATTTACTGGCGTAAAAAAGCATTAAAACTTACAGGACTTAAATCCGAAGCTATTCTTTTAGATGTTGCTTGCGGGACAGGTGATTTTGCAATTGAAGCAAAAAAGATGGGAGTCAACAAAATTATCGGAGCTGATTTTTCATTTAATATGCTCTCTCTATTTAAAAAGAAAAGTGATTGGATTATCGGGAAAAATGTACAAGTAGCGGCGGAGTTTTTACCATTGAAAAATGCAGTTGTAACAAACATTACTGTTGCATTTGGTGTTAGAAATTTCTACGATATTCCTTTAGCGTTCGAATCTTTTTTCAGGGTATTAAAGAATGAAGGAAAGGTAACAATTCTTGAATTCAGTATGCCGAGGAATTTTATTTTAAAACTACTATACAGGTTTTATTTTCATTCTATTCTACCTCTTGTTGGAAGACTGATTTCAAAAGACAATAGTGCTTACACTTATTTACCAGACTCTGTGGAGGAATTCGATCAGAAAATCAATTTAGTAAAACTTCTGCTAGATGCCGGGTTTAAAAAAGCAGAACGAAAAGATCTGACTTTCGGTTTAGTTCAAGTTGTAATAGCAATCAAATAGTTGTTTAGAATCTATACCCTGTCATTGTTTGTTTTAATTTGTCTGATTCAGTCTGAAGATTAATTGTACCCCCTGCTAACATACTTAGAATTAAATTACTCCCCTCAATCTTTACAAAACCGATTCCATTGACATACCATCCTGTAGCAGAATACTTAGTTTTATCTTCCAGGTCTAGTGGATTGTTAACAATGATTAATTCAAAAATCATTCTTTGAGCAGTGATGTTTTTTATCTCTTTATTTAAATACATTTCAAAGTTATCCTTAGTATACACTGAAATTTTAAGTTCTATCAATGGTATATTAAAAAAAGAAAGGGAAAACGCAGTCCAATATTTACCAACCTGTAAAGGAAAAGAAAAAACTGTAATCTCAGAATCAATTTTTATAAGACTCCGCAGTGAATCAGGAATTTCTGCCGGAATTAAACTTGTGAATGCTGTTGTATCAACATAAAAGTAAACACCGGCTGAAGTTTTACGGAAGTATGAAATGGCTGTAGTCAATGTATTGTTAATTGTTGTTGAATCTATCTGCATTAAATATTCGACACCATTTAATTGTATTAGATTTCCATAATCCGACTTCCTATAACCAATATTATATTTAACACCGTTTTGATCAGTAGAATCTATATCATAATAAAAAATTGAACCTATTTTTGATGGGTATTCATTTGGATCTTCTGCAGTAACACTTTGGATTGGAGCTTCTTTACAAGCAGTTATAAATAAAAGTAATCCCAAAAAACTTATTAATATTTTTTTCATCTGCTCCCTTTCAATAGTTCTTCGCTTAAAGCTCTAAATGCTTTAGCTCTATGACTAATTTTATTTTTCTCATTCAAATCTAATTCAGCGGTTGTTTTGTCGTAGCCATTTGGTTTAAATAATGGATCATACCCAAAACCGTTTTCACCTTGTGGTGAGTCTATTATTTCACCTTCGATTGTACCATGAGAAGAGATATACTTTTTACCATCAAAGTAGACTGCACAGCATACAAATCGTGCACTATGTGGAGTCAGATGATGCTTTAGTTCCGTTAAAAGTTTGGCATTGTTTTCATCATCATTTGCATTTTCTCCCGCATATCTTGCTGAGTAGACACCCGGAGCACCGTTTAACTGATCAACCGCTAATCCCGAATCATCCGTTAAAACAGGGATTCTAAATGCCTCATAAAACGCAGTGGCTTTTTTCTTGGCATTAGATTCAAAAGTATCGCCATCTTCAATTACATTTGGAATATCCTCAATCCCCGTAAAAGTAAGGACTTCAATCCCTTTCTCTTTGAATAGTTTTTTTACTTCTTTAACTTTCCCAAAATTTTGAGTTGCGAACAGAATAATCATACACCCGTCCTTTTTAATAATAAGTTTAATTCTTCCTTTGCATAAAAATATAATTCTGATTGATTATAAATCAACGATATTCCGTCACGCACTTTCCAATCGCCATTAATCATTACATCAGATATATGTTTTTGGTTTGCTGAATATACGATCTTAGAATAAAAATCTTCATCCCTATTTGACAAAGGTAATGATGGATCATTTAAATCAAGCAGAACCAGGTCGGCAAATTTTCCAATCTCAATACTTCCTGTCTCATTATGAATGTGTAATGCTTTAGCTCCTTCAATCGTAGCTAACTTAAAAACAGTTTTTGCATCCATTGAATCGGCTCCATGAATCGGTTTTTGAATCAGTGCTGCCAACCTCATTTCGTAAAACTGAGAAAGATTATTATTACAAGGTGCTCCGTCTGCTCCGAGTGAAACGTTAATTCCCTCTTTTAAGTAACGAGGAATATTTGCAATTCCTGATGCGAGTTTTAAATTTGATGATGGACAATGTGATATTCGTGTGTCACGGTTTTTCATCAAACCAATTTCATTTTCATTTAAATGAATACAATGTGCAAGTAAAGTATGATCATCAAGTATATTGATGTGATCGAAGTATTCAATATTTTCCTTATTATGTCGTCTTCTAACTTCAGCAACTTCACTTTTGTTTTCTGAAGAATGTGTATGATAAATAGAACCGGCAAAATCTTTCATCATTTCTTTTGTTTCGATTAATAACTCTTCACTACATGATAATACAAAACGTGGTGCGAAACCGTATTTAATTCTTCCTTCAGCTTTATTGTGATACTCTTTAGCGAGTGCTAATGTTTCCTTTAGTTCAGCATTAGTGTGATTCTTAAATGATGGAAATAAGTCATTCACATCCATCATACATTTTCCGGCGAATGCCCTAATCCCAGATGAGATAAGTTCGTCAAAAATAACATGTTGATGACGAAGTGTTCCCATATCAAGTAATGTAGTTGTGCCGCCATTAATAAGTTCATTAATTCCAAGTTTAACAGATGCGAGTAGCGATTTTTCCGAGTGAGCATTTTCATAAGGAAATATCCGTTGTTGAAGCCAATCAAGTAGTTGTAAATCATCGGCTAAACCACGGAATAAAGTCTGACATAAATGAATATGAGTTTGAATGAAGCCGGGAATTAGGACTTTATCATCAACACGAATTATTTCACCGTCATATGTTAGTAAATCGATCTCCTTAACATTAACTATTTTGGAGATAACTTTGCCTTCAATTTCAACTGCATAATCGGTAAGAATCTCATCTTTTGAATTTACAGTTACAATTTTTGAAGGTATTATTAATTGTCTCTTTGACATATTTCTATCCTAACTAAAAAGAATAACACTAAGTGCATAATAAACTGCCATAATCCCGGAAAATATCGCACTAACAACAAATCTCCACTTGTAAGGAATATAGTTTTGTAGAACAAAATTTGCAGGGAAAACAAATGGAGTGCTATAAATGAATGAATACCATCCTATTGAAATTAATTCGAAACTAATTGAATTAAAATCAAATGAAATTAAAGCTATCATTAATAGATGCCGGGCAATCCATAACGGATTAAAATAGATATGAAACAACAGACCGCGAATGATTTTTGCTTTTAAATCATTTCCGAAATTTTTGTCATTCAAATAGAGAAGATAATTTGGGATTTCAAAAGCATAGACTGTTCCACCAATCAGCATCATTCCAAGCAATCTGGTTAACATGAAATCGCCGGTGATTAGACATGCAATTGTGTCCCCGGCAGCATAAATTAATGAGCCTCTAATTACATTTGCTTTTGAGTAGAATAATGCCATTATAATAATCTATATTTTGTCAGAATTTGATTCATTAAAAATTTCCTCCATTACATCAAAGGCGTGACGAAGATGCGGTATGACTATTGAGCCTCCGACTATTAGTGCAACATTAAAAGTTTCCAATAATTCTTCTTTAGTTGCCCCTTCTTGTATTGACCGATCAATATGATAAAAAATACAATCGTTACACCTCAAAACCATAGAGGTACTTAATCCCATCAACTCTTTCGTTTTTGCAGGTAAAACACCATTGATATAGGCTTTATTATCGAGTGCAAAAAATTTTTTAAAATCCCGGAAACCGGAATTGAGAATTTTATCATTCATTTCTACCCTGTATTTTCTTGTCTCTGATGAAGTCTTAAGCATAATAATCTCCTAATTATTCTGAAAGTTAAATTCCTTTTTTAAATACTTTCCGGTAACACTATTACTGTTTAATATAATCTCGTCGGGAGTTCCTTGTGCAATAATATTTCCACCTGATTCACCTCCACCTGGACCTAAATCAATAACCCAATCTGCCGTTTTAATAACATCGAGATTATGTTCAACTATAACTACAGTATTTCCTTTGTCTACTAATTTATTTAAAACTGAAAGGAGAACTCTAACGTCTTCAAAATGAAGTCCGGTTGTTGGTTCATCAAGAAAATAAATTGTTTTTCCGGTACTCACTTTACTTAATTCTGTTGCGAGTTTAACTCTTTGTGCTTCACCGCCAGAAAGTGTTGTTGCTTGCTGCCCGAGTCTAATATAACCCAATCCAACATCATTCAATGCTTTAATTTTTCTTTTAATTCGTGGAAGATCCTCAAAAAAGTTTAGTGCTTCGCTCACCGTCATTTCTAATACATCCGAGATAGATTTCATCTTATATAAAACTTCGAGAGTTTCAGTATTATATCTTTTACCTCTACAGACATCACACATTACATAAACATTTGGAAGGAAACTCATCTCAATAGTTTTAAGCCCGTCACCGCTGCATTCTTCACACCTTCCACCGGGGACATTGAAACTGAAGCGGCCGGGAGCATATCCACGCATTTTTGATTCAGGAAGTTGTGTAAACAAATCACGAATAAACGTAAATAGACCTGTGTAAGTCGCAGGATTAGAGCGGGGAGTTCTTCCAATCGGCGATTGGTCAATTTCGATTACCTTATCAATATTTGCGAGACCATTCAATTTTGTGTATGGAAGCGGAACTGTTTTAGATTTATAAATTTCCTTCATTAAAATGTTAACAAGGGTCTCATTAATTAATGAAGACTTTCCGGAACCGCTAACACCGGTGATTGCCACGAGTTTTGATAATGGAATAATCAACTCTACATTTTTTAGATTATTTCCACTTGCTCCTGTAAGTGTTAAATATTTTGATGTTCCGTTTCGTCTTACTTCAGGAATTTCGATTGCTCTAATGTTCCTAAGATAATCGAGTGTTATTGAATTAAATTTCTTTTTGCTTCCTAAAAGTTTTTTAGTTTCGCCTGATAAACAAACTTCCCCACCATGTTCGCCGGCTGCAGGTCCCAAATCAATTAAATAATCAGAACTCTCTATAGTTTCTTTATCATGTTCAACAACGATAACTGTATTATTTAGGTCACGTAGACTCTTGAGCGATTTTATCAACTTAATATTATCGCTTTGATGCAGCCCAATGCTTGGTTCATCCAGCACATATAATACACCTGCTAATTGAGTTCCTATTTGAGTTGCAAGTCTTATTCGTTGAGACTCACCACCTGATAAAGTTCGAGCACTACGATTTAGAGTAAGGTAGTCGAGACCAACATTAAGCAAAAATTCCAATCTTGAGGTTATTTCTTTTAAAATCGGTTTAGCTATTATTGCATCGTTGCCAGTAAGTTTTACATCACTAAAAAACTTATATGCTTTATCAATTGATAAAGATGACGTCTCGGCAATATTTAGATTTTTAAATTTTACAGAGAGTGATTCTTTTTTCAATCTTCCCCCTTTGCATGATGAACAAACCACTTTATTCATAAATGATTCAACCCACTCTCGAATTTTGGGGGAAGTTGTTCCCTCATAGTATGAATTTAAATATCCAATCATACCATTAAACTTGTGATGATAAGTAACACCTTTTCCACTCCCGTAAGAATATCGAAAAGGTATTTTTTCCTTTGTTCCGTGAAGCAAAATATCTACTTGATCTTTTGAAAGGTCAGACAATTTTGTATCAAAAGTGAAATTGTATAATTCGGCAACTGCTCTTAGCTGTGCATAAATCCAAATCTCTCTCGGTTTTCCGAGTGGAGCTAAACCTTCTTCATTTATTGATTTATCCCAATCAGGAATAATATGTTCAACCAGAAATTCTTTTTTTTCTCCCAGTCCATCACATTCAGGACAAGATCCATAAGGAGAATTAAAAGAAAATGAATTAGGTGCCATTTCCTGATAACTGATTCCACAATCCATACATGCGAGATGACGGCTGAAAACAAAATCATTTTCACCATCATTTATGATAATGTTGCCATGTCCATAATTGAGTGCAACTTCGGCAGATTCAACAAGACGGTTTTCCATTGCTTCACTTACGCTTAGTCTGTCAATTACAATTTCAATATTATGAAGTTTATATCGATCAACTTGATAACTTTTTGTAAGTTCAACAATTTGTCCGTCAACTCTTACTCTAAGAAAACCGTCTGACATTATTTCTTCAAACAACTCACGATAATGTCCTTTCCTTCCGCGAACAACTGGAGCCAGAATTACGATTCTTTTTCCTTGATGATTGGTGTTGATTGATTCTATTATCTGTGTAGTAGATTGCTTGTGAACGGGTTTACCGCAGTTATAACAATGCGGAATTCCTATCCGTGCATATAACAGACGAAGATAATCATAAATCTCCGTAACAGTTCCGACAGTAGAGCGGGGATTTCCTGAAGTTACCTTTTGTTCGATTGAGATAGCGGGACTCAATCCTTCTATTAAATCAACATCCGGTTTTTCAAGCATATCAAGAAATTGTCTTGCATATGCAGATAGACATTCGATATACCTTCGTTGTCCCTCTGCGTAAATTGTATCAAATGCGAGGGAAGATTTACCTGAACCTGACAGTCCGGTAATTACAGTTAGTGAATTGCGGGGAATTTCAACATCAATATTCTTAAGATTGTGCTGACGTGCCCCCTTTATAACGATTTTATCTTGTTCCAAACTTTTCTTATTTCTGAAATTTTAAACTGTTATTTTAGTCATGCTTTATTTGAAAATCAAATTTTTTAATGCTAAATGTTTTAGGATCTTTTCTTGAAAGAACATATAAAAACTATTATTGGTTTCACAGAGGCGAAATTCAAAGAAAAAGGATCTTTGTTTATTGGACATTCTTACCCGGTTAAAAATGAAACCGATTGTTTTTTTATTTTGGACAAACTCCGAAAAGAATTTTATGATGCAACACATATCTGTTATGCTTACCGTCTTGCCACTAATGAAAAAGAAAAATATTCTGACGATGGTGAACCAAACGGCACTGCTGGAATTAGAATTCTAAATGCAATTGACCACTTCAATTTAACTGATATTTTAGTGGTCTCTATTCGTTACTACGGTGGAACTAAATTAGGTGTTGGTCCACTCGGAAAAGCTTATTACAAATCAGCCATCGATACGCTAGAAATTTCAAAGGTATTAACTAAATCTTCGTTTTATCAAGTTAGAATTATTATAGATGTATCTTTCGTAAAAACTATCTTTAAAATATTATCCAACTGTAAAATCATTCGAAGTGATTATAATGATGGATTCTTTATTGATTCTTACATTCCATGTAATGATTATGAGAAGATAAAGAGTGATATTTTAACTGTTACAAAAGGCAAGAGTAAAATCGAAATTGATGATACTCCCATCTATCTTGAGAATTAACGATTTTTATTTTCTTTTAATCGAATTGAAATACATTTTTGTCCGTTCAAGATCCGTCATCAGACTATTTAATCTTGCAAATGATTCACCTGACATTTCAAGAAAATTTCTTTCGTATTTGTGAATTAGTTCTTTATCAGAAACAGCAATTAGTTCCCTCAATAGAGCAAACACTATTTCAATATTTTTCGACAAATCTTCTTTTATCTGATCAAGATTTTTTATCTCCGGATTATTTACTCCATTTTTAATTACTCGCATTAATCCCTGAACATACTTAGACGTAAAAATCAGTTCAGAAAAAATATCATACTTATTTTTGTCCGCTGTAATTTCTAATAATTCTTGAAGTTCAATTCGGTTCTTTAATTTCTTACCGCTGAAAGCATCAATCTCTTTAAGAAGATTACCAATATCATCTCTATTAAATTTTTCTTTTTCCGGCATTATAATATCCATTATAATCTTACTCCCAAACCAATTCCATCACCAACTGGTAGAATAGTTGATTGTAATTTTGGATGCTGCATAAATTTTTTATTGAATTTTCTTATATGATCAGTCGAGTTTTTATATGAAGGTGGAACGCGTTGAGCTGCTGCATGACCATGCCATAAAAGATTATCTACGAACAATATCCCTCTTTTTTTCAATAACATCACCGAATAATCTAATAGATTTTCATAGTCTTCTTTATCAGCATCAAGAAAAATAAAGTCATACTTCTTCTTTAGTTGCGGCATGATTGATAGGGCATCACCTTCAAAAAGACGAATCTTATCAGTCAATCCGGATTTTTGAAAATTTTCATTTGCAATTAAAATATTATCGCTACTTTTTTCAATTGTATGAACCGCTCCGCGCTTAGAAAGATTTTGCGCAATTTTAATTGTTGAATAACCTATTGCAGTACCAATCTCAAGAACCCTCTTTGGTTTATGAGAAGAAATTAGGTTTACCAACAATTCAACTGAAAGCCAATCAAGTATTGGAACTCTTTTTTCTTTGGCGAAAGTTTCAATTTCCAAAATTAATTGGTCAGATTCTTTCCTGAAACTTGTTAGATATCTTAATTGGTTTTCATATATTATTTCACCCATAACTACCTCACTAATATCATTTTTTTTGCATAAAAATCATTATTCACACAAAGCATATAGTAATAAACGCCACTCGCAGCTTCGATTCCTTTATCATTCTTTCCGTTCCAAATAAATTCATTCTTACCGATTATACTTTGTCCTGTATAAATTGTTTTAATCTTTTCTCCAATCACATTGAAGACAATTAATTCAACATTCTCAACGGAAGGTGAATAAAATACTAATGAAGTGTAAATCTTGAAAGGATTCGGATAATTTTGTTCCAAAACAAAATTTACCGGGGTATATGATAAAGTTGCCGATATTTTTTTTGTACCATAAATAAAATTATAATCATGATTTGAAACCGGTTCACGATACTCTACTCCGTTGCTGTCCTTATAAGAGAAATAAAAAGAAATAACTTCCCCATTTTGGAAGGTCGGTAGTTGAGAGGAAAATAAATCACTGACGGTTTGTGAACTTAACTCTGTGTATAAATCTTGACTCGATTTCTTGGCAAAAACTTCAACTGAAGAGTTAATAATATTGGTTTTCTGAAACCTTTTCATCAATGTTGCGATATTATTTGAGTACGAAATTACCGGAAAAGTTAAAGCTCTTAATGCAGAAGAGAGTCCGTAACCTTTATTATTATCAGGTGAACTTGATTGGTCGGCAGTTTCTATTAGAATGTTTCTAACTTGCTCATTATCAATTTTAATAGGGTAACTCGAAAGTAGCAGCGCACTTATACCTGCTGCAATCGGTGCTGCTGAAGAAGTTCCACTTGCATAACCATATTCATTAGTGGAAGAAGCTGTGGCTCCATAAACAGAAACACCTTGAGTAACGATTTCCGGTTTGATTCGATTATCATAAGTTGGACCCCGTGAGCTAAAAGTGGCAATCTGATTTTGAGAATTAACCGCTCCAACTGAAATTGTGTTAAACCCATCGGCAGGAGCAGTTATATAACGCCAGCTCCCATTCCCCTCATTTCCTGCTGAGGTGATAACTATAATTCCTCTTTGGAAAGCCAGTTCAGCAGCTTTGGTCACAATGGTTGTATTACCGTTCATATCTGAGTAAGTGTAGGAACCTTCCCCTGCATCAAATTCATTATAACCGAGTGAACTGCTCGTAATATCAACCCCAATACTATCCATCCACTCGAGAGCTCTTGCGTAGTTATCTTCTTCGGCGTGAGTTTCTGTCGGAACAAATTCGGTTTTTGCAAGAACAAAACTTGCATCATAAGCAGCACCAATTAATTTGCCGGAAGAATAACCTCCAACAATTGAAAATACATAAGTTCCATGGTTGTGTTGAGAACTTGCATCATTAGCTTCATTTCGTGTAATGTTATCGTTAAATACAAAATCATATTCTGCTATTACTTTTGAATTAGATAAAGCTTCATGTTGCTGCCAATCAAATCCTGTATCAAGAAGACCGATTAAAATATTAGTTCCTGCAATTCCGCGAGTATGAACAGCAGGAATATCTGATAAATCCAATTGTGTAAATGAGAATCCATAATCAAGTGTGTTTGTAAAAGATGATTTATTAAAGTCCGAATTGCTAACTTCAATAAAATTAAATTCTGTTTTGCGGATATACTTTTTAACAGGTTCAACCTTTTCAACAAACGGAAGAGTTTTGATAAAATTAATTCTATCTGAATTAATATAAACACTTACTGCATTAAACCATTTCAAGCGGTGATGAATTTTTCCACCCGCATTTTCAATTGATTCAACATATTCTTCAATGACGGGAATATCTTCATACGTTACTATATCATCGCTAATAAACGACCTTTCCCTTCTCTCAATACTTTTCTGCGAGAGATTATTTATCGCTTTAGCATAATATGAAGACGATTTGGAAAGAATAGAATTCTTGTTAATCCCCTTATCTTTAAAATAAACAATATATTTTTCCTGTGGAAAAGTATAGCAGCTAAATGTGATGATAAGGATAATCAATAATCTCATAAAAATTCCATTCTCGATTTTTATCTTCTCAATGTAATAGATGTAAAATTCTACTCCAACGAATTGAAGGAAGTAAACCTTCAGATTCATTATCTACTGACCAATAAATTAGTTCGGCTCTTCCAATAATCAATTCTTGTGGTACAAATCCCCAATATCGGCTGTCCAGGCTGTCATCTCTATTATCTCCTAACATAAAATAATAGTTCTTTTTGAATGTGTAGTTTGAGATGACTTTTTCTTTTAGGTAAATCTTACCATCTCGAATACTAATTACACGTTCACCATGTTCACGATCAATAATATTCTTCCATTCATTAATGTTATAAAGGTCAAGATTTATAACTGCACCTTCTTTGGGGACTACAATTGGTCCATAGTTATCTTCATTCCAGTTTTTACCAACCGGAAATATTTTGTCTGAATCAAATATAAGTGAACCTTCTCTGCTATTATTAATAAGAATTTTTTCGGATTCATTTAGCTCTACATTATTTATAAAAACATTTTTGCTGATTATTTTTATTGTATCGCCGGGAAGTCCTATTAATCTTTTAATGTAATTTATATTTTCAGAAGGAGTAAGTTCGTCCTTATTTCCGGGAAATTTAAAAACAACTATTTCATTTCTTAACGGCTCTCTTATCCCCGGAGTTTCAAACTTAGGAATTTTGAAATCAAACAAAGGGAATTTTCCTGAAGTCTTTGTTCCGTACAAAAGTTTATTAACTACTATAAAGTCACCCACCAATAGAGTTTCCCGCATCGAAGCTGTAGGGATTTTGAAAGCTTCGACAAAAAAAGCTTTTAGGAAAAAAGCTGCTGTAACCGCAATAAATATTACTAATGTATATTCTTTTAGTTTATATCTTACTTTTGGGGTAAGAAAACTATTTTTCTTTTCATCGGAATTTTCCAATTGACCAAACCTGATTAGTCTTCAATTTGTAAAACAGCAAGGAATGCTTCTTGAGGGATTTCAACATTACCGACTTGTTTCATTCGCTTCTTTCCTTCTTTCTGTTTTTCAAGAAGTTTTCGTTTTCGCGAAATATCACCACCATAACATTTTGCAAGAACATTCTTACGCATTGCTTTAACGGTTGATTTGGAAATTACCTTTGTTCCGATGGCTGCTTGAATCGATATTTCGAAAAGCTGGCGTGGGATTAAGTCTTTCAGTTTTTCACAAACTTTTCTTCCCCAATCATAAGATTTTATTCTATGAACAATCATCGAAAGAGCATCAACAGGTTCGCTGTTAAGTAGGATATCAAGTTTCACAAGTTCAGATTTTCTATAACCAATAAACTCATAATCAAAAGAAGCATAACCACGTGTAGTTGATTTCAATTTATCGTAAAAATCAAAAATAATTTCAGCTAAAGGAAATTCAAATTCTACATCGGCACGGGTGGGATCAATGTATGTTGTGTTTTTATATGTCCCCCGTTTATCCATAGCGAGTTTCATAATGTTTCCGACGTACTCACTTGGCGTAACTATTTGTGATTTTACATATGGTTCTTCAACATATTCTATATCACCAACATGTGGCATTTGTGCCGGATTATCTACAACTATTTTATCGCCATTTCGTTTGTAGACATGATACTCAACATTGGGGAGTGTGGTAATAATTGACTGGTTAAATTCTCTATATAACCTTTCCTGAACAATTTCCATATGAAGCAGTCCAAGAAAACCGCATCTAAAACCAAAACCTAATGCTACAGAAGTTTCAGGTTCATAAACTAATGCAGAATCATTTAAACGAAATTTTTCTAATGCATCACGTAAATCTTCAAACTCTTCAGTATTTGTTGGATATAAACCGCTATAAACCATTGGTTTAATTTCTTTGTATCCGGGAAGAGCCTCTGTTGCTCCTCCTTTTGCCAATGTAATTGTATCACCTACTTTTGTATCATGAACATCCTTAATGCCCGCGATTACATAGCCGACATTTCCCGCAGAAATTTCTCCGGTTCTTACTTTCTTTAATCCAAGAATACCAACTTCTTCAGCCTCGTACTGAATATCGTGAGCAAAGAATCGTAATTTAGATTTTTCTTTTAAAACACCGTTTTTAATTCGCACATAAGCAACGGCACCGCGGTAAGGATCAAATACAGAATCAAAAATCAATGCTTGTAACGGACTTTGCTCATCCCCCACCGGTGGAGGAACTCGTTTCACTATATTTTCTAAAATTTCTTCAATACCAAGTTTAGATTTTGCACTTGCAAGTAAGATGGCAGAATCATCACATCCTAAAAGATCAATCACTTGTCCTTTAATTCTGTCGACTTCTGCACTTGGCAAATCTATCTTATTAAGAACAGGAATTATTTCAAGTCCACCCTCAATAGCAAGATACAGATTACTTATCGTCTGTGCCTCAACACCTTGTGCAGCATCAACAATTAATATTGCCCCTTCACAGGCTGCTAATGAGCGTGACACTTCATAAGAAAAATCGACATGTCCCGGAGTATCAATTAAGTTAAGTATATAATCCTTTCCATCATTAGCTTTATATTTCATTTGAATTGCGTGGGATTTAATCGTAATCCCGCGCTCACGTTCTAAATCCATATCATCAAGAACTTGAGCTTTAGCTTCGCGTTTAGAAACTGTTCCCGTATATTCTAACAAACAATCTGCAATAGTTGACTTACCATGATCAATGTGAGCAATAATGCAAAAATTTCTGATGTTTTTCATTCATTCCTTTAAAATTAGAAAGTAAATTTAACATGTAAAGGCTTGTAATACAATTCAGTTCCACCAAGTATATCAATGAAATTGACACCCGCTGTTATTTCAAAACCATTTGAACATTTTTTGTACTGAATCAACAGTTTAATTTTTGTAATTTTAGGTTAAAAATAAAAAGGCTTATGAAAAGATTTAGAATAGTTTTACTACTTGCAATTGTATTAAATTTTGTCACAATTGCTCAACAGCAATTCAATTTCGGTTGGTTGACAGACATCCACATTGGTGCTCCCGGAGCAGAAACAGATCTTTTAAATGTTGTTAATGATATAAATCAAAGATCAGAAATAAAATTTGTAATAGCTTCGGGTGATATTACTGAAAAAGGAAAAAATAGCGAGCTAATTCAGGCTAAGAATATTCTTGATAATCTAAAAATCCCCTATTACATGATACCGGGGAATCATGATACTAAATGGAGTGAAAGTGGCGGAACACAATTTCTAAAACTTTGGGGAAATGATAATTTTGTATTCGAATTTAATTCAGTAAAATTTATTGGTATTAACAGCGGAATACTACTTAAAGGCGGCGGCGGTCATGTTTCACCGGAAACTTTAAAATGGCTTGATTCAATTCTTACTAAAACAAGTTCAAACCAGGAAATTTATTTCTTCACCCATCATCCACTTTCCTCTGATATAGATAACTGGTTTGAAATAACAAACAGACTTCGAACTAAAAATATCAAAGCAATTTTTCATGGGCACGATCACGGAAATAAACTATTTAATTATAACGGTATCCCCGCTGTAATGAGTCGTTCAACGTTAACTGATAAGAAATCCTGGGGTTACACTATAGTTGAAAGCAGAAGTGATTCTATAATCTTTTATGAAATGAATAAAGAATACAAACAGAAAAAATGGGGAGCTATTTTTAAAGAAATAGATTTAAGAATTCCTCTTATCGATTCTTCTCAAACAGCTAATTATGGTGTAAAAGTCCTTTGGAAAAAAGAGCTTTCTTCAACAATGGTTCATGCTCCTATTGTCTACAAGAACAAGATTTATTTATCGACAAAAAATGGAGATATTTTTTGTTATGATGCAAAAGGAACTCAAATCTGGAAATACCATGTAAACGGAACTATTGTAAGCAGACTCGCTGCTGAAGATGATTTGATTATTGCCGCAACAATTGAAGGTGATTTACTCACAATTAATGCTAATGATGGAAAAGTTGTTCAAATAATCGGAATAACTGAACCAATAACCTCCCAAATTACTGTAGGATTAATTCCAATCGGAGGCGAGAAATATTATGGAATTCTTTTCGGAACAGCAGAAGGAAAACTCTATTGTTACGAATTGAGTACACTTGATTTGATATGGGAGAATTCCAACGCAACAGGAATGATTGAAACGAGACCATTAATTATTTCTGATCGAGTCGTTTATGGAAGCTGGGACGGATATATGTATTGCATTGATCTGAAGTCTGGAATGCTAAATTGGAGCTGGAGTGAGAACACGAATTTTTATTATTCTCCCGCCGCATCTGTTCCTGTAACAGATGGAAAAAATCTTTATGTCCCGACTCCTGATAAATTTGTTTCTGCGGTTGATCTATTATTAGGTAGAACTATTTGGCGTAAAAATGATTTCGCCGCATGGGAATCAATTGGCATTAACAGTAGTTATAATCATCTCTACGTAAAAAGTATGAGTGATAAATTTTATGTGGTTAATCCAAAAGATGGAAGAAGAATTAAAGAAATCAATTTAAAATATGGGCTTGATACAACTCCGAACGAAATTGTTGAATCAAAAGGGAATGTAATTTTTAATGGGAAAAATGGGATTATATATTCGTTAAATAATAAATTTGAAACTAAACCACTTTTGTTTTTGGGAACAGCACGAACTTTAAGTACAATAAAAATTAATGAGAATACATTTCTTGCCTCAAATATGGACGGCAGAATAATTTTATTCAGTATACAATAATTATTGGATTACGAACTGAATCTCACAAACCAATTATATATAGTTGGATACAACTAAAGTTCGAATCATTATTAAACATCACAAAACGATCATGAATATTGAGTAATTTATTTTTCCACATGCAAAAATAAGCGATTAGGTTTGACGAAGAGAAATTATTTATTCGGCTCCCTCCTAAATAAAATTTTTATTTTTTTTACTTGCATCATATTTGAAAAAAACTTATTTTTTTATCGGATAAAAATATCTGATTATAAATTATAGGTAAAGGAATGAAAAAAACGAACAAATTGTTACTTGGTTTGACAGCACTATTACTCATATCAACTACGATTACTTCTTGTAGAGGAGATTCTAAATCAGACAAGCCCCAAGAATTGGGCAGTAAACCCGATATAAGTGCATGGGAAATGGAAAATGGATTTGGTATGGTTAAAACGAAACTCAATCTTCCTCCAATTAACCCTGAGTTAGCTAAAAAGGGAGAAAAACTATTTGAATCAAAATGTGCATCATGCCATAAACTTGATGAAAAATATGCCGGACCAGCACAGAGAGATGTGCTAAGAAGGATATCCCCGGAATTTTTTATTAATATGGTTATTAATCCTGACGAAAATATAGAGAAACATCCTCACATAAAAGAATTATTAGGCATCTATATGTTAAAGATGACTAATCAAAATGTGAATTTTAATGATGCAAGGCAAATATTGGAGTATTTCAGATTGCTTGAATCCGAGCTTCCTTCTAAAACTAATTAATAATTGAATAATTCAAACAAAGAAGAGGTTACTATGAACTCAACTTATATAAGAATGATAACAGTTGCTGTAGTTATTATTGCTTCAGTTTTCTTAGTTCACAATGGATGCCAGCAATCAAAGGACTTAATATCAGGTGATGTTGCCCAACAAGTCTACGTTAAACCCGGAACTTATGATGATTTTTATTTATTTACATCAGGTGGTTTCAGTGGTCAAGTTGGAGTGTATGGACTTCCCTCAGGTAGGTTATTTCGAGTAATTCCTGTCTTTTCACAGGATGCTGAAAGAGCGTGGGGTTATTCGGAAGAAACTAAACCGATGTTTATGACTTCTTACGGATCTGTACCATGGGATGATGCTCACCATCCAAAAATTTCTCAGACAGATGGAATTGCAGATGGAAGGTGGCTTTTTATCAACGGTAATAATACCCCACGTGTCGCAAGAATTGATCTAACCACATTCACAACTGCTGAAATTATTGAAATTCCGAACTCCGGCGGTAATCATGGCTCGCCATTTATAACTGAAAACACTGAATATGTTGTTGCTTCAACCAGATTCAGCGTTCCCATCCCGAACAGAGATGTTGCAATTAATTCTTACAAAGAAAATTTCAAAGGCACGATTAGTTTTATCAAAGTTGATAATGACGGAAAAATGAACGTAGAATTTCAAGTTCTTGTGCCTGGCTTCCATTATGATTTGGCACATAGTGGTAAAGGTCCGTCACATGGATGGGCTTTCTTCACAAGTTATAACTCAGAACAGGCAAATACTCTACTCGAAGTAAATGCATCACAGAACGACAAAGATTTTATTGCAGCTGTCAATTGGAAAAAAGCCGAAGAATATATTAAACAAGGAAAGTTTAAAACTTTCACAACTGAGTATTACAGAAACTATTTTGATAAAAAGAAACACACCGGAGTTTCAGAGAAAAAAACTGAAGTAAAAGTATTAATCCCGAGCGAATGTCCTGGGTTGGTATACTATATCCCGACTCCAAAATCTCCCCACGGTGTAGATGTAGATCCATCAGGTGAATACATTGCTGCAGGCGGAAAACTTGCGGCTGTCATCCCGGTTCATTCATTTAGTAAAATAATTAAAGCAATTGAAAACAAGGATTTCGAAACCTCGATAGATGGAATTCCGGTATTAAAGTATGAATCTGTTGTTGCTGGAGAAGTTAAAGATGTAGGTCTGGGGCCATTGCATACCGAATTTGATAATGAAGGTTTCGGTTACACTTCCTCATTTATTTCTTCTGAGATAGTAAAATGGAAAATTGGCACTTGGGAAGTTGTTGATCGTATTCCTGCTTATTATTCCATTGGGCATCTATGTATTCCCGGAGGAGATACAAAAAAACCATGGGGAAAATATGTGATTGCATTGAACAAAATTACAAAAGATAGATATTTGCCTACAGGACCTGAGTTAACACAATCAGCTCAATTGATTGATATTTCAGGGGAGAAAATGAAATTATTGTTGGATTTTCCAACTATAGGTGAACCCCATTATGCGCAAGCGATTCCTGCAGATATAATCATGAAAAACTCTAAGAAAATTTATCCTATCGAAGAGAACATGCATCAATATGCAGTCAAAGCTGAAAAAGAAACTCGTGTTGTTAGAGATGGGAACATTGTTCGAGTTTATATGTCAACTATACGAACTCACTTTGTACCCGATAATATTGAAGGAATCAAGGTCGGTGATGTCGTTTATTTCCACGTTACAAATCTTGAACAGGATTGGGACATTCCACATGGCTTTGCAGTGAAGGGGGCAAATAATTCAGAATTACTAATTATGCCGGGCGCAACTGAAACACTAAAATGGGAACCCAAAAGAGAAGGGGTTTATCCTTTCTATTGTACTGATTTCTGTTCTGCACTACATCAGGAAATGCAAGGATATATAAGAGTATCAGGGAAAGATTCATCTGTACCGTTGTCATGGAATACTGGCAAATAAGAAATACTATTTATTGGGGAATGCAAATTCCCCAATGTTTTAAAGGTAAAATAATTATGAAACATAATTCAAGATTACTTATCGGTGTTGCTTCATTATTTTTAATTCTCATGTTTTTCTTTCCGATTTGGTCAATTGACTTGTTAGCTCCTCAATACCCTGAAGGAATCGGATTGAAAATCTGGATTAATCAAATCACAGGATTAAAGCCAAATGATTTAAATAATATTAATGGATTAAATCACTATATAGGGATGAAAGCAATAGTTCCCGACTCAATTCCCGAACTTACAATTATGCCCTATATAATTATCTTCATGGTAATATTCGGAATCGGAAATGCATTTTGGGGAAAGAGAAAATTAGTTTACTTATGGATTGCTTTGTTTATAATTCTTGGTGCTATTGGTATGTATGATTTTTATATTTGGGGTTATGATTATGGACATAATCTAAATCCGAGTGCGGCAATCAAAGTTCCGGGAATGTCATATCAACCGCCATTAATAGGTTCTAAGAAGCTTCTTAATTTTACTGCTGTTTCTTTGCCGGCATTTGGATCCTATGTGCTTGGAGTGTCAGTATTACTAACAACTGCTGCTTTATATTTTGATTCAAAACGAGGAAGTGCAAAATGATTAAGTATTTAAATTACTACAATATCTCCATCCTTCTTACAATAACTATTTTTTCTATATTTACTGGTTGTAAAATTGAGCCGGAGCCAATTGATTTTGGAAAAGATACTTGTGATCATTGTAGAATGATGATTTCAGATAATAGATATGGTGCTGAATTAATTACTGATAAAGGGAAAATTTATAAATACGACTCAATTGAGTGCCTTATTGATTATGCATTAGGGCAAAATATAATCGGAGAAAGTAAACAAAATTTTCTGATAGTCGATTTTTCACAACCAGAAAAATTAGTTAATGCTCGAACTGCATTTTATGTTCATAATAATGAGTTTAGAAGTCCAATGGGATTAAATGTTTCTGCATTTGAAAATGAGACAGACCTCCAAGTATTTATTAAAACGAATGGCGGGAAAAAACTTTCATGGCCCGAAGTAATTGAGCTTACAAAGCAATAAGGTAACCAGTTCATTCTTGTTTTTTGTTTATTAATGTTAATTTATGATAAAACTCATCTTACATTTTATTTTCTTTTATTTACTTCTAAATTTTAATACGACTTTTTCCAAAGAAATTGTAGTCTCCCCTAAGTCTTTTATCAAATCAATTTCACAGGCTATTCAGATTTCACGCAGCGGTGATACTATTAACATCAAATCAGGCTATTATACAGAAGGTAATATAATTATAAATAAACCGTTGATAATAATCGGAACGAGAAATCCCGTAATTGACGGATTGGGGACGGGTGAAATCTTTACCATAACTTCAAGTGATGTTGAAATTTCCGGATTAACAATAAATAATTCCGGTGTTAGTTATCTGTATGAAAATGCCGGAATAAAATTAAAAGAAGTGACAAACTGCAGGATATTAAATAATACTTTTATAAATAATTTTTTCGCTATTTATCTTGCAAAATCATCTAACTCAATAATTTCGGGGAATTATATTGAGGGGATGAGGAAAAAAGAAACAAATTCAGGAAATGGGATTCATCTTTGGGATTGCAGAGATATCATAATTTCAAATAATATAATTCTAAATCATAGAGATGGAATTTATTTTGAATTTGTTCGGAACGGGAGGATCTTCGATAATCGCAGTTATAACAATTTGAGATATGGCTTACATTTTATGTTTTCTGACAGTTGCAAATACTGGGAAAATATTTTTGAATCCAACAGTGCAGGTGTTGCAGTTATGTATACTAAAAACGTCCTGATGAAGAAAAATGTTTTTAGAAATAATTGGGGCACTTCATCGTATGGTTTACTATTAAAAGATATCTCAAATAGCGAGATCAAGGAAAATCAATTTATCGGAAATTCTGTCGGTATTCTTTTAGAGGGTTGTAGTCGAATAATTATCAATAAAAATGATCTTACTGAAAATGGTTGGGCTATAAAACTAATGGCTAATTCGATGGAAAATTCTTTCAGCCTCAATAATTTTATTAACAACTCTTTCAATCTCTCAACTAATAGTATGCAAAATTTCAATAAATTTGAGGGCAACTATTGGTCAAATTATAATGGCTATGATTTAGATAAAAACGGGGTGGGTGATGTCCCGTTTCGGCCTGTTACGATGTTTTCTGTTATTGTTGAGAAGCAACATTTAGCTCTTATTTTACTTAATAGTCATTTTGTAAAATTACTTGATATTGCTGAAGGTGTTGTTCCTTCAATAACACCAAATGCTTTAATAGATCCCAAACCTAGCATGAAGGCAATAAATTGGTCGAAATAAATAAACTTAGCAAAAAGTATAATAAAAATGAGATATTAAAAAACATCTCCCTTTCGATAAATAAAGGAGAAGTTACGGCAGTCGTCGGTCCAAATGGTTCGGGAAAAACAACATTAATAAAATCTATATTGGGATTGGTTAAGTTAAACAGCGGTTCTGTTGAAGTAGACGGAATAAATATTAAAAATAATTTTACATATAAAAATAACATCGGATATGTACCACAAGTCGCAAGGTATCCTGAAAACCTTACCGGAAATGAAATCCTCTCTCTAGTTAAAGAATTAAGAACCAACTATGAATTCTCATCTCAAAAAATAATCGAGTCTTTTAAGTTATCGGAAGAATTAAATAAACCATTTAAGAATCTGAGCGGTGGGACAAAGCAAAAAGTATCCATTCTGATTGCTTTAGCATTTAATCCTAAAATAATCATTCTTGATGAACCAACTGCCGGTCTTGATCCTGTATCCAGTAGTTATTTTAAAGATTTGATTTTGGAGGAAAAAGAGAAAAAGAAAACGATTATTCTTACTTCTCATATAATGAGCGAAATTCAAGAATTAGCTGATGAAATTATTTTCTTACTTGACGGTGAAATAAAGTTTAAGGGAACTATTACATCATTGCTTGAAGAAAGTAAAGAGTCAAAACTTGAAAGAGCTATTGCACAATTAATGTTGAGAGAATGACATGCATCTAATGAATAAAATATTGCTTTATGAAATACATAATACTATTCGAAATAAATGGATTATTATTTATTCTTTTTTCTTTTTCTTTATTGGATATGCTCTATTTGCATTCAGCGGAGACGGCTCGAAAGCATTCATTAGTTTGATGAATATAGTATTATTTATAATTCCAATTGTTGCTCTTGTGTTCGGTTCAATATTTCTCTATAACTCCCGTGAATTTATTGAGATGATGTTAAGTCAACCGATTGACAGAAAGTCATTATTTTTTGGTCTATATCTTGGAACCGCATTACCCCTCATATTCTCATGGATAATAGGGATTACGATTCCATATTTTTTATTTACAGTTAATTACAATAATACCGAGGAACTTATTTTAGTAATTATTATCGGTTCACTCTTAACAATAATCTTTACAGCAATCGCATTTTTAATTGCATTAAAACAGGATGATAAATCGAAAGGTTTAGCTTACTCAATTTTTGTATGGCTTATACTTGCAATTTTATATGATGGATTAGTTTTATTAATAATTTACACTTTTGAAGATTATCCACTTGATAAATTTATAATTGGATTGAGCATCATTAATCCGATTGATTTAGGGAGAATATTTTTTCTCATACAGTTTAATATATCAGCATTAATGGGTTACACGGGAGCAATATTTCAAAAGTTTTTTGGAGCGAATTTGGGAATTGTAATTTCTTCATTCTGTATGATTCTTTGGGTAATCCTTCCTGTCTACTTAAGCTTAAAATTATTTGGAAAAAAAGATTTTTAGATTTAATAGTTAGAATTACTCTATATGAAAAAGTTTAAAGGGATTATTTTCGACATCGACGGCACTCTGACTTCAACAAACGAATTGATATTTGCTTCCTTTAATCATATTACCGAAAAGTATATGAACAAAACAATGACTCCAAAAGAAATTATTAGTTTATTCGGTCCCACAGAAGATCAAATTATTGAAGGCTGGTTTAACGAAAATCATCAAGAAGTTAAGGATGATTACTATTCGTATTATTCTGATAATATGCTTGATTCGGCTGATTTGTATCCCGGCATTAGAGAGTTATTGACTTTTCTTAAATCTAAAAATGTAAAACTTTCGATTTATACAGGGAAAGGAAGAAGCGCAGCTTTAATCACGCTGGAGAAACTAAACATAGATCACATTTTTGATATGATAGTAACAGGAAGTGATGTAAAAGATCACAAACCTTCCCCTGAAGGAATAAATGTTTTTCTGGAAAAATTTAATCTTTCACCTGATGAAGTTTTAATGATAGGCGATGCCCCTGCTGATGTAATCGCAGCACGGAGAGCCGGAGTAAAGATTGCATCGGTTGTCTGGGATAGTTATGCTAAAGAAGAAGTGCTCAGTCTGGGAAGTGATTATCTATTCGAATCGGTAGAAGAATTGCGTATTTTTTTTGAAGAGATGATGAATTGAACAACTTTTTTTGCAAGATTTACCAATAGAACATAAATTCAAATCAGAATTATTTCCAAATTAAATTAGAACTAAATTTTCTTACCCAAAATTTCTTTTGTTAAGAGCACTGCCACTGAGAAAAATAGTTGCGCAAAAACATAACCGCTATTTCTTTTAGAATAGAGTAAACCTTGCAGTTTCTTTTCAACCACATATTCAATTCTGTGTTTTAGTCTGATGACCAATTTCTCTTGTGTCGTTGTAATACTTACAGAAATCATAACTTCTCCGATTAAAATGTTACATCCCAATTCATTATCGATAATTTGACAAAAAAGTTTAGTCCCTCGATCTTTGTCAAACTCTAAATTATTGATGTGTCCAATTTTATTGGTAGTCAAATTAGATTTCATTACTTTTCAAACTTAATTTTTACTCACTTAATTAAGGGAAAAAATATGGGAGATCCGGGGAGCGAAAAGCAATCGGTATTTAAATCCTTTTCAAAGAATTACTGGATTGTAATTCTTATGGAATTTTTTGAAAGAGGTTCTTACTATGGAATGATGAGCATTCTTTCTGTTTATATGACTGATCAATTAAGTTACTCAAAAGAGAGTGTCGGATTAATAAAAAGTACAATTCAACCGCTTCTTTATATCCTGCCGATTTTGTCGGGGGCAATCGGTGACAGATTTGGATATAGAAAAACTTTAACATTTGCTTTTATCTTTTTGGGATTTGGTTATTTTCTTGTCAGCCAAACTACCGAATACGCAATGGTATTTGCAAGTTTGATTATAATGGCAGTTGGTGCAGGCGCATTCAAACCTATGATTTCAGGAACAATTGCACGCGAGACAAATGAGAAGAACAGTACACTTGGTTTTGGAATTTTCTATTGGTCAATTAACTTAGGCGCATTTCTCTTCCCTCTAATACTCGTCCCTTATATTAAAAATGCATTCGGCTGGGAATATGTAATGGTCGCTTCCGCAATCGGAACTGCTTCAATGCTAATTCCAACGCTTTTTATCTATAAAGAGCCAAAAAAACCAGAGAGCACCAAAAACATTTTCGAAGTATTAAAAGGAATGGTTCTCGTTTTAACCGATGTTAGATTTATTTCATTGATTGTGATTTATTCAGGGTTTTGGATTTTATACTTCCAGATGTTCGATTCTGTTTTATGGTATGTTCAGGAATATGTTGATGCAACATCTCTGAACAATTTTGTGAATGGGACACTCGCCCTTGTTGGTATAAATATGAATTGGAAATTCGATGTTGAACATGTAACTGTAATCAATGCAGGCACAATTATTCTGCTACAAATAGTTGTCTCCAATATCGTTAAGAATAAAAAAGCTTTACCGACTATGATTGTCGGCATTACCATGGGAACACTTGGAATGGCAATACTTGCAATATCTGCCGATATCTGGGTTTTTATGATTGGTATTATGATTTTCTCGATTGGTGAAATGACGGCTCATCCAAAGTTTATTAGTTACGTGGGACTAATTGCTCCGGAGGATAAAAAAGCACTTTATCTTGGTTATTCATTTTTATACGGAGTACTTGGAAGCGGTATTGGTGGAATTTTGGGAGCTAACCTTTACGTTCATTTTGTAGATAATTTAAAACAACCAAGCACACTTTGGTTAATATTCAGTTTAATCGGGGTTTTCACAATAATCGGACTACTATTCTACAACAAATATCTTGCTCCAAAAACTAATGCTTAGAGTTAGTTAGATTTTCATTTAGAGCCTTAAAGAAAGTTTTCTTTAAGGCTTTTATTTGAATGTATAGGAAAGATTTCCTTCTCCCAAATAATATTTGATTAATAACCGAATTATTTTTTTCTTCACACTTCATTGATTATTTTTAATTTCATTTTTTAAACTGAAAGGAGTTGATGTGAGTTCACAAAATCTGGCATCACGAATTTTTAATAAATCTCTTGATTATATTGAAATAGTTGGAAATAGACTCCCGCATCCTGCCACACTTTTTGGATTATTAGCACTGATCGTTGTATTCTTTTCATGGCTTGGTGATTTTATGAGTTGGACGGCTATTCATCCTGCTGATAATTCTACAATTTCTGTGAAAAGTCTTTTAAGCGGAGATGGTATAAGATGGATTTATACAAACATAACCCACAACTTTGTTAATTTTCCTCCTCTTGGATACGTCTTAGCAGTAATGATAGGAATTGGTGTTGCTGAAGGAACCGGTTTATTCACTGCAATGATTAGATCTCTCGTCCTAAATGCACCATCAAAACTAATTACGGGAACAATTGTTCTTGCAGGTATAATTTCACATCTCGCTTCCGAAGCTGGTTATGTAATATTAATTCCGCTTGGTGCAATTATATTTCATTCACTCGGAAGACACCCTATGGCCGGACTCGCTGCTGCTTTTTGTGGAGTAAGCGGAGGCTTTGGAGCTAATTTTCTGATTGGATCAGTTGACCCGATTTTGGCCGGACTTTCACAATCCGCAGCTCAAATTATTGAGCCTGAAATCACCATAAATGCTGCGGTTAATTTATATTTCATGGTCGCTTCAGCTATTATGATTGTAATATTGGGAACCTGGGTAACCGAAAAAATTGTTGAACCAAGATTAAAAACATACACCGGAACTGCTGAAAAAATTCCAGTCGATAAACTTTCTAAAGAGGAAAGCAAAGGACTTAAATGGGCTGGTTTAACTTTACTTGGTATTATCGTTTTATTAGCTTTTACCGTTATCCCTGATAACGGAGTTTTCAGAAATCCGGCAACAGGTGATGTTCTTCGTTCCCCTTTCTTTGATGGGATTATTACCGGAATTTTACTCTTCTTTTTAGTACCGGGAATTGTTTATGGTATAATCGTGAAAACTATCAAAAATGATAAAGACATGATGAAACACATAATCAAATCGATGGGAACTATGTCGACTTACATTGTACTCGTATTCTTTGCGGCACAATTTGTTTACTTTTTTAGATATAGTAATTTAGGATTAATCCTTGCGATTCAAGGAGCTGATTTTTTACGAAATGTGGGATTAACCGGAATCCCGTTGTTAGTGATGTTCGTACTATTAGCAGCGTTTATAAATATGTTTATGGGAAGCGCCTCTGCAAAGTGGGCAATTATGGCACCAGTTTTCATCCCGATGTTTATGTTACTCGGATATCATCCTGCATTAACTCAAGCCGCTTTTAGAATAGGTGATTCTGTTACGAATTTAATAACTCCGATGATGAGTTACTTTGCGTTAATTGTGGCATTTGCACAAAAGTATGATGAGAAATATGGGATAGGAACAATTATTTCAACGATGATTCCATACACTGTAATCTTCACAATATTTTGGACTTTGTTATTGGTGCTTTGGATGTGGCTTGGTATCCCAACCGGACCTGATGGACCGTTATTTTATCCATAGGTACTAAACTTATATCTTAAAATTTAGAGAGGTTGTCGTTAATATTGACAACCTCTCTATAGTGAAAACTATATCAATCAAGAACAAAGAAAATTTAAATCACTTCCTTTTCTTCAACTCTACAAACTTGTCCAATATTTTCGCTTCCCCATATCTTGAACTATCATTCACCTCTTCAAAGATATTGAACAATTGAATCACATCTCCTGTTTTCTTGATATTGAAGACTTTCAATTTATTCATGTTATCATCATAAAATATTATTACAGGAAAATCTCTTGGTACATCAATTTTTTGCAGTGGGATGCGGTATCTCGCGAGATTCTTCAAACCTGTCACTTTTCCATCAGCAGTAAAAGTAACTTGTAAAACTGAATCGGGTGATAAGATATATTCACCTTGAATTAATTCTTCATTAATAAAATGTGGTACAGTAAAGTTATTGGTATATTTTTTATCAAGTCCAATAAAAACATATTTTTCATTTCCGTCATCAGCTAATAATTTTGACTTTTCGTTTTCTTTGAATAGTGAAATAACAAAATCAATCTTACTTCTATTGAATGGCTGAAAAATGATTACTGTATCGGGTGATTTTATCTCGAAATCTCTTTCCATCCCATCACATATTGAAAAACAGAAGACTGAATCCTTTCCTTCAAAAAAATGGAATTGTAAAATTGGTCTATCAAAATTTATTTCAGTTGGCATTTTGCCATTTTTGATTTCATCATAATATTCAGAAATAAGCCATGAACGATAAAATTCATTCGAAAGATTTTTGCTTAGTTGTGGATATAAAAATAAAGTGTGAACTACTACAATTAAGAAAATCATTTTTAATTTAGACATAACCGGCTTTCAATATTACTTCATCAATAAGAATTTCTTAGTTGACCTAAAGTGGTTTGCAGATAGTTCATAAAAATAAACCCCACTGGCAAGTTTTCCTGAGTTAAAATCAACTGTGTAACTTCCCGGTCTTTTTATTTCATTTACTAAAGTTGCAACCGCTTCTCCCAAAATATTATAAACCTTTAGTGAGACTAGTCCAGCTTCCGGTATTTGATATTTTATTGTTGTTACCGGATTAAATTCAATTTTAATATTCACTCAAGTGAGAATATCCATAATTCATCTGTATTATCATTAACAATGAAGAATCTATTTTCTTCAGCATTTACCGCTATCCCCTCAAATTTTTCCATCGGTAATTCGAATCTTTGAATCACTCCATTTTCCCTACTCCATTTATACAGTATTTCGCTTTGATCGCTTAGTATATATAAGTTATTATTATTGGAAAATACCATATCTGAAAAATCTTTTGCGAATGTAATTTCAAATCTCTCTTTTATCTTCAAGTTGGAATCCAATTCAATAAATTCACCCGGGTTTTTCTCTCTAAGCAGAAATAATCTTCCTTCTTTATTTTGAGCTACACCTTCCAACCCACTATTTTTTTTACCTGACAAATTGTAAGATTCTTTGCGTAATACATTTCCTTCCAAATCAATTTGCAGAAGTTCTCTTCTTTTTTCTTCTATAATCCAAAGTGTTTTTTTAGAGACATCCAGTACTATTCCCTCCAAATCTTCTCCGGTATATATTAATTGTTTTAAGATCGTCCCGACAGTATCAATCATATATACTTTTTGTTCTCTACCGCTTACAATCCAAAAAACATTTTCAGTTTCATCGTAAGTAATTCCCGATGGTTCACCAAAAGGTAGTTTAATTTTTTTTAATAAACGTAATTCACTGTTTTTATCTGTGGAATCTCCACCGCATCCGGATGCTGTAAGCGAAATTATCCATAAAAAACTAATAAATAGTGTAAAATTAAATTTCATGACTTCTTTAGATTTTTTCTTCATCGAAGAAGAGATTAATGTTTTTTACACCATTGACATTTCTTAATTCTTCTACAAATTTGTTTGCATTGCTTTTTCTTTTAAATGAGACATAATATGCATAATCAGCCAAGCTGGAATCCTCGGTTGACTTGATATTAATTATATCATATCTACTACAGAAATTATCAAGTACAGAACTAAACTCTTTTGACTTTGAATCATCTAAAAAGAAGGAAAACTGTAGTAAGTATTGCTCTCTACGAAGAGTAAATAAATTAGTTTTTGAAAAAATGAATAAAATTGATCCAATAAAGAGTGCCCCTACAATTGCTAAACGGTGATATCCGACTCATGCAGCCATTCCAATTGCTAAACCGAAAAAGATATATACAATATCGAGTGTTTCTTTTATTGCCGTTCTAAAACGAATAATTGACATTGCCCCTACTAAACCAAATGCGCGTGCCAAATTATTTCCAATAACCATAATTACCAATGTTGTGATTAATGAAAGAAAAATTATTGAATTCACAAAGCTATCTGAATAACCGGGACCTTTATAACTAACTCTATAAATAAACGTAATAAAAAAACTGCACATCAAGCTGACTAATATGTTTATAACGATCTCAGAAATGGAAGGAGCGAAAACATTAATTGATTGGAGATTTTCTAACATAATTAATTCCTTAAAAGATCCAATTGTTTAGTCCTTGGCAATTGTCTTTTGTTTATATCTATAATATTTGTGTATTTCGAAATGGAAATTCTCTGCAATCTATGTTTATTAATTAACTGCGGAATCCATGCAGGAATAGTTTGATGGAACTTAATTTCGAGAATAAAACTGTCAGGAAAGACATGTCGATTTTTACTCTCTTCATAAATATTATCATAAATTGGTTTGATAGAACCCCTCAAATTTTTATCAAATGTTACGCGCAACTCCAATCCAAATTTTCCAATAAAGGCTTCTCGTTCATAAACCACTAAACTTGACGAAACTAACTGTTTCGAATAATAGTGAAAGAGAAATTTGCTGGCGTTAAGATAGTTGTCATTCCCATTATTTTGAGTAAGTAGATATTCTCCGATATTTTTAGAAGAAAGTACATTTTCTAAATTACTAAATAATAATTTTGCTCGATCTTTTGAAATAAAATTTTCATTTTTCCTTTTAATTTCTAAAAATGCAATACTTTCAGCCCGTCTTTCATTATAAACTCGAACCCTGTACTTATTTCTTTTTTTATAACCTTCGTACTTTTCATTATAGCACATCAAATCAGCGGTATCAAAATATATACTTCGTACCGTGTAATCTTTCGTCTCACGTATTTCTGCATAGGGATCATAACGCATATAGTTCAAAACCGCTTTACGGATGTTTGACAGCAAATTTAACGGTACTAAATATTTAAATTCTAATCTACTTAGTATCATTTAATAAAACACATATTTGATTAAATAGTCCCAAATTGGAATTGTACCAAATTTGATAGTCCCTTGTGCTATCATACCGGGAAGCAATTGTCTCTTGACGTTATTTATCAATATTGTCGCAATAATTACTTGTTCACTATTCACTATCTTAACTTCTTTTGAGATAGAAAGGATTTTGGCTTTAAATGTTGAGTCAAAGTTATCCAGTTTTATTGAAATCGAATCCCCCTCATTAATTGCATTCCTATAGTTAGTCTTTAACGGAATATTAAAAACAACTTTCTCTATTTCAACAATTGACAAAATAGTATCCGGTGAAAATGAAGGGTTTAATATTCCGCTTATTGGGGAAAGAACAATAAAACTTTTTGATCTGTTGATTAGTGATTCGAGTTCGGATGTTAAAGCTGATATTTTAGATTCGAGAAGTTTCAAAGTTTCTGGTTTTAAGCCACTTGTTATTGCATCAAGCTGAGATTGGTAAATAGTGATTTCAATTTCAAGCTGCTTGATCTCCCAAAGATCAGTCTCATAACTTTCTTCGGTAAGAAAACCTTTTTTGTATAATTGTTCATTACGCTGAAAAGTGTTTTTCTTTTGCCCGAGTTTAGCAACAGCAAATTCTAATCTGTTTTTTGCTTCTGTTATTAGTGGAAGTTTTTCCCCGGTTTTATTTGCTTCAAGTTCTGCTATTGCAACATTGAGCTCCCCTTTAAGCCTAACAATGTTTTCCTCAACATCACTCGAGCGAATCATCCCTATTGAATCCCCCGCCGATATTTCATGTTTCTGTTTCATCGATTCAGTAAAAGAAAAAACCATAGATTCTCCACGTTGGAATTGAGTAACTCCAAATACGTTAGAGAATCCGAATTCATAATCTATTAGAGATGATGTAAGTTGTCCGTCTGTTCCCTTAACAATTTGCCATTTTTTTAAAGGATAAACCTCTCCAAAAATATTTAATGAATGTGGGACTTTTATTCCGCTGATTAATAATAAAAAACAGAGAACACAAAAAAGTAATATTCCAAAAACTACTTTACTTTCATTTTTTTTCATTTAGACCCCGAACCAAACCTACTCGGATTGGTCATCTCTTAATAATAGAACAAATATCTATTTTAAATATATCATTTTCCAACTCTGTAAAAAACAGTTACTCAACCAAATGTGAATTGGATATAAAAATAGTAATCTATTTATTAGATATTTTATTGTGCTCTATTTTATCAACACGAATTTCTTGATGGAGTGAAATTCATTCAAACGTAATTCATAAATGTAAACACCGCTAGCAAGTTTTCCTGCATTAAAATCAATGGTGTAAGCACCTACAGTTTTTATTTCATTTACTAAAGTTGTTACCTCTTCTCCCAATATATTGTATACCTTTAACGAGACTAATCCGGTTTCCGGAATATGATATTTTATTGTCGTCACAGGATTAAATGGATTTGGGTAGTTTTGATATAGTACGAAATCGTTAACATTTGTTGAAGGTTCTTCCTCAACTCCTAATGGATACTGACCAAAATTACTTCTATAAAAACTTCCAGCATAACTTGCTATTCTTCTTGCCTCATAAAATGAACTGAACGGATCATCTTTTCTTCCAACCAAAAAAGTTCCTATTATTTCCATCGGTTCGTTTGCTTTAAGTGTGAAAGGACCTGTGTTCACCAAAATTCTCTGATCTGTTCCCACAGTATTAAGCCAGCCGGTATTTGCTGCGGGATTCCCTGAGTACATAAACACAGGATTAACTGAGGAACAATTTTCTCCGATTACACTCCCGTTTGACCATAAACATGGATCGATAAAGTTTCCAAATCTATCTTTGCCCATTAAATAATTTCTTGCATCTAAACTTGTATTTGCACTTCCTAGATAAGGTTCAATACAGGGTGGGTTATGTATAAATGAAGTCATATTCCGGTTACGAGCTCCGGGAAAAATGTCAATTCCTCGTGAACTTCCCTTCCGATTGTAAGCTGTATCAATCGGAGTATCTATTCCTTCATCATAATAACCGTTATTATTATTATCGATAAAAGTTTCCCCGGGTTTGTAATAATGTGGTCCTTGTAATATGGAGGTCATCACAGTTGGAGCAGCAACACCAAACGTTATGTCCTGAGATTTATGATAAGTAAAACCAACATTTAAAATTGTATCACAACCTACAAGATCATCCCAGCCATCTCCAACATCCGGGTCAGACCAAAATGAGAAGTAAACGGAATCCATCACTGATGAAACTGTTCCCGTATTAACAATTTTATATCTAATGAATATTGCGTTATTCAAAGCATTTTGTGTGGAATCTGCATACGCAAAAACTGTTTGTCCTATTTCTATTCCAAGTGGATTAACATCATTGAATCTCCTAAGAAAACTCGGAACAGCATCATTATAAACACAATAAGTTGTTACATCACCAATAATATCAGGCTTATCTTCGTTTGGGTCCCAAATCCCGTTCGAGTTAAGATCAACCGGATTGTAAATGCCGTCATTATTTCCATCATAAAAATCTGCTCCCATTGTTACAGCAGTTTTCCAATTTTGCCAAGAATTACTGAACGGTGGATCATTTTTTGAAACCACATAAATTTTATTTCGTGGATCATCATATGGAACTCCAACTCTGCCCTTTCTATAATCTTGGATTCTTGCCGAACTTGATATTGCATTTGTCCAGATTGTGGAGTTGTTAATACCTGACAAATAAAAACCGGCTGAGAACAAAACAGTTACACTATCATAGGTTGCATTTCTAATCCCATTAATTTCAAGATCTGCAATAACACCTGAATTTTCTAATGGTAATTTTATTCTGTTTACATCAAGTAGGTAGGTTGAAGTTGCAGGTTCATTCTGAAGTAAAACAACACCTCCATAATGAATAACTTCATTTGAGAATGCGTCCATAGCTTTAATATAATAAAGAAGGTTATCACCATTTTCCAGATGACCTGTAATTTCAGCACTATAAATTTTATCATTTGCAATGGAATCACCATTAGTACCGTTATCATACATGCTTAAGGCAGGCTGTCTTTTTCCGTTAACATCGTAAATTAAATCAACATAAATAATTTGAGATTCATCATCAATCGCCGCCCTGAAAAAAGCTGTTGAGGGGGTAGAGTTATTCAAATAAGAATCAGTTCGATATACCATTGGAGGTGTATCTCTATCAAAACCATTTAGGAGAAATCCGAACCAAACTTTGAGACTTTCGGTATTAGTCAATCTGCGTTTAGAAAGAAATGATACAAACGGTTTCCCATTGAATAAGCATATTTTTGGATTTGCATCATAACCTTTATATAGAGTATAACTTTGAGGGAAATTCCAGGTTGTTCCTTGATCTGATGAAATTAGAAACATGATTTCATTATTAAAATATCCTTCAAATGGAGTGGGTAATTTTGTGTCATAGATTAAATAAAACTTTCCGGTTGTATCAACAAGACTGACAACTGAATTTATTTGCGAAGGAGAAATGAATTCGATTTTTTCTGTAATTGTCCAAGTGACACCAAAATCAGTTGAAGTTATTGAAAAAATAGTATCGGGTGTAGTGCCGGTCTTTAGAAAATAGAGTACTTCAATTCCATTTTGTAATGATACTAAAGAAGGTGAACCGACATTAGGATTATTGAGTAATTTGCTTTCAGTGCTCCACGAAACACCATCGTTACTGCTTAGTATTCTGAATATACCAGTACTTGAACCTGTATTTCTTGAATAGATGTATTGAATAGTACCATCTGAAGTTACTAATGGAAAACCTGATTTAGTAATTCTTGAATTTAATCCTGTGCCGGTAGGTAAGATTATTTTTTCTGACCATGTTAATCCATTATCATCAGAATATTTGTAGTAGACATAAGTATCCCAGAAAAAAACAAATACTCTTCCGGAACTTGAAATTATTGAGGAGACTTTATTAATAATAGGGTAATTTGTTTCATGCAGCAATAAAGGAGTCGTCCAGGTGAAACCGGCATCGTTGCTTTTAGTACAAAACAATTTGACAGAGTCAGCCCAGAAATGGAATAGATTACCATTTGAATCGGAAGAAAATGAACTACCTGTTAATGACAAATTAGTGTTTGATAAATCAAATGATTTCATCAACATTATTACCTGAGGTGTTAAATTATAATAACAGAAAAATATAAGGAAAATTACCCTTTTCATTTTAGCCCCTATCCTAAAAAATAATTTCTACTTAAGAATAATTAGTTTTTTACTACTACTTTTGAAGGAAGTTTTTAATTCATATATATAAACTCCACTTACAAGATTTCCTGCATTAAAATCAATTGTGTAACTACCTGCTGTTTTTATTTCATTTACTATAGTTGTAACCACTTCTCCCAAAATATTGTATACCTTTAGAGAAACTAATCCGGTTTCCGGAATTTGATATTTTATTTTCGTTACAGGATTAAACGGATTTGGGTAGTTTTGGTATAGTTCAAAATTACTAACATTCATTGAAGGTTCTTCCTCAACTCCTAATGGATACTGACCAAAATTACTTCTATAATAACTTCCAACATAACTTGCTATTCTTCTTGCTTCATAAAATGAAGAAAAAGGATCATCTTTTCTTCCTACAAGCAGTGCTCCTATAATTTCAACCGGTTCATTTTGTTTTAATTTGAAAGGACCAGTGTTAACCATTGTTCTTTGATCTGTTCCCATAGTGTTAAGCCAGCCGGTATTTGCAGCCGGATTGCCTGAGTACATAAATACGGGATTAACTGCGGAACAATTTACTCCGGTCACGCTACCGAATGGCCAGTTACATGGATCAATTGGGGTTCCAAATTTATTTTTACCTAACAAATAACTTCTTGCTTCTAAACTTGTATTGGGGTCTCCTTGAGAAGGGTGACTCGACATGTAATGTATAAATGAAGACATATTTTGATTACGCGCACCGGGCATGATTTCAATTCCTCTTAAAATCCCTTTTCTATTGTACGCTGTATCAATCGGAGTATCTATTCCGGCATCATAAATTCCATTACTATTATTATCGATAAAAGTTTCCCCCGGCATGTAATAATAGGGTCCTTGTAAGATTGATGTTAAAACTGTTGGAGCAGCATTGCCAAACTCACCATCCGGTGCATTGTGATAGACAAATCCTGCATCGAGTAAAGTATCGCAACCGACAAGGTCATCAACATAATTCCCAACATCAGGATCAGCCCAAAATGAGAAATAAACTGAATCCATTACTGATGAGACTGTTCCTCGATTTACAATTTTATAACGAACGAAAATTGTATTATTTAATGTGTTTTGGGAAGAGTCTGAATATGCAAAAATGGTTTGACGAATTTCAATTCCTTTTGGAGTTACATCATTAAATCTTCTTAAGCTGGTATCAACTCCATCATTGTAAACACAATAAGTTGTAATGTCTCCTAATATATCGGGTTTATCTTCGTTTGCGTCCCAAATACCATTTGAGTTAAGATCAACAGGGTTGTAGATACCATCATTATTTCCATCATAAAAATCAGCCCCAATATCTACAGCATCCTTCCATGACTGCCATGAATTACCAAAAGGTGTATCTGATGCAAAAACGGCATAAACTAAATTTCTCGGATCACCAGGTTCTGTATTAACTTGACCTTTTAGATAATCTTGAATACGTGAAGCAGAAGCAATTGCGTTAGTCCACATCGTACCGTTTGAATAACCAGATAATAAGAAACCTGCTGAAAAAAAGACAGTCTTGCTATCGTACCTTCCTCCTTCAACACCATTTATTACAACATCAGCAATAACACCTGAATTGTTTATTGGTAATTTTAATCTGTTAACATCAATTAAAAAAGTTTCTGAGGTAGTTGCTGAATTGTTATTTATGCGGTTTTTATTCTGCTCTTTGTTTTTTTGAGCGATGCTAAACGAGGTGACGAGAATAATGAGAAAAACTAAATTTTTCATCTTCTTACTCCAATGTTATTTTGAAATCCAACATTAATATCAAAAAATAATGAATCGCACGAGAAATTTCGAATGAAAATATCATTACAAATTTATTGGATTAAAAGGTAGCTAATAAATTGAATAGATTCAAGAAATTGAAAGAATGAAAATAAAAAAACCGGAAAGTAGATACCTTCCGGTTTAACAAATAAAAGAAATAAGCAGATGAAATTACTTTATTAAAATCATCTTTTTACTGAATGAACCGAATTCAGTTGTAATTGTAAAGAAGTAAACTCCACTTGTTAAATTTGAAGCATTAAATGATTTTGAATATTTACCGGCCGGTTGATATTCATTAACTAATGTAGAAACTTCTTCTCCAAGAGTATTCATTACTACTAATTTAACATTTGCATCTTTTGGCAAACTATATGAAATCAGTGTTGAAGGGTTAAATGGATTTGGATAATTCTGGAATAGTTCATAAGAATTTAATGAAGAAGAATTATCATTAACACCAACAGGAGTAATATATTTAAATTTGTAAACACTTCTTGAACCACCATCGGCTACATAAGCAGTTTTACCATCAAATGAAAGCGCTACATCTGAAGGTGCTGTCATTGGAGCACCGTTTGGATTAGGGTTTGCACTTGAGTATAGCCCCGGTAATTCATCAACATTTTGAGCAAACGAACCTATCATTGTATAACTTCTAACCCAGCGTCTTGTTGAATCGGTTCCGGCAACCCAGAGGTTTCCATCTTTATCTAAATCAATTCCGTAAGGAATAGAGCGGTCAAATGAAAGTTCACTTGCAGGATCAAGCACTCTTGTTCCGGTATATGCACCTGCGGCAGTTTGTGTACCGCCGCTCCATATTGCAATTCCACCAGTACCTGATGAAGCATCATAAGAGTTTCTTGTTGTAAAGAAAACTGTTTCCGGATTACTATAATCGCCATCGCGAGAAACCGCAACATCACGAATTACATCTATGCCAGCATTATGATTTCCACCGGGTTCCTGGTTACTTTCACCAGCCCATGAACCATAAGCAGGAGTAGCATTAGCCCTATTAAAATTGTAAAATCTTGCTCGTGGTCCGGGAACTCCCGCTCCGGCTGTAACTCCGGAAATTACCATTGTGTCTTTTGTTACTGCCAAACCGTTTATATATGTACCATAACCTGCACCCGTTATATAAAAACCAAATTTTGCAACATTATTAGTGTCACCATCAAAATAAAGATATTGAGTAGCAACAGTATTTGGTTTAGATCTTGGATAAGGAACATTTGCATTAACAAAAAGCATTGTCCCTAAGGTTGAAATTCCTCTAATAGCCCCAACATTTCCTGTAAGAGTATCAGAGTCGCCATTAGCATCGTAGTCAATCCATTTTGTTAAAACTGTGTCAGATGTATCTGCAAAAAATATTGCGTTATTAGCTGCAATGGTAGTAGCTTTTGATGATGCGACATAAACACGACCGTTTCCATCAACCGTGATTAAAAATGGTCTGGCATGTGCTGTATCTGCATTCGGGAAATTTAGTTTACCGATATATTTCCATTCGGGAGTTTGCGCCGATATGGAAATAAATGAGATAAAAATAATAGTAAATAGTTGTTTATAAAGAGTCATATTAACCCCGTAAAATTGTTTTTTTTCTTTTTGATATTCAAACTTAAATAATTTATTAGGACAAACCAATGTAGTAATTTTTTAAGTGCTGATTATTTGAAGTAGTATCTGAAACCTAATCCGGCTTCTATATCAAGTTCTGTAGATGGGACGATGTTGAAAACAGGTACAACCTCAAAAAATAGATCAATAGGTATTTCAGATGGAAAATAAGTTACTCCCAAAACACCTCTTACGCCAAATCTACTGGCACTATTTTGTCGAATTTTTACTCTTGCCCCAACACCATAATAAAGAGGAACTTTTGCTTCAACCTTAATAACATTATCATTATGCCATAGATAATCAGCATGAAAATTAGTAGCATTATTTTTTCCTGAAAATGAATAACCCATTCCAAAATCTATAGCATTAGATTCAGTCATCCAATATTTTCCGCTAAATCCAGAGGGTGAACCGAGGATAAGACCTAACCCAAATTCCTTTTGTTGTGAGAAACCATCACTTATTATAATGATTAAAAATGTCAAAACTAAAAAAATCTTTTTCATATTATGGAATCCTAAATTTTTAATAGTTAGCAAAGAGTAGATTATTTTCTTCAAGCCAATCAGCTATATCATCTGTAGCTCTTAAAATATCATTATCAGAAATATCAATTTCACATACGGGAAGAATTGACTTCCTTACCATTCCCTTCATTACTTCTTGATCTCTAATAAACACTTCAAGATTATCATACTGAACTGGGTTTCCGGAAACTTTCAATCTTTCGCTCCTCGCGTCTGCAAATGAGTTCGCATCTCTCGATAGAAAAACTATACAGAATCCGATTTTCTTGAGACGTTCTTCAATCCAATCAAAGTTATAGTCTTTATTGAACGTTTGAAGTTGATACATTTTTGTAGAGATATGAAACCGATCAATTATCCATGAATAATATTTTTGTAGTTCTAAAATACGTAACCAGGCATCGTAAGTTTCCATTGCGAGAGACTCTTCACCCGGTTCAAAATTGATTAACCCTCTGCCCCAAGGATAATTTGTAAAAGCACACCACTCTCCGGAAATTAAAGGTGAATGATAACGATATTTTCTTGGTCCAACTACCCTTGGATGTTGATTTAATTCAAAAGCTATTTCAGTTTTGAATGTAAGTCGTGTTCCTTCTAAAATAATTTTAGGACAAAGCTTCTTACCCATAAATTCCTCAAGATTTGAGACTGTCTACAAATAACACTTAACTGCATGAAAAAGTTGTTAGACAGTCTCACAAATAAATATTTTATTCTTCAAACTTCTTTAAAAGAAGGGTTGTATTATGTCCACCAAAACCAAATGCATTACTCATTGCAATTTCAACTTTTTTCTGTTGAGGTTTGTTAAAAGTATAATTGAGATCACATTCAGGATCGGGGGTAGAGAAATTAATTGTTGGAGGGACAATATCATTTTGAATAGCAAGAATTGAGGCTATTGCTTCAACCGCTCCAGCAGCTCCCAATAGATGTCCTGTCATACTTTTTGTTGAAGAAACATTTAATTTATAAGCATGTTCACCAAAAACATTTTTGATTGATCTTGTTTCAGCAATATCTCCGAGACCGGTAGAAGTACCATGCATATTAATATAATCTACGTCTGTTGCTTTAATGTTAGCAGTCTTGAGTGCCATTTGCATAGCTAAACGAGCACCTTTTCCTTCTGGCTCGGGGGCAGTAATATGATAAGCATCCGCAGACAAACCTACCCCGATTATTTCGGCATAAATATTTGCACCGCGATTTTTAGCATGTTCAAGTTCTTCTATAAATATTGCTCCGGCACCCTCTCCCATTACAAAACCATCTCTTGTTAAATCAAATGGTCTGCTTGCTGTTTCAGGTGAATCATTTCTTGTAGACAATGCTCTCGCTGAATTAAAACCTGCCATTCCTATCTCACAAATACTGGCTTCACTACCACCGCTAAGGATTGCATCGGCGAGCCCCTGTTTTATAATCAAATATGAATCAATTATGTTATTATTTGCAGTTGCACACGCAGAAACTATACAATAATTAGGTCCTCGAAGTCCGTACTGTATTGAAATTTGCCCTGCTGCTATGTCAGGAATTAGCATCGGAATGAAGAATGGAGAAACACGAGTTGGTCCATTATTATGATTAGTCATTGCCTGGTCATAAAAAGTTTGAATTCCTCCAATTCCACTACCATAAATAACACCAATCCTTTCTCTTGATTCATCTGACATCGTTGAAGTATCGAGTCCGGCATCCTTCAAAACCATTGACGCTGATGCGAGTGCATATTGGCTGTAAAGATCAAGTCTTCTTGCAGTCTTTTTTTCCATATAGTTAGTTGCATCAAATCCTTTTAATTCGCACGCAAACTTTGTTTCTACCCTTGAATTATCAAATGATTTTATCGGAGCTGCACCGCTGACTCCGTTCATCATACTATTCCAAAACTCTTCAACTGTTAATCCGATTGGAGTTAAAGCTGCTATTCCGGTAACGACAACTCTTCTATTTTGTTGAAACATCATTCAATCCTCTTTTGTTTTTGTAATTTCTTTGATTTTCCGATTAGACAAATCTAATCCATCAAGCCTTGTAAATTTAAATAAAAATAATCTTTTTCCACTCATAATTTGATCAGCGGAAAATAGGCTAAATAAAGTTTATAGTAGCACATGAATTTACTTAATCATTCATAAACTTTTCTTATTTTTTACACTTAGTTTATTTATAAATATTCAAAACATCAAAATTGAAAACTATTCAAAAAGATAAAAAGAAAGCTGTTCTTATTGGAATACTCTCCGGTCTATTAAGTTTGATCTTCGTTCCAGCATTATTCAAAGCTGCTTTGAGTGATTTAATTTATGGTAGAAATTATTTGATAGAATGGCATTTCCCTTTCTTGAATACTTCAATTGAAATTGTGAAGAATGCTAAACCGTTAACTATTTTAATTTTAATATTTTCACCGATAATATTTGGTTTTCTATCTATTGAAATTTCAGGGATTTATATTAAGCTCAGAAAAGATTTCCTTAATAAAATTTCCGGGATTTTGTTTCAATTAGTCCAGATTACTTACATTTTAATACTGATAATTTATTTTGCAATTACAGTAATTTTTAATCTATTTCCTGAAAGTGAGATTACAAAATTCATTGAGGTACTAAATTATAGCTTTGAGAAAAAAATGATAGCCCTTTTTGTCACAATATTAATTCCGTTCACTTATACAAGTTTTGCTCTTAACCGCATTAAAAATTATTTTAGTGAGAGTGAAAAAGAATCTTAAAAGGAGATAAATGCAGTCAGTTAAAAACAAATTAGTTTTAATTACAGGTGCAACAGCAGGAATCGGTAAAGCTTGCGCCACTCTCTTTGCACAAAACGGAGCAAATTTGATTCTTCTAGCGAGAAGAGAAAATTTACTTATTGAACTTCAACTGAAACTGCAAAGTGAGTATAATGTTGTTGTTATTCCACTTGTGTGTGATATTCGAAATGCTCATGAAGTGAAAAAATCTTTTAATTCTCTTTCCGAGGAAAATAAAAAAATCGACATCCTGATAAATAATGCAGGAATGGCGAGAGGAATTGATAAACTTCAGGATGGATTGATAGAGAATTGGGATGAAATGATTGATACAAATTTAAAAGGATTATTATATATTACCCGTGAAGTACTCCCTTACATGATAGAATTTAAAAAAGAAACTGCTCATATTATTAATCTCGGTTCAACCGCTGCGCATGATGTTTATCCCGGTGGAAATGTTTACTGTGCAACAAAATTTGCAGTTAAAGCAATAACAAAATCACTAAGAATGGAGTTGTTGGAACATTATATAAAAGTCTCAACGGTAGATCCTGGAATGGTTGAAACTGATTTCAGTTACGTTCGTTTTCCAGATGATTCAACCAAAGCAAAAAATGTTTATTCAGGGCTCACTCCTTTAGTTGCAGAGGATATAGCTGAAACAATTTTATTCTGTGCAACACGTCCTAAACATGTAAACATAAATGAATTAGTAATTACACCAACAGCTCAAGCCTCTTCAAATTTTATTAATAAGAAATAAAAAAGGAGCCTAAAGCTCCTTTTTATCAAATGATTTTTAAATAATTAAGCAGTTGCGAAAAGACTTACATCCCCGGCTCCTTCACGTATAACTTCCGGAGTTTCACCACTCAAATCAATCACACTAGAGGGTGCTGCGCCGAGATAACCGACAGATAACATAAGATCAACCTGATTGTTAAAAAGTGATTGAATTTCTAGTGGATCTGTAATTACATCTCCATTTCTGTTCGTAACGCTTGAACTAATGATAGGATGACCAAGTTCTTTAGCTAAGGTTAAAATAACTTGTTGATTGGGCACCCTTATACCAACTGTTTTTCTTTTGCTCCACAATTTTTTTGGAACTTCTTTTGCGGCAGGTAAAATAAAAGTGTATGGTCCCGGTAGTAGATGTTTCATAGTTCGATATGCATAATCCGAAACTTTTGCATATTTAGAAATATCTTTGAGATCTGCACAGATAAAGCTAAAGAGTTTTGTGTTGGTATCATTTTTAATCTGAAAAATTCGTTCGAGGGCTTCTTTATTAAAAATATCACAACCAATACCATAAACTGTATCAGTCGGATAAATAATAACCCCTCCCTCTTTTAACACATCAACAGCTTTATGAATAAACCGCAATTGCGGAGTAACAGGATGAAGCTCAAAAAATTCCATAGGAACTCCTTTCAATCTGATTATATAAGGTAACTTGTAGAACTGATTTTGGCATGAAGTGTTTTATTTAGTATTCAATAATATGTTGGGATGTAATTTAGAATCAATTTTAAAAGAATCAAGACCTTTGGTAGAAAAAGTGCATATCTGCAAAAGAAATTTTAAACTATTCTATTTTATTAGTGGATTTTGAAAATATTTTCTTATATTTGGGGTCTATTTAAGAGAAAATGACTAGGAGATTTTAACAATGGCGCGTAAATGTCAAGTAACCGGTAAGAAACCAATGGTCGGGAATAATGTTTCGCACGCACATAACCGAACAAAAAGAAGATTTTTACCCAATCTTCAAAAGAAGAGAATTTGGGTTCAAGAATTAAACAGGTTTGTTACATTAAAAGTTAGTGCAAAAGCAATCAAAACTATTGCTAAAAACGGAACATCTGAAATAGCAAGAATGATCTCACAAAATCTGATTTCTGTTCATTAATTTTCTTTACAAGTTTGAAAAAAAATCGCATGTCTCATGCGATTTTTTCGTTTTAAAGAATCACTTTAAAATAAAAAGGAGAATCATTTGATTCTCCTTTATTCAAAACAATTATTTGTTTATTCAGCGTTCTGTTCTCTTACAACCCAAACCTTGATTTTACCGCTTACTGACGCATGTAATTTAATATCAACATCAAAAATACCGAGCGATTTTATCTGCTCACCCAATTCGATTTTACGCTTATCAATCGTATAACCTTTTTCAGCAAGTGCATCAGCAATCATTTGATTTGTAACAGTTCCGAAAATTTTATCTTCTTCACCAACTTGAACAGAAATTGAGACCGAAACATTTTCGAGTTCAGAAGCAAGTTTCTTGGCTTCAACAATCTCTTTTTCTTTCTTCTTCGTTAAATGTTTTTTTTCTTCTTCCAACGCAACAATATTTCCCTTGAGTGCAGCATAAGCATATTTACGGGGGATAAGATAGTTTAGAGCATATCCTTCTTTAACATCAACAAGATCGCCCATCTGTCCTAAGGTTTCAATATTTTGTCTTAATATAACTTTCATTTTTTAAGCTCCTATAATTTTCTATTATCGAACCGTATCAGAAACATAAGGAATTAACCCCATGTGTCTAGCTCGTTTAATTGCGGTTGTTAACTCTCTGTGATATTTAGCGCAAGTACCTGTGATACGTTTAGGAATAATTTTCCCTTGATCGGTAATATATTTTTGAAGCAATTTAACATCTTTATAATCGATGTATTTTATTTTTGCTTCTGTAAATCTACAAACTTTTTTATTCTTCATATTTCCACTCACAAACTTTTTAAGAATTACTATTTTTAATTAAATCAGATTCTTCATTCGACAGAAATTTATCAAATGAATCCTCTGAGAAGCCGTTAGAATCATCATCAACAAAAATGTCAATGTCTTCGGGATCAGTTCCATTTTCCCCATTACGAGCACGTTTATTAAGGAACTGGATTCTTCTTGCCTTTATTTCCACAATACTTCTATTATTGCCATCATCATTTTTCCAGGTTCTGCTCTGTAATTCACCATCAACTAAAACAGCAGATCCTTTACGAAGTCGATCACGGCAGCTTTCAGCAAGTTTATTCCAAGCAACTACTCCGATGTAACAAACATCTTCCTGCCATTGATTAGAACTATCTTTATATTTTCTGTTTGACGCAATCGAAAAATTAACAACAGGCGTATTGTTGGTAGTCATTCTACAGACAGGGTCTTTAGTTAGATTACCGGCAATAATAACGTAATTGATTTCTGGCATTTTTAATTCTGCCATATAAATTCCTCCAAAAACTTAATCATACAAAACATTTACAATTATTAGCTTTCAGTTGATTTAGTTTCGACAACGGCAACCGCCGGAGTTTCAACTACTTCTTCAACCTTTGTTGTGGCTGCGATTTCTTGATCATTAAAGTATTCTACTGCAAACTTATCAAGTTTAATTGTAAGGAATCGGATGATAGATTCTTCCAAACGGTAAACTCTTTCAAGTTTAGAAATTGCTTCCGATGGAGCTTCGAAACGAAAAATAACGTAAAAACCGATTTTGCTTTTATTGATCATATAAGCTAATCGTTTTCTTCCCCATTTATCAAGAACGGATATTGTCCCACCATTTAGTTGGATTGTATCCTGGATTTTTGTGATAATTGCTTCTATTTGAGCATCATCTAATGCTGCATTAATAATAACAGCACTTTCATACATGTTTTTACGCATGCTGGGTTCACCTCCCTATGGACTTTTGACCCTCGAGTTTTAATTTAATTCGAGAGCAGGGTTCATATATATGTTAATTAAAAATTTGATTTTAAATTTACCTAAGTAATGGCGCAATTACAAGCGAAACTACTGACATAAGTTTTAGTAAAATATTTAAGGACGGACCTGAAGTATCCTTGAATGGATCCCCGACTGTATCACCGACAACAGCCGCTTTATGGGCATCAGAACCTTTGAAATACTTTTGTCCGTTAATTTCAATACCTTCTTCAAACATTTTCTTTGCATTATCCCATGCACCACCTGCATTAGCTTGAAAAATAGCCATTAAAACACCTGTTACTGTTACACCAGCAATCAACCCGCCTAACATTTCTTTACCACCGGCAAAACCTGTTACTACCGGAACTATCACAGCCATTAATCCTGGAAGAACCATTTGTCTGATTGCTGATTTTGTTGATATTTCAACACATTTACCATACTCAGCTTTTCCGTCAGCTTCGTGGAAAATTTTTTGATCGGCTTCGGACCAATCTTTTTGCTCTTTACCATCATTCTTTTTCATCACATCTAAAGCAGCTCTTAATGCAGGTATGGTATTAAATTGTCTTCTAACTTCTTCAATCATTGCCATTGCAGCTCGACCGACTGCCTGCATTGCTAACGCAGAGAAAAGAAATGGTATCATTGAACCTATTAATAAACCTGCCATAACAACTGCTTTTGAAATGTCAATTGATTTCAAATCCGCTGAAACCATAAATGCACCAAAAAGAGCTAACGCAGTTAAGGCAGCAGAACCGATTGCAAAACCTTTTCCAATTGCAGCTGTCGTATTTCCAACCGCATCTAATTTATCTGTGCGTTCACGTACTTCTTTTGGTAGTTCAGCCATTTCGGCTATACCACCGGCGTTATCAGAAATTGGACCATAAGCATCAACTGCTAATTGAATTCCGAGAATTGAAAGCATACCTACAGCTGCAATTGCAATCCCGTATAATCCACCAAAATTGAACGAAAGAATTATTGCAACTGCAATAACAAGCGTAGGTAAAGCTGTAGACATCATACCGACACCTAATCCGGCAATAATATTTGTTGCAGCACCTGTTATTGACTGTCTCGCTATATTAAGGACTGGTCTTTTACCACTAGCCGTATAATATTCTGTAATCATTCCAATCATCGCACCTGACATAATACCAACTACAGTTGAAAAAAAGATATTCATTGAATAGTAAACATTTCCATCACCACTCCAATCATAAAGTGGATCTTTATATGTCCAGGTCTCGGGTAACATCCATTTAATTAAAAACCATGCAGAAATCACCATTAAAACTCCCGCAACAATATTTCCAAAATTTAATGCTTTTTGTGGATCGCCACCTTCTTTAACTTTAACGAAAAAAGTTCCGATGATTGACATGACTATTCCAACACCTGCAATCATTAAAGGAAGTAGAACTGCTCCTAATCCGCTAAAATGATCCTTAAATTCCGGAAGAACAAAAAACGCTGCACCTAAAACCATTGTTCCAATTATTGAACCAACATATGATTCAAACAAATCTGCCCCCATACCTGCAACGTCACCAACATTATCACCAACATTATCTGCAATAGTAGCCGGGTTTAATGGATGATCTTCAGGGATTCCGGCTTCAACTTTACCAACGAGATCAGCACCAACATCGGCAGCTTTAGTATAAATACCTCCACCAACTCTTGCAAAAAGAGCTATTGATGATGCACCAAATGAAAATCCGGTAATTACAACGATTACTTTGCTTAATTCTGCTTCAGTTGAAAGACCGAACATACTTCCGTAAATTAGTAGAAGTAATCCAAGTCCTAGAACTCCGAGTCCGACAACACCCATACCCATTACTGAGCCACCTGTAAAAGCGATTTCAAGAGCTTTACCTAAACTGGTTCGGGCAGCATTTGTTGTTCGCACATTAGCTTTTGTTGCAACGCGCATTCCAATATAACCTGCAAGCGCTGAACAAAATGCACCGACAATAAATGAAACGCCGACAAGCCAAGAAGAATTCTCAGCACTAAAACCACTATATGCCAATAAAAGGGCAACAACAAGCACAAAAATAGCAAGTACTCGATATTCGGCTTTTAAGAATGCCATTGCACCTTCAGCTATATGTCCGGCAATTTTTTTCATTTTATCATTTCCGGGATCTTGTTTATTAATCCAGGAAGACCGGATGAATGTAAAAATTAGAGCCAACACACCAAACGCAGGAATCAAGAAAATAATTTGTTCCATTTTTTCTCCTTATTTACTCATTAATTATTTAATTTTTTGTTAAGTGAATTAGTTCCCTTTAACTTTGCATGAGTATCAAGCAACCCTTTAGCGCCCCCTAAAATAAATGCTTGTGTAAGTTCATTACAAAACTGAAAATTATTAATCACATTTTTGTATTCTTCATCTGAAAAAGACGAAAGCACATATTCTGCCATTTTACCTTTTTCAAAAGAATTTCCAACACCGATTCTCAATCGCAAAAATTTTTCTGAATTCAGATGATATATAATCGAATAAATTCCATTATGACCACCATCGCCGCCTCCCGGATTTACCCTAATTTCTCCAGATGGCAGGTTAACATCATCATAAACTACTAATATATCTTCAATTGAAATACTGAAGTTATCTAACACATTTTTAACAGCAGTTCCACTCAAATTCATATAAGTATGCGGCTTAATAAGCAAAAAAGGAGCATGGTTCACATGCCCCTCTGCAAAATAATAATCATATTTAGAAGGAAGAAAACTTATTGAATTTTGTACTGCAATATAGTCCAGAAATAAAAATCCGGCATTATGACGTGTAAGCTCATACTTCCGTCCGGGATTTCCAAGACCGATAACTACGCGCAATTACACTTCTTTCTCTTTACCTTTGGCAATAACTTCAGGTTGAGTTTTTACATCATCGGTTTCTGTAGCTTCCTTAGCTCCACGTGGAGGACTAACAGTAACAACTACCTGTTCAGATCCATTTAGAATTACAATATTATCATAATTTAGATCTGCCACATGAATTGATGAACCCATCTTCAATTCTGAAATATCTATTGGAAGACTTTCCGGAATATCTGTAGGATCACAACTGATATTTAATTTGTGCAGTAAACCTTGTAGTTGTCCACCATCTCTCACTCCAACCGGGGTTCCGATTAATTGGACCGGGACTTCTAATTCAATTTTTTCACCTTTAACCAAACCGATAGCGTCAAAGTGAACAATCCGATCGGTAACAGGATCAAATTGAACATCCTTAATTACACAATCTTGTTGATATTGATTATCCAACTTCAGACTGATGATGTGGGCTTCGGAAGTAAAAACAAGTGGTTTTATTTTTTTCTCATCCACATCAAAGCAAACCGGTTGAATACTTTTTCCGTAAAGTACACCGGGGACTCTACTGTTTTTTCGCAAAGTTGAACGAGCTGATTTAGTAAACTCCGTTCTCACGTTACCAAGTAATTCTACTTTTTCCATTTTTTCTCCAAAAGATCTCTTAATTAACCTTTATCTACTTCAAACAATGAACTTATTGATTCGTTTTTATATGTTCTGATTATTGCTTCTGCAAAAATTTCAGAAGCTGTAACAGCAACAATTTTTTCTGAGTCAGAAACGTGAAATAACGGAATCGTATCGGACACATATAATTTATCTATAGCTGAATTATTAATTCTTTCTACAGCTCTTCCAGATAAAAGTGGGTGAGTAACAGCTCCAAAAACTCGAAGTGCCCCTTTATCTTTTAGTGCAGCTATTGCACCTACAAAAGTACCTGCAGTATCTATTAAATCATCAACAAGAAGAACATCTTTTCCTTCAACTTCACCGATAATATTAACAACTTCTGCAAAATTTTGTTTTGGTCTGCGTTTATCAATTACAACCAAATTTGCCTGCATTCTTCTTGCATAAGATCGAGCCATTTTAATTCCCCCCACATCGGGAGAAACGACAACAAAATTATCGCTTGATTCTGCAAGAACACTACTAAAAATAGATGAGCCGTACAAGTGATCAAACGGAATATCAAAAAATCCTTGTATCTGTGCTGCGTGAAGATCCATCGTCATCACTCTATCAGCACCGGCTTCAGTAATTATATTGGCAATAAGTTTTGCAGTTATTGCAACTCGTGGTTGATCTTTTCTATCCTGCCTTGCATAACCAAAGTAAGGGATTACTGCTGTAATCCTTTTAGCTGAAGCTCTTTTGGCAGCATCAATCATTATGAGTAATTCCAGAATATTTTCAGCAGGAGGAAAAGTTGATTGCACTATAAAAACATCAGAGCCGCGAATATTATCTTTATATTTAACCCAAATCTCGCCATCACTAAACTTCTGTAAATCAACCTCTCCAAGTGGCACACCTGTTTTTGCGGCAATTTTTTCAGCCAATTTTGGATTTGATCTACCTGAAAAAATCTTAAAATCAAAGCTCATTTAGGTGGTTTTTCTTAATTTGGATTAAAAATAGACAACAAATATACTCAAACACTCTTCATAAGTCAATAATCAAGTCCAAATGAATTTTTGTGTTTTTTTAGGAATGAAAGATAAAATCAATCCGATCTTCAAATAGGATTAAAAATCCCGTTTCTTTCTGAACAGAAATATTATAACTATGAGTAAAACAAAACCGGACAAAGCATATATCCAATAAGGAGTTTCTTTTAGCTTGTATGGTCTATAGGTAACTGATATAGTTTTTCCCTTTCCAACTTCAGATAACTGATAACTCCATATATAATTATTCTTTTTTACTTTAGTTGCGTTATGTGTTATAATTTCTCCGGGGAAATTATAAATATATTCTACTTGAAATGCCGAACCGTCAAAACCAAATCCGGTTGCTATTGGCGAAATGAATTGTGAAAATATCTTTTGTCCGGCTGCCCCATCCTGTAAAACAAATTGGGCTTCAGAAAAGGGTTTCATATTATTCAGATCAATAATATTAGAGAATGAAAGTTCAATTACTGCATGAGAGGTTGTATCAGTTGAATCTGAATAGACTGAAATATTTGTAACTTCAGAAAAAGAAGATGTGAATTGACTGCGTATAGAATCAGCGTTAAATAATCCCACTTGATCTAATGTAATCATTTTAACCGGATCCGAAACTTGAAGCCAATAATGAATCTTCATTGTGCCTGAGCCATCAGGATTAAGGCTGACTTCTTGTTGAAAATTAAGACAGCCTGAAAAGTTCAGTATTAGTATTATTGTAGGAATGATTAGTTTCAATTTATTCTCACCTTGGTCAATTATTTAACGTTATATTTGAACTAAAAATTTGATGCAGTAAAGTTATAGAAATATTTTCTTTTTTTCATTAAGTTTCGCCGTTTAATTTTTAAGGAAAATAAATGCCTAATTATGATTATAAATGTTATGAGTGCGATCACGCTTTTGAAGTTTTTCAAAAAATGTCAGATGCACCGTTAAAGAAGTGCCCAAAATGTAATGGTAAAGTGAAAAGACTTATTGGAACCGGTTCAGGTCCGATTTTCAAAGGTACAGGTTTTTATCAAACAGATTACAAAGCAAATAGTTCCAACAAAAAAAGTGATAAACCAATAGAGACTAAAAAAGTTGATCCTCCAAAAACAACTGAGTCCACTTCGGATGGGAAGAAATAATTTTGAGTCGAAATATTACATTTCGACTCTTATAACCATACAGCTCTTCTTACGTTAGATTTTTAGATGAGGAATATTCGTCTAAAAATCTGCTCCGATTGAGAAGTAAAATACAGGTTTCGAAAAGCTATGACCATCATAAGCATACGCCATATCGAATCGCAAGAGGAAATATAGGAAATAAAGTCGCGCTCCATACCCGGTTCCCATTAACAAATCTTTTGATACGATATTTCCATTTAGATTTCGTTCAAATAATTTAAGCTGGCGGTTATTATTCCATGCAGCTCCCATATCGATAAATAACACACCAAGTACATCTCTAAATAAAATTGGAAGCGCTCCGGTTAGTAAATATCTTATTAGCGGGAATCTAAATTCCATATTCATCAAAGTGTATTTTGAACCAATTCTTTCAGCATAATTAAACCCGCGCATAGGCAATGCTGCAGTCAGGAAAGCAAAATCCTGAGGTGTTTCCAAAGGAACTTCGCCGGTTGCAAAAGACCGGTTTATCCAATTCTCAATTCCACCGAGGAAAAATCGTTGTGGATTTTTACCTCCCGAATAACCTGCAGAAAATCTTATTGCGAACGAATAATCATACCAAAATCTCCAGTAACTTCTATAATCACCTAAGATTGAATAAAAACCAAATCGATCTGTCTGAACGAAAGGATTGCTAATAAAATCAAGTCTGTAACGTGAGCCGTCAATTGGGGCTGTATAACCAAAAATTGTATTATCGTGAACAAAACTTAGTGCGGGAATTATATAATTTACTTTTTGAGTTTCTTCATTTGTATTATCAAGATTTTCTGCTGAAACATTCAAGTAGCTCAATCCGGCATCAATCCTATAATATCGACTGAGCGGATAACTTGCTGATAATGAGAGTCCGTAGTTTCTAAATCTGAAAATGTTGAGGTATGGACCTCGTTGAAGATATAAAAACCTTGCTGTGTGAAAACCTTCAATTCCGTAATTGATTCTGTTAGGAAGATAATAATAGGCTAAACCGTAATCACTATTTTTCAAATCAATCTGTAAACTTGTTAATCCTATGAGCCGATGATTGCCAAGCATATCACTGAAGGAAATAACAGTTGTCCCCAATAATCCGTACATCGTATTATAACCGGCATTCGCATAAACAATATCAGGTGAGAAATTTATTTTGTAACGGTTTACGACAAAGTTACCGCTGGAATCAATATTAGTAGTCAGATTAAAATTGTTATTTTTAATTTTTGTTGTATCAATCTGCATAATATCTTTTGAACCAAAAACATAATTTCTAAAATCAACCGAAGATGAATCAGTATAAGTTTTTGAAGTATCAATAATAGCACCGGTCACAATCTCAAAATCGTTTTTCGTTTTATTCTCTGCCTCTTCAATCGGTTCCTGCTTTACACTATCTATTTCTTTTTTAGTACCAGGATTTCTTAATTTCGACATATAAAGCGTCAACTCAAGTGAATCTTTTTCGAGATCAATATTGAATGGATTATTGAGTAAGAAAATATTATAAGCTGATTGATACATCGAAGAAAATGAAAGTTTTTTTCCGTCAAGAGAAATTGAGAGTTGAGATACGCCGTTTAATGAATTGGTAACAGGAATAGCAGGTATGTCTACAACTGAACTTACGGAATCATTTTCATCAAGAATAATTCTCTTTTTATAAATATTATTTATTCCATTTAGATCGGAAATAAAAAGAATAGATTTCCCATCCGGGCTAACTACCGGAGATGACTCATCACTATATTTATAATCGGTAACTCTGGTGATAGACTTTGTTTCGAGGACAATATAATAAAGATCATTTTGAGAGTAATTATGATTTTGAATTCTAAAAGATTCATCAACTTGATTTGAGTTCGTAAATTCACCTCGGTCTGAGGCAAAAACAATTTTCTTCGCGTCTGGCGACCAAACCGGATCAGAATCAGTAAATATATCATTTGTTATATTGGTAACAACTCTTGAATGAATATTGTAAATATAAATATCACTTTGAGTGTTGTTATGTCCGGAGAAAGCAATATTTTCACCATCAGGAGAAATACTTACAGAACCAATTCCATCAAATTTAAATGGAAGAATTTCTACATCTTCTTCTTTAACATCAATCAAATAAATAACATCATAACCACTACTTTTAGCAGAGAGTGCGATAAAATTACCGTCCGGTGACCAACTAAGTCCGGGAGTTAAAATATTTAATTCTTCAAAATCGGCAGTTCGATTTCCTTTAACTAATCTTTTAATAACTTTGCCATCAACTGCATTCATCAAATAAACATCGAAATAAAAATCTCGGTTAGAGATAAATACAATCTTATCACCTTGTGGTGAAATTGCCGGACTTGTATTGTAGAACCCGCCATCCTTTCGATGATCAGTTAATCTCTTTGCAAATTCATCAGGATCTTTTCGAGTTGATATATCAGGCCAAAACTCACGCTTTATATCTTTTTTCCATCTTTCATTTAGTTCTTCAAGAGTTAAACCAATAGAGGTCTTTAAACCGTCTTCAAGACTTCCTTTACTTTTAATATTGTTTACAAGTTCGCCTACTTTTTGTTCACCATATTTTTTTGCGATGTAATTAAAAACCGCTTGTCCTCCTCTATATGCAAAATAATTACTTAGATTCGGAATATCCGGAAGATATTCATTGATAGCAGCATCTCTAATAAACATATCGGTGTTTGTATCCCATCCGAGTGAAAGATATTCCGCTAAACCTTCATTAAACCAAAGGGGAAGTCTAATGGAAATATTGTTAGAAATAACATTCTGCATTGAACCACCATAAAACATATCATTAATAACTGCATGAACAAGTTCATGGTGTATAACATGACGGAACATTTTATAATTGCCTGTATAAGGCAACACGACCCGGTTTTTAAATAATTCTGTAAAGCCACCAATACCTTCACTCAAATATTCGTCAGTTACATTCGTCTCTTGAAAATCGTTTTGTGAGTAATAAAGAATTAATGCGATACGATTATTTATACGATAATTAAGATTTTGAGAGATAGAAGCTAATGCATCTTCAGCAGCTTTTGAGGCAAACTCAGCAGTAGTTTTTCCATCTTTACTAAAATAAATATCAAAATGTTCGGTCTGGATAAAGTACCATTCAAAACTTTTGTATTGAACTTTATTTTGACCAAATTGACCAAAAGTTTGAAAAGATATTAAAATTAAAAAAAATAGAGCATAAACAGCTTTGTTAATCATAGTTATGTTCCGGTTTAATCTATTAAAGTAAAATCAATTTGAGAGCGGTCATAATCAACTCTGACCAGCTTAACATTTAGTTTATCACCAAGACGAAATGTTCGTTTTGTCTTACGTCCAATTAACGAATAATTTTTTTCATCGAAAACATAAAAATCTCCCTCCAAATCTCTTAAGTGGATTAAACCTTCGGCAAGGTTTTCAATTATCTTTATAAAAATGCCGAAGTATGTCACCCCCGAGATAACTCCTTCAAACTCGTCACCAATATGATTTCTAAGATAACTTATTTGCTTCATTTTTACGGATAAGCGTTCAGCTTCTACAGCATTTCGTTCTGTGAAAGAGATGTGTTCCGATGTTTCTTTTAATAAATCGTATGTATATAATTTTTTCTTCCCATGATTAGTGTAATGAAACAATAGTCTATGAACTATTAGATCAGCATATCTTCTTATAGGAGAGGTAAAATGTGAGTAGTAAGAAAATCCAAGTCCATAATGTCCGATATTATCCGGAGAATAAATCGCCTTTGCCATCGAACGTATGGCAAGTTCGTTAATAAGAGTTTCTTCTGGTTTCCCTTTCACTTTATCCATAAGTGCATTTATTTGAATGTTTGTAAGTGAGTCAACAGACGGGATTGTATAACCAAGAGATTTTACAAACTTCACGAAGTCCATCATTTTTTCTGGATCGGGACGATCATGTATACGATAGACAAATGGAGGAATTACGCCGTGTGTCTTTGGAAACCCAACTTCCTTCGAAACAATTTGATTTGCAAGCAACATAAACTCTTCAACCAAATTATTACTCGGTTTAATTTGCTTTTGATATATCCGAACCGGTATTCCTTCATCATTTAATTCAAATTTTATTTCGGGAGAAAAGAAATTAATACTCCCTTCTTTCATCCTTTTATTTCTAAGAATAACAGCAAATTTATGAAGCTGTAAAACATCTTTGAAGAAATCTCCTTTACCGGAATCAATAATGTCCTGTACTTCATCATAAGTAAATCGGCGTTTGCTGTTTATAATAGTTTTAGCAATTTTATGATCAACAACTTTACCGCGCGGGGTGATTTCAATAATTACAGTGTAAGTTAGTCTATCTTGATTAGGAACCAACGAACAAATATTATTTGATAGTTGTTCAGGCAGCATCGGAATTACTTTCCCGACAAGATAAACACTGTTTCCTCTTTCTTTGGCTTCTTTATCAAGATTAGTGTTTGGAGTTACATAATGAGAGACATCAGCGATATGAATGCCGACTGAATAATTTCTGTTTTCTAATCTTTCTACTGATAACGCATCGTCATAATCTTTAGCATCATCGGGATCAATGGTCATTACTGTTTTATCTCTGTAATCTATTCGTTTGGCTAATTCTGATTCCGGTATTAAATCTGAAATTAACTCAGCTTCTGATAAAGTTTTATCTTCAAATTTATAGGGAAGGTTAAATTCTTTTGCAATTGAAATTAATTCAATCTCAGGTGTATTTGCTTTACCAAGGACTTCAATAATTTCGCCTTCCGGATTGAGTGCAGGAGATTCCCAAACTATATTACCGACAATAACTTTATCTCCTTTTTTAGCCCCTTTAAGATTGTTTTCAAGGACGTAAATATCTTTATGGATTTCCATAATATCGGGTTTTACAAAATATAATGAACGCATTTTATCAAGTGTACCGATAAGTTCATTATACTTTCTTTGTACTATGTTGGTAATCTGTCCTTCAAGATTTTTGCCTCTGCTTCTACGGACGGCAAGAATTGAAACCTCAACCTTATCCCCGTTAAATGCAGTTCCAAGGTTACTTCCGGAAATGTAAATATCATTAATTCGCGAATTATCCGGACGAACAAACCCGAAACCTCCCCGAGTAATTTCTAATTTTCCGGTAACTAAATTCTCAGCAGGAAACAGATTTAAAGTATATCTTTTCCCTTCCCTAAGAAGAAATCCTTCTTCATAAAGTGAAAATAAAAGTGCTTTAAGCGAGCTGTATTCATGCTCTGATGTAATATCAAGACGTTTCGCAAGGTCTCTTGCTTTTACTGCACGTCCGGGATGTTTTTTAAAAAATGCGATCAGTTTTTGTTTCATTAAAACTCAAATTTATATCTTAAACCTAATTCATTTATCATAATATTTTGGTACCCAGTTTCAGTTAAAGCATCTTTACGCTCTACTCTAAGAATCAAATTTTGAATTATTGGATACTCTATCCTAATGTTTGCCGTTGAAAAATCTTGCAAAGTATTTGTCGTTCCACCAATAGTATAACGAAAATCTTTAAATCTACCTGACAGATTTATTTTGGTCGTTGAACCGGCAGATCTTATATCAAGTGTTTTGACATAATCACCGAGATAAGCGTTTAAAACACCCCCAAGTAGAGAACCCGCAAGAGCCGTTGCGGTACCCGTAATCCTCGATTGATCATTTGGTGTAACTTCATTTTTAAATTTGCCTGTTAAAATAAACCAAACAGCATCTGATTTATCATACTGAGTTGAAGCCACATCATTTTCAATTGCATCACTTCCGTAATAAACAGCTATGTTATTATCCATTGAGGAAAAACTTTTTGATAACTCTTGCAATGGTCCTTTTAATTTTATTTTAACAGCAACTTCTTGTTCCTTACCTGTTGTTGCTGTGGCTGTGTCAGCAAGAAAATTTCTGTAAGTTGCAATAATATCTAAATAAGGGTTTGTTATATCACTCTCAAATCTAAGCACTCCCGCAGCAGAAAAAGTCTTAAAAAACTCAAGAGTAGAACCTTCAAGCAGTTTAAGTTCGCCTTGAATATTTTGAATACCTTGCCGACTTTCATATAGTAGTTTACCACTTAATACAGCAACGAGTCGATTGTTAGCTTCCTTTGCAAAGATAAATGTAATTTTAGATTCATCTTCAATTTTGATACTTATATTGTAATCAAAATTAAACGATGAAGTTATTTCACTTTCACTTTTACCATTTTGAAGATTACTTAGAGCTAACAATTTCTGGATTTCAAGTTCTCTACGACTAAAATTAATTGTGTCTTCAGCAAATTTATAAATAAAATTTCCTGAATTACCCGAATAACCGCTTTGAGAAGGTGGAAAAAAAAGATCGGCTTGTTTTATAATTATTGGAGCACGCAAATAGGATTTATCTTTTATTGAAGTAAATAATATTTCACCATCTGTTTCAATGAATAGATTACCGTAAATTGCGGGACTAACAATTCTTGATTCATTAGAAAGAACTGTCAAATTTCCTTTCAACGCAAACCGCATCTCCTTAATGCTAAGTCCGTCAAAATCAACTTTTCCTGAACCCGTAAGTGAACCAATGTTTTTTACAATACCTATATTTTTAATTAATAGGCTATCTAAAAACAGACTGTTTTCTTCAAGTCGTAAAACTATCCCAGCATTGTATTCAAGGTTGTTTGATTCAGCTAAAAACGATGCATCGGTCAATCTTAAATATCCAGTCCGACTAAGTTGAGCATAAGTTCCTGTAACTTTAATGTTTGTGGATAAAGTCCCTCTCAATCTATCTATAAATGGAAGAGCATCACCAAATGCAGCGAGATTAAAATTGTCACTAAAAATTGAGAGTAAAACTTCTTTATCTTCCGGTAATCTGTTTCCACCGGCAGTAACTGATAGATCAATAGGGAAACTTCCATCTACCAATAAACGCTCTTCTTCTAAAGAATCCACTTTTTCCACAAATCGAATATTCGCTGTAATCAACTTATCATTATAAATAAAATTACTTTTTAGTGAGCCAAAATTTTTCTTCTTATATGAAATGCTGTCCCCTGTAAGAGTTAAATTAATTTCCGGATTTTCAAGTGTTCCTTTGATTGAAGATAGGAGTGTAACATCACCATCAATAACTTCCTCAGGCTGAATTCCGAGAAGAGAGTAACTAAGATCATATCCCTTAAAATTTTTCAGTTCCAATGTTAAGTCTTGAGTCCCCCCGATTGATAACTGACCTTTTATTTTAAGTTCTGAATCACCGCGCCTAAGCTCAAATTGTTTAATATTTAATGCTTCATCCTTGTAATCAATAAGAATATCGTTTTTATTTAGTAGAATAAAATCACCATAATTAATAAATAGTTTGGAAATGTTTAACCGCAAACTATCTTTTGTTAAATCGATTTGAGCATTTAAGGAGGGTTTCATTTTATCCGAAAGAACAACCCCCGAGGTAATTGAAAATATAGAGCGGCTCAAGCTTAAATCAGCGTAGATATCATTGATTTCTGTACCGATGAATAATTTTTTAATTCTTGTAGTGAAATCCAATTCAAGATCATCAAATGTATTTTTATTAAGCGGGTGGTTTAATTCCAATAGAATTTTTGCATCAAAAAGAAAATAAGGTTCTTCTTGAACAACGAATTTCAAAAAGTCTGCATCAAAATTCACATCAAAATTAAAGCCTTTTTGATTGCTTAATATCGAACCATAAATTTGTCCTTCTAATTCAATTTCACTACTATCAACTAATGCTTTGATGATTGAAAAATCTTTTAAATTAAAATTATATTTAAGAGATGCTGGCAAAAATTCATCTTCAATTACTTTTTTCTTATTCTTTTGAAATGAAATTGCAGAAATATCCATTGACGATTTATATGACTCAATTAATTCTTTATCAAGAGGATAAATCATATCAATTTTATTAATAAACGATGAGATTGTCTTCTCAATTTCTTTATTGAGTATAGCAAAGAAGGTATCATATCTAAAATTCCCTTCAATCATTCCGTCAAAAAAATTTGATTTTATTTCAAGTTTTTTATAGTCTTCTTCACTTGTTTTAACTGCAAGTTCAATTCGACTATTTGGTATTAATCGAGATCCAAGTTTAGAATCTTGAACATCACACTCTAATCTGGTATTAATTTTTTCCGGGTCGAAACTTTCTCCAATTCCAAAAAGATTTATGTTTAATCCGGTACTAAAAGTGGAATCATCAAGCCATTCAGCCAAATTAAAATTAGTTAATGAAGTATTAATCCTATAAACAGGTTTATCACTATCATCAAAATTCAGATTTGCAAAAAACGAAATTTTTTGAGAGTCTGCTTGTGCATCAGTTTCAACATAAAAGAATCTATTCTCAACTTTGCCAAACATATTGAAATCTGAAATCCTAATGTTTCTATATGAACTTCCGCCGGCATTTATTTTAAATTCACCTGCAACATGATCGGCGTCTGTTCCTAATCCCTTTACTGATGAAGAGAGATTTAGAGTTAACGGGATGGCAAAGATCGGATTTAAGTCGATATTTTTTGAATCAAGATTAAGATCATACTTCATAATCGAAGTTCTATAATCAAGCGCCAAATCACCATTTATTGATCCGCTTTTTAGACGAATAGCGTAACGCCCCTTAAAATCAAATGGTGAGCCTTTATATGTCAGTGTATCAAAATAAACTTTTTCTAACCCATTATATTTTGGCAAATCTAAAGTAGGTAATAATGAATTTACATTATTATAGTTGAGTTCTGAATTCAAAATTGTTGCGTCAATTAAAAATTCGTCTATGTTATCGATGTTAGAGATTTTACCATTAGCAAACAGTTTTGTATCAATATAACTTAAATCGAGTTTATTAATAATTAATTCCTTAAAAGTTCCCTCAGCCTGAAGGTTTGCATTTATTTTCCCTTTTAAGATTTCTAATGGTGGAATAAATGTAGTCAGTAAATCAAAATCAAAATTTTCTGACTCGAGATTTAATGTAACTCCGGCATTTTTAAAAACTTCAGCATTGATTTCATTAAATATATTTAACCGATCAACCTTTGCGGAAAGATATATTTTGGTTTCCCGGGACTTTAGATTAAGATTAGCTACTTGAATATAGTTTTCGTTTAATGAAAAAGAACCGGATAAACTTAAATCGGGCATAAAATTAAAATTAGGATTAAATCCAATCTCGTTAAGATCAAGTTCATATTCATTATCCGATATCGAAGCAAACGCATTTAATTTCACCCTCAAATCCGAAACTCTTAAATCATCAAAGTTCATAACATCATATGAAGTTGAACTATTTCTATTTGCATAAGTTTGCATTTTGAAATTAATACCGGAAAGAGACAAATCAGAAATTTTTATTGTAAATGGAAAATCGGAGGAAGTTGTGTCTTCATCTGTAGTCGGAAATACCTTTGAAATATTAAGAACTCCTGAAGTATCTTTTAACAAAACAATATTAGCATCCTCAATAGAAATACTTCTAACATATATTTGCTTAAGTAATATTTTAAGTGGGCTGAGTTTAATTTCAACTTTTTTTATTGAAGCAATTGTATCTACTTTGTCGGTTAGAATTGCATTCCGGAGAATAAGTGAAGTGAAAATAGTTCCGTCAATCTGTTCGAGAGAAAAAACTCCGTTGATATTGTCGTTCAATATTTCGACAATATTTTCACGCAGAATATTCCGAAAGGTGGAAGTTTGGGAAAAACCAAAAATGATAACAAGAATTATAAAACCCGTAAGCAGAGTGTATAAGAAGCCATTAACAATTTTATGAAATAAACTCCTTCTTTTAATTACGATTGAATCATCAGTGCTCACTTACAATATCTATCAGTTATTAAATTTATTATTTTAGAAGTTGATTGATTATTTACAAAAGCAATAGTTTTAACTTCACCGCCATTTTGCTCAACAATATCACGCCCGACAATATTTTCAATTGACCAATCAGCTCCCTTGACAAGAATGTCAGGAATAATTTTGTTGATCAATTCGAAGGGAGTATCTTCTTCAAAAAAGGTAACGTAATCTACTGCTCTTAAGTTAGATAAAATAAAAGCTCTTTCATCTTCTTTTAAAATCGGGCGCTTTTCTCCTTTAATTCTTCTAATCGAAGAATCACTATTCAAACCAACAATCAATGCCTCTCCGGTTTGCCGGGCTTTATTAAGATAGTCGACATGTCCCGAATGAATTAAATCAAAACATCCGTTTGTAAATACAACTTTTTTATTTTCTTCTTTTAATTTTTTTCTGATTAAAATTATTTCTTCAATGGAACAATGAGATTTATTCATCACAGAATTTCCTTCTCTACCGCATTAAAAAGCTCATTGAGTTCGATGGGAACAATACCAACTTCTTCGCAAACAATACCGCCGGCGTAGTTAGCGAGATAAGAGGCTTCATAAATATCTGCTCCGGCAGATAATGCAATAGTTAGAGTTGATATAACGGTATCTCCGGCACCTGATACGTCAGCTACTTTCCTTGCCTTTGTCGGAATTCTCTTTTCAACTTCATCCCTTTGAAAAACTGCAATTCCCTCTTCACTTAAAGTCAGCAGAATATACCTGGCATTTAGAGTTTCCAATAATTTGTTTCCGGCAATTGTAACATCAGTTGCAGTTTTTATTTGCATTCCGAGAACATCACCGGCTTCTTTGCGGTTTGGTTTACAAACCGTCACATCTTTGTAATTAAAAAAATTGTTGAATTTTGGATCAACAGTAATGAGGATATTTTTGTCCTTTGCTACTTTGATAATCTTTTCAATAAGTGACGGTGTAAGCACACCCTTATTATAATCTTGAAGTATAATTCCATCAAGTTCATTTGATTTTGACAGGAAGAACTCAAACAAATTAATTTCAACAGCTTCGGGGATGTATTCTTTTTTTTCTTTGTCAATTCGAACAACATGCTGGTTTTGAGCAATCACTCTTGTCTTTGCAGTTGTTGGTCTTTTTTCGTCAACGATTAAACCATCCGAAATTATTTCAGATTCATTTAAGAGAGATGTAAAAATTGAGCCGTCATTGTCGTAACCAATAACACCAATAGGAACCGGAATACCACCAAGTTTCAAAATATTGTATGCAACATTTGCTGCACCGCCAAAACGGTAAAACTCGTTATCAACCTCAACAACCGGAACGGGGGCTTCGGGCGAAATACGTTTAACATCTCCCCAAAAATAGCAATCAAGCATCATATCACCAATGACTGCAATTCGTTTCCCCTTAGAGTTACTTTTCAATTGTTGAAGACGTTTTATATTAATATTTGTCATTCTGAAATTCTACCTTTTATTTCATTGACCTTTGGAGTTTTCAAGCCGTTCCAAACTGCAAACTCATTAACTACTGTAACTCTCCAGAGTCCAGCATCAGTTGCTAACCACATCGAATGCCCGTCGAACAACATTCTTTTGATAGTATTTGAGCCAATAGTTATAGCATCAGGATTAACTTTAGTAATTTTACCGGTAACTCTATCAATTAAGTAAATTCCTTTGCCAACTTCTGTTTTTGTTTTTTTATCGAATTGATATACCGATACCCATATTTTATTTCCGGTTCGTGCTAATGCGAAAATACCATTTGCAACAAGTCCATTATTTTTGTCAATTCTATCCCATGTTGCTCTTCTATTAAATCTATAAATTCCACCAAGGTTGAATTTAGGTCTTTCATCAGTGATAAATTCGTCAGTTCCAAACCAAATATTTTGTTTGTCAAAAATGATTCCTGTTACTGATACAGATTCACCTTCATTCCTAAAAGCATTTTTTTTGTTACTGAAATAAGTTAAAGATGAAACACCGTTGAATTGAGTTGACTTATCATATCGAAAAACTCCGGCTTCGGTACCAAACCAGACGAATGCATCATCTTCAAATCTTATAGTTTTTATTGTATTAGATTTAGGATCACTGTTCATAGTTAAATCATAATCATCAAACTTTTGTTTAGTTACATCAAGTCTGGTTAAATTTTTAAATCTTCCTATCCATAGGACATCTTGATCAGAATCGTAAGCCAGGGAACGAATCCAATTTCCATATTCACCGCCAACTGCAAATTTTCGTTTCTTCCATTGATTTCTTTTTCTGTCGAGGATGAATAATCCATCTGTTGTACCAGCCCAAACATATTCATCACTAACAGCGATACATTCAAAAAAATTATTTTCAATATTTTTATTTTCTGTTGAATAAGTAATCCACTTATTCTGATTGAAAATATATTGATGAATTCCTTTACCATTCGTTGCAACCCAAAGTGCACCTTGTTCGACCGTTAGATCAACAACCTGTGCTCCGGACAAAAACTCTTGATAATCAATTTGAGAAAAATTTATTGAAGAAAAGAGGAATATAAAAACTATGAGATATTTCATTTTAGATAAACTTAAGTGACAAAACGATTAATAACTTTCATCTTCTGACGGGAAAGTTTTTTCCCTTACATCATGGATATAACTTTTTACTGCAGTATCTATTGAATCAGCAAGATGTGCATAGTATCGAACAAATCGTGGATGAAACTCTTTATTCAAACCAAGCATATCTGAAATAACCAATATTTGACCGTCGCAATGAACACCAGCTCCAATACCGATTAATGGAATCGAAACACTTTCAGCAACCTTTTTAGCAAGTTCTGCAGGTACTTTTTCTAAAACTAAGGAGAACGCTCCTGCTTGCTCAAGAACTTTAGCATCATTTAAAATTTCAGAAGCTTCTTCCGAACTTTTACCACGCTCGCGGTAGCTTCCGTATTGATGAATACTTTGCGGCATCAAACCGATATGCCCCATAACAGGGATACCTGCATCAGTTATCTTTTTGACTGTTTCAGCTACTCTTTCGCCGCCTTCAACTTTAACGCCGCCGGCTGAAGTTTCCTTCATAATTCTACCGGCATTTCGGAATGCTTCATCAACGCTTAGTTGGTATGACATGAATGGCATATCAACTACCACCATAGCTCTTGTTACACCTTTAGTAACAGCTTTTGTATGATAAATCATTTCATCCATTGTAACAGGAAGTGTAGTTTCATTCCCTTGAAAAACATTACCGAGTGAATCACCTACAAGGATTAAATCAATTCCAGCATTATCAAGCAGAGTTGCAGTAATAAAATCGTAAGCGGTTAATGCGGAAATCTTTATCCCTTTCTGTTTCATCAACATAAAAGTTTTAGTTGTAACTCTTCTGAATTGCCCGCCGGTACTGCTCATTAATTAATTCCTAACATTTTATTAATTTGAAGAAAAGTCCGGCAAACCGGACTTTTAAAGATAAATTCCAAAACTAAAATTATATTATTTTCCAATAATACCACGATTTCCTTTTGAGAGAAATTCCAAAATTTCTACTGCTAATTCATTCTCGCCAAACTCAGCAATTATTTTTTCTTTTGCTTGTGTGACGTTGAGTTGTGATGTATAAATATAACCGTAAATCTTCTTAAGAGTTTCAATCTGATCAGATTTAAAACCTCTTCTTCTCAAGCCAATAACGTTCAACCCGCCATATTTCAAAGGCTCACCTGCAGTCATTATATATGGAGGAACATTCTGAACAACTCTAAAGGCGCCACCGATCATTGAGTGTCTACCGACAAAACAAAATTGGTGAACCGGGGTCATCCCACCGATAATTGCAAATTCATCAACATGAACATGTCCTGCAATTTGAACACCGTTTGCAAGGATACAATTATCACCTATGTATGAATCATGAGCAACGTGAGCATAAGCCATCAATAAAACATTTTTACCAATTTCGGTTTTTCTTGTTTCCTTTGTACCTCTATGAAGTGTTACAAATTCATGAATCGTGGTTCCATCACCAACGAAACAATGGGTTTCTTCATTACCGAATTTCAAATCTTGAGGTTTATGAGAGATAGAAGCAGATTGGTAAATTTTTACATTATTGCCTATTCGTGCACCGTCATAAATGCAGACCTGCGGACCAATGTAAGATTCATTACCGATTTCTACATCATCTTGAATTAAAGCAAAAGGACCTACTGTGATATTTTCTCCAAGTTTCGCCTTGGGGCTTATTATTGCTGTTGGATGAATATTAGACATAATTTTTTCTGATTGTTATGAATCTGTTTTTGCGACTTCTCGATCTACAATACCTGCCATAAATTCGGCTTCAGCAACAAGAGTTTCATTAACGAAGGCTTTTGCATTCATTAATACTACTTTACTTTTTCTGCTAACCATTTCAACTTCAAGATAAAGTTGATCGCCGGGAACAACAGGCTTGCGAAATTTTGCATTTGATATCTGCATAAACACAACTAATTTTTCTTCCGGATTTGGGAATGCATTTAGTAAAAGTATTCCACCGGTTTGTGCCATTGACTCGATAATCATTACACCCGGCATAATTGGTTGTCCGGGGAAATGTCCTTGAAAGAAGGGCTCATTAACTGAAACTGATTTAACACCGATTACTTTCTTATCAAGTTCAAGGTGAATGATTTTATCAACTAACAAAAAAGGATATCGATGAGGAAGAATGCGTTGAATTGCATTGACATCAAAAATTACTCCCTCTTTTTTAATATGCTGATACTTACGAACAAGTTTTTTCTGTTGATATAATTTTCTGACTAATTTTGCAAATTCAACATTTGCCTTGTGTCCAGGTCTGGCAGCAAGAATTTGAGCTTTTATCGGTACTCCTATTAGTGCTAAATCACCAATCATATCAAGTAACTTATGACGAACAGGCTCGTTTCTGAAACGAAGTTCCTTATTATTCAATATTCCATTTTCACCTAAAGTAACTTTTTGACCAATTTGAAGTTTTTCAGTAAGATTTTCTAATTCATTTTCTGAGTATTTTTTATCCACAATAACAACAGCATTATCAAGGTCTCCACCTTTAATCAAACCTGAATTAGCTAATTCTTCAACTTCACTTAGGAAGCAGAAAGTTCGTGCAGGAGCAAATTCAGATACAAATTCTTTTTCGAGATCAAACATACCTGTATGCTGACTGCCTAATGCCGGGTTCTGATAATCCACCATTACGGTAATACGGTAAGTATCAAGAGGTAATGCAACAATATCAATTTGATTATCTTCGTTGTGATACATAACAGTTTCATCAATAATCAGATAATCTTTTGGTGCATCTTGTTGCTCGAATTCCGCCTCAATTAATTTTTCAACATAAGGGAGAGCGCTTCCATCGCCAATCGGTGGTTCGATTCCATCAAGCTCAATAATCAGATTATCAATTTGTAACCCGACTACCGCAGCTAAAACATGTTCAACAGTATATACTTTTGCTTCCCCGATACCGAGAGTAGTTCCTCGCGAAATATCTACAACGTAATCACAGATAGCAGGTATTTCAGGATTTCCACCCAAATCTGTTCTCACAAATCGAATTCCGTGATTTATTGGCGCAGGTTTAAATGTCATTGTACAGGACGTTCCGGTGTGTAATCCGATACCAGACATTGAAACAGGGTTTACAATCGTTCGTTGAAGTTCTAACATGCATTCTCTCTTATTATTTCTAATTTATAGTTTCTTATAAGAATATAAAGTTAAAGTTTGTACCTATTGGGAACAACTTTTGTTTCTTATAAGAAATTTTATTTAAAGCGTTTCAAAATACTAATATGCGATTTGAAATACAATAAAATGACCCATCATACCGCTTCAGATGACTGCTTCTCAAAAAATCTAATTAATAGAAAAAGTTGTTAAAATAAGTGATGTTGGCTATTATTCTGTATCGACGGAAAATATCCTTATCAAAAAGATGGAAATCTCGAATGGCAAAATACTTATAGTATCAAAGTTGGTCTAAAAGAACCGAAAAACCATTATATCATAAAGAATTTAATCAACTCGATTATCAACATAAGCTCTAGCATAAGGAGAAATTTGGAGTAAGGGAACAAGATTTGATTAAGGTTGAAACTATTAAAAATCAGTTCCGGATAGAGATGAAACCGTCATCATAAAAACTTATATATTATAACGCACCTTACGCAGATGTCATGCTGAATTCATTTCAGCATCTAAATATTATTGAGAAAACAGATTCTGAAAAAAATCGCCCTGGCGAACAGAATGACGAATAGTGTTTTTTCCATTGAAGCAGTGCAAACACAATTTCCAATATTCGCTTCAATTCTCGCCTTCTTTAACATTCATAATTTGATAAGCATAACCGCTGAAAATGAGTATCATTACTATTTGAATAATTAATGGTGTAGATACAAGTGAACCTTCCATAACTGCAAAACTCAATAACGAAAACTTGATTCCATAATACATTATTTTACTTACCAATACCGCTATCATCATTGCCCAAAATGCATTTGGGATTCTTTTTACTATTTGGAAGAACAGCAGAGTGTTTACTAAAAGCTCAATCGATATTAAACCCGATTTAATTATAGAAGGATGTGCGGAAATCAGAAAAGAGAATATTGGTAATGTTAACGCAATTACAATTGCATTATTTTTTGATGTGTGAAGAATAGCAAAAACTAACATCAATCTCATCGGCTCGATAAAGTAAACCGGTAGACTCATTAAATGTGTAATTGCAGGGACAAAGTAAATAAAGGTTAAAAATAATAAATCGAGCAATACAGACTTTATAGTAAGTATTGGTTTGATAAATGAGATTACTCTTTCCATTTTTTCTCCTAATAAAAATTTTTCTCTATTCACTCTTCAAAATATAATATTTTATTCTGATGAATGCAGTTTCTTTCCATTTTTTTTATTTAATTGCAATTGGAAATAATTGAAATACTCATCCTAAACTTAAAGGGGATTTTATGGATAGAAGAAATTTCATAAAGAAAAGTTTTCAAGCCGGTATGGTTACAAGTGGGGCACTCTCATTTGGCGGTTTTTCTGATTTATTTGCATCAACAAACTCACTCCCAAATCAATCCTTTGACCTAACTGCTATTCGTGGCGGTGAACCCGATGCTATGTTTGATGCTGCCATTAAATCTCTCGGAGGGATGAAAACATTTGTAAAAAAAGGACAAAAAGTTGTTGTTAAGCCAAATATCGGTTGGGACGTTTCCCCTGAAAGAGGTGGGAATACTAATCCAATTTTGGTCAAAAGAATTATTCAACACTGTTTTGAAGCCGGAGCAAAAGATGTTTATGTATTTGACAATACATGTGATAATTGGAAACGGTGTTATTCAAACAGTGGAATTGAACAAGCAGTAAAAGATGCGGGTGGAAAGTTAGTTTCAGGGGCTAGCGAAGGTTACTATCAAAAAGTTGATGTGAGGAATGGGAAGAGATTAACTTCAACTACTGTTCATGAGCTTATTCTTGATTCGGATGTTTTTATTAATGTTCCCGTACTTAAGCACCACAGTTCCGCAAGCATAACCTCTGCGATGAAGAATTTAATGGGAATTGTATGGGATAGAGGTTATTGGCATCGCAATGATTTACATCAATGTATTGCTGATTTTGCTACATTTCGCAAACCCGACCTTAATATTGTAGATGCTTATTATGTCATGAAGAAAAATGGACCGAGGGGTGTTTCGAAAGATGATTTAATAACTTTAAAATCACAACTTATCTCAAAAGATATCGTGGCAATAGATGCGGCAGCGGTTAAATTATTTGGTTCAGAACCCGAATCTATAAAGCATATTAAAATCGCTCACGATATGAAAGTCGGGAATATGAATCTTGACAAATTATCCATTAATCGGATAGTCATTTAAAAGATGGATTTCAGTCATCTTAAAAAGATTAGGACAATTGTTTCATTACTTTTCTTTATCCCCACAAGTTTTCTATTTCTTGATTTCAGTTTTCATTTTGCCGAAACATTTAGTAAGGAAATTCTATATCTGCAGTTCATACCTTCTATAATAAGTTTTCTTTCACTAGCCGGTGTTGCTGCTGCCGGATTTATATTTGTGATAATTCTTACTCTTCTATTCGGTCGTATCTATTGTTCATCAATTTGTCCGCTTGGGACTCTTCAAGACATTATTTCATTTATTAAAAGAAAATTTACGAAACGAAAAGCTTACAAGAGGAATGTCGATTTTGTTAAATCCAAGTACATAATACTTTTACTTGTGATTATACTTTTTTTTTCAGGAAATATAATTGGTATATCGTTATTAGATCCATATAGTAATTTCGGTAGAATTATTTCTCATCTCTTTAAACCAATTTATATTGGAGCTAACAACATCATCTCCTCATTACTGGAAAAATTCAATTATTATTCCCTCTTTCCATACGAAATAAAGACGATAAGTTTAATCTCTTTTAGCTATTCAATTCTTTTTTTTCTTGGAATAATTTCCCTTGTATATTATAAGGGGAGACTGTTTTGCAATACACTTTGTCCGGTTGGAGTAATGCTCGGAGCAGTTTCGAAAATTTCTTTAATAAAAATTTCAATAGACCAAAACCATTGTACAAGTTGTAATTCATGTACAAGAGTTTGCAAAGCAGGGTGCATTGATAAAGAAGAAAAAAATATCGATTTCAGTCGATGCGTTAATTGTTTTAATTGTTTTGCTGTATGTCCATCCGGTGGAATATCTTTTAAAAACCAATTTTCAAAAAAAGTCAATCCTTCAACTTTTAGTTCTACGAGACGAAATTTATTAAAACGAACGGTCGCATTTTCAGCTCTTTTATCTGGAGTTGCCATATCTCAAATAAAAATAATCCCTGAAAAAGCCAGCACGATTGCAGTACCAAAGAAAAATCATGTAACGCCTCCGGGTTCAAAAAACTTGGAATATTTTAATAATAACTGTACCGCGTGCCATTTTTGCATTTCAGCTTGCCCGACTCAAGTACTACAACCCGCTTTTCTTGAATATGGAGTATCAGGACTTTTCCAACCAAAAATGGATTACCAAACAAGCTTTTGTAATTTTGATTGCAAAATTTGTTCTGATGTTTGTCCTACGGGAGCTATTAAAGTACATTCACTTGAGAATAAGCAAACAATTCAGTTAGGGATAGCAAAGTTTATTAAAGAAAATTGTATTGTAGAGACAGAAAAAACGGAATGTGGTGCCTGCTCAGAGCATTGTCCGACAAAAGCAGTTAAAATGGGGCCATATGAAAAGATTACCATACCGGAAGTATATGAAGAATATTGCATAGGATGCGGCGCATGTGAATTTGCTTGTCCGACTAAACCCCATAAGTCAATTTATGTAGAGGGAAATGTTCAACATAAAATAGCAAAAATACCCCCTAAGGAAACACTCGAAAATCAACTAAAAGAAGATGAATTTCCTTTTTAGTCTTCATTTCTTAATTTCGAATTTAGAATAGTAATATTGAATAAACGTTTCGGGATATGTAGATAGAAAAAAGAACAAAAAAAACCCCGATAAAATCGGGGTCAAAATAAAATCTGGCAACTACCTACTCTCCCACGCACCTGCGCACGCAGTACCATCGGCGTATAGGGTCTTAACTTCTCTGTTCGGAATGGGAAGAGGTGTGACACCCTAGCTATAGTCACCAGAAAACTAAAAAAATAAATGAAAGATGAAAGAGTAGAGCCAAAAACGAACACTTGAGTAAAATAAAAAATGGAAAAGTCTCACGACTTATTAGTACTGCTCGGCTGAATTCCTTACGGAACTTACACCTGCAGCCTATCAACCTTGTAATCTCCAAGGAGTCTTTAGTCCATAAATGGAGGGATACCTCATCTTGAAGCGTGTTTCGCGCTTAGATGCTTTCAGCGCTTATCACAACCGAACATAACTACCCAACTATGCCACTGGCGTGACAATTGGTGCAATAGAGGTTCGTTCGTTTCGGTCCTCTCGTACTAGAAACGACCCTTCTCAAGTATCCTTCGCCCGCATAGGATAGGGACCGAACTGTCTCACGACGTTCTGAACCCAGCTCACGTACCGCTTTAATTGGCGAACAGCCAAACCCTTGGGACCTTCTTCAGCCCCAGGATGCGATGAGCCGACATCGAGGTGCCAAACCTTACCGTCGATATGAACTCTTGGGTAAGATCAGCCTGTTATCCCCGGCGTACCTTTTATCCTTTGAGCGACGGCACTTCCACTCGCAGCCGTCGGATCACTAAGTCCTGCTTTCGCACCTGCTCGACTTGTAAGTCTCGCAGTCAAGCTCCCTTTTGCCTTTACACTCGCCGCATGATTACCAACCATGCTGAGGGAACCATTGAGAGCCTCCGTTACATTTTAGGAGGCGACCGCCCCAGTCAAACTACCCGCCTAACACTGTCCCTGACCCAGATTCATGGGCCGAGGTTAGAATCCAAGCAAAGCAAGGGTGGTATTTCACCGTTGGCTCCACCGAAGCTAGCGCTCCAGCTTCAAAGCCTCCCACCTATCCTACACATGCTTTACCCGAACCCAATATTAGGGTGCAGTAAAGGTGCACGGGGTCTTTCCGTCCATATGCGGGTAACCGGCGTCTTCACCGGTACCACAATTTCACCGAGCCCGTGGTTGAGACAGTGCCCAAATCGTTACACCATTCGTGCAGGTCGGAACTTACCCGACAAGGAATTTCTCTACCTTAGCACCGTTATAGTTACGGCCGCCGTTTACTGGGGCTTCGATTCAAAGCTTCGCTTGCGCTGACTTCTCCTCTTAACCTTCCAGCACCGGGCAGGTGTCAGTCCCTATACATCGTCTTGATTGACTTAGCAGAGACATATGTTTTTGTTAAACAGTCGCTTGGGCCATTTCTCTGCGGCCTCTTTCAGCTCAGGTCGCGAAGACCTTCACCTACTTGAGGCACCCCTTTTCCCGAAGTTACGGGGTTAATTTGCCGAGTTCCTTAACCACGGCTCACTCGAGCACCTTAGAATACTCATCCCGTCTACCTGTGTCGGTTTGCGGTACGATCTGATATGGATCTCCTGTACGAAGTTTTTCTCGGCAGTATGGTTACGGTCAGTTTATGTCCTACGGACTCCCCGTCACACCTCAGCGTAAGAGAATACGGATTTGCCTATATTCTCCGCCTACATGCTTAGACCACCTAATCCAACAGGTGGCTGACCTTTCACTCCTGCGTCACTCCTTACAGTCAAACGATACATACCAGGTACAGGAATATTAACCTGTTTACCATCGCCTACGCCTTTCAGCCTCGGCTTAGGATTCGACTTACCCTGAGACGATTAACGTTGCTCAGGAAACCTTAGACTTTCGGTGATACTGTTTTTCACAGTATTTATCGTTACTTATGCCAACATTTGCTTTTCTGTACGCTCCAGCATGGCTCACACCACACCTTCAGTGCATACAGAATGTTCCTCTACCGCTCCAATAAATTGAAGCCCATAACTTCGGTAAATAGTTTAAGTCCCGGGAATTGTCGACGCCGAGTCGCTTGACTAGTGAGCTATTACGCACTCTTTAAATGAATGGCTGCTTCTAAGCCAACATCCTAGTTGTCTAAGCAACTCAACATCCTTTATCTGTTAACTATTATTTTGGGACCTTAGTTGATGGTCTGGGTTGTTTCCCTTTTGGCAATGGAGCTTATCCCTCACTGCCTGACTCCCGAGAAACATATGTCCGGAATTCGGAGTTTGTCTGGGTTTGGTACCGTTGTGACAGCCCTAGCCCAATCAGTGCTCTACCTCCGGCATACTTTTACTCGAGGCTAGCCCTAAAGCTATTTCGAGGAATACGAGCTATTTCCGAGTTTGATTAGCCTTTCACCCCTATCCTCATCTCATCCAAGCGGTTTTCAACCCACACTAGTTCGGACCTCCACCCCGTTTTATCGGGGCTTCATCCTGGACAAGGATAGATCACCCGGTTTCGCGTCTACCGCATGTTACTTAAACGCCCGATTAGGACTTGCTTTCGCTATGGCTCCCCCGCTTAGCGGGTTAACCTTGCAACATACGAGTAACTCGTTGGCTCATTATCCAGAAGGCACGCTGTCATCCCGACGAATCGAGACTCCAACTGCTTGTAAGCATACGGTTTCAGGTACTATTTCACTCCCTTAATAAGGGTACTTTTCACCTTTCCCTCACGGTACTGCTGCACTATCGGTTACGAGAGAGTATTTAGCCTTAGGAGATGGTTCTCCCAGATTCACACAGAATTCCACTTACTCCGTGCTACTTGGAAATACTTTTCAAAGAGTTACATTGTTTTCGCTTACAGGCCTATCACCTTCTATGGATGAACTTTCCAGAACATTCAGCTAACAATATAATTTTTTACTCCTCGAGATTTCAGCAATTATCTCCAAAAATATTCCACGACCCCGCCAACACAACGGTTGCTGCCTTTAACATGTTGGTCGGTTTAGGCTGTTTCCCTTTCGCTCGCCGCTACTCAGGAAATCACTATTGTTTTATTTTCCACTGGGTACTTAGATGTTTCAGTTCCCCAGGTTGTCTCCGTGCATCCTATGTATTCAGATGCCGGTGTCACGACATTACTCGTGACGGGTTGCCCCATTCAGAAATCTACGGGTCTTAGTTTGCTTCCAACTATCCGTAGCTTATCGCAGGTAGCCGCGTCTTTCTTCCGCTTCTCGTACCAAGGCATCCACCGTATGCCCTTAGTAACTTAACCAAAAAATTTTACTCAATTTTTTGTGCTCGTTATTAAAAAAAATTATTTTTATATGGCTCAGTGATGATTATTAATACATAATGTAATTTTAATCATTACTCTTTCAATCTTTCAAAGAACAAAATTTTATAGTGGAGCTAAACGGGATCGAACCGTTAACCTCCGCCTTGCAAGGGCGGCGCTCTCCCAGTTGAGCTATAGCCCCAAAAACCGTTAAGGGTTATTGGGATAGGAAAACATCAAAACAAATTGAGACACAACCCTTAATGTGGGCCTGAGTAGAGTTGAACTACTGACCTCACGCTTATCAGGCGTGCGCTCTAACCACCTGAGCTACAGGCCCATGTTAGGCAACTTAAGCATTAACTCAAGTTATTATACAAAACATAAAGAACAATAAAAATAAAAGAGTGAGTAGACTACTATCAGGGTTCATAAGATTACTCTTAGAAAGGAGGTGATCCAGCCGCACCTTCCGGTACGGCTACCTTGTTACGACTTAGCCCCAGTCACTGGTTTTACCTTAAACAGCTCCCTCTTTGCAGTTAGGACACTGTCTTTGGGTACCCCCAGCTTCCATGGCTTGACGGGCGGTGTGTACAAGGCCCGGGAACGTATTCACCGCGGCGTGCTGATCCGCGATTACTAGCAATTCCAACTTCATGGAGTCGAGTTGCAGACTCCAATCCGAACTGGGGATGCTTTTAGGGGATTGGCTCCACCTTGCGGCTTGGCAACCCTCTGTAGCACCCATTGTAGCACGTGTGTAGCCCTAGGCGTAAGGGCCATGCGGACTTGACGTCATCCCCACCTTCCTCACTACTTGCGTAGGCAGTCCTATTAGAGTGCTCAGCATTACCTGATGGCAACTAATAGTAGGGGTTGCGCTCGTTGCGGGACTTAACCCAACACCTCACGGCACGAGCTGACGACAGCCATGCAGCACCTGTACTAGCGTCCCGAAGGAAGGGGTACTTTCATACCCTGTCGCTAGCTTTTCAAGCCTAGGTAAGGTTCTTCGCGTTGCATCGAATTAAACCACATGCTCCACTGCTTGTGCGGGCCCCCGTCAATTCCTTTGAGTTTCAACCTTGCGATCGTACTCCCCAGGTGGAATACTTAATGCGTTAGCTGCGGCACCGGAATAAATTCCGACACCTAGTATTCATCGTTTACAGCGTGGACTACCAGGGTATCTAATCCTGTTTGCTCCCCACGCTTTCGCGCCTCAGCGTCAGT
>JAUXVN010000025.1 GCA_030684555.1 Ignavibacteria bacterium
CAAAATAATTGCTTTATATGGTGATCGATAAAATTACACCGCATCGATTTCCTACGAGAAAATAACTCCCCGCCTCAGGCGGGTCAAACAGATTTTCTCGCTTAACGGAAATCGCTGCTCGGTATTCTTTTATTGGAATTGATTAATCATTCATTTGTATTAGCAATTATTTTAGGTGCAAGACAGCATAGAGAATACATATGAAACTGATTCTCCGGAATGAAAAATCTGAAATAGTAAATTGGTTTTATATTAACCACGCGGCTTTAGCCCGTGGTGACGGAATCACAAATCCATGTTCCGGGCTTTAGCCCAAAGATTTTAGGGGTTAGTTTATTTTAGTTGCTTTACTTTTCTTTGCCCGAAAGTACACAGGTAAACACCGGTGCCAAAGGCACCCCTTTGGGGGAAAGTAATCCTAAATGAATTCCTAAAAGAAGGCTGAACTCATCCCCCGGCCTCCCAAAAGTGGGACAAGCCTTCTCTCACAAAGTGATGGCTATGCTATTGAGAAGAGAAGGGGAGGAAAAATAATTTTCGATTTACGGAAATCGTTGCTTGGTCTTCTTGCCGGATTTATAATAAAGAGTGTTTTTGCTCAGCAATTATTTTAGGTGCAAGGTAATTAAAAAAATAATCTTGTTAAGATAATAATCTAAAGATGATTCGATTAGCAAAATTTTTTGTAAAGCGTATCGCATCCCGAATGTTGAGCAAAAATCCATCTTGCTCCAATTGTTAGAAGTTATAATGTAGGGCAAGAATCTGTCTTGCCTCCAGTAGTATGAAGATTGATTGTAGAGCAAGAATCCGTCTTGCTTTTAGAAGGGAATAGATAGGAATTAGCTGATAGAATGTTCAACAACACGGCATCCTGCTGCTCGGGGAGTAATACATAATTAAACTACTAACTTCACCTTATATCATAACAAAATTTGGCAATAAAGTCATAACAATAACAGATAAATAATGAACAATCCCGAAATAAAAAAGTTTATAAAAGAACAAAGTCCACTCTTTTGGTCCATTCCGGAAAATAAAAAAGAGGAAATTAGTACCGAATTACTAGTAGAGACTATTTTAAATTATGGGGACAAAAAAGCTGTCATTCAACTTTTAAATTTGTTGGGAATAGATAAAGTTGCGGAGATATTTTTTAATTCGATTAATATAAGTCAGAGGCGTAGGGGTAATTACTACGAATTAACAGTAAATTATTTTACTCACGTATTCAATAGATATGCACAACGAAATATTAAGCAGCCAACAGCGTGAATTAATTCCTTACCTCAGAGAGTTTAACCGATCATTTTACATGGTAGGCGGTACAGCTATTGCATTACATATTGGACACAGACGCTCAATCGATTTTGATTTATTTACTTCGAAAAAATTGAATAAATCAAGGATTAAAACAAAACTTGAAAACATTCCATTTAGTAAAATACCGGTTTTTGAGGATTACGATCAATTACACCTACTGGCAAATAATGTTAAAATAACTTTTTTTAGCTACCCTTATCCTGTTGAGCATCCAATCAAAATACCTTCTTTTATTACAATGCCGACTTTACTTTCTTTGGCAGCAATGAAGGCTTTTGCATTGGGGAGGAGGGCTAAATGGAAAGACTATGTTGATCTCTATTTTATTTTGAAAAATTATTTCTCTATTGAACAAATTGCAATTGAGACAACAAGAATATTCGGACAATTGTTTTCCGAAAAATTATTTCGTGAGCAGCTGGCTTTTCATAATGATATCGATTACAGCGAGCCGGTTGAATTTATGGTTAAACCTGTTTCGGATGAAGAAGTAAAAGATTTTCTTATTGATAAGGCAACGGATATATTTTAATTTAATTGTTTAGTATGTAGAGCAAGAATCCGTCTTGCTCCAATTGTTAGTATTTAAAATGTAGGGCAAGAATTCTTCTTGTCCCAAAACATTATAAAGTACGTTTACTTTTCTTTGCCCGAAAGTGTATGGGTAAACTCCGAAAAGTAACCGGATGTGAAATTGTCAAAAGAAACAGTGAACTCATCCCCCGGCCCCTTCTCTTGGGAAGAGAAGGGGAGGAAAAATTAACAAAGTAAATTGGTTTGATATTAACCACGTGGCTTTAGCCCGTGGTGAAGAAAGCACTAATCCATGTTTCGGGCTTTAGCCCAAATGTTTTTAACGTTTTATTTATTTTAGTTGCAAGTCATTTTAGAAAATAGATAAGTTACTGGTTTACTAAACAAAGTATCAAGATTACTCGGTGCATACTCACAAAGAATTAAAAATTCAAGAAGTTCTTCTTAATTCATTCTCCTTGCTTCTTAATTCTTACTTCTGACTACTTAATCCCAAAGTCATGTAAAAACTGTTAAACCAATCTTAAAGTAAAGAAATTATTAGGTTAACAATGGAAACAAACGCAATTTTAGAACAAATAGACAATTTATCTGTTGAAGAGAAAATGTTGATTATAGAGAAAACCCTAAAATCTATTCGGGAAAAAGAAATAAAAGGAAAAATGACAAAAGCTGTTTCCGAATTGATGGAAGAGTACAAATCGAACAAGGAACTAACAGTTTTTTCTGAAATTGATTTTGAGAATTTTTATGAAACAAGGTGAAATTTGGTTCATAAACCTTGACCCCACTATTGGTGCAGAAATTAGAAAAACACGACCCGCCATTGTTGTTAATGATAATAGTTTGGGGAGGTTACCACTTAAAGTAATTGTCCCCTTAACAGATTGGAAAGATAGCTATAAAATCGCACCTTGGATGGTAATCATCATTCCGGATCAAAAGAACAATCTCAAAAAGATTTCTGCGGCTGATTGTTTCCAAGTTAGGTCTATTTCTGAAGAAAGATTTGTCAGACAAATTGGGTTTATTAATAAAAATGATATTGACGGTATAAAAGAAGGACTTGCTAAAGTTCTTTCAATAGAAAGATAAGTGTTTTGCAGACTCCAATTTACAATCCGCAGTCTGCATATTTACAACTTAATCTTAATATTTAGCTTATTTTGGGTCATTTACTTTTATTGAACTGAAAATGAATTTGGGATAAACTACAAAAGCACTGAACTCATCCCCCGGCCTCCCCAAAAGACGGGACAAGCCTTCTCTCACAAAGTGATGGCTATGCCATTGGGAAGAGAAGGGGAGGAAAAGATACTTTGCAATTATTTTAGGTGCAAGACAGTTTAGGGAAATAGATCAGAAACTGATTTGTGGCGATGAAACATCAGCAAAAGTTTCAGCAAAAATACGCGTTGAATGGAAATAAGAAATATGGAAAAAGATTATTTAAATGTAATTCGTGAATTGGTTATCGGTGAATTAAAAAACGAGGAGGTGTCAATTGCTCTCTTTGGGTCGTTTGCTACAGGTAACAATAACGAATCGTCTGATGTTGACGTTGCTATAATTCCAAAAGGAAAGAGTAATAGATATAAACTTACTTCGTTGCGCGAAAAACTTGAGGAATTAACTATTCCATACATTGTTGAGATAATTGATTTTTCAACAGTCTCGGCTTCTTTTAGAGAAACAGCACTTGAAAATGCGATTTGGTGGAAATTATGAATCTAAATTTGTATGAAAAAAAAATCGAAATTGCTACTAAAGCCTTAAATTCTTTAGAGATAGCTTTAACTGCAGATTATTCAGTTTTTGTTAGGGATTCGGCGATACAAAGATTTGAATACACTACAGAAGCATTTTGGAAATGTATTCAAACATATCTTAAAGAATATGAAGGGGTGATTTGTGCATCACCTAAATCTTGTATAAGAGAAGCGATGAGAAACAAAATGTTGAATAGCGAAGAAACAGAACTTGCCCTCGAAATGATTGATGATAGAAATTTAACCTCTCATACTTATCATGAAGAAGTAGCTGAAATGCTATTCAAACGTCTCCCCGGTTATTTTGCATTAATGAAAAAAATACTCAATAATTTAGAGCAGTAATTACCTCTTCTCCATTGAAAAGAGGATTGGAAGAATGAAAGTAACTTACGACCGGGAATAAGATGCTGATTCGAAATCTTGATACATCAACCTCATAAGTTGGGTCATTCTGACGATTCGCCGCGACGAATCAGAATCTTACTTAATAATCATGGATTAAGCATTGACAAATGTTTGTGAAGTATTCTGAAATAAATTGGTTTTATATTAACCACGCGGCTTTAGCCCGTGGTGAAGAAATCACAACTCCATATTCCGGGCTTTTCCAAAGGAATCCTTCGGATAGCCCAAATGTTTAAGTCTTTAGTTCCTTTACTTTTATTGAACTAAAAATGAATTTGGGGCAAAGGCCAAAAGCAGTGAACTCATCCCCCGGCCCCTTCTCTTGGGAAGAGAAGGGGAGGAAAAGAGGCTTTGTAATTGTTTAGGTGCAAGGCAATAAAAACAATTATTAAGATCCTGATTCTCCGGAATGAAAAATCTGAAATGGTAAATTGGTTTTATATTAACCACGTGGCTTTAGCCCGTGGTGACGGAATCACAAATCCATGTTCCGGCTTTAGCCCAAAGCAATTTATGTAAGATTATTTTGATCTTTTACTTTTCTTTGAACTTAAATTGAAAAATAGTACTGGAATAGCGGATGATGGTTTCAAGAATCTCTTACCGGAAAAAAACTTGATTTGTAAATACAACAATATTTTACTTTGAAC
>JAUXVN010000034.1 GCA_030684555.1 Ignavibacteria bacterium
TAACCTTATAATGATCAATGTGATATTTCATTATTTTGGTTATCTCCGGAAAGTTTTGTATCTCATCTATGAAAATTGTGAGTCGTTTCCCTTCTCCTCCGGCAAGTTTATTTAGATTATGATAAATGGATTTATAATCGATATCTTCAAATGGAATTGCATCCAATGGATTCTCAAAATCAAACCAAAGTTTCGGGGTGTCGATTGTATCATAAATTTGACGCATAATAGTCGTCTTACCGACCTGCCTCATCCCGGTGATCACTATCGCATTTTTATGATTTATATGCTTGATAATCGAATCATACAATAATCGTTTTTTCATATTTGTACTTCTTTTTATACAAATATACACATATTTGTTACAACTTCAAGACATATTTATACATCTGCTATAAATTCATAAACCACAAACAGAATAAGTAAAAAATACTTCAACTATCCAAAAAAGTTACCTCCGGCACTACATTGCACATAAAAGAACTGTCGAGAAGTGGTTGACAGTCATGTGAAATGGTTCTCCACAGCCTTGTGAAGCGGTTCTCCATAGCCTTGTGAAAAGACTTGGGCTATCCCGAAGGATTCCTTTGGAAAAGCCCGGACATGACTCTGAGATTCTTCTACCACGGGATAAAACCTCGTGGTTAATTTAAATAACCGGCGAAACTTAAACGGTTGAAACCGTTAGTGCGAGTTACGTGTGTCTGTTTAAACCAATGGATGAATCCATTGGTTAGCCTTAAGGGAAGAATAGAATTTGCTGACGGATTGTGTCGATGAGTTGGTGTTTTGTCACTAATGAATATTTACATTAACCGACGGTTTCAACCGTTGGGAGAAGAAGAAATCCCCCTTCAAACTCTTAATCGCTTCACCTATGCGCCTATGGCGTAACCTTTTTATTAAAGAACATAAAATTAGATAGAAAGGAATTTCCAAATTCAACCTCATATCATCTCACCCCCTAAACAAAAACTGTCGAGAAGTGGTTCTCGACAGCCATGTTATTCTTAAGAGCTGTCGAGGAGTGGTCCTCGACAGCCATGTAAAAACAAACTCACCCTCTTGTCCCTCTCTTGAAAAGCGAGGGAAGGAAAGACAAATAACAAAACATTTCTGCCTTAAGTTTGCCGCTTCCACATGGCATAGTCATCACGATGTGAAAGAGGGACCTAAAACAAAATATTTTTATGCCTTGGTTCTTAAAACTTGCACTTCTTTTTTACCTGCCTTGCACCTTAAAAAATTGCTCATATATAAAAAAAACTCTATTGATAACTTTGCAAGTTTACCGAGCGAAGATTTCCGTTAAGCGGAAAAATTTGTCTGATCCCGACTCGTTGGATGAGCCTGTAATGATTCGTCGGGAGAGTTATTTTTCCGTAGGAAATCTTTGCGATGCAATTTAACCAAATACAATATAAAGCAATTTTTTACTGTCCGCCGCGGCGGACTGCTTCTTTTGGTTCTTTTCTGGAGTTTATCCCGAATACTTTCAGAGATTTTTTAGGTACAATTTATTTTACTGAGCTATTTAAATTTAAAATCTAACTTAAAATTATATAACCAAGGTATTCTTGGATCTATTCCCTCTGAGATTAATTTTTGAGGTAGGTTTTCATAGTAATCTTTGATATTCAAGTCTTCAGGAAAATCATAATATGTAACTATGATAGTGTCATCCTTTACTCTTAAATCACCTTCAATTCCGCGAAAAACGGAATCAGCCAGATGTTTGGCTGTCCAATTTTTATATGGCTTTGGTAATTTTTGTCTTAATTGATATGTAGCTGCTTGTGCAATTAAAGCAAGCGACATTTTCCCGTATCGGATATTTAAGTTCATAGTGGATGCTCTATTCCACCCCATTGCTGCCTCAAAGTTAAAGAACTCCTCAATTGTCCAACGTTCCGGATAATCTTCACTTAATAGTTTAAGTCTATCTGCTTGACCTGTAAACGCAAATGGTTTATACCTATATTCACTATCAATTTCGCCTGTACGCTGTACTACTAATTGTATCGGTGAATTCACACCATTCATTTCATAGGTCGTTTCCCCAAAAGCATAGCCTGCCCACTTCCTTTGATAATTTATCCCTTGAATTGACTGTTTTGTCTTCCTTGTCATAGGCATTGGCATTATTATATCAAGCTGTTCGTCTTTAGAAAATTCATTTATTATTGCTGCAGTAACGTGTTCACTGTCAGCCATTGCTATTCCATTATATGGTAAGATAGATTTAATCATTGATAACAATTCGATTGTAGCCTTACTTATAGTAGTTGATGAACAGCCAATTCTAAAGGCAATTGGCTGTCCAGTCATAGCATCAATACAAAAGAAGGTTTGCATTATTTTTTCTGATTTACTATTTCTATCCTTTTTCTTTGCAGGCATTATTCGTCTGGTATAACTATGAATTCTATGTGGATCAAAGGCAAATAGGCCCGCTTTTGAGTAATGTCCTTTTGATAATCTTAACTTTCCAAGGTCAGTCTGCAACTGCTTTGCATCATTTATAGTATGTTCATTAAGTAATTGATGTACGCTTACATCTGATGCAAGAAAGGGCAATCCGTTAAGCAATTCAAATCCTTGGTGAGACAGAGAACGTACCGGGCGTTGACCATTTACACACAAAGCTGCTTCATTAACCATTTGTAAAGCCATTCTGGGATTAATGTCCTTGTCTTCCGAACGGCTCCAAGTCTTTAATAAATCCCAACTGCCTATTCTTAAATACTCCGGCACTAGCAGCCATAATCCTAAATAAATGCCGGAAAGTTTCTTCGATAAATATTCTCTTACTTGTCTTTCTAAACTCTGTGTAGTAACATTCAGTGTTTTTCTTTCACGCTTACTTTGATGTATTTCGATTGCTTTGGGCTTTTTGAGGGGATTTAACAAATGGAGTTTTTTTTTGAAGCCCATATTCTGTAATTGTACGCTCCACACTTCTGACACTTATTTTAGTACCCACTTGTGTGATTTTTTGAGCAATAACCTCCGATGAAGAATCAGGGTCTAAGAATTTATGCCTCAGTATCTGATTTACTATGCTTTCCGTTCGGATATAGTTCCTCTTTGGACCTTTTTTCTTATCTGCAATAGCAGCGCTACCACCTTCATTAAAATCGTTGAGTATCTGATAATATCTCTGTTTAGTAAAACCATATTTAGAGGCTACTTCTGTTGGGTGCTTAGATAAGCAGCAGCCTTCAAAGAGCATAGCTAATTTCACAGATAGTTTATCCGAAGAGTCTATCTGCAGTTCTCCAAAGGGACCGTTAATGGCTATAAAAGAAGGTCTATCTTTTTTCATTTTGTTTCCTTATAATGATTTTATTACAAGGTTAAGATAACAAAATAATATAATATAGTCAATTATATTTTGGCGGTATCAATAAAGCGCTATGTACATTGATGTCTGAATATCGTTGCCGTTATTAAATATTATAGCCACCATAGGTTTGGTAAACAATAATATACCGCCTTAATATGTTTTACCATAAAATGTGAATATTGAATAAAAATCGCTTGTATCTATACAATAAGTCAAAAATTCAGAGGCTGAAAAATCGCTGA
>JAUXVN010000040.1 GCA_030684555.1 Ignavibacteria bacterium
GAGAACAAAATCAGCATAACCTTTGGAGATATCGATGCCAAGAAAGAACTCAGTCATAATAAAACTCCTTTTTTGTTATAATAAACAGTTTGCCAGGTAACATCAGTCTTGTAAAATGCGGCTTCAAAAGCCAAGTTATTCGCCGATTTTAACCTGACGGAAGGAAGAAACTTGTTAACAGGCTAAAGATGCCTAGCGACTCAACCTTCTCTTCCGCAAGTATATGAATATTTTCTTTATTATTTTAGCGTTACTTTAAACATACAAGCGCCTCAACCCGACCGCCATTTTAGTTTGGCGATTTTATAATTTTTGGCGTTTTGTTTTTGTTCGGCAATTTGTTCTAAGTGTTCGTTCTAATTAATTAACTTACAAACTGCACTTGCTAATGAAAGTTAAGTGCAGTTTGTTAAATATTTATCAGTTGTGTTTTGCTTGGCTTCCTTGCTTGGGGCGGCGGGTTAGGCGCAACGTCGTTAGGCGCATTTTCTTATATTGGTTTTAGGTATTATCAATGAATAGCAAAACAATTTTAGACTATCTTTCACATATTATTAATGTTATCAATCTTGTTAAGAAATATGAGACAAGTTCAAAGTTTGCCCAACAAGATGTAAGAAGAACTTTCTTCGCTAAAGTGGCTAACGCCTTACGCGTCTATTATCTTGGTCATGACTTCGAATTCATTGTTTCAAAATTGAATGCTAGAGAAAATTACTCTGTGAATGAAATTCCACACATTGAAAATATTGGATGGATCATGCCTGTTGATACAAATGCATTATTCTTACAAACATACCATTCAATCTTGAAATTAAACTTGCTTAATGATTCCTGGGTATGCTTTGAGAGCAGTATAGATGAGATATTTAAAACAATCACAACACTTGATGTTCGTGAGGGTATTGAGTTAAGAAAATATTATCAGTTAGTTAAACTTCTTAAAACATTTGAGATTACTAACGAACTCGATAATAAACTCAGAAATATTTTGCGCGAGAAACACATTCCAGCTAATAACAAGTGGAATACTATCTTTAATCTTGATTATCCGGCACAAAGAGAACTTAAACAAGACCGGGAATTTCTGGAATTCTTCGGGTCATGTAGAAACTGTATGCATAACAATTCTATTTCTTTTAAGGATGCTCATTTTAAAACAAAGTTTGGAGACTATGACTTCTACATAGACAAGGCTATTAATTTCATTACTGGCGATCTCATTTTAGATATGGTCTCTGAGTTAGCTGAAATTTTCTATGTCATGTGTAGCGCAATAAACTATGAAAGGATAATCATTGATCCTTACTCTGAACAAGTTGAGAATGATGGACATTGACGATGCTTATAAGATACAAAATACTATCAATTTCAGTATCGCCTAACCAGTTTTTCCACCCGACCGCCATTTCAATGCGGCAGTATCGTGTTTATTGGCATTGTTACAGTATGCTAATTTGTTGTTCGGCAGTTTTAAGTAAAATAAGTGATAAATAAATGTTGGCGTTGTCTTTCTTGCTTAGCCGTTTGTTCTGGGGCGCCGCTTATCGGCAATGCCGTTAGGCTGTGCAAATAATCTGTGTAATTGCGAATATCAATTTATTAAAGGAAACATTATGAGAAATACTATACCTCTTAATTCCATTCATGGTCGAATGGAAAATAAATAACAACAAAACAAAATGAGGTAAGTATGAAACGGACAGTAGTAATTCTTGTAGTATTGTTTTCTTCAATTGCATTTTCTTCACCAAAAAGTGGAGATGATAGTAAAAAGACAAATAATTCGGAATTTGTTGAACAACTTGTTCCGATTGTAACATCGGTTCTGCAAGGGAAAGATATTACTGAGTTCAGAGAAAACATTTCTCCTGAAGCATATGTAATCAATAACAATACATATGAAAGTATATTCGAAGTATTAGGTAATGATTCAAAAAAAGAAATGTTCGTTGAGGGGAAAGAAATTAAAGTTGGGTCTGTTCATTTACGGCTGACGGAAAATCAAAAAGAAGCGTATATGGTTTTAAGAACAAAATCAGCAGATAACACGAAGACAAGTTGGCATTCAATTTTATTTAGGATTGGCGAAAATAATAAATGGCAAATCTTAAGTTGGCATAAAAGTTAAATAAACAGCCTAACCTGCCAATCAAGGCGGACGCCCCCGCAGAGCGGGGCAAGCTGTTTTCGCATTTGGCATTTGTACAGTTTAAATGTTTGCAGTTCCGTTACGGTTTATGGTTTAAAGTAGTATGTAAATGGAAGTTTGTCTAAATAATAAGTTATTTAATAAATATGGCATTGTTGTTCTGGGCGGCGGGTTAGCAGCCACGCTGTTATATGTAATGTATAGATGGTTCTATAAAACACTCATAATCAATAATGGAAAAGTTTTAATAATATGAAACAAGCATTTATGTTTACAGTTCTGCTAATTATTCTCTCAACAGTCACCAGTGCTCAAAATGCTGAAAAGGATTTTATATTAAATGATATCAATAAAAAAGTAAATGAATATCCAAATCGTTTTGATTTAAGTTCGCCGCTTAATTCATTCATTACTTACAAGTATCTACAATCGGAGGGAAAACAAAGTTTCTATCAAGCGGTAAATTCATACCGCATTAAAGGATTTTTCCCTAAATCGAACTCGCCAAACATCGAAGTAAATAAAAAGAAAATTGAGAATTTACTGAATACGAAAATCATAGAAGTAATCGTTTATAAAGATTCAATTGCGGGAGTGATAACCGAATATTCCGGGGCTATGTGTATAATTACATATTTAAGTTATGAAGATAATAATTGGTTAAATGCCGGTGAAGACCTGGGAAATGATTTGAATGATTCAAGAGAAATATTTAAAAGAAAGTGCAATAATTTTTTAGACGTTATTCATAAAATTAAAAAACTAAAACAAGCTCCGATTGATATATCTTCATTCACCACATATTTAAAGAAAAATGGAGAAGCTCCGATTGACTTTATTCTAAATGCACTAGCCAATCATAAAATTGTTATATATGGTGAAATTCACAGACGCAAGACATCCTGGGATTTGATGAAAAGCGTAATCATTAGTCCAAAATTTATTGAAAAAGTTGGAACTGTATTTATGGAGCTTTCTTCGGATAAGCAAGATGAACTTGATCAGTTTTATAAAAATGAAAAGTTAGATACTGAAATTGTTTTAAATATTTTCCGAGACGTTCAAATAAATGGATGGTTTGATAAAGGGATGTATGAGTTTTTAATAGAAATATGGAAATTAAACAAAACCCTGCCTAAAGGGGAAAGATTAAGCGTTGTTTGTGTAGACGAACCGCGACCTTTTAAATCATTTAATAATTATGAGGAAATGAAAACTCATTTCAGTCGCATTTTAGACAGAAATGAACAAATGGCAAATATTATTTCAGAAACGATTTTGACAAGAAAAGATAAAAGAAATAGTTTGTTTATTGTAGGTAACGGCCACGCGTATAAATCACCTGTTCCCGGTTTTGGAATAGGAAGACCTAAAAGTGAGTCTAAACCAACAGCAGCTTCTCAATTATCAAAAATATTCTCTCATGAAGAAGTTTTCTCAATTTTTCAACATTCCCCAATAATTAGTAATAATGGCACTATTCACGGATTAATTAGAAATGGGTTATTTGATTCTGTCTTTGCAAAATTCGGAAAAACACCATTAGCTTTTAAATTAAAAGACAGTCCTTTTGGCATAGAGCCATTTGATGGTCTTTATGAAATTACATATGAAAAAGAAACTGGTGATTATAAAAATAATTATGATGCTTACATTTTTTTAGAACCAGTAGAATCAGAACAAGGGGAATACTTGCTTTATGATATTCTTACAGATGAATATGTTAAGGAATTGAATAGACGTGCTATAATGACAAATACAAGTGTTGAAAAATGGTTTGGTGTTAGTGAAGCTACAAAAGAAGCAATTATTGAGAAGTTGAAAAGTGATAGTATAAATAAGAAACGATGGATTATTTTGTGAAGTTATAAATTGTTAATTAATAAGTTTAATACTGGCAATTACATATAACACGCCGCTCAACATGGACTGTGTTTTCCAAAGCGGTTTTTGTGTAGTTATTAAATTGTGTTTACAAAACTTATTTGCTCTTTAAGATGGGTTTTTCCTCCGAAGGAGTGCCTTCGGCATTAGAAACATTTTATAAATAATAATCGGTTGCACTATTCGGCATTCTTATTCCGGGCTGCCGCTTATCGGCAACATCGTTATGTTTACTGTGGGGTATTATTAATGAGTTGGATATTCGGATTTTATTCAAAAAAACCTATTGACACAAAATTTGTTTCAGAGTTACATCCCCCTGCAATTGAAAGTGTTATTAATAATAGGTATAACATTGCTATTGGTGGAAACAAAACTACACTTGTATCTGAGAAGAATAATCCACAAATGAAATATTTTGTTTGTGGAATTCCAATCTCTCAGGATTCTTCAAAAATACTTGATAAAGGTGATTTGAATAATATTTTTGAATCACCACTACATAATTTCGATATAATTAGTGGTCACTATTGCGGAGTGCTTATACAAAATGACTCCATCTGTTTTTTTACCGACAAATTAGGTTTAAGAGAGATTCACATTTATGAAAATGAAAATGGTTGGTACTTTTCTACACGATTAGATTGGCTATTAAAGTTAAATCATTTTGAAATCGATTTTAATGAATTCGGTTCACGTTGGAAATTAATTAATCAACTTTCCAATAAAAGTATTGTAAAAAAAATTCATAGAATAAACTGCGGTTCAAAAGCAAAAATTGAACAGAATAGAATTGAGTTTACAGAATGCAATTGGCTTCCTCAAAAAGATAGAGCTGTGAGCAGAAGTGAATTCGATAATACTCTGCGGAAAAATGTACTTATCGGAACATATCATAACTCTAAAATATCTCTAAGTCTATCTGGAGGTATGGATTCAAGAGTAGTATTATCATATCTACTAAGTAGTGACTATAATAATTGGGATTGCCATACTTTTAAATCCGAATCTAATATGGACAGTACAATTGCTGAAAACATTTCAAAACATTTCCATATTAAATATCAAATACTTTCTGACAACAATTTTAATCACGATAATATGTTACCAGATTTGTGCGAGTATGTTGGAGCGACATATTTAACCGAATCTGGTTATATTTCACGTAAGTTAATGCATTATGAATCATTGCCTCAAGATAATTTAATAATTGACGGTGGATTCGGAGAAATATGGAGACGTGAGTTTTTAACGCGTTTATATCATTTTGGCAAAAAAGATTTGTTAGATAGAAATACTCAAAACATCTCAAGATATTTAACTAATCATCGTGCTGATATTTTTAATGAAGATTGCGACTCTATAATGCAAAATGGGATTAATGAGCAGATTGATAAAATATTTTCCGACCTGCCTCCAGTAAAGGAAATTGGCTTGGGCAATTGGCTGGATTTATTTTCATTGAAAACCCGATTAGTAAATTATTATGCTCCGGAACAAGCGAGAATCGATAATTATGTAAAAGCATATATGCCATTTGTACAACTCAGTCTGCTTGAAAACTTATTAAATGTCCCAATAGATATTAGAAAGAATAACCGTTTATTTAAGAGCATAATAAAATCAAACTATTATAAATTATCGAAATATCCTTTAGCTAAGGGCAATTTATCATATCCATATTGGTTTACACCCTTAATGAAGAGAGCGTATTCAAAAGTTTATAATGCATCTAATCAATCGGGAGAAAATCATAACAAGGATATATATTTAAATAAACTAAAAGAGTTTACTTTAGATACGATTTCTTCAAATGCAGTAAAAGAATATCCGCCATACAATTACGCTATTATTAAAAAGAATATTAGTGATTATTACAAAGGAAATGTTGAATTAAGAAAATTTGTCGATTGGTTTATTACATTTGAAATATTTAAACAAAAGTTATAATGTAAACATAACCCGCCAATCAAGGCGGGTTATCGGCTAAAGCAATGCAGACGAAAATACACAATAGTAAAATACTTGCGAAACTTAGGATGCACAGAATCGAAAAGCTGGAATGTAGTGATGTAATTCCCAGAGATGGTAGAATATGTCAAAGAAAACAGCCATAGGACAGGCAATGAGTGTAGAATGGTTTACACAATTAGGGCTACAATCTTTTACATGAAGGATGAACTTATAAGTTATTGGAAACCGCCTTGGTACGTGAGTATACCGGGTGGTGTGGGAGGACAGCAGCTCTGCCGCTTCCTACCCGATTAAATACTTTTAATCATCTTATCAGTATCATCTTTTTTAGGGCAGAATTAGTTTTAGTTTTTAAATGATAGAAATAAACTCCGCTTGCAAGGCTGGCTGCATCCCAATTAATTTCATAAAAACCCGGCTGCATTTCTTTATTTATTAATTCTGCAATTTCTTTTCCAAGTACATCATAAACTTTTAAGGTAACAAACTCAAGATTAGAAATCCGAAATCCGAAATTGGTTTGGGGGTTAAAGGGATTCGGATAATTTTGAAGCAGCTCAAATTTTGCCGGTGAATATATTTCAACTTCCATTTCATCATAATATTTATAGCTTCCTCCCGAATCAATCTGCTTAAGCCTGTATTGATATAAACCTGAACCGCCTGTAATTTCGTCTCTGTAAGAATATTCAATCACACTGTATTTATTTCCGTTTCCGGGGACAAAACCGATAAGACTCCATACCGGTTCTTCTTTTCTTTTTCTTTCAATCTCAAAACCATAGTTATGCAGCTCTGTTTCCGTACGCCATCTTAAGGAAACAATATTCTCTTTTACATCTGCAAAAAATAAAGAAAGCTCTACCAGCAGCGGTTCATTTGTAGAACGGAGCTGCGTTATTGAATATGGATAAATCAGAATCGAATCGCTGCTTGTCCCGCTTATTTTATTTAAGCTTGAAAGGCTGTTTACAATAAGTGCAGTATCGGCAAAATAGTGATCGTAATTTATTTCTGTATAAAATCCCGCAGCTGCAAGGGATACATAAAAAGTATCTGAAGATAAATTGCATATAAAACCGTTTACTTCGGTATCGCTTTTAAACTTCCATCCTATAAGCTTTGAATAGCTTGTTGAACCTATTGTTATTTGCGGATCAGGATTAAATGAAATGATAATTGCCGAATCTAATCCTCTTGATATTTCACTAAATAATTTTACCGCTGCGCCGTTTGCAAGCAGGTGATTATCTGTAACATCTATTGCAGCAAACCGGTAAATATTTGTAAGGTTATGATCTATAAGCATTGTAATTTTTGGAATTTGCAGAAAGATATGATTCATTGCAGTAACAAATAAAGCATGAACCCAGGTGTTAACAAACTGCTCCGGGCAGCCGTTCCCCTGTTCCCATAGATTAAATTCTGTAACCCACACTTCAATGCTGTCCGGAATATCATTAAAGCCGGCTAAATCAAAACGATTTGCTAAAATTCTAAACGGTTCCGCAAGCGCTCTTGCAGTATAAAAAACCGAATCGCTGTTGTTAGCGCCTATATAAACATGAAAAGCAAGCGCATCAAAATCGGGTGAGTAAGCAAAAATGGAATCATGCCAATCAGCCCTATTGGGTGGAGCGCCGCCGACAAGGCATATCTTGCTGTTTGGAAATTCACTCTTAATACTGTCGCACCAAATCTTTGACTGCGACGAATAGTAAGAACTTGAAAGCGAATCCATTGAAAGGTTATGTTCGTTGCCGATCTCTAAAAAATCAACAGGAATATTTAATGAATCAATATGCCTTAGCCATTTCATCTGGTAACTGATGTTTGAGTTTTGCAGGTTCATAACAAAAAGCCCTTCGCATTCAGCGGCATCAAGCCCTAATTTAAATTTTGATGTGCTTACATCTATTTGCGGTAAGTTGCCGAGGCCGGGAGGAAGAGTAATGCCGGACATAAACCAGCCGGTTTGCCAATCCCAGTAATTTGCAGTACTCCCGCCCGGGTAGCGTAAAATTGCCGGAGCTAAATATGCGGTTGAATCTAAGAAACTCTGCACTGTATAAGTAGCAGTAGTATGATGCGCATTTGTATTTAATCCGATTAATGGAACAGTTCGGCTAATGCTTCCGAGCTCTGCGGTAATTAATGTTTGAGCTATTAATGGATAGCTAAATACAAAAAGAATGAGGGTGGCTATTTTATTTTTCATCATCTAACAATTTTATTCAGAAATTAAAGGGAACATACAGTTAGATTAAGGAAGATCAACCACATAAAGATGTAGTTTTTCAGATAAGCTTTTCGCGGATTACTTTTGCAACCGCTTCCGGGCGTGATTTTACATGTAGCTTTGCATAAATATTTTTAACGTGAAATCTTACAGTGTTGATGCTTATAAATAATTGCTCCGCTATTGAATTATAACTGAAGCCTTTTGTTAAAGCTTTTAACACTTCTATTTCCCTATCGGAAAGAAGTGATTCAAGTTTTTCTTTTTGCGGTGCGGATAAAAAGGTTAAGACTTTGCGTGCAATTTCTCCCGTCATCGGAACGCCCCCTTCGTAAGCATCTTTTATTGCTTGAATTATTTTTTCCGATTTTGTTTTCTTCAATATGTAGCCGACGGCGCCGGCCTGCAGCGATTCAAAAATTTTATCCTCGTCTGCGTAAACCGTCTGCATTATTATTTGAACATCCGGGTTTATCTTTTTTATCTCCTTAACGCATTGTATCCCGGATTTACCCGGCAGCCCGATATCCATTAAAACTACATCAGGTAAAAGCTTGCTTATTCCTTTAATTGCAGACTCGCCGTCTTCAAATACGCCGGCGCAGTTTATTCCATCGGAATTATCCAACAGCCATTTTAAATGATCTCTTACATTTTCTTCATCTTCAACAATAACGGTGCGGATTATATTTTTTGTATCACTCATATTTTATTTTTCTTAACGGGAATAGCAAGTAATATTTCTGTTCCGCTTCCCGGCGCACTATGTATATCATACTTTCCTCCAAGTTTTTCAATTCTCTTTTTCATGTTGTTGATTCCATTTATTCTTTTCAGTCCGGAAATATCAAATCCATTTCCATCATCTTTAATATTAACCCGGATTATTTTTTTTACAGCAACATTTATACTGATTATTAATTCTTTAGCGGAAGCATGCTTTATCATATTAGTTACAGCTTCTTTTGTTATCAGCAAAAGAGAGCGAAGAATTTCGAGGTCCGGCTTAATTCGCGAAGCATCGCCATCAACATTAAGCTTAAAAGATATATTTTCGGATTCACAAATTTCCCTAACGCTTGCTTCTATTCTTACAAGCAGCTTTTCAAGCGAATCATTTTTAGGATCAATTGACCAGACCACATCGCTCATTGATTCAATTAATTCTCTCGCTATGTTTCCCACTTTTAATGTGGAAGCTGAAACCGCATCATCCATATAACTTTGCGACGCCATTTTTTTATTTATCTGCTCGGAGAACATTGAAATCTGTACAAGCCCGGAACCAATATCATCATGAAGATCAGCGGCAATTCCCGCACGTATTCTTTCAATGCCTATTAATCTTTTAACTCTCATTCTTATAACAATTCCGGTTATCATAAGAAGTATAACAACGCTGGAAGAGATAAAAAGAGACCGGTCAATTACTTTTTCTTTTTGAAGAATTTCAATTTGCTGTTCTTTTTTTTCGGTTTCATATTTTGTTTGAAGGTCTGCAATAATCTTAGAGTTCTCTTCGTTAAAAACGCTGTCTTTCAAACTGTTAAAAAGCCGCTGATATTTAAGCGCCGATTTATAATCTCCTCTTGCTTCGGATAACTCCATTAAAAAATCGTAACTGTTTTTTATTAAATCCTGAGCGCCTATTTCTTCGGCAAGCTGCATTCCTTTTAGCAGATTTTTTTCTGCTTCATTTAAATTATTAAGCTTTATATAAATGCCGCCGATGTTTTTATACGTGTTGGCGAGTGTATATTTATCGCCGTACTTTTCAAACAACGGAAGCCCTTTAACATAATACTTAAGCGCTTCATCATAATTTTTCATATCGTAATACGTGTTGCCGAGGTTCCCCAAATCTCCCGCTGTTCCTCTTTCAGAATTCATTTGAATATGAACTTGATACGCTGCATTAAAATTCTCCAGTGCTTTTTCATGGCTCCCCTGCTTGCTATGAATTGAGCCGGCAACATTATAAGCGTTTGCAATTCCGGTTTTGTAGTCCAACTCGATGTTCAGCTCCATTGCACGGCTGTTATACATTGCCGCTTTGTCATAATCTTCCAGTGAAAAATAAATTACAGCAAGAATATTAAGCGGATCAATTAAATACTGCTTTTCACCTATCTTCTCTCTTACTTTTAGACATTTGAAAGCAAACTCAGCTGCCTTCTCAAGCTTATTCAACTGGAAATAAATTATGGATAGCTGAACATAGCAATTACCTATTCCTGTACGGTTATTAATATCCTCATATTCCTCAAGCGCCCCGGTTAAAAAATCTTCCGCTTTGCCGAAGTTATTCTGTTCCATGTATAAGAGGCCGATGTTAAACTTCGTCCATGCCGACTTCTCTTTATCCCCTGCCGATTCATACTCTTTAAGCCGCTCTAAACGGACGTTTATCGCATCATCGAATTTACCGAGGTTAAAATAAATTTCCGAAAGGATATCATTAGAGCGTACCTCTTCCGCTGCGCTGCCTGAATTAGCGGCAAGTGTATGAGCCTCTTTAGCGTAGGTTAAAGCTTGTTCCGGGTTTTCATCTTTTAAGGAATCCGCAAAATCATTTAACAGCTTAATTTTATTTTCCCCTTTAGATTTTTTTAAGATAATTTCCAGGCTGTCAATATTTACCTGCGCATAAGCGGAAGCGATGCAGAAGAGTATAAAAATAATTTTCATAGCTTCATTTTTTAGTAAATGATTAAAGAGAGAAAATCCGGTTAAATAATTGAAGTGATATTAAATAGAAAAATCGGTTAATGCAATATGAGGCAGGTTATAAAATATCTTTTTGTTATAACTCTTTAGAAATGTCATGGTATTCAGCACAATAGAAATGTCATGTTTAAGTATGCAATGGAAGGCATCGTTAACAGTTTAAAAGTTTTAAATGGCTCGCTGACTTCGCATAATATCTAATCTAATAATAACCTGAAGCAGCCATTTAATTTTTTCTTTGCTCAACTTTTTAATTCTCTTTGTTAGAGGGAATAAAAAAAATAAAATCTTCCGGAGCCAGTTCGGATTTTGCTTTTCAAGCCGGGGATCAAAATTCCAGTTGTTAGCTTTAATTCTTTCATGCATCATACAAATATGTGGTTCTTTAAATATTTATAAATTTCCAAGGTCATCATATCTAACAATTTTTCATGTAGCTTCTTCAACTGCATCATCGGTACGGTTCAGCATCGGAATGCTTAAAATCCATTGCATTTCCCCACGAAACAACATCTTGAAAATTTCAATTACCCTTACTTTACGAATGCACCAGTTACTATAGTTATTCTGGTAATAATCAAAGCTAAAATATTTTTGGTTTCAATTGATAAGACTTTCTCCCTTCTCTCAAGCTCATATCCAATCCTCTTTTGATAATCTTTATCTTATCGCTTTTATATTCTGTACAGCTTCAAGAGTTTTATCATCACTGATTCCGACATTAACAATGAATTCATCGCATAGAGGAAGCCCCGATTTAATAGCTTCAAAAAAGGATAGCAACATTTTAAGCAGTTGCCGATTATGGTAAAGCCGGAAACTTTCATTGCTAAGTCTTGAGCTGCATATTGTAGAGCTTGTAATAAAGCCCTTTATTCTTTTTAGAAGATTTTCGTAAACCCATTCTTCAACAATTCTTCCTTTTTCATACTTTAATATTGAGATCACTTTTGCTTTTAAATAAGTGAATAAAATTGTTCGATGTCATAAATCTTATTTTGTTAATTTATCAAAAGTTGTCGGAACATCCGGAAATGCAAGAGCTTTGTATCTGCATCTTACAAATATTGATATTTCTATTCCGGTCTCTAGAACTTTTACAAATCAGATACTATCCCACTTAAAATAAATGCCCGTTTGTCACATCAAGAGGGGGATAAGTGGCTTTTATCACAAAAAGTTAGCCCTTTATCACATTCCTAAACTTATCAAAAATAAATAAATTAAATTTGAGCATTAAATTTCATTAAAAAAGGGGTGAAAATGTTTAGAGTATTGTCGGTTTTATTAATTGCTTTCGTCTCATTAGCTTATGCTCAAAAAGGAACTGTTGTCGGAAGAATTACAGATGCATCAAACAAAGACGTTTTATTAGGGGCAAATATTCTTGTAAAAGAATTGGATGGAGTTGGTACGGCAACTGACATTAACGGAAGATTCAGTTTAAAATTACCTTCCGGGGTTTATTCGATTGCCATAAGTTTGATCGGATATAAATCTGTTGTAAAAACCGATATAATAGTTCGTTCGAATAGTGAATATTTTGTTGAAGTTTCCCTTTCTCCCACTTCAGTTGAACTAAATGAAGTAACTGTCTTTGCCGATTATTTTGATAAAACAATAAATGAAAATAACTTAAGCACATTATCATTAGCGGTTGAGGAAGTGCGTCGTTCTCCCGGCTCTATGGGGGATTTTCAGCGAATACTTCAGGCAATGCCCGGAGTCTCTTTTTCAAGTGATCAAACAAATGAATTGTTGGTAAGAGGGGGTTCACCAAATGAAAATCTTACAATACTTGATGGTATGGAACTTCATTCAACTAATCATTACCCGAATCAACTTAATTCCGGTGGACCTATCAATATGATTAACACCGATTTAATTCAAGATATTAAGTTCTCTTCGGGTGGCTTTATCGCAAAGTATGGTGACAAGCTTTCTGCGTTTACAAATATAGAAACCCGGGAAGGAACCCGCTCAAAATCTTTTTCCGGACAAGTTGATATGAATATGGCAGGAATAGGAACTGTACTCGAGGGAAGAATAGGTGACGGGAAAGGTTCGTGGTTAATTTCTGCAAGAAAAAGTTATATCGATTTAATTGCAAGCAGTTTCGGTTTAACTTCAACTCCTTTCTATTATGACGGACAATTTAAAGTAACGTATGATCTAAATACTTCGCACAAAATAAGTTGGGCTGGAATTTATGGTCATGATCGAATTGATGTTGTCGGTAAATCAGATGTAGTATATAAAGAAAAAGCAAATCAAAGAGACTCAGTTGATTATGAAGATGTATATGTTTATCAATCACAGTGGGCAACCGGTTTAACTCTCAAAAGTCTTTGGTCAAAAAAAATGTATTCGGATATTACATTTTATGCAAACAGCTATAAACAAAAATTTGATGTAAAAAGCGTATTTACCGAGCGAGAATTCAACTCGAACGGAAATCTCGGTTCCACAAAAGATATTTCGAGCCGGCAAATATATTATGAAGAATCATCAACAACAGAAGCAGCACTTCGTGCAAATTTCGGTTATGTTTTTAACAACGTTCATAAACTTGAGTTTGGGGCTTCTCTGAAATCGGCTTCCATTTCAAATGACTTTTTTGTTGATGCCGATACAGTTCGTTATGATTTGAATAACGACGGAATTTTTTCCTCCGATTTCACTGTTGATCCTATTATTGTAAATCCGGCTTCAGCATTCGCTTTTAACAAAAATCTTGGCGATGAAAACAAAAGTTATTTTTATTTAAATAACAGCCTAAATTTCTTTAATGAACGATTGGTGCTTAATATCGGTTTGCGTTACGATTATTTTTCTTTCAGCCAAAAAGGGAATGTCTCACCAAGAATATCGGGAAGTTTTTACCTCCAACCCTCAATAACGAGTATTAATTTTTCTTATGGCGAATATTATCAAACACAAGCATACCCGATATATTGGGATAGATTTAATTCCGGAGTTAATCAATATTTAGAAAATTCACATGCCACACATTTTATTGCAGGAATTGAACACATACTAAATGATGGTCTTAAACTGAATGCTGAAGCTTACTATAAAAAATATAACAAACTTCCTATCTCTGAAAGATTTGTTAATTTTAATGACAGAACTTTCAGATCGGAAAAATATTTAAATATCGGGGAGCAAAAAATCTATGGAATGGATTTTTTACTTCAGCAAAAATTCGTGAAAGATATCTACGCAACAATTAGTTATTCAAGGATGTGGTCGCACATAAATGATCTTAGAATCGGCTATGAAGGTAAATCATATATCTCTGAGTATGACTTTCCTCATATCTTCAACATAGTAGTTGGTAAAAGTTTTAGTAACGCTCGGACGGAATTAGACAAAATGAACTTTTTAATAAAATACACAAGTATGTTGTTACCCTTTTCTGATGACATGGAAATAAGTTTTCGATGGCGGTATGCAGCCGGTTCCCCGTATACAGAAAGATTTTTTTCACCTTCTGAACAACACAGAAGCGGGGGTACGAGTTGGACAGGAGGGGGTTGGGTTGAATCAGATAATATCAATGGAAAACGTTATCCGGCTTATCACCGATTAGATATAGGCATGAACAGCCGCTATAACTTTGATTGGGGAAACTTAGTTTTTGTATTCTCAATACAGAATGTTTATAATCGTAAAAACATAGCGGCGTATAGATATAATTCTGACAGCACGATTGATACTATTTACCAGTTCTCAATACTCCCGGTTGCGGGGATAGAACTGGAGTTTTAAATTATTTTCATATTCATTTCCCATTGTTACTCGCATAGGAATAGTGCAAGGGAAGGGAAATAAGCCTGAATTGACCCTGCTCAGCCACACAATTCGGATAGATGAAAAGAGGGATTAAATATGTTAAAACCTGTTTTAATCTTTGAAAGGGTTTATACAAAAGGAACAAAATATTTGGGGCTGTCACATTCAGCCCCAAACATAAATTTTCATTTACTGTCACTCAGCACCGATTCCAAGATAGGTGCGAAGTTTTTCATCTTCGAACATATTTTCAGCTTCGGGTTCTTTTGTAAATAAAGAAACTATAATACCCATAATAAATGCAGCGCTCATAGAAATTAACGCTGGATTTTTAAGCGGGAAAATTGCAGTCTCGTTTTTAAATATATCGACCCAGACAGTAGGACTTAAAATTATAAGTATAATTGCAAGTAATGCACCGGTTATTATACTATAAACAGCTCCTTTAGTAGTAAACTTTTTCCACATAATTGACATAAGTAGTGAAGGGAAGTTTGCACTTGCAGCAATTGCAAATGCAAGCCCGACCATAAACGCAACGTTCTGACCTTTAAAAATCAAACCGAGTAATACAGCAACAACTCCAATCCCGAGTGTGGCTATTCTTGCAACTCTTACTTCTCCGGCTTCATTTGTTTTTCCTTTTTTGAAAACATTAACATAAAGATCGTGAGATAATGTTGAAGCGCCTGAGAGTGTAAGTCCGGCAACTACCGCAAGAATAGTAGCGAACGCAACCGCAGCAATAAATCCGAGGAAAAATTGCCCCCCCACGGATTCAGCTAATAATAACGCCGCCATATTACCCCCTTTATCAAAACTGCTGACTACATCCTGCCCGACAAGTACCATAGCTCCAAAACCAATTACGAATGTAAGGATATAAAAATATCCTATAAATCCGGTGGCAACAAAAACTGATTTACGTGCCTGTTTTGCATCAGGAACAGTAAAAAATCTCATAAGTATATGTGGCAAACCTGCCGTCCCGAGAATTAGTGCAAGTCCCAATGAAATTGCATCCCATGGGTTTGTAATAAATCCACCCGGTTCTAGAACTGATTTATATTTCATAGCTGCCTGTTCGAAAAGATTAATCGGATTCATTGCAAAATGAGATAACGTCATAATTACAAGTAATGTAGCACCGCTTAGTAATAAAACTGCTTTGATAATTTGTACCCATGTTGTTGCAAGCATACCTCCGAATAAAACGTATGAAATCATAACTACCCCTACTATTACAACCGCTGCTTCATAAGGCAAGCCGAATAGAACAGTTATAAGAGAACCTGCACCAACCATCTGCGCAATAAGGTAAAAAGTTATAGTCATTAATGAACCAACCGATGATGCTATTCGTACTGGCTTTTGTCTTAAGCGGTAAGCAAGTACATCGGCAAAAGTAAACTTGCCCAGATTCCTTAATGGCTCTGCAATTAAAAACATAACGAGTGGCCAACCGACTAAAAATCCGATTGAATAAATAAGTCCGTCGTATCCTCTTAACGAAACCATTCCGGCAATTCCCAGAAAAGATGCTGCGCTCATATAATCACCGGATAAAGCTAATCCATTTTGAAAACCTGAAATACTTCTATCAGCGGCGTAAAACTCCGAAGTGGTTTTTGTTTTTTTTGCTGCCCAATAAGTTATAACTAAAGTAACTGCGACGAAAAGAAAGAAAATAATAATCGAAGCAATATTAACCTGCCCAATTGATGTTTGAATTGTATCCAATTGTCAATCTCCTAATATTATATGTGGTAATAAATAATTGATATTAGTTTTTTAAAACTTCGTTCCGTAGCTCGCGAACGGCTTTATCATAATCTTTGTTAGCCCAGCGCGTGTAAACACCTGTTAAAAGCCAGGCAAAGATTATAATGCCAATACCAATAGGTAAACCGAGCGTTATATGCTCACCAATTTTGATTGAAAGGAATTCTTTATAGAAAGCAATTGAGAGGATGAACCCGAAATAAACAGCGAGTATAATAATGGTTAGAGTTATGGAAAATTTTAATCTCTTTTTGACAAGATTCTTAAATTTTTCCGATTCGATTATATCCCTGACACGTTCTGCACTTACACTCATAGGAATTCTCCCTGTATGATTTTATTTTGTGAAAAGAACAATTAGTAGTCTAAAACAGGAATAACAGTTATTCTCAAATTTTTTACATAGCAAGATAAATCAATTCATTTACATAAGAAAAGAATTCTTGTCTTTATCTTACTAACGATCCCTTAAAATCTAAACGGATTTTGTTTTTGAGTTCATCAAGAAGTCCGTATGTCTTTTTAAGAATTACGATATCCATCTCGGTTAAATTTTGTTGATTTATAATATTATCAACACTTTCTCCATTAAATATTTTTTCAACCTGATTTTTTAACCTCTGCTCCATTAAAAAGTTATATGAATATAAAATATTCTTAAACATCTGTTTTGAAATTGCTTCTTTCTCCAACAGTTGTTCAAATCTTTCAATTGTGTTTGTTGTGTTGAGCCGATGTTTTAAGCTATACATACGTGCAAAATCTACTATAGGAAGCAAAATTAATTTAGTATCGATGGGGGATTTTATCTTCTGCATATTCTCCGGTATTTCTGATTGCAATAAACTTTCCGATAGATAAACAAAAAAGAGATTAAAGCTTCCTGTAACCTTGTTTACATGTTTTTTAAGTTTGGCTGCAAGAGTGTTGTCTCCGTATACATTTCTGAAGTCGAAAAATATTTTTATATCCAATAAATTCTGTGGACTTGCCGATGTAATCCAATCAGTAAAATATTTCTGCCATACAGGTAGAGGCTGACACCATTTCGTATTTGATGCCATTATATTTCCCTTACAAAAACTGTAACCGGCAGTATTTAAATTGCCCGAAACTATTTCTCCGAGTTTCGCAAAATAATCTTTGACAATTTCTTCATTTTCATTCTCAACATCTTCGTAAATAATTGCATTATCCTGGTCAGTATATAATGTTTGCTCTTCCCTTCCTTCGCTTCCCATAGTTATAAACGCAAAGTTTACCGGAGGATTTCCAAGTCGTTCAACCGCAAGTTGAATTATACGTTTTGTAATAACATCAGAAATTAACGAAATCATTTTCGTAGAGCTTTTTACGCTGCTGTCCGATTCTATTAATCCTTTTACTAATAGAATAAGCTGGTTACGGTATTCTTTAATTTTTTTGATTGAATCTGATTGTTCGATATTGTTAAGAAAAAACAAATAATTAGAATATGATGCATTAAATAAATCTTCAGCAAACAAAACACCAACAGTGATATTATTATTTTTAACCAAAAGCTGAGAAAGTTTACTCTCTTTTAATTTTATAAGTGCATCATAAATTGTTGATGTAACAGGGAGTGAGGCAACGGGTGAAGTCATAAAAGAATAAATTGCCGTGTTAATATTGGCATTTGTAAAAACAATCCGTTCTCTAATATCAGAGTCGGTTACTATTCCCATTTCTTCGTTATTGCTGCCGTTAACTAGAATGACACGGCTGTTATTATCAGTCATTAATTTAACTGCTTCTGTAACGGGAGTATTATAATTACATGAAGGAACCTCTTTAATAAAATGTTTGATGTTTAGGTTAAGCATCAAAACAGATGTTTGAAGATCAGAAATTAAATCCTCTTTCTCTTTATCGGTTTTTTTCTTTTCAGTGATGTCTTCAATTATACCGTCAACCGATAAATAATTATCTGCCGAATTTTTAACAACTACTGCTGAAAGAGCAACAATTAATTTTTTACCGTTCAAGTTCTTAAACTGAACAATTCTATTTTTCAAAAATTTGTTCTCAAGAAGTTCACTTACAAAACTTTCTTCATCTCCCGAGTGCTCAAAAAACTTTAATAGTGATGTTGATAGAAGCTGCTCCATATTTTGAGCACCCAGTAAATTAACTGTAGCGGGATTAACTTCCTTAAATAAAAAATTCTTATCTGGAGTAGTTCTAAAAACCCCAATAGTGAGCTGGTTTGTTAATGTAAGATATTTTTCCCTGCTGTAATCAAGTTCTTCTTTAATTTCCTTATTAAGGCTAATATCTTTGACGCCTAAAATTATCCCGTTGTTGTTCATTAATGAAATGGGGGAAATAATTAAAAGCACGTTCAACAAATCGCCATTACATTTTTTAAATTGTGTTTCAAATTGTTCTACAATCGTCTGGTCATCACTAATTTTTTTGAAAGTTATGAAGTCAAATATTTTGGATTCCGGGTAATTAACAAAAATGTCATCCAAACCAAGCTGCTTCGAAATTTCATTATAACCGAGTAGTGAATAAAGTGTTTTGTTTATAAATGTCTGTTCATTTTCAAGAATCATTATTATTCCTTCGCCTGAAGTTTCGACGAGCATTTTATATTTTTCTCTCGACTCCCGCAGCTCATTTTCTGCTAACTGCCTTAGTTTTTCACTCCGCAAATTTTGAAATGCAATATATAAGAGAAGAAGGGCGCTTAGTATTGAAATAATGATTGAGATGGTCAGAATTTTTTGTTCGAGCAAAGCAATTTCTTCGTGTACATCTTCTATATAAATGCCAGTTCCTATTACCCAATCCCAGGGTTTAAATTCCTTTACATAAGATAATTTAGGGACAATATTTGTCGAATCATCCTTCCACTGCCATGTGTAATCTACAAATCCATCTCCATGCTGTTTTACTACATTAACCATCTCTACAAAAAGCTTTTTATGGTGCGAATCTTCAAAAGTGTTTAAATCTTTTCCATCAAGGTCAGGGCGGTATGGATGAATGATCATCTTTGGTTGCATATCTGTAATCCAGAAGTAATCTTTTTGTTCGCTGCCGTAACGCAAACTTTTTATCTGGTTTATTGCAGATTCCTGCGCTTCACTTCTACTTACTTCGCCAGCTATTTCCAGACGGTACCATTTATCAATCATACTTACGGTTGTGCTTGTAAGCTCGCGTATCATCTCCCTTTTTCTATCAATTATAATATTTTCAAACCGGGGAATTATGATAACAAAAAGTGCAGTAATAAAGAGGGAGATAGTAATAAAGGTAGGCAGCAGAATTTTTATATAATGCAATTTATTTGATGATTGTTTCGATTCCATTATTAAGCCTTATTAAAAATATTAATCACTCTTTTACTTCAATGAAATTGCTTCAAAAATTCCGGTTGAAGTATCAATTATCATTATCCCGTTTTCTCTCGTTGTTCTTGCAACGCAGGGAACAACCATCCAGCTATTTTCTTCTTTTAGTTTATGAGACCCGAAACTGAGAGAAGATATTTTTTCATCATCAGCAACTATTACTCCGCCGGGATGACCATGCCCTGAGATGCTTGTATCGCATTCATGGACTTTCATAAACTCAAAATGCTTTTTCAGGTGAAATGCTTCTCCGGGAAAATGAATTGAAGAACCCGAAAAATCGGGGAAGCAAAAATGCGAGAGTAGAAATTTATTGTTATCGGATTCTATTATTCTTATTTCGGGTAAACCAAGCAAATATTCTTTTGATGCATCACTCAATTGGCAGGTAATTTCATTGTCTTCATACAACCAGATTTTATTGCGAGATTTTTTTGCACGAATCTCGTAATCAAGTTCATACCAGTTATTTCCGTAGTTAAAGCCTGCATCATAAGAAGGTGTCTTTTTTACTGCATACAAATCATGATTGCCTACAACTACTGCCGAACAGTTCTCTTTTACAAGCCTGATGCATTCTTCGGCATTTCTTGTTTCGATATACCTGTAGAATGGAATTGTAAAACCGACAATATCACCGAGACAAAAAACGGAATCACAATTATTTGCTGATAATAATTTGAGTGCTTTTTCCAGACTGTGAATGTCTTCGTGTATATCGCTTATAAAACCAATCTTCATTCTGTTTTTATTAATTAATGAGACGGCATTTTTAATAAGTTAAAACTAAGTTTCATTTTCTTTAAACTCAATAAAAATCGTTTCGGTTTCAAATAAAAAAATCCTCCGAACAGTCTATAACTTTCGGGGTATCCACTCCGGTTAGAAAATATTTTTTATAAGTTAATTCGCACGTAGATCCCTCAGAATTGGAGTTTTAGCATTGTTTAACCATGACAGCTATCATCAAAAATCAGAAATAATAGAAACTCTGCAAATCTTAATGAAAAAATTTTCTGCATCCTTACAACCTTTTAAACTTATTTTAGTCTAACCAATAAAAACGGAGTTACTGATTTGGAAGATTTATCTTCACTTAGCGATAACGATTTAATTCTTTCTTTCCGAAATGGGAATGACGCTGCTTTTGCAACTTTAGTTTATCGACACGATAGAGAGGTGCTTTCATTGGCTTCTCATTATGTTAAGTCTTCAGATGATGCAAAAGATATATATCAAGAAGTTTTTCTGCGTGTTTATAAAGGCTTAAAGCGTTTTGAATTTCGGAGTGAGTTTACGACATGGCTGTTTAGAGTAACAACTAATGTTTGTCTCACTCATAAAGCCAGCTATAAGAAATATCAAACTGTAAGCCTTTCACCTGAAGTTGATGATGAAAATCCTCGATTAGATTTGAAGTCCTCAGAGGAGCATGAGCCGGACAAACAACTCCTCGAAGCTGAAAGAAAGGGATATATAAACAAAGCCATCGACAGTTTAGCGCCAAAACAAAAAATGGCTTTTATGTTGAAAAATCTGCATGATTATAAGATTAAAGAAATTGCTAAAATGATGGAGTGCAGTGAAGGGACAATTAAAAAATATCTGTTCATGGCAAATGAAAAACTTAGAGTGAAATTAAAAACTATTTAAAAGACGAGATGAAAATGGAACATAATAAATTTAAAGAGATGTTGATTCTTTACAGTTACAATGAGCTGGGGAAAGAAGAACAGAAAGAATTTGAACGTCATCTTCTCGATTGCGCTTCATGTAAAAACGAACTGGAAGAATTATTAAAACTTCATCAAGTAATAAAAAACAGCTTTTCCGAAGAAGTTGATGAAGATACACTTTTTGAGTCAAGACATGAACTACTTGCGGGAATAAGAATTCTTAATCGAAAGAAAGTGAGTCCGCAAAAAATTTGGGAGTTCCTAACCACTCCGACAACAGAAAGCTTAAGATTTTCATATTCAATTGCAGCAACCGTTCTGATTTTTGTTACTGCTTATTTCCTTTTATTTAATTCTGTTGAGGTGATGAAAACCCCTAACGACAACTCCTCAATTGGCGAACTGAATGTTTCAAATCTACAAATCATTAATAAAGATGATGAGAATGGCGAGGTTGAGATATCCTTTGAGCAAACAGTTCCGGTTAAATTAAAAGGGAATATCAATGATATTGAGATTCAACAGGTATTAGCAAAATCGTTACTCAATAGTGAAAATCCGGGAATCAGATTGCAGACTGTAAGTGCAATTTATTCAGAAAAACGTGAGAGTACTACGGAAGTGTTAAAAAATGCTCTTCTGAACGCAATGATGTACGATAATAATCCGGGAGTAAGGAAGGTAGCGATGAATGCATTATGTCTTATTCCATTTGATAATGAAGTTCGGGATGCTATGATTTATGTTCTTCAGAATGATAAAAATTCCGGTTTACGAATTCAAGCTATCAATTGTCTGAGTGAAAAAAATGATCTCAAACAGTTTTCTGATCCTAACACAATTAATGCTTTAAAAGAGAGAATGAATGAAGATGAAAACAGTTATATAAAAATTCAAGCAAAAACAATTTTAACAAAAATCTCATCATAAGGAGAAACATTATGAGAACAAAATATATGTTCGGTTTAACATTAACAGTCCTTTTATTAGTCGGACTTACAACTATTGGAAGAGCACAAGAGACAAAATCATTTGATGTCAGGAAAGGAGAAAATCTATCTCTTAAAGTTAACGGAGACGTCAAGGTTGAATCATGGAGTAAGGATGAAGTTTACATTGAAGTTTCCGGAGTACGTAAAGCTAATCTTGAAGAATTAAAAATAAATCAGGAAGGGAATACGGTCTTCATAGAATTTAAAAGCAATGATGATGCCTCATTTTTGATTAAAACACCTGAGCAATTCAATTTGGATATTAAGACAAGCGGCGGAGATATTTCATGCCTTGGTAAGTATTTCGGAAATATCAATAGTGCAACTGCCGGAGGTGATATAAAAGTTGAAAAAGTTTCGGGTAATGTTGTACTAACTACTGCCGGTGGTGATATTACAACCGGTGATATTGAGGGTAATCTTAAAGCCGCTACTTCGGGGGGAGATATTAAAACAGGTAGTATTTCTGGTGAAGGAAAAATTTCAACTTCAGGTGGAGATATTACTGTTGTTAGTTCAAACAAATCTCTTTCATTAGCAACCTCGGGGGGAGATATCAAGGTCGGGAATATCAACGGTGATTTCTCAGCCTCAACTTCCGGTGGTGACATTTTTGTTGGGAATGTAAACGGCGAGGCAAAACTTAATACTTCAGGTGGAGATATAAAATTAGCCGGAGCTAAAGGAAATACAAAAGCAAATTCATCAGGTGGTGATTTGAAATTAGAAAATCTTTACGGTTCTGTAAAGGCTAATACTTCAGGTGGCAAGGTATATGTAGAGTTAAATCCTGATGGGAGTGAAGAGAGCAAAATCGCTTCATCCGGCGGAAGTATCACTTTACTAATTCCGGAAAACGCTAAAGCAACCATCGAAGCAGTAATAAAAGTACAATCAAAAAATGATTTAAAAGATGGTTATACTATCGTGTCTGACTACAAAATTGACAATTACATTACAGATGAAGATCGAAAAGAGATACGAGCAACAATTGTTTTAAATGGCGGAGGTAAACTGATTTCACTCAATACATCTAACTCACAAATAACTGTTAAAAAATGGAATAAATAATCTAAACTTATAGATTAAACCCCGTCAAGTGGACGGGGTTTAGTTTTGCATTCCACTTCGTCCGTTTTTTATAATAATTTCCCAAAATAACCTCGTGATAGACTAACTGAATCCCAATCAAAATAGAACAGACCTAAACCCGCATCCCAAAAATCGTACATGAGATTTCCGATTTTTCTTGACAAAATAAAAAAAAATTCCCAAGTTTCGGGTAGCAACTGAATCGTTTACTTAAACGATAAAGTAAAATTGAAAAATGTGACTCACAAGGCGAAGCTATGCCCGTTAAATCAAGTCGAAATGGATATTAGCTTCAAAATATTCGTCACTGCTGCTTCTACTGTTCAAAATTTCGAAATCTTGATTTATCCTCCTCCAATTATTCCTTGTTCTTTTATTTCAGTTATACTATTTATACTTGATCTCTCTAATTACCGATTAATTTATTATTAACAAACCATCAATTGTACCTCCTAGGAGTTTTTCAAATGAAAACAACATCTACTTTCAAAATGTTATTGATTTTGGTTCTATTCTCAGTAACCCAGGTATTGGGACAGGGAACTTTAAGAGGTGTCATCTTTGATAGTTTAACCGTCCAACCGCTTGTTGGGGCTAATGTTTTCTTATTGGGTACAGGGTTGGGGAGTGCGACTAATGTTGAAGGGGAATATCGAATTACGAATATCCCCGAAGGTAATTACACTTTAAAAATCTCTTACATTGGTTATAAGAATAAAGAGGTTACAATTAAAGTACCTTCCGGAAATAAAACAATAGTACTAAACGAATATTTAATGATGGATTTTCTGGAAAGTGATGAAGTTTATGTCACTGCTCAGGCTAAAGGGCAAGTAGCAGCCATAAACCAACAGCTAAACTCGAATACTATTGTAAACGTTGTCTCTGAAGAAAGAATTCAGGAACTGCCCGATGTAAATGCTGCGGAAGTAATCGGTCGATTACCCGGTGTTTCTTTGCTCCGTTCCGGTGGTGAAGCAAATAAAGTGGTCATCCGGGGTTTAAGTGACAAATTTGGAACTGTTACTGTCGATGGTGTTCGTATTCCTGATACAGATATTGACTCACGCGGAATCGACCTTTCTACATTCTCTCAAGGATCACTCGCCGGAATTGAGTTATATAAAGCTTTGACTCCTGATAAAGATGCTGACGCTATTGCTGGAAGTGTAAATCTTGTTACAAAAAAAGCACCTGAAACTCGTTTACTCAGATTGGATTCGAAAGGGATTTACAATCAATTAAATAATACAATTAAACAGTATGACTTTAATCTTAAATATGGTGAAAGATTTTTTGATAATATACTCGGTGTTCAGTTTAACGGAAATATTGAACAAAGAGATAGAAGCAGTGAAAGAATAGATGTTGATTACGGTTCTGCATCAAATAATGTTAATGATTATGAAATTACGGATTTTTCAGTTCAATACACAGATGAAATGAGAAGGAGAAATGGTTTAGGAATACTTCTCGATTTTAATACGCCGGATCACGGATCAATTAGATTTAATAATATTTACAGCAGCACTTCACGAGATTATCTCTTTTCAACAAGAAACTATCCCACTGGAAGTGCAGACTTGCTTTACACCGCACGAAATCGTGAACAAACAATTAAAACAATCAACAGTTCGCTACGTGGTGAAAATCATTTATTAGGTATTGACGCAACCTGGGGATTATCATTCGGACAATCTCAATCGGAAAATCCATACGACTATGAATTAGAATTTGTTGAACCTTCGAGTCTTGATTCAGCGGGGAATCCAAAATCAAAAATGAATAATGTACCCGAGGGAGTAAGAAAAGGTCCACCTGAATTATTAATTCCGTACGCTCTAAATAATTATGAAATGGCTTATTTATTTTGGGGATATTTCAGACATCAGAAGAGTTTTGATAAAGAAAAAACTGCTTACTTTGATTTAGCAAAAGATTACGTTCTTGTGAATCTTTTCACGGGTCAGTTAAAATTTGGAGGTAAGTACAAACACAAAACAAGATTCAAAGAGACTTCTGAAAAAGCCGCCGCTTATCACTTATATGGATTTCATAAATATACAGTAACAGAGAGTGGGGATGTAGTATTAAAAGATTTTACCGGGACACGGTTTGAAAATTTCATCTTAAAGAATAATGCAATTATCTCTACAAATTTTCTTTCCAACATTCCCGATAACAGAAATGTATTTGATAAGTATTTGTTGAATCCTATTGTAAATAGAGATGCATTACGCGATTGGTATAAACTAAATCAACACGGTGCAGCTAATGCAGACGGTTCAAGTGCGGAGTATTCAAATAACATAGAAGTTTCAACCAATTACTATGATATAGTAGAAAGAATTTCTGCCGGTTATGTAATGAATACATTAAACTATGGCGAAATGATAACCTTCATTACCGGTTTAAGAGTTGAGTCAGAAGACAACTTTTACAAATCAAAATTTACACCCGGCAAATTGACCGGATTTCCAACCCCAAGCGGAACAGTAAAAGATACAACCGCATCATACACAGAAACCATTCTTTTACCAAATTTTCATTTATCAGTAAGACCTGTAGAATTTATGATGATGAGATTCGCAGCTTATAAAGCGATTGCCCGTCCCGATTTTAATCATCGATTAGAAAATTATATTGCAAGAGACGGTGGCGGATTTACAACATTATCAATCGGCAATTCACGTTTGCAAGCTGCCAAAGCATGGAACTTTGAAATCAATACATCATTCTTCAGTAATACAATCGGATTATTTTCAGTATCTGCATTCTATAAAGAAATTAAAGATATGTTCCATTTAATTAATGGAATTAAAGTCGATCGTGCAGAAATACTGGATAGTCTTGGTATCTCGTGGCAAAGTCCTTTCGGCGCTACTCAAGTATATAATTTAACTTATCCATACAACTCAACTAAACCAACAAAAGTGTGGGGATTTGAAGTTGAACATCAAGCTAATCTTTTCTTCCTACCGGGACTTCTACAAAATATTGTTTTGAGTTATAACTTCTCGTTGGTTCGATCAGAGACATTTGTAGCATCATCAAAAACAGTTGTGTGGAGAGATTCGATTGAACTTTTCCCGGGGTATTGGATTCCGCGCGATAATTCAAAAATCGAATTAACAGAAGCGAAACGTAAACTTGAGGGACAACCGGAATTCTTCGGAAATTTTGCAATCGGTTATGATATTGCCGGATTTTCGGGAAGAATATCAGTTTTCTATCAAGGTGATTTTAACAGCTCATTCTCCGGAGACGGTAAGAGTGATGGTGTTGTGAATAGTTTTACCAGATGGGATTTAGCTCTTAAATATCAATACAATGATCATCTCTCTTTTTTACTTAATATTAATAATTTTACAAATATTGAAGAAAGTACAACACGACTTAATAGAGTTGATAATTGGAATCTGCTCAATACAAGTGAAAGATACGATATGACGGCAGATTTTGGAGTTCGAATTACTCTTTAATGGGTTTCTAATTTTCTACTAATTCTTTTTCAAAATAAAAATCCTCAACTAATCAATACTTTATTAACAATCAAAAACAAAAAGCTGGGAGGCTTAGATGAATAAGATTAAATACTTATTCCTTTTTCTTGTCATTTCTTTTTTATCCCCTGTACTTAATGGACAGGTGAATCCACATGAATTACTTATTGCACCCTGGAATGGAAGTAATTATCTCAATGATGTTATAGTCGGTGATTCAACAGCAACTGGTGCTCGTGTTGATCCTGATCGCATTTATGTTTTACAACGTAATGGAGTTTATTTTGTCAATACTCCAATCAGAAATACTGACTGGGTCTTAAATATAAAGGCTCAAGATGGAACAGGTAGAAAACCGGTTATTTTTTTGGTGAAAAATACAACCACTAGTGCAAACCCGGCTGCGTTTTTACAAGTTGCCGGAAATATTTGGTTGAGCAATTTAATAATTTCCGGTATTCTTGAATCAGATACTTCATCTTACAGTTTGATGCAGGGACAATTAATCGGAACTAATCAAGCCGGAAAAGATATTGTCATTGATGGATGTATATTAACCAATAGTAACGGTAATCATATCCGTACAGATCAAGCAACAAGAGTAATGAAAATTACGAATACCATCTTCGCAAATATGGGTTATCTTGGCAGATCAAATCTTGGTGCAGGCAAAGCAATTGACGTTAGAGCGGTCTCTTGTGATTCTTTAGTTTTAGTCAATAATACTTTCGTTAATTTTCAGGATAGAATTATAAGACACTTCAACAGCACTGCTGCAATTAACAATTTTATTTTTGATCACAATACAGTTGTTAATGGTATGTCCTATCATGGTACATTGGTACTTGGTATTCTTGGTGCAAAATCTGAAATAACAAACAACTTATTCATTGATCCGTTTGCACTTGGCAATGATACAGATTACGTTCGTCAAGCTGAATTTAATGAGAGCGGTGAATTAGATCCTGTTGGTAATAGAAGAATGAGTTGGATTTTTTCTGTTAATAATACAGAGACAAACTGGAAAGTCTCTAACAATTTTTATTCAATATCTGATTCCGGGCAGGCATTTTTTAACAGACATGCTTCTACAGGTGTAACAGGTGAAGGTTCTCCTTTATCAAGGCATATCAACAGCAGACTTGGTGCTGATTCTCTAACTGCTTTTGTAAAACAAAGTGTGGTCTTAGCCAACATTCCAAAGCTTATGACGGCTATGATGGACTGGTATAGAAGACCTGTTGAGCAAGGCGGTGCAGGTAAAACAAAAGCAACCACTAATTTCAATAGATTATTACACGATTATAATCGTGCTTCATGGACTTATTTAAGTGATACTTTAAATGGTTCATATTCTACATCTTCGCCAGCGTATAGTGCCGGAACCGGTAGTTTTCCTTTAGGTGATTTGAATTGGTTCCCTACAAAGAAACAAGAATGGTTGAACTGGATTACTGATGTTAATGAACCGGGTATGACTCCAGTTGAATTTTCATTAAACCAAAATTATCCGAATCCATTTAATCCATCAACTAAAATTTCTTTTAATCTTGTTGCTGCCGGTAAAACTAATTTGTCAGTTTTCAATGTGCTCGGACAGAAAATGGCAACTTTAATAGATGAAGAATTAACCGCCGGTTATCATGAGATTAATTTTGATGCATCAAAACTAACTACAGGTGTTTATTTCTATCGATTAGAATCAGGAAATAACTTCTCAATCAAAAAAATGTTATTAGTTAAATAATTTTTCTCTCCTGTTGTTGTATTGTGGAGGGCATCCAATTGCATAGATTAGGATGCCCTTTTATTAACAACTTTAATTTATGATAAAATATAAAAACCTTACTTTTCTTTTACTTCTTCTATTAACCCCGGTAAGTTTCCCACAGCTAAAAAGTTTTCCGGGAGCTGAGGGATACGGACAATTTACTTCCGGTGGAAGGGGGGGTGCTGTAATAGAAGTTACTAACCTAAATGACAGCGGCGAAGGTAGTTTACGTTATGCAGTTGAAAAGAAATTTCCACGTACTGTAATTTTTAGAGTATCCGGTATTATTGAACTTCAATCAGAATTAGAAATAAGTCATGGTAACCTTACAATTGCAGGTCAAACAGCCCCGGGTGACGGAATCTGTATTAAAGGAAATCGTTTTTCTATTACTGCTGCTGACAACATCATCATTCGCTTTATTCGTTTTCGTATCGGAGATGAAAACAAAATTCCTGAAGATGCAATATCAGTTATGCGTTGTAAAAATGTTATTATTGACCATTGTTCAATGAGCTGGGGAATTGATGAAGTAGGAACTTTTTATGACAATGAAAATTTTACTCTTCAATGGTCTATAATTTCAGAAGCACTTAATAATTCTGTTCATCCAAAGGGGGCACATGGTTACGGCGGAATTTGGGGTGGTGTGAACGCTACTTTTCATCACAATCTTTTAGCTCATAATTCAAGCAGGAATCCACGATTCAATGGTGCAAGAACTCATACAACTCCTGAAACAGAATTGGTTGATTTTAGAAATAATGTAATTTATAATTGGGGAGAAAATAGTTCTTACGGTGGAGAAAAAGGGAATCATAATATTATTGCCAATTATTATAAAGCCGGACCTGCATCACATAAAAAAAATCGGATCTTAGAACCGTTTGATAATTTGGGTAAATGGTTTATTGATAAAAATGTAGTGGAAAATTATCCGGATATCACCGAGGATAATTGGAACGGGGGAATACAAGGCAATTATGCAAATGAACCGCAAATTAAAGCTCTAAAAGCATTTGGTAAAGAAAACATAATAACTCAAACCGCAGAAGAAGCGTATAGTTCAGTTTTAAAATTTAGTGGTGTAATTTTGCCTAAAAGAGATAAAGTTGATTCAAGGATTATTTGTGAGGTAAAAAATTCCAAAGTTCTTTCCGGTAACGGAATAATCAATTCTCAAAGTGAAGTGGGAGGATACCCTGTTCTAAATTCTCTTACCCCACCTTTAGATTCTGATAAAGATGGAATCCCAGATGATTGGGAAATTAAAAATAATCTTGACCCGAATGATAATTTAGATGCTAATAAAACCGCAGCAAGCGGTTATACATTTTTAGAAGAATATTTGAATGAACTTGTAAAGGACGCTTATGTTTTTTAATAAATCGAAATCAGTATTATCTGGTTTCAGAATCATTTTATCGGTACTTCTCTTCAGTTTTTCATCAATAAGTTATTCACAATTGTATGTTGCAGTTGATGGGAGTGATGAAAATCCGGGCACAATTGATCTTCCGTTAAAAACGATAACCCGCGCAATTCAACTCGCTGCTGCAGATACAACAATTTTTGTGCGGGGCGGTGTGCATGAATACAACTCGACTATCAGATTAAATAAAACCGGACAGGCAGATAAACCGATTAAAATATTCGCTTATCCGGGTGAAAAACCAATTATAGATTTTTCTTCACAACCGGTAGCAACATCTTCACGCGGATTTCAAATCTCACATAATTACTGGCATGTGAAAGGACTTGAGATCAGAAATGCAGGGGATAACGGTATTCATATTTCAGGTTGGTATAACTTAGTTGAAGAATGCCGAATTTATCATTGTTATGATACAGGCATTCAACTTAGTAATGGAGCGAGTCACAATAAAATAATTAATTGTGATTCGTATGAGAATTGTGATAAACATACTAACGGTGAAAACGCAGATGGTTTTGCAGCAAAACTTTCTATCGGTCCGGGAAATGAATTCCACGGCTGCCGAGCTTGGGGAAATGCTGATGATGGATGGGATTTATATGAGGGGGCAAATGCAGTTATAATTAACGACTGTTGGGCATTCCGAAACGGTTATAATGTATGGGGTTTACCAACATATACCGGTGACGGAAACGGATTTAAGGTTGGCGGTAACTATGTTCAGGGTCCACATATAGTAACTCGTTCAGTGGCTTTTGATAACAAGCAAAAAGGCTTTGACCAAAATAATAATACAGCAGGGATTACATTATACAATAATACTTCTTTTAGAAATGGTACCAGGAATTTTTCATTCCCGTCTAATCCGGCTTCGGGAAAACATATTCTAAAAAATAATATATCACATCGATCGGGAACTACAAATTCGATTGTATCAACATCGATAGTTGAAGCAAACAGTTGGGTTGGATTCACAATTAATGATTCTGATTTTATTAGTTTAGATACAAGTTTAGCTCTCTCTCCACGCAATGCAGACAGTTCTCTTCCGTATATCGATTTTTTAAGATTATCTCAATTCAGTTTATTTATTGATGCAGGAGTTGATGTAGGTTTATCATTTAACGGCACTGCACCCGATCTTGGCGCATTTGAAACTGGTCCTATTTTAAGTGTAAATGAAAACTTTGTTGAAGCGAGGTCGTTTAAGTTATTAAATAATTACCCAAATCCGTTTAACCCTACAACTACAATAGCATTTTTAATTGATAAAAGAGAACATGTTAAACTTGCCGTCTATGATATTACCGGAACTCAAATTGATGAACTTGTGAATGATACTTTAGAACCAAATAATTATTCTGTACGGTTTGACGGAAGCCGCTTATCAAGTGGAATTTATTTCGCAAGACTTTCAACTTCATCAAAACATCAGGTTATTAAACTTCTTCTGATGAAATAAAAATGGAGAGAATATGAAAAATTATAGATTAATCAGATTTGCACTTTTAATATCGATTTTAACAATTGTCTCATGTGATTTTTCAAACTCGCAACGTGACGGGTGGGATAAGTTAGATGAAATAAGAAAAAATATTATTCCCCCTACCTTTCAAGATAAAGATTTTAACATAGTTGATTTTGGTGCTGTTGCTGACGGTAAAACCGATTGTACAGAGGCATTTAGAAAAGCTATTTCTGCTTGTAATGAAGCTGGTGGCGGAAGAGTTGTTGTTCCCGAAGGCGAATTTTTTACCGGAGCAATTCATCTTAAAAGTATTGTGAATTTATATCTTTCAAAAAACTCGGTTATTAAATTTTCTACAAATCCGCAAGACTATCTTCCCCTTGTATTTACAAGGTGGGAAGGGGTTGAATGTATGAATTATTCACCTCTGATTTATGCTTATGAGCAAGAAAACATTGCAGTTACCGGAAGCGGAATTATTGATGGACAAGGAGCAAATGATAATTGGTGGCCCTGGAAGGGGAACAAAGTAGACGGCTGGATTGAGGGAACACCTCATCAAAAAAAAGGAAGAGATTTACTTTTCCAAATGGCTGAAGATAATGTTCATCCACAAGAAAGAATTATGGGAGAAGGATTTTATCTTCGTCCGAGTTTCTTTCAACCTTACAAATCAAAAAATATTTTAGTAGATGGAGTTACATTCAAAAATTCACCGATGTGGTTTTTAAATCCCGTTCTGTGTGAAAATGTAACAGTTAAAAATTTAAAGATAGAAGGACTTGGACCAAATAATGACGGCTGTAACCCTGAGTCATCAAAAAATGTGTTGATCCAAAATTGTTATTTTGATACGGGTGACGATTGCATTGCAATAAAATCCGGTAGAAACAATGACGGAAGAAGAATTAATGTCCCGAGTGAAAATATAATTATTGAAGATTGCAATATGAAAGAGGGACATGGCGGTGTAGTAATGGGAAGCGAAATTTCAGGCGGTGTAAGAAATGTTTTTGCACAGAATTGCGAAATGAGTAGTCCTAACCTCGATAGAGCTTTACGCTTTAAGACAAATGCTGTTCGCGGAGGAACAATAGAAAACATCTACTTTAGAAATATTAAAGTCGGCGAAGTTAGCGAAGCAGTAATAAAAATTGATTACTATTATGAAGAAGGTAAAAAAGGGAACTTCCTTCCTACCATTCGAAATGTGCATGTTCAAAATCTTACAAGCGAAAAAAGTAAATTTGCAATATGGATTAAAGCCTTTGATAATGCCCCTGTTACCGGTCTGTATCTTGATAATTGTAATTTTAATCAAGTTGCCAAAGATAATGTTATCGAACATGTAAAAGATTATAAGTTTAATTCCGTGATGATAAATAATAAAATAATATCCGAATGATTTTTGGGAATTTCATCCTACCTATTTTTGACAAAAAAGACGCGTATTTTTTTATAAGGAGAAAAATATGAGCCTGAACAAAACCATTAAAATAACTACAACAACATTCCTCATTTTTCTAATGACTTCGCAACTAAATGTTGCTCAATCGAGAAGTAAAATACAAGGGACGGTTAAAGACACGCAAACGGGAGAAGTTCTTTTTGGGGCAAATGTTGTTATACTTGATACATATTTTGGTGCAGCCACTGATGTTCATGGAAAATATTTTATCATAAATGTTCCGGTCGGTACGTATAGAGTTCAGGCTTCAACAATAGGTTACAACAAAAATATTGTTACTGAAGTTATAGTTTCCGCAGATAGAGTTACTACCGTTGATTTTGATTTATCCTCGACTATAATTCAGAGTGAAGAAGTTGTTGTTACGGCTCAAAGAAATTCATTAAATAATGAAGTATCAAATACAATAAATGTTATAACAGCAGAGCAATTGCAAAATACAACCGGGATGAGGGAAGTTTCATCTTTTCTTGAGAAACAACCCGGGGTTTCATCCGAAAACGGATTTTTACAAATAAGAGGCGGTTCATCGGATCAAACAGGAACATTTGTAAATGGAATGGCATATAATAATGCGGCTGTCGGTAATGCTGAAACATCTATTCCCTTAAGTTCAATTGAACAAGTTTCATTACTCTCGGGAGGTTTCAATGCTGAATACGGGAATTTCCGTTCGGGATTAATTAACATTACTACAAAATCAGGTTCGAAGGATACGTATAAAGGGACAATATCAATTTCGAAGAATGCCCCGATGGTGAAACGTTTTGGTCCACTTATGAGTGATCCATATTCACCGGCATTGAGACCTTATTTAGATCCAGCTTTAGCTTTTTATGGAACAGATAACACATGGAAAGATACCGACCCTTATCTTTATCAGCAGCATGATCGATTTGATGGCTGGATTGGGGCAGCAAATTCATTTAATCAAACTAATCCGCGGTACCCGGCTTCGCCAATGGATTATTATTACCTTGCATCCTGGATGCACATGGCGGTTCCCGATTATGAAGGTTTATCAAAACTCCCTGATAGCGTAAAAACTGCTATCGGTTATTATGAATTATCAGATGAGCAAAAAAAATTATTTAATGATCATTCATGGGATGAAGAGGGAAGTGATTACAATTTTGATTTAGGTTTTGGAGGTCCAATTCCTTTCATAAGTAAAATGCTTGGTGATATGACTTTTTATCTTTCACACAGTACAAAGGAAACTAATTATATTATTCCGGTTAGTAGAAAAAGTCAAAAATCACACGTTACTTTATTAACGATGAAGACTAATCCACTCGAGTCACTTACTATAACGATAAACGGATTATGGAAAAGACAATTTGGTGTAAGCCCTATTAAACCGGCATTCGGTGATTTTCCCGATGCTGCGAGAGAAGGGGGCTTTATGACAACAGATAACCTTAAATATTTTGCGCGTCTATCTAATCTCGATGGCGGAGTAAATTATTGGTACACTCCGCCTATGTTCCCACAACTTAATCAAACAACTTTGATGGGGGGATTTTCAATAAATCATGTTCTTAATCAAAGAACATTTTCTGAATTTGCAGCAAGTTATTTGTCGATAAGAGATGATGCTCCTGTTGGCGATAATCGGGATCCTTCAATACTTACAATGTTTGGACCGTTTCCCGTAACAGAAATGCCTTATGGAAAATGGCAATTTGCTCCTAATAACCGGTTAACTTATATCACTCCAACCGATACAATAAGTTATCTTTATCCAAATTATGATGCTCTACCGGGTGTAATAAGAAGATTCAGAGGGAAAGAGGGAGACTTATATACAAATGTACATACACAGCAACAGCGCGTTAAGTATGATTTAGTTTCGCAAATCGGAGATCACAATTATTTCAAAGGCGGAATAGAATATAATCGTTTTGATATTGATCATAAAATGTGGATGAAGTGGAACAGAACCGGTCCTTATAATTCTTATGAATTCAATTACCGTCGAACTCCGAGCACAACCGGTATGTACTTACAAGATCAAATTTCTTATGAAGGTGTAATTGCTAATTTGGGATTACGAATGGATTATTTCTACGGCGGCGGTGGTAAATGGCCTACAGGAGATCCGTTCGCTTTTGCATTTACTTCTGCATTTGGCGAAGCTCCACGAGATCCCGGTGCAGCTACAGATTCATTCTATGCTGCTTTAGCTTCAGGGCGTTCATTGATTTGGGAAAAGTGGGAAGATTATGATAAGCAAAATCCCGGATTCCTTGCACCTGTGAAAAACTTTACTACATTCAGTCCAAGACTCGGAATTTCATTTCCTGTTACCGAACGGGCAAAATTTTATTTTAATTATGGACACTTCAGATCAAATCCGCCTTATTCGACAATGTTTTTAGTCCGTTATCGATACGACAAAAATGGTTTATATGATATGGCTAATCCTAATCTTGAACCTCCTAAAACAGTTTCCTACGAGCTTGGGGCGGCATATAATCTGCTTGATAACTACTTAATAAATGTATCGGGTTATTATAAAGATATAACCGGACAAAATGGTGATGTCAATTATAAAAGCAGTTCAGGAAGTATTGATTATGATTTGTGGGAGAATAATAACTATCAAGATATTCAAGGGATTGAAGTAAATATTACTAAAAACGATAACAGTTGGATTACCGGATGGGTGAACTTCAATTACATGTTAAAAAAATCAGGTTTAACCGGAAGAGCAATCGTTTCTGACGTAACAATTAATGATGATAGAGCGGGTTTATATTCTGCACAAGAAAGCAGATTTTTACCACTTCCCATTTTAAATGCTAACATTACTCTAAATGCACCCCGCGATTTGTTTGAAGAGAATATTCTACTGAACTCACTATTAGCCGGATGGAGTACTACTTTCTTTTTTGAATGGAAAACTGGTGATTACTTCACATGGAACCCACTCAACAAACTTCATGTAAGTAATAATATGCAATGGCCCGATTATGTTATGCTTAACATGAAAATGAGTAAATCGTTTAATGTTAGAGGCATTGGAATAACTTTCTTTGTTGATGTATCAAATCTTCTTAATAACAAAATCAGTATGTTGAATAAAGGTTATGCATTCAGAAGAAGCAATATTGATGCGGGTAGTTTTACCGAATGGGCTGATACCAAAAATTATTTAGCTTCACTACAACTGCCTGAGTATAATTCTCCTGAATATGATAATCTGCGTGAACAAAATGCCGGTAAGTATATCGCCGGAGAGGATAAAGTTGGAGATTTAAGGTCTGAATCGAAACCATACATCAACGATCCCGATTATTCCTACTTCATTTATGGTCAGCCGCGGGATATTTGGTTCGGTCTTAAACTAGATTTTTAATTTCAGAAAATATCATATACAAAAGAATTTTTGAAAGTCCCAAAGGAGTTTGATAATGAATAAAATTATTAATATAAATAAAAGAAAACGTATTCTGCTTCTATTTTTGTTTGTCTCATTGATGTTGGGTTCAAATGTAGAAGCGCAAAATCCTGAACTTGCGACCGCAATTGTTAAAGTCGGGAAGATATGGGGTGGAATTGTTGGGAATGGTGATCAGGCAACATTTGATTTTCGAGCAGGATTTTTTCCGAATGATTTTGGTATTCTTCAGTACAGAGGACAACAATCAGATAATTATTTCGGTTCAGGTTTCAGAATGGGAGCAACAGGCTGGCTTGCCCCAAATGATTCACTCTACACAGTAGGACTCTTTGGACCTAAAAATGATTTTATGCCTGCCGGTAAGGTTGTTGTTCCTTTAACAAGTTTTATAAGATATAAATATCCCGAGCAAATAGTTAATGGTAATCCAGTTGCGATTCCAATGTTCACAAATTATGACCCGACTAAATTTACCTCGGGCACTTACGATCAAGTGGTGGAAGTTACCAGCAAAAATATTATTGGTGTAGAAGTTAAAAGAAGAGTCCTTGCATGGAGTCAAACATTTAATGATAATTATGTTATTGTTGAAGTTGAATTAACAAATGTCGGAGTCGACAAAACAAACGGATCCGTTTATCAAGACACACTTCGAAATTTTCATTTTGGAATGTCGCAAGGTATGGCAAACAATTATTATTCATACGGGAATAATCCCGCTCCACCTTCAAATGAAAGACCAAATTATCAATACGTTTGGCAAAATTATTATGGTGCAAGACCAGGGGATTCATTACGTCTATTTTATTTTTATGGTGCCGATGATCCCGGTACTCCGGGGGACAATATGGGAGCTCCGGCATTAAGCCAAAACGGAAGATTGTTAAATACGAATTATACTTTTTATTCGATACTCCACGCTTCAGCAACTCCATTTACAAATATTGCTCAAGATGTAGATGATTTTCTTCAGCCGCGTGTTACCTACATCGGAACTGAAACTAAAATCCCAAGTCCTGAAGGAGGGGAAGATCCTTACGGAAGTAAAAATTATTGGGCAATGCGCGGAGGTTATTCTGACAAATTTCCACGAGCAAATATTCATCCTGGGACTCACCACGGAGTTGTGAATGATGAACTTGGTGTTCCCGATTTTTCTTCATTCCCTGCAGGTGTTGTTCAAGCTGTTAATTCAAAAAACTTCAGTAGTTTCGGACCATATAACTTTCCGCCGAATGCAAAGTTGAGATTTGTTTATGCAGTTGGTACAGCCGGAATAGGGGAACAAACTGCTAAAGAAGTAGGTGAGAAATGGTTAGCCGGAACATTAACCGATCCGCCAAATATGCCTGATCCAAATACCGGATGGCTGCCTTCAAATTTTGCTTTCCCCAATGGTGCTACAGAAATGGATAAGAAAAAAGCCCGTTGGATAAGCATGGGACGAGATTCTGTTATGCTTACCGCTTGGCGCGCAAAATGGAATTCTGATAACAATTATGAAATCCCCCAATCACCACCTCCCCCTTCACATTTTTCAGTAACAGGTTATGGTGATGGTGTTGAGTTGAAATGGAAAAATGCCGAGGCAGAAGCTCTTCCAAATTTCGCCGGATATATTATAATGAGACGAATTTCAAATATGGATACAGTCTTCTACAATGAAGTTTATTCATCCGATGCTACTGATAAAGCTGATGAGCATGTTTACAAAGATCAAACGGTTGTTCCCGGAGCGCAGTATTACTATTATATTCAGAGTAAAGCCTTAATTGATGCGAATGATTCTAAAGCCGATCCAACCACACGCGGAAAAATTATTTATAGCGGAAGGGCTTATATTCCAAACGTAACATTTATCAATCCACCAAGATTTTCAACTGATGATATGGCACGCATTCGAATAGTCCCGAATCCTTATAACATAAATGATCCTTTATTAAAAGCCTACGGTTATGTTGATCAAAGAGGAATTAATTTCTTTAATCTGCCGCAAGCTGTTACTATTAAAATTTATACAGAGCATGGGGACCTTGTACAAACCATTGAACATAATAGTCCCGAAAGAGCCGGTTCTTATACGTGGGATATGATTTCTTCATCGCAGCAGGTAATTAACAGCGGACTTTACATCGCCGTTTTTCAAAAACCGAACGGTGAAGTTGCTTATCACAAATTTTTAGTAGTAAGGTAAGAAGGGAGATTATCATGAAAAAAACAATATTGATTGCACTGCTCTTAATTCTTACTTCGTTAACAACGACCTACTCGCAGGTTAGTCTGAATAAGGTTGCTCAAACCACAATGAACTTTTTGCTTGTCGGAACATCACCTAAAGCCTCTGCTATGGGAGAAGCCTTTACCGCTTACGGCTCAGGGGTGGAAGGAATGTTTTATAATCCGGCGGGAATGGCTGAAATGAATTCTCAGTTTAATGTAACTGTTAATTATACAGATTGGATTGCCGATATTAATTATTTAAGCGGCGGAGTTGCATGGAATCTTAATAACCTCGGCGTTATCGGTATAAATTTATTAACAGTTGATTATGGCACAATCCATGGGACAAGCCTTCTTGGAGCCGGGGAAAGTGATTTATTTCCTCTTGGTTATAAAGATAATGGTAATGTAAGTAATGTCGGAGCTTATTCAGTTGGTATAACTTATGCTAAATCAATCTCTGAACAATTTGCTTTTGGAGGTACTGTTCGATTTGCGGGACAGAATCTCGGACAAAATCTTCTTGAGAGCGGAATGAAAGATAATAATGCTTCAAAATTAGTTTTTGATTTAGGTGTGAAGTATAAAACTTTCTTTAACGGATTTGCATTCGGTATGTCGATTAGAAATTTTGCTTCGAACATTAAGCGCGAAGAAATAGATGAACAACTACCGCTCGTTTTTGCATTAGGAGCTTCAATCAATTTAATGAATTTTATTCTTCCCGAGCATGACGGGGCACTTCATTTAGCAACTGATTTTCTGCATCAGAATAATTACTCTGAAAGAATTAATGTCGGATTGGAATATATATTTTTGAATATGCTTTCAGTGCGAGGCGGTTATCAAACAAATCGTGATCTGGCTTCATGGTCAGGTGGTGTTGGATTTAATTATTCACTCTTCGATTACGAAGTTGAAGTTAATTACTCATATTCCCGTTACGAAATTTTTAATAGTGTAAATAGATTGTCACTTCTTTTTGCGTTTTGATATATAAACTGTTAGCCTCATTCTCAATTGCGATAATACTGCGTTTAGCGAGATGAATCTCGCCCTAAAATTTTTAAATTAATTTCGTAGGGAACGGTCGAGACCGTTCCGCCCTTTGGATAAGAGGTAATATCTTATTTTAAGAATATATTTCGATAATTCTATTGTTTAATGCGGAACAGTCGCGACTGTTCCCTACATCTAAAACCCCAAAAATTTTTAATTCATTAAAAGAAATCACTTTTCACTAATTATCATTAAAATAAAATGAAGATTAAATATACTTATCTGATTGTTCTACTATTGATGGGGTGCACATCAATGTTTGCTCAAGATGCATCAGCATTATATTCGCTCTCAAGCAGTTCAACCACATCTGTAACGGTTAACGGAAGTATTGTTGGGTTTAATGAATCTTTCAGCGGGATGACAATTAATAATTATTCAGGACCAAATTCAAGTCAACGTATTACAACTTTAAACGGAAGTTGGTCGGGGGAAACAGGACAAAATGATCAGCGGTTTATTCAATTTGCAGTTACTCCGCAAACCGGAAACAATTTTTATATAACATCAATAGCAATGAGTATTGGAGCTGCCGGTGGCGGTAATATGAGAGCAAATATCAGATACTCAACCGATTCAACTTTTGCAACATCACTATTACTTAATTTTACTCCATTGGTTTTACCGAGCGGTGCTTTTCTTTCACCTTCGCCTAATTATCAATTAAACCAATCGGTTTATGATGGTGAAGTATTTTATCTAAGAGTTTATCCCTGGTACACATCCGCCTCAACCGGAAAATATGTTTGTCTGCAAAATGTTAATATTTCGGGAGCAACGGTCGGAGCCGCTATTATCAATGTTTCAGTGAGCTCGTTGCAAACATTCGGTGCAGTTGTTTCGGGGACAACCTCTTTTTCGCAACAGTATGTCGTTTCAGGTTCAAATTTATCAGGAAATGTAACCATCAATGCTCTATCAAATTTTGAAATAAGCAGTGATAACTCAAGTTTCAGTAACTCATTAGAATTTCAAAACAGCGACGGAAGTTTGTCATCTACAACTGTTTATGTTAGATTTTCTCCAACATCAGCATCGGGGACAGTGAGTGGACTAATAACTCATAACAGTATAAATGCAGGTCCAAAAACTGTTATGGTTGAAGGGATAAGTGTTTCTTCTGAGCCGACACTACATTCAACTATTTCCTTCGGAAATGTTACCGGAAATTCGATGGATGTTAATTTTATCGGCGGAAACGGCAATAGAAGAATCGTAGTTATTAAAAAAGATTCACAAGTTGATTGGCTACCAGCAGACGGTGTTGTGATTAGCGGAGTTAGTAATAATTTTCTGAATGCAGTAAATCAATCTAACGGAAATAAAGTCGTTTATGACGGGAGCGAAAACAGTGTTAATGTTGTCGGATTATCGAGCAATGTAACTTATCATTTTGCGGTATATGAATACAATGTCGGTACGAACAATTCGCAAAACTATTTAACTTCATCATTTGGAACAGGAAATCAAACTACCCTTGCAGTCCCGACTATTACCATTAATCCTGAAGTTTTAGAATTCGGTAATGTCGGTGTAGGAACAACATCTTCAGAAAAAACATATACAATAAGTGGTGCAACACTTTCACCTTCAAGTGGAAATATAACTATTAATGCTCCGACCGGTTACGAAATATCTTTAACAAGCGGAAACGGATTCAGTAATTCAATTTTTATTCCGTACACAAATACTTCGTTCGGAAATACAACGGTTTATGTAAGATTTAAGCCCACATCAATTACAACCTATAACGGGGACATTGTAAATTCAGGCGGTTCAGCTCCTTCGCAGCAAGTTGAAGTATCAGGAAATGGTATGGTTCCGAATTCTCAACAGAATGTAGATGTAATTGTGGCTCAAGACGGAACCGGTGATTTTACAACAATTCAGGAAGCAATCAATTCTATCCCGGCAAACAACAGTGTTATGAAAGTAATCTTAATCAAAACGGGGACTTACAACGAAAAGATTTATATATCTAACAGTAACATTACTTTAGTCGGTGAAGAGAGAGAAAACACAAAAATCATTTATGCAGAGTTGCGTTCGAACTGGCATATAACAAGCGGCGGAAGCGATTGGGGTGCTGCCACATTGAATATAAACAGCGGAGTTAGCAATTTAGTTTTAGCAAATCTTACAATATATAATAACTATGGTTCACTATTCGGCAGTACGGATCATCAATTTGCGATAAGAGGTGCGACAGCCGATAGAATTATTATAATCAATTGTGATATTAAAGCTGATGGTGGAGATACTTTATCATTATGGAATGTCACATCAGGAAAATATTATCACTACAACTGCTACTTTGAAGGTAATGTTGATTTTGTTTGTCCGCGCGGATGGTGTTATATAAGTGATAGTAAATTTTATCAACGAAGTGCATCTGCAAGTGCGAGTATTTGGCATGATGGAAGTGCAAATCAAAATTCTAAGTTCGTAATTAAAAATTCGAGATTTGACGGAGTTCCAAATTTTGCACTCGGGCGTCATCACCTTGATGCACAATTTTATTTGATTGATAATACTTTTTCATTCAATATGAAAAATCAACCTATTTTCTTTGCTGTTTCAAATCCACCTAATACATTGCAGTGGGGACAAAGATATTATTACTTCAATAATTTTAGAGATTCAATAAATTATACTTGGTATGCAAACAATTTAGATAGCGCATTAGGCTCGCCGGTACCCCATCAAATCACGGCGGAATGGACTTTCTCAACGGCACCAACAACCTGGAATCCCGAAGCTAACTTTCCGGTTGTATTACCGAATGCAGAATTTCCTAAACCGGAAAGGAATCAAACTGAAGTGAGTAAAACCGGATTAGCTTTAACCTGGATAACAGGAAGAAGAGCAACTTCTTATAATGTTTACTTCGGAAATTCAAATCCACCTCAGTTTATTGGGAATCAAACAGAGACATATTTTAGTCCTTCCAATCTAAGCGACACCACACAATATTTCTGGCGAATTAATGCAGTTACACCTTACGATACAATTCAAGGGGAAGTCTGGTCATTCACAACTTCGAATGAAAATGTAGTTCCGGTTGAACTTGAATCATTCGGAGCTTCACGTGTAAACGGAAAAGTAAAATTGGAATGGATTTCCAAATCAGAAAAAAACAATTACGGTTTTGAGATTGAGAAAAATGTAAATGAATCAAGTTGGATTAAGATTGGTTTTGTTGAAGGAAAAGGGACATCAACACAAAAATCAAATTATTATTTTATTGATGAAAGTTTAATCAATTCAAATAAAGTTATCAAGTACAGATTAAAACAAATCGATTTTAACGGAACATTTGAATACTCAAAAGAAGCCTTAATTGATGCGGGTAAACCCTGTTCTTATAATTTGTATCAAAACTTTCCAAATCCATTTAATCCCGAAACAAACATCAAATATGAAATTATGAATAATCAATTCGTCACTCTAAAGATATACGATTCACTCGGTCAAGAAGTTAAAACATTAATAAATGAAGAACATGAAGCCGGTTATTATACACAACAATTCAGCATACACGATGTAGGCACATCCAGCGGTGTTTATTTTTATCGTCTCATTGCAGGTGATTTTATAAACACAAAAAAAATGACTTTGATAAAGTAATTCATACAAACAACAACAAATAATAATTAGAGGTTCAAGATGAAAAAACTAGTAACAATTTTCTCGTTGGCCATTATTCTTTTCTTTTGGTCTTTTGCTGAAGAAGTAAAGGGTCAAGATGCTTTTATGGGATATGACTATGTGACAACAACATATCCTCTTGCGTGGACGATTGAAGCCACAACTTTTAATTCCGGTACTGCCAAGGAATTAATTTATGCTCCTTCGGGAGGTGCTCTTTATACTGCTACAACTTGTAATACTTCAAGTATTAATGGCTATCAAATTAATGCAACTGCGGCGCATGTTGAAATGAATTTGACTGCCAACAGCAGCACTTCTACAATTACAAGTATAACTTTTACCGGAAGTACAAATAATAACACTACTGCAGGTGATGCCGGGGTAGTATTCTCAAGTGAATATCCTTTTAATACCTCCAAAGTTGTTGGAGCATCTGCGGTGCCGTTTCCTTCTGCTACTGGTGAATGGATTGTACTTAATCCTACAATTCCTGCTGATGCAAAATCTATGCGAATTTATAGAAGAGTTTATTATAATGCTACTGACTCTACAATGAGTACTTCAACTGGAACCGGATTTGTCCAATACGGTACAAATACAACAATCAGGTTAGCTTCATTAGCAGTCACACTAAGTGCATCAGGAACAGCTCCAACTTTAACTACAGCCGCTATCACAGACATTGGTCAGATTACGGCTACAGGTGGCGGTAATGTGAGTGATTCAGGAAGTGCATCCGTGACTGTTAGAGGTGTTTGCTGGAGTACGAGTGAAAATCCAACAATAACAGATTCAAAAACAGAAGACGGATCAGGAACAGGTGTATTTGCAAGCTCATTAACAGGATTAACTTCAAGTACAACATATTATGTTCGTGCTTATGCGACAAATTCAGTTGGAACATCTTACGGAGATCAAGTCTCTTTTACAACTTTAGTGGGAACTCCGTCAATAGTTTTATCTTCAGAAAATCCGGCTGTAGCAGCTGGTGAAATCGGTTTGGGTACTTTAAAAAATATAGTATATAAATTTTCACTTGATGTTACGGTTACCGGAGCACAATTAACTCAAGTTGATTTTACTACTATAGGAACTTATTTAGCTTCAGATGTAGCTAAGTTTCAATTATGGTATAGTTCAAGTGATCAGTTTTCAAATGCAGTTCAAATCGGAAGTGATATAATCGCATCGCTTGGAGCGGGTGCTCATTCTTTTGGATCGGTAAACCAAAACATGTCAGCTTTAGCAACAGGATATTTATGGATTACAACAGATGTTGCGATGAATGCTGTCTCCGGAAGAACTTTAGCTGTTTCAGCATTAACTACGACTGACTTAATTTTCGATGCTGGTAATAAAAGCGGAACAGCCTACGATGGCGGCGTTCAAACAATTGTTGGCGGAACTTTACCGACTGAATTTTTCAGAAGTGTAACGACAGGCGATTGGAACTCAGCTTCCTCATGGGAAGCCTCAGTAGATGGAATTAGCTGGAGCAATTCAACAGTTTCTCCTGACTCAACAAGTGCGGGAATTTTAGTTAGAGCCGGAGATACTCTTTATGTAACAGAATCAGTTATAGTAGATCAAGTAGTTGTTAATGAAGGTGGAGCGATTGAAGTTAACGGAAGTCCCGTTGTATTTACAATCGCAAATGGTTCCGCAGATGTTGATATGCTTGTTAATGGAACATTAAAAGTAACAGGAACCGCAATAGTTTCTCCCGGACCTTACTCGGTATCACTGTCAACAGATGCAGTATTAAGTTTCGGTGCAACGGGTGTTTATGAGCATAATCAAAATGCAGGAGCTATTCCGGTTTCGGTTTGGAATACGGGTTCAACGTTAAAGTTAACAGGTGTTGTTTCAGGCTCACCTGCAAACGGAAATCAAAATTTCTATAATATCATTTGGGATTGTGCAGCTCAAACTTCAAGCTTAAATCTTGGTTGGACTGATGTTACCATTGGCGGAAATATTAATGTTGTAAATACAAATACAGGTAGATGGCAATTCTGTGCTCCAACAACCGGGTCATCAGCAACTGTGAATATTATGGGTGATGTTACACTTGCTGCCGGAAATTTAACAACTAACGGAACAAGTAACGGAAATACAACTATTGTGATTAATCACTACGGAAATATTAATGTAACAGGTGGTAACTTCGCTATTACACGAGGTTCTCAAGGTGGTACCGGAACTTCATACTGGTATTTGTTTGGTGGTAATTTCACAATGTCGAATGCCACTACGCAAAATTCGAATTCTGCAGGTGGTAGATTTGTATTCAAAGGTTCAACCCCACAATCATTAAATCTAACTAATGTAACTTTTACTGGCAGCGGATTGCCATTAATTGTTGACAGCAATGCTATAGTCAATTTAGGTAATAGTGTTGTTGGTGGAAGTGGTGTATTTACAGTTAATCCATTAGCTACTATCAACACTGCTATGGAAACCGGATTTGACGGAAATATAACAACTACAGGAATAGTTACATTAAGTCCAGAAGCCAATTACGGATATAACGGAACAGCGACTCAAGTCACCGGAACTAAGTTACCTTTAACAGTAAGCGGACTCAATATTAATAATGTTAGCGGAGTAACTTTAGGTTCAAACTTAACTGTAAACGGAGAATTAAATGTAAGCTCAGGATATTTAAATCTGAATGGATTCGACGTAACTCTTGGTGCTGAGGCTTCTTTAGTTGAAGCTCCGAATGCAACTGTTAAAGGATTAACAGGAAAAATTTCTGCAACAAGAACATTAAATAATCCTTCAGCAGTGAATGTTGCCGGAATGGGAGCAGTTATTACATCAGCATTAAATTTGGGTGAAACTGTTCTTGAACGTTATCATTCTGCACCAACAGGAAATAATAATAGTGCTGTTTACAGATATTATAAAGTAACACCAACAACCAATACCGGACTAAATGCAACTTTGCGTTTTTATTATGACGAAACCGAACTGATGGGACTTGTTGAGCAAAATTTAAGATTATTCAGATCGGAAACAGCAGAACCGAATTCATGGGTTAAAGTCGGCGGAACTGTAAACACTGCAGATAATTATGTAGAGCTTTCCGGAATTAATGATTTCTCTTATTGGACATTATCAGATTCAGCAAATCCTATTCCTGTCGAATTTAGTGCATTAAATGCTGTAGTCAGCAATAACAAAGCAACGATTACATGGGAGACTGCTTCGGAAACAAATAACAAAGGCTTTGAAATCGAACGTACTTCTGATCAATTAAATAAGGTATGGACAAAAGTTGGATATGTTCAAGGTATGGGGAATCGAACTGAAACTACTTCATATCTTTTTAAAGATAATGAAAAATTATCGGGAAATTATTCATATAGATTAAAGCAAATCGATTTTGACGGAAGTTATTCATATAGCAATACTATTGAAGTTGATTTTGGAATGCCGATGGAATTTGGGTTAAGTCAAAATTATCCGAATCCTTTTAATCCGTCAACAACAATTGAGTTTCAACTCCCATCAGATTCAGATGTAGAAATTAAACTATACGACATTCTCGGAAATGAAGTCTCTTCATTATTAAACGAAAAGAGAGAAGCAGGATTTCATTCAATTAATGTAAAACTTCAAAATTTAAGTACCGGCATTTATTACTATCGTATGAGTGCAGGAAACTTCATTCAAGTTAAAAAGATGCTCTTAGTTAAATAAAATTTTCTAACAAAGATGACCTTCGGTTATACAATTAATAATCGAAGGTCATCAACTTAATTAAGCATCAAAACAGAAGAGGATTTTATGAAACATATTTTTAGTTGTTTAATGATAATGGTGGTCGCAATACTATTATCTTCAACTTCATATACACAAACAAATGGAGACTACCGTTCTGCCTTAACCGGAAGCTGGGTTTTAGCTACAACCTGGGAAGTTTATAATGGAACAGCCTGGGTTGCAGCCACTAATCCTCCAAGCGGTTCAGAAAATATAACTGTAAAAGATACAGTCTCAGTCTCCTCAACAGATGTAACTATTTCAGGTTATCTTAAAGTTGAATTGGATGGTGTTCTTACTGTTGGTGAGACAGGTACAGTTACATTTAGTTCAAGTAGTACTTATGAACATGCAAGAAATGCTGGAACAATTCCGATGTCAACATGGAATGTCGGCTCAACTGCAAAATTTACAGGACTAACGAACACCGCTCCCGGGAACAGAATACAATCGTTCTCAAAAATAATTTGGGATAATCCACTTCAAACTTCAAACTTAAATATGGGATGGCATAATGTTACCATCTCGGGAGATATTATAATAAATAGCACAGGAACCGGGCGTTGGTATTTTGCAGGTCCGACAACAGGAAACTCCGGTATATTTACTATAAATGGAAATATTACACATAATGCCGGTAATTTTGCAACACATGGGACAAGTAACGGAAACACAACAATTATTGTAAACCATTTTGGTAATATTACATCAAATGCAGGAAATTTTTCAATTTGTCGCGGCTCTCAATCGGGGACGGGAACAACAACCTGGTATCTTCATGGTAATCTATCATTAATTAATACCGAAACACAAAACTCGAATGTTACAGGGGCAAAATTTGTTTTTGCCGGTGAACCATATCGATCACTAACACTTTCGAATGTTACTTATGGCGGTGGAGGTTTACCTCTTGCTGTTGATAGCAGTGCAACTGTAATGATTGGTAGCAATGTTATTGCAGGGAATGGGGCTTTTACTGTGAATGATTTTGGCGGAGTGTGGACTTCTCATCCTGACGGATTAAACGGAAATTTAACAACTACCGGGGTAATAACTTTAAGTAATATGGGTAACTATGGTTTTGATGGAACTGTTGCTCAAGTAACGGGAGTTTTATTACCTACAATGGTAAATGGGTTTGCAGTTGCAAATCCAACTGGTGTTACATTGAGTGGTAATCTTCTTGTAAATGGGAAGTTGGATTTATTTAATGGAATATTTTCTTTAGGAGGAAATAATTTCACTTATGGAAATTCAGCAACATTAAATTATCAAGGTTCAACAGCTCAAACGACTTCTGATTTAGAATTCCCCACTACAGGTGGACCTTTGAACCTGAGAGTACATAACAGTTCAAATGTAACTCTTCATGCAAACAGAACGGTTAACGGAACAGTAAACATTGTTAAAGGCAAATTAAACCTTAATGGAAACATACTAACACTCGGCAGCTCAGCAATGTTGGTCGAAAGCCCGATCAATACTGTAACAGGTACATCGGGAAAAATTACAACGACAAGAACTCTCACATCTCCGAATGATAATATTGCCGGATTAGGTGCAATGTTAACAAGTAGTGCCAATCTTGGAGTAACTACAGTTGAACGTTATCATAATGTAAGAAGCGGAAGTGGTAATCAAAGCATCTTGAGAACGTTTAACATTTCTCCATCCAACAATACCGGATTAAACGCAACGATTCGGTTTTATTATGATGAATCAGAATTAAACGGAATTCAGGAATCTGAATTAGTTCTTTTTAATTCAACTGATGGAACAAATAACAATTGGTTACTTTCTGGCGGAACTGTAAATACCTCAGACAATTATGTTGAATTAAGTAGTCTTAACAGTTTTTCATATCTTACGCTTGGAAGCTCAGTAAACCAGATTCCTGTTGAGTTAACTTCATTTACTGCAATTCACGAAAATGGTAAAATATTGTTGAATTGGTCAACAGCAACTGAAACGGAAAATCGTGGTTGGGATATTGAAAAACAAATTAATAACACCTGGGAAACTATTGGTTTTGTTGATGGTGCAGGAACTTCATTGCAACCATCGACATATAGTTTTATTGATAATCAAATTAATAAAACCAAAGTCAGCTATCGTCTAAAACAAATTGATTTTAATGGTCAAGTTTCATACAGTAATATCGTTCAAGTTGATGGTTATTCACCATTAACATTTACATTAAATCAGAACTATCCAAATCCATTTAATCCCGAAACTATAATTCGATTTGAAATCCCATTCACATCACATATTAATTTGACTGTGTATAATTTACTAGGTGAAAAAATCTCTTCAGTTATTGATGAAATTCTTGAGAGTGGTATTTACACAAAGAGTTTCAATGCATTCAACCTAACAAGCGGTATCTACATTTACAGGTTAACAGCGGGTGAAGTGATGTTAACCAAATCAATGATGTTGTTGAAGTAGTTCTCTACAATAAATTCATGTTTTATAATATAAAAAAATTAGAGTTAGATGTTGAGCGATGTAGTTATTAATACTGCTTGATGAACGAATAATTTTACATCGCTCTGTTTAATTAAACTTTTGGCTGAAATCAAAAACGGGTAACAGTTTCTAAAAACTCGGGTGATGAATGAAAATGCATGGATCTGATATAAAACAGAATGAGAATCTTGAATCAACTCTTATCTCTACAACAATGCTTAATGAAATGACTAATGCCCAAACCTCCGAAAGAATAATTATTGAGAATAATTTCTTTCGTACTTTAATAGATCAACTGCCTGATAGAATATTTTGTAAAGATAAAGAGTGCCGATTTTTAATAAACAATAAGGCACATTTAAAAGCCTTAGGAAATAAAACCCAGCAAGAAGTCATTGGGAAAACCGATTTTGATTTTCGACCAAAAGAGGTTGCAGCAAAGTTTTATAATGATGACATGATTGTAATTCAAACAGGCAAAAGCTTTGAAGATATTGAAGAATTAACAGTAGATAACAATGGAAATGAATCGTGGAGATTGGTAACAAAAGCTCCACTGTTTGATTTAGAGAATAATGTAATCGGGTTGACTGGTATTAGTCGAGACATAACTCAACGTAAACAGAATTTGGAAGCTATTCAAAAACAGAATGAAGAATTAAAATTATTAAATGCTGAAAAGGATCAATTATTTTCGATAATTGCTCACGATCTCAGAAGTCCCTTTCAAGGATTTATCGGTTTATCAGAAGTACTCAGTAAAGAGTACCATTCATTCTCTATTAAACAGCTTCAAGCGATGAGTGATGAATTATTTCACTCGGCAATTAATTTGTATAAATTATTAGAAAATCTTCTTGAGTGGTCTAACGTAAAACGGGGAGGTGTTAAGTTCAATCCTCAACTAATCAATCTCAGCAACATTCTAAAGGCTAATATCGAACTACTTAGTCCCCGTTTAAACTTAAAAGACATTAAAATTGAAGCGGATTTTTCTGACAATATAGAAATTTTTGCAGATCAGAAAATGATAGAATCAGTTATACGAAACCTCATCTCAAATGCGATTAAATTTACTGACAAAGGGGGAAAAATCACCGTTTATCTGAACGATGAATTTACTGATTATGTGGAAGTTTTTGTGAAAGATACAGGTGTGGGAATTCCACCGGATGTCTTAACCAAATTATTCAAAATTGGAGAAAAAGTTACAAGAGTTGGAACTGATGGAGAACCAAGCACAGGACTCGGTTTGTTTTTGTGCGATGAGTTTATTAACAAACATAACGGAAGCATTCAAGTTGAAAGTGAAGTGGACAGGGGAACAACTTTTTCTTTCAGACTTCCAAAAGTTGTTATGAAAATAAACGAACAGGGAATAGAAGACTCGATTAAAAATTAAGAATAATATAAACACTGAAAAATTTTAATAAATAAATCAATAAATAATAATTAAAGGATCAATCATGAAAAAAATACTTTTGATCGTAATCATCATGATTACAGCACTTCCGGTATTGGGACAAACATTTAGTAATGGCACCGGCGGTGGTGATTGGAGTAGCCCCAGTACATGGTTAAGTGGAGTCGTACCTAATATAAATTCTGATGTAGTAATTGCCGGAAGCGATTCGGTATCTACAGCAGCAGGAGCAGTCTGTAATAGCTTAACAATTCTTTCGGGTGGTAAATTAGCTACCGGAATAGATTCAATAAGTTGTACAAACACATTCGAAGTTGAAGCCGATGCTTACTTTTATAATGCATCTACAAAAGGAACTGTTCCCGGATCTGTAAGAATTTTGGATGCTGCAAGTACAGTTGTGCATATCGGAAGCGGAACAGTTGGGGCTATCGGTAATAGTGAATTTGGAAATCTTGTTATTCAAAGAGTTGAAGGTTGTACTCCCGGGACAAGTCTCACAATAAAAGGAAACCTAATAATTAATAACGCTGGCGCATCAATCGTCTTTAGAGGTGCGAGACCTGCAACCGGTAGTCAATCTCATTTGGTTGAAGGTAATATTATTGTAAATATGGGAACGCTATCCTGCCTTGACGTTGGTGATAACACTATGTTTGGTATATGGAATGTTTTAGGAGATATAGTTTTAACCGGACCTGATGCAAGATTCGGATGCTTTTCAAGTGCAAATGCTGCTGGACTTGGTGTTTACAATATTGAAGGGAACATCATTAACAACGGTGGCAGAATACAAGCCGGAACAAGTAGTAGTGCAGGACCCGGAATTGGCATCGTAAATTTAAAGGGAAATTTTACATTCAACAGTGGTGCATTCGCAACAAATTCACTTGGATCTTATTCGCTAAATTTTGTTGGAAGTGGAATTCAAAATTTCTATTTACGCGGTGCTAACCTAAATCTAAATACTTTTTTGCATGATACTGTGAAGGCTGGTTCTACTGTTATAATGGATTTGGATACTAACAAATGGGGTTCAGCTACAGGTGGTGATTTTGTCGTGAATGGAACTCTTGAATTAAAAAATGTATCGAGATTAACAGGTGCAGGAACATTCACACTTAATCCAAATGGAACATTACGAATCGGAAGTGCTGATGGAATCTCATTATCAACTATGACCGGCAGCGTTCAGATGGTTGGTGGAAGAAATTACAGCACAGAAGCGAACTATGTTTATTCAGGTTCGTCAGAACAAGTTTTTGGTGACGGTTTTCCATCAAGTGTTAATGGGCTTGCAATCGGCAATTCAAATGGTTTGACACTCAACGGAAATTTATCTGTAAACAGCTCACTTAATTTGACAGGTGGAAGTTTGCATCTGAATGGTAATAATATAACATTAGGAAGTTCAGCCTCCCTTTCTGAAACTTCAGGTAATACAGTTAAAGGAATAAGTGGAAAAATTGTAACAACAAAAGATATTGGAATACCTTCTTCATCAAATGTTGGTGGTTTAGGTGCGGTGTTAACTTCTGCAATAAATTTTGGGAATACAACAATTGAAAGATATCATTCTGCAAGAACAGGTTCAGGAAATTTTGGAGTTCTGAGAGCCTATAATATTCAACCTTCAAATAACTCCGGGTTGAATGCAACCTTCCGTTTCCATTATGATGAATCAGAATTAAATGGAATACCAGAAGCAAATTTAATATTATTTAAATCGGTTGATGGCTCAGATAATTCCTGGACTAAGATTGGCGGAGTTGTAAATACGAATGATAATTATGTTGAAGTATCGGTAGTAAATGAATTTTCTTATTGGACACTGAGCGGAACGAATAATCCATTACCTGTTGAAAATGAGATTACAGAAATTCCAAAAAATTTCAGTTTACATCAAAATTACCCGAATCCGTTTAATCCTTCTACAAATATCAGATTTGATTTACCAAGAGCAGCATTCGTTAACATCTCTGTTTATAATATTATCGGACAAAAAGTAACTGAACTTGTTAATCGTAACATTGAAGCTGGAATTCACAACATTTCGTTTAATGCTGAAAAATTTCCTTCGGGAGTTTACATCTATAAGCTTACCTCTCCTGATTATTCATTCACCCGAAAAATGAATCTACTTAAGTAATTGATTTTGAGGAAACTCCATAACTATAGAGTTTCCTCACAAGTATAAAAAAGAGACGCTATGAAAATCACAACTATAATCTTTGTAATAGTAATAATTGCATTATTACAGTTAGAAGTCCTCTCTCAAGTTCAACTAACAGAGAACTTTGATAGTGGAAATTCAATTCCGACTTCAAGTAGTAATGCCCCTACGACACCGACAACTTATACGACAAGTTCAGGTGTTTGGACATTATTTAAGGCATACCGACATGGTACTACAAACTATTCTGCTCCGTATGCAATAAGACTTCTGAAAAATACAAATGAAGCACCGGCTTATGCAGTAACACCCTCACTCAACACAGCCGGAAGCATCTCTTTTTGGGCTTATGGTAGTTCGTCTAAACCAATTGTAGTTTCAAAATCCACAGATGAAGGTGTTACATGGATTTTGGTTGATTCAGTTTTAACCGGAAACGGTGTTTTCCAATATTGTTCTGTCACTATAAATGATGGTTCACCAAATCTCAAATTAAAAATTGAAAATGGAACAGGCTCAGTCAATGATTTGAATATAGATAATGTTGAAATAACATCTTACACTGCAGCCTCGACTATACTACTTTCAGCAAATGTACTGAATTCTTTCGGAACAATTATAGCAGGATCAAATTCACAATCAGATTCATACTCATTATCGGCATACAATCTTACATCAGATGTTACAGTTAAAGCATCAACAAGTTTTAAGGTTAGTTTAGATAATTCTGAATTTACCGATTCGGTTTTGCTGCAACAAAACGGAGGAATCATTTCTTCCACAACAATTTATGTTCGGTTTTCACCTTCAACTGCCAACGGTACTAACGATGGTGTAATATCTAATTTAAGTACCGGTGCAGTAACACAAGTGGTAAATGTTAATGGTGTTGCAATAGCTGCTGAACCTTCTTCGCAATCATCAATTTCATTCGGTGAAGTTACCGGTTCTTCTATTGTTGTTAATTTTAGTGGCGGGAATGGACTGAAAAGGGTTGTCATCGCTCGCTCTGGAAATGGAGTAAATTGGAGTCCGGGTGACGGAAATACACTCACCGGAGTTAATAGTGATTTCAGTTCTGCTTCAGATCAAGGGGGCGGTAACCGAGCTGTTTATTCTGATAACGGAAATAGTGTTCTTGTAACAGGTTTACAAGGAAATACTACATATCATTTTGCGGTATTCGAGTTTAATGAGGGGACAAATAATTCACAGAATTATAACATAACTTCACCCGGGACAGGAAATCAAACTACTTTAACACAACCCACAATTGTTGTAACTCCTCAAAATATCTCTTTTGGAAATGTTCAAATAAATACTATTTCAGTTGAAAAAACTTATTCAATATCTGCTCATACTCTTTCTCCTGCAAATGGAAATTTGATCATAACTGCTCCTGAAGGATACCAAATATCTTTAACATCAGGGGCACAATTTTTAAGTTCGATTCAAGTGGCTTATTCGGGCGGGATATTAAATCCGACCATAATTTATGTACGATTCACGCCTCAAACTTTAACTTTATATAGTGGTGTAATTATAAATTCGGGTGGCAGTGCCACAGATGTTAATGTTGCTGTAAGTGGAAATGGAACTTCTCCTTCAGAACCAAATGTATTTCAAGCAGAAGACGGGATATTTGAAGGGGCTTATGTAAGACAACAATACTCAGGTTATACAGGTTGGGGTTATGTTGATATTACTGATCGATCAGGCTCATTTCTTGAATTTGTATTTAGTAAGTTATCTGCTTCAACAGAAACTGTTACTGTTACTTTTGCCAATGGTGGAAGCAGCAGAAGTTATCAAGTTAAATTAAATGATAACATACTTGGCACACTGAATTTCCCTTCAACCGGTAGTTGGGCAGCCTGGGCAACTGTAACATACAATGTTGCTTTCGTTAGCGGAATTAATCGTTTGAGTTTCAATTCAACCACAAATGGTACTAATGCAAATATTGATAAAATTCATATAGCAGGAGATGTTGCAACACCCATTTATAAATTAACTTTATTGAAAAGTGGTGAAGGATCAGTATCAGCAAGTTCTAATGAAACTTATTTTAATGTGGGAACAGAAGTTACTCTAACAGCAACACCTTCCGCAGGAAATATTTTTTATAGATGGAACGGAACAGAGGTCTCATATACGAATCCTTTTACAATTACAATGAATTCTCATCGAACACAAATCGCACTGATGAATGATTTCTCAAGTTATTCAACTTTCCCGTATGAAGTAAATCCCCGGGGATTTGCATCACTTCCAGGACGCGGAATTTCAACCGGAACAACCGGCGGTTCAGGAATTGGTAGTAATGTAATTTATGTTTCGACTGCCCTTGAATTACAAAATGCAATGTATCAAAGAGTTGATGCTAATGGGGTAAGCGGTTATGCACCATTGACGGTCTATGTTGTTGGTATTCTTTCGCGTGACGCTGGAATCGGTGAAATGGTAGATGTAAAAGATGTCTATGATGTTTCAATTATCGGGGTTGGCTCCGATGCAATCATAACCGGATTTGGTCTCAATGTTACAAGAAGCAAAAACATCATCATCAGAAATATAAAATTTGCAAGCTGGAGTGATGATGCTATATCTGTTGATGCTGGTGATGATCCAAATAAGGGAAATCATGTATGGATTGACCATTGCACTTTTACATATACTCCCCCTCCAGGTTATCCAACTGCATCCGGTCCGGATGGCTCTGTAGATATTACTCATACTGTTGATTTTTCAACCGTCTCATTTTGTCGGTTCGATTCTACTGATAAAAACAGTTTAGTTGGTCACTCGAATTCAAATGTAGCTGATACAGCTATGAAATTATCTTATCATCATAATTGGTTTAAAAATTCAAATCAAAGAAACCCGCGAGTGCGCTTTGCAAAAGTTCACGTATTCAATAATTATTATACAAATAATTCTATTTATGGTGTCTCTTCAAATATGGAAGCTGATGTTTTGGTTGAAGGGAACTATTTCTTTAATACACCAATACCAACCGAAACTTCCAGAGATGGAAGTCCTCAGGGTGATTTGGTTGAAAGATATAACGTCATGGTTAATTGCGGTCCTGCGGGGACAAGAGGGGATGCATTTGAGGCATCATCATTTTACTCATACTCGTTAGATCCGGCTTCTGAAATACCTGATAAAGTAAGTGCATTAGCAGGAAGTGGATTGTTCGATTTCAGCAACCCTGAAGTTATAATTCCTGTTGAGCTAAATTCCTTCAAAGCCTTAGCGGTGGAGAACGAAGTTCATATTGAATGGACAACCGGTTCAGAAGTTAATAACATGGGATGGGATATAGAATTAAAAAAACAAAACTTGAATTGGGAAAAGATAGGATTTGTTGAAGGAATCGGAAATAGTGCTGTATCAAATGTTTATAAGTTTACCGACAACAACATTAAAGAAAATGGCAAATACTATTATCGTATTAAACAATTGGATTTTGATGGCTCATTTAGCTATTCAAATGCGGTTGAAGTTGATATTAATCGAGTTGCAGCTTTTGATTTAGCTCAGAATTATCCAAATCCATTTAACCCGATTACCGTAATCAAATATCAGATACCGAATAGAGAAAAAGTATCATTAAGTATATATGATGTGCTTGGCAACCAGGTTAAGATTTTAGTTGATGAGGTTAAGGATGCCGGAAGTTATCAAGTTAATTTTGATGCGGGTAAACTTGCAACTGGAGTTTATATGTATCGTCTGAAATCCGGTAATCTATTTATTTCAAAGAAAATGTTATTAATAAAGTAATGTCTAAATTATTAAATTCAGATATGTTTTTTTTAATTCTACTAATTTCGTTTTTTGTTCCAAATTCTTTTGCGCAAGAGTCTGGAAAAGTAAACACAAAAGGCGATGTTTATATTAGCATCGCCGACAATTTTATTTCTCTTTACCCAGATACAGTTGCATATAAAACAGAAGCTAAAAGTTATCGTTGGAACTATGAACAGGGTTTAATTTTGTATGCCTTCATCCAGGCTTATAAAATTTCCGGAGATAAAAAGTATTTTGACTACATTAAAAAAAATATTGACTATTATGTTGATGAGGAAGGAGCAATAAAAACATACAAACTCGAGCAGTTTAATATTGATAATATTGCTCCCGGTAGAGTTCTTCTTTATTTGTATGAAGAGACAAAACAAGAAAAATATAAAAAAGCTGCTGAGACACTGAGAAAACAGCTTGAACTTCATCTGCGTACGATTAGTGGTGGATTTTGGCATAAGCAAATTTATCCTTATCAAATGTGGCTTGACGGGCTTTATATGGCTCAACCCTTTTATGCAAATTATTCGGTGCTAAATAATGATACATTAGCATATACGGATATTGCTAAACAGTTTTTATTGATCAATGAGCATCTTAAAGATAATCTCAGCGGACTCTATTACCATGGGTGGGATGAATCACGTGAGCAGAAATGGGCTGATCCTGTAAAAGGTACATCACCAAATTTTTGGGGAAGATCTCTCGGTTGGTTTATGATGGCTATGGTTGATGTTCTCGATTATTTTCCTGAATCACACAAGGATCGAATAAAAATTATTGAAATGTTTGTAGACTTATCGCAAAGTATTATTGAGTATCGTGACAAAGAATCTTTATTGTGGTATCAAGTTGTTGATAAAGGAAATCTTAAAGGAAATTACATTGAAACCTCAGCCTCATTAATGTTTATATATGCGTTAGCGAAAGGCTTTAATAAAGGGTATCTTTGCAAAAATTATTATGAAATTGCAGATGAATCTTTCAACAACATGTTTAGTAAGTATGTTACTTATGATTCAAATGGGAATTTGTTTTTGAACAACGTCTGCTCGGTTGGTGGTCTTGGGGGAAATCCTTACCGAAGCGGTAGTTTTGAGTATTATATAAGTGAACCAATTCGTGTTAATGATTTCAAAGGATATGGTCCTTTTATTTTAGCTGCAATTGAGTTAGCTAAGTTAAAAGAATAATTTCCCTAAATTTGTTAGCAGAAAAAACGAAGTATTAAAATGAGTAAAAAAGTTCAACATGTAAAATTGGAAGACCTGGCCCAAAAATTAAATGTCTCCAAAGTAACAATTTCTAAGGCGCTTAGGGATCATCCTGATATTTCTATTGAAATGAAACGAAAAGTAAATCTGCTTGCCGATGAGCTCGGGTATGTCCCAAATTTTCTGGCAAAGAATTTATCATCAAGAAAATCTAATATAATCGGATTAGTAGTTCCTAAAATTGCACATTTCTTTTTCGGTTCCATTATCGAATCGGTATATGATACTGCTTTTAAAAATAATTATGAAATCGTATTAACCGTTTCGCAAGAAATGGCTGCGCGCGAGCGAAAACATATTCTTTCACTCCTTTCTATGAAAGTTGATGGGTTAATAGTTTCTGTAACGCAAGAGACTACTGATAATGCAATCTTTGAGCGCGTTAAAAATATGAAAGTCCCGCTTGTTTTTATTGATCGTGTTCCTACAACAGAATGTACCTCAAGTGTTACTGTTGATGACTATGGCGGCGCATATTCAGCAACCGAATATTTTATAAAAAAAAGATTAACAAAAATCGCTCACCTCGGAGGTTATAACCACATCAATATAGGTAAAGCAAGAACCGCCGGTTTTACTTCAGCAATGAATGATTATAACATTCCAATAAATTCAGATTGGATGATTGAAGGTGGATTTGCAGAAGAAGATGGTTACGAAGGTTTTAATAGAATTTTTAGTAAAGGTCCGTTGCCGGAAGCAATTTTAGCGGTTACTTATCCAGTAGCTCTTGGTTTCTATGAAGCTGCAATTCAACATGGTATTAGTATTCCTGATGATGTTCAGATTACCTGTTTTGGAAGTAACTCATATAAAAATATGGTGCCGTCAGTATTTAATTTTGTTCATCAACCGGCGAAAGAACTTGGTGAAGAAGCAGTGAAATTAATTCTCAATCTTATCAATAATCCGACAGAGTTTGAGTGCTCGAATATCGAACTTAAAACCCAATTAATGATTAACGGAAAAAGTAATAAATCCGTAGCGTGAAATTTTAATTCTCATCTTAACCTAACTTGCTAACTCATCCGATAATATCATGAAATCACTTACAATAAAAATTGTCTTCTACACTATTATTCTAATATTTTTTGCGGGTTGCACCAAAACCACTGAAGTAAGAAATATTAAAGTTGGTCACGGACTCGACCAATTTCATCCGGTTCATAAAGCAATGGAATTCCTTGCAAAAAGTGTGTATGAAAAATCGGGGGGCAAAATTCAAATGACTGTTTATCCGAGTCAACAACTTGGTACCGAAAGAGAGTGTTTAGAGTTGCTGCAAATCGGAAGTCTCGGAATGACAAAAGTATCATCTTCAGTATTGGAAGGATTCAGCCCGAACTTCAAAGTCTTTTCGCTGCCTTATATATTCAGAGATGATGAACATAAATATAAATTATTTGAGAGTGATTTAGGAAAGCGACTTCTAAAAAGTACTGAAAAATATTGGCTTAGAGGATTATGTTATTATGATGCAGGAAGCCGAAGTTTCTACACGAAAAATAAACCGATAATGAGTCCTGATGATTTAAAGGGGTTAAAGATTAGAACTCAAGAAAGTCCAACCTCAGTAAAACTCGTAAATTCACTCGGTGGTTCTGCAACTCCAATTTCCTGGGGCGAGCTTTACACAGCGCTGCAACAAGGAGTTGTTGATGGTGCGGAAAATAATCCTCCGAGCTTTTATCTTTCGCGTCATTATGAAGTTTGTAAACATTATTCACTTGATGAGCACACGTCTGTTCCCGATGTTTTACTTATAAGTACTGTCATTTGGGATGATTTGACAGACCAGGAAAAAGTATGGATTCAAGAATCAGCTGATGAATCATATCAATTTCAGAAAAAACTTTGGAAAGAGGCTACTGAAGAGGCATTGAAAGAAGTTCAAAAAGCAGGTGTGCAAATATATTATCCCGATAAAAAAACATTTGATGAAAAGACACAATCTCTTTTAGAAGAGTTTAAGCAAGAACCGGAAATATTCAATCTCATTCAAAAGATAAAATCAATAAAATGATACTCAAAAAAATTAAAAACTCGATAGACACAGTTCTTAAATGGATTGTAATAATAATTATGGCGGGTATGACAATTAATGTTTTGTGGCAGGTATTTTCACGCTTCATTTTGGAAACACCAAGTTCGTTCACTGAAGAACTCGCAAGGTACATGCTGGTATGGCTCGGGATACTTGGAGCTAGTTATGTCGCCGGACAAAAGATGCATCTTGCAATTGATTTGCTGAGTACAAAACTTGAAGGAAAGTCTAAATCAATTCTTGAAATAGCAATTCAACTTTTTGTATTCGTGTTTGCTTTTTTTGTAATGTTCATAGGCGGGATTCGCCTTATCACAATAACATTTACATTGAATCAAATCTCTGCGGCACTACAGATTCAGCTTGGTTACATTTATCTTGTAGTCCCGCTCAGCGGTTTATTGATGATGTACTATTCTTTCTATTTTGTATATGAAGAAGTAAAAAAAATTAAATTAATCTCCTCAACAAATATTCAAGCATAAGTGATAGTATGGAAATAGCAGAAATTTTAATATTAGTTTTATCATTTGTATTGCTTTTATCATTGGGCGTGCCTATCTCTTTCAGCATTGGAATATCAAGCCTCCTGACAATGTTGATGTCGATTAAGTTAGTTCCTGCATTAACAACTGTATCACAAAGAATGGCGACGGGGCTTGATAGTTTTGCGTTACTTGCAATTCCGTTTTTTATCCTAGCCGGGCAGCTAATGAACAGTGGTGGAATAGCAAGAAGATTAATTGAATTTGCTAAAGTGATAGTTGGTAAACTTCCCGGCGGATTAGCATTCGTAAACATTATGGCGGCAATGTTGTTTGGTGCAATTTCGGGCTCTGCTGTTGCAGCCGCATCAGCAATTGGCGGGTTTATGACACCGGTAATGAAAAAAGAAGGTTATGATGAATCATTTTCTGCTGCGGTAAATATAACTTCAGCTACAACAGGAATGATAATTCCTCCAAGTAATATTTTGATTGTTTATTCTCTTGCGAGTGGTGGAGTTTCGATAGCTGCACTATTTCTTGCCGGTTATCTCCCCGGAATTCTTCTTGGACTTTCATTAATGGTTGTTGCCGGCATTTACGCTAAAAAGAATAAATATAAAGTTGAGTTTAATATTACCTTCAGCCAGGGTCTAAAGCGATTCTTCGATGCTGTTCCCAGTCTTCTATTAATTATAATTGTGATTGGTGGAATTGTTGCGGGATATTTTACTGCAACAGAAGCTTCAGCAATCGCGGTCTTTTATGCTTTTATTCTCAGCGTTTTCATTTATAGAGAAATAAAATTTAAAGATCTCCCTCAAATATTATTATCAAGTGCTACAACGACAGCGGTTGTTATGCTTCTTATTGGAACCTCCATGGCTATGTCGTGGGTGATGGCTTACGAGAATATTCCGCAAAGTGTTGCTGCCGCTTTGATTGGGCTATCTGATAGCAAGATAGTTATCTTCTTGATTATTAATCTGATTTTACTATTTATCGGAACATTCATGGACATGACTCCGGCAGTACTAATTTTTACTCCGATATTTTTACCTGTAGCAATACAATTGGGTGTTGATCCAATTCATTTCGGAATAATAATGGTTATGAATTTAAGTATTGGTTTATGTACGCCGCCGGTAGGGAGTGTCCTTTTTGTCGGATGTTCAGTTGCGGGTTTGCCAATTACCAAAGTTATTCGCCCCCTTATTCCATTTTTTATCGCAATGATTATAACGCTTATTCTGATTACATATATACCCGAAATATCAATGGTAGTCCCTAAATATCTTGGTTATTAAAACTGCATCAATATAAATCAACTAAATAACTTGATCCTTCTATCAATTCTTTTCATAATTCTTCAACTCAATATTTTTGGGCAAGAAAATCCGATTACAATATTTATGATCGGTAATTCTACCATGGCGAATAAAGCATTTAGAGGAGGTCATCCAGAAACAGGCTGGGGACAAACTTTATCGCTATATTTCAAAGAGGGAATTAAAATTGATAATCATGCAATGAATGGAAGAAGCACAAAAAGTTTTATCGATGAAGGGCGATGGGAAGTCGTACTTAATAAAGGGCAACTCTAAAATCTTTATTTAGCTCTATTCGAAAATCCAGTTTGGCAGCATATACCTGTTATCCGTTAGTCGACGGATTAGTTTTTAGAGGAGCCCTAAAATTAAATCCGGGGATTATGTCATTATTGAGTTCGGACATAATGATTCAAAAAAAGAAGACCCCAAAAAATTTGCAGATGCAAATACCGATTATCGAATTAACTTTATCAAGTATGTAGATGAAACTCGTTCAAAAGGGGGAATCCCGATTCTTGCAACTCCGATAGTAAGAAGAAGATTTGATAAAGAAGGTAATTTCTATGATGTACATGGGGATTATCCGAAAGTAGTACGTGAAGTAGCATTAGAAAAAAATGCGATTCTTCTTGATCTTCATAAAAGTAGTGAAGAATTACTAAAAAAATATGGCGAAGAAAGATCAAAAAAATTATTTCTACATATTCAACCGGGAGAATATGATTCACTTCCGGAAGGATTAAAAGATGATACACATCTTTCTCCTTATGGTGCTTTCAGAATATGCGATTTAGCCATTCTCGAAATCAAAGAAAAAATCAATCAGCTTAAGCCTTTCATAAAAGAATAACTTTTTACTCATCAACATTCAATAAAATAAAATGAAATTAATTAAGACTATTATAATAGTAGCACTCTTTTTGTCGTTAAGTACTGAAATACTTGGACAAGAGTCATCAACAATCACTGTAACAAATCCTACTGAAATGTATCTTAAAGATTCTTTCATTGAGATTGATGTGAAAAACCTTTCTGAATCTTTTTCTTTATTTAATGTAAAAGAAGAAATACCATATCAAATATTTTCAGATAATGGCAAAAGTAAACTTGGATTTGTGATTGATCTTCTGCCAGGTCAGAAAATGGAACTTAATCTTTCTAAACAAAATCCCAACGTGAAAAAACAATTCCCACCGCGTACTTATGCTGAATTGGCAATGAAGCCAGGGAACATTCATATCGATGGAAAGTTTCGAGGAAATAGTTTTCAAAACGTAACCAAAATAAAAGTCCCGGCAATTCATAAAGACCATGATGCCCTTTTCAAATATGAGGGACCAGGATGGGAGTCTGAAAAAGTCGGTTATAGATTTTATCTTGATTGGCGTAATGCGACAGATATTTTCGGAAAGAAAGTAAACGAACTTATTCTAAATAAAGTTGGGGTTCATGATACAGTTGCAAAAGATGATTCATATCATCAGATGCAGGAATGGGGAATGGATATTTTCAAAGTAGGCAGCACTTTAGGTATTGGTTCTATCGGCATCATGTCCGATGGAAAAGTAAATATGGTTTCTAAAACTGATAGTATTTATTGCGAAATATTTGAAAATGGTCCAATTAGATCAAAGATAAGAACTAATTATTTCGGGTGGTTAGTGGGTGATAAAAAATTTAATCTTCAAGCAGATCTTTCCATAACTGCCGGTAGCAGACTTACAAAAACAGAATTATTGGTTGATGGAAATCCCGATAATATTGTCACCGGATTAGCAAAATATAAAGGAACAAACTTCATAAAAAGTCATGCTGAAGGAGAATGGAAATATATCGCTCTCTACGGAAATCAAACACTTGTGAATGAAAATGATAAACTCGGAATAGCTCTTTTTTATAAATCATCTGCAGCAATAAGTTTATCAGAAGATCAAATAAATCATATTGTCCAACTCAAACCAATTAATGGGAAAATTGAATATTACTTTTGTGCCGCATGGGAACAAGAACCTGAAGGCATTAAAAGTGAAACAGAATTTGTTAATTACATTAACCAAACTTTACATCTCTTAAATAATCCTATCAAAACTCAAATCAAATAAAATCAGAGACTAAAATGTCAAAATTAAAACTTCATCCGGATAGATTTTTTGATCCAAATCCGGCAGTTAGAAAAATCGCCCGTGAAATTTATAATACTATAAAATCAATGCCGATTGTTAGTCCGCACGGGCATGTAGATCCATCAATCTTTGCGGAGAATAAACCGTTTCCGAACCCGACACAGCTTTTCCTTATTCCTGATCATTATATCTACAGAATGCTTTATTCACAAGGACTTGCGACTATTGAAGAGTTAGGAATACCGGATGTTAATGGAAATGTTTATGAATCAGATCCAAAAAAAATCTGGAAGATTTTCGCATCAAATTATTACTTGTTTAATGGAACACCTTCGGGTGTTTGGCTTGATTATGAGTTTAGTAAAGTATTTGGAATCAAAGAAAAACTAAACGAAAAGAATGCATTTAAGATTTATGATCAGCTTCAGGCAAAAATAAATTCAAAATCGTTTTTACCTCGAACGTTATTTGATAAATTTAACATCGAAGCTTTGACCACAACTGATGCGGCTTATGATAACCTGGAACATCACAAAAGCATTAAAGATTCAGGTTGGAAAGGGAAAATAGTTCCTTGTTTCAGACCTGATGGAGTAACCGATCTTTCGAATCCAAAATGGAAAGAAAATTTAGTTCTACTGGAAAAATCAGTTGGATACAAAATAACCAATTACAAAAAATTCGTGCATGCACTTGAGGAACGGAGAGAATTTTTCAAATCAATGGGGGCAACCTCAACTGATCATGGAGTTTTTTCACCCTACACACATGAACTAACTCTGAAAAAAGCTGAATCAATATTTCAGAATGCGCTTAAGAATAAATCCACTGGCGAAGACGCTAAGTTATTTACAGCACACATGCTGATGGAAATGGCACGAATGAGTATTGATGATGGCTTAACGATGCAAATACATCCCGGCTCTTATAGAAATCATAATGAGATTATTTATAATAAATTCGGACTTGATAAAGGATGTGATATCCCTATGCAAACAGAATTTACATTTAATCTCAAAGAGCTATTGAACAAATACGGGAACAATAAAAATCTGACAGTCATCATTTTCACACTTGATGAAACTGCTTATTCACGTGAATTAGCACCTCTTGCAGGGCATTATCCTGCAATGAAACTTGGACCCGCCTGGTGGTTTCACGATAGCATTGAAGGAATGACACGTTACAGACAGATGGTCACGGAGACAGCAGGTTTCTATAATACAGTCGGATTTAATGATGATACTCGCGCATTCGTTTCTATTCCAGCGAGACATGATGTCGCACGAAGAGTTGATTCAAATTTCCTAGCGGGATTAGTCGCCAAACATATTATCAGCAAAAATGAAGCATTACTTCTGGCAAAAGAACTTACATATAACTTGGTAAAAAAAGCATACAAACTATAGAGAACAGATAAAACTATGAAACAAGAACCACTACAAGACGAAGTACAATCAAATCACCCGATGGAAAAACTTTCTTTGAATAAAGATTTTTTTAAGAAATTCGGAATTGAAATTTATCCTCAATCAATTAGATCCAAAGAAGGAACAACTTTTCTTATTGGGCGGAAGAAGTTAGATAAATATTTGTATCTCATTTCAAGCAAAAATGAAACAGATATTTTAGAAAGATTTATTGGTGATTTATTGAATCCCGATAATGGAGCAGATCTTTTAATAAAAAGATGCTACTTGAATACACCAAATCGGATGTTGCTTCAAGTTTATTTTGAATTCACAAATCCAAAAGTACTTGGATTAAGTAACTCATTCGGATTTGGAGATCGAATTGGGTTAGCAAACGCAGGGCATATTCGCTCATTACAGGGAAGTGATTTCAAACCGATACTTGCCCAGCAATCAATAAGAGAACTCACACGCACAAACAGAAACCCTGAAGAGATATTGAATGCTGCTGTATGGGCTGTATTTCAAGAAGGATATGAAAACGGCTTCGGTGCAGATGCTGATCATTTAAAGACAACCGAAGATATTGGCTTAATGGTTCGTGCAGGTTTCACAATGTTCACTTTTGATCCGGGGGAATTTGTAATAAATGAAGCAGATATTCTTGATGAGAAAGACCTTGATGAAAAAATAAAATCAATAGATTGGAAAACTTTAAACTCAGATGTTGATGAATTGTCCTCTCTGTATCAAAAAGAAAATATTATTATTTCAGATACACTTACTCTTACACCAAGTTCACTCGACTTCAAGCGCGCAGTTGTTAAATACGGTAATGCAATTGCTCACATAAATAAGCTCTATGATCATCTGAAATCGATGTATCCGGACTATGAGTCTGAAGTTGAAATATCAGTCGATGAAACAGATTCTGTGACTTCACCATTTGAACATTTTTTCATTGCAGGGGAATTAAAACGATTGAATGTTCAATTAATAAGTTTAGCTCCACGTTTCGTCGGTGCTTTTGAAAAGGGGATTGATTATAGAGGTGATTTGAATTTATTCAAAGAAGAGTATCTCAAACATTTATCAATAATTAAATATTATGGCAGTTATAAAATAAGCCTTCATTCCGGTAGCGATAAATTTTCAGTTTACAAGGTTATTGGTGAATTAAGTAATGCTTATACCCACGTAAAAACCGCCGGGACAAGTTATCTTGAAGCACTAAAAGTATCAGCATTAAAAAATCCATCGCTATTTCGGGAGATACTTGATTTTTCGAGAAGTATTTATGAATCAGAAAAAAAGACTTATCATGTCTCGGCTGATTTAAATAGTCTAAAACCAGCAAAAGAATATAATGATGAAGAATTACTCAATCTATTTACAAACGATGATTGTCGACAAATACTTCATGTCTGCTTTGGTAGAGTTTTAACAGATAAAGATAGTTTAGACAATTTAATCTTCAAAGAAAGATTAGTAAAGTGTCTTAATGAATTCGAAGAAACGCATTATGAAATTTTAATTAACCATTTTAAAAAACATTTAGAACCATTTCGACAATTATGAATAAAGAAAATATTTTAGCGGAAATCTTAACACGAAAAGCTGTAGCTGTAATTAGAGCAAAAGATCCGGGCAAGCTTAAAAGAATTATCGAATCACTTGCAGAGGGTGGAATTACAGTTGCAGAAATAACTATGACTGTTCCTAATGCTATTCAACTGATTGAAAAAATGTCAAATGAAGTTGACAAAAATATTATTATTGGTGTCGGGTCAGTGCTTAATCGAACCACAGCAATAGAGGCAATTAAAGCCGGTGCAAAATATGTTGTGAGTCCTATTATGAAAAAAGAAATTATTGAGGCAGTACATGAATACGATGTGCCTGTAATGCCCGGTTGTTTTACACCTACAGAAATTCAAACTGCGTATGAATACGGAGCTGATATTATAAAAGTATTTCCTGCCGATGCGTTAGGAATGAGTTTCTTCAAATCTATACTTGCTCCAATGCCTCATCTTAGATTAATGCCTACAGGGGGTGTTACTCTTACAAATCCAGGTGATTGGATTAAAGCAGGAGCATGTGCAGTCGGACTCGGTTCAGCATTGCTTGATTCAAAAGCAATAAATGAAGAGAACTATTCAGTCTTAACTGCAAACGCAAAACAAGTTATGTTAAGTATTAATAAGTGAAGAAAGGATAATAAATGTTAAAAGGTTTTGAAGATATAAAAGGGAAAGTGTGTGTTATTACAGGAGGTGGCGGGATTATCGGTACTTCTCTAGGTATGGGTTTAGCTGAAGCAGGCGCAAAAGTTGCAATAGTTGATTTTAATTTAGATAGAGCAAATGAAGTCGCAAAAGAAATTCGTGAAAAAACCAATGCCGAAGCAATTGGTGTCTTTGCGAATGTATTGGATAAAAGTTTGCTGATCGAAAGCAAAAAAGAGATTAACTACACTCTCGGGAAAATTAATGTATTAATTAATGGTGCCGGTGGTAATTCACCTAATGCTACGACCAAAGAAGAATTTGTTACGGAAAAAAGCATGAGCGATTTATCCGGTACACTGCTCGGTTTAGATATAGAAGCATTTAGAAAAATTTTCGACCTTAACTTCATGGGAACAGTACTCCCGACAATGGTTTATGCTGAGGATTTATTTGAAAAAGGTGGTTGTATAATTAATATATCATCAATGAATGCTTTTAGACCATTAACAAAAATTCCGGCTTACTCAGCAGCTAAAGCAGGCATTAATAATTTAACAGAATGGTTAGCGGTTCATTTTTCGAAAGTAAATATTCGGGTTAATGCTATTGCTCCCGGCTTTTTTGTGACAGACCAAAATCGTTTTCTTCTTTATGATAAGGAGACCGGCGTATTAACTCCGCGTGGCGAGAAGATTTTATCAAACACACCAATGGGGCGATTCGGTGAGCCCGATGAACTTATAGGAACACTACTCTATTTGATTTCGGATTTATCAAAATTCGTAACAGGTATTGTTATCCCTGTGGATGGTGGATTTAATTCTTATAGTGGCGTATAGTTTTAGTTTCGATTACAATTTTAAATTGCTCATCTCAGTAATTCATTTTTAGAAGATACTTTCAGGATAAATAAATGATAAAAAATGTAATTGTCGCACAATCAGGCGGACCTTCACCTGTAATAAATAATTCTCTCCGTGGAATTATTGATACATGCAAAATGTTCCCTGAAAAATTTGGTAAAGTTTATGCAGGTTGGCATGGTATCGAGGGAGTATTAAAAGAAGAATTGTTAGATCTTTCGGCACAATCAGAAGAAGAAATAGCTCTTTTAAGGACTACACCCGCTGCCGGTAGTATCGGAACATGCCGTTACAAACTTAAGGATAAACAACAAAAAGATTTCGAAAGAGTAATTGACATTTTCAAAGCACATAATGTCGGTTATTTTTTCTATATCGGTGGCAACGATTCACAGCATACAGCTTTCAAAGTAAGTGAACTTGCCAAAGAAAAAGGACTTGACCTTGTTGCTACCGGTGTTCCTAAAACAATTGATAATGATGTTGGTGATAGCGAATTCAAACTTATCGATCATACTCCGGGTTATGGGAGTGTTGCAAGGTATTGGTCGAACATAGTTCAAAATGCAAATGAAGAAAATATGGGTTCATCCCCCGCAGACCCTGTTTTAGTATTGCAGGCTATGGGAAGAAAAATAGGTTACATTCCTGCTGCTGCCAGATTAGCAGATCCAAAGCGAGAAATGCCTTTGCAAATTTATCTTACAGAATCAAAAGTTTCGTTAACCGAGTTAGCGGATAATGTTAATGATCAATTGCAAAAAGATGGTCGTTGTATTGTTGTGATCAGTGAAGGTTTTGATGTCGGCGAAATTGGTGAAGTAAAAGATGCATTCGGGCATACATCTTTTGGCTCAAGTAAAATTTCGGTTTATCAATCGGTTGTAAATTATTTGAACGAAAAAGGAATTAAAGCAAAAGGAGCTGCTCGCGGGCAAGTTATGGGAACCGATCAACGCGACACTATGATTTATGCATCTACAGTCGATCTTGATGAAGCTTATAAAGTCGGGCAGAAAGCAGTTGAAATTGCAATGAACGACGGCAACGGTTGGATGGCTACAATATTGCGTCAACCGGGATTTATTTATAATGTTTATTACGATAAAGTTCCTCTTGAAAAAGTAGCTCTTTCAGAAAGATTTTTCCCGGAAAAATGGCTCTCACAAAATAGAATTGATGTAACTGATGAGTTCATCAATTATGTAAGACCATTAATTGGTGAAGATTGGGTTTCAGTACCATTAATCAATGGAAGACAACGCTTTACACAATTCAAACCGATTTTCGCAGAACAAAAACTACCTGCTTACACACCTGAAGCAAAATAAAATTAAATAAGGAGAATTATATGATAGAAAATCCACATAAAATTTTAGAAGATATAAAAAAAGAAAAAGACTATTTCATCGGAATCGATTCTGATGGCTGTGTTTTTGATACTATGGAGATTAAACAGAAAGAATGTTTCTGTCCGCAATTCATTAAGCACTATGGTTTGCAAAGAGTTTCAAAATATGCTCGTGAAACATGGGAGTTTGTAAATCTCTATTCTAAGACACGTGGTGTAAATCGTTTCAAAGCCCTATTACGAACAATGGAACTTCTTCAAGAAAGAAAAGAAGTTAAACTTCGAAATGCAAATATTCTTGATATGACATCTGTGATTGAATGGACGAAGAAAGAATCAAAACTCGGCAATCCAACTCTTGAAAAATATGCAATCGAAACAAACGATCCGATTATTAATCTAACATTAAAGTGGTCAAAAGAAGTTAATCAGAATATTGAAGAACTTGTGTTTGATATTCCTCCTTTTCCTTATGTTAAAGAGTCCCTTGTAAAAATTTTTGATAAAGCTGATTTATTAGTAGTCTCACAAACTCCTGTTGAAGCCCTTACACGCGAGTGGGAAGAACACAAAATTGAACATTTTGTGAAATTAATTGCCGGACAAGAATACGGAACTAAAGCTGAACATCTTAAATTTGCAGCTAAAGGAAAATATGCAGATGATAAAATATTAATGATTGGTGATGCACCCGGTGACTTAAGTGCTGCTAAATCGAATGGCGTTTTATTCTATCCTATTAATCCTGGTCATGAAGATGATTCATGGAAGCGTTTCTATGACGAAGCTGTCGATAAATTCTTTGCCGGAACTTATAACGGCGAATATGAAGAAAACTTATTAAAAGAATTTGAAACTTATCTTCCAGAAAATCCAAAATGGAGTAACTAAATTTGTTATTGTTTGCCAAAGGTTCTGAAGAAACTTCTTTATCGATTGATGAAATAAAAGAAGGCTTGTATTCAGCTTTCGATAAATTGGGTGTGAAACAAAAAGTTCTTGCTATACCTCCGGACTTTACACGCTATCATTCACAAGCGGGAATGCTTACTGATTTTACTTATGACTATTACAAATCAAATTTAACTGATGTACTTCCGGCATTAGGAACTCATTATGCAATGACTGATAAAGAGCTGAATGTGATGTTCCCGAATGTTCCAAAAGATTTATTTCGTGTACACAACTGGAAACAGGATTTAACTACGCTCGGAATAGTTCCGTCTGATTTTCTTAAAGAAGTTTCAGAAGGAAGAGTAAATTATGATTGGCCTGCTCAGGTAAATAAGTTACTTACAAACGGAGGATTTGATTTAATACTTTCAATCGGGCAAGTTGTTCCTCATGAAGTCGTTGGAATGGCAAACTACAATAAAAATATTTTTGTGGGAACAGGTGGAAGAGAAGGAATTAACAAGAGTCATTATCTCGGTGCTGTTTATGGTATGGAAAGAATGATGGGACGAGCTGATACACCAGTACGTAAAGTATTAAATTATGCATCTGTCAACTTTGCCAAAGACCTTCCGATTATATATGTTTTAACCGTTATCGGAAAGAATGACGCTAATCAACTTGTAATGAAAGGATTATTTATTGGTGATGATTTTGAATGCTTCAAACTTGCTGCAGAACTTTCGGTGAAAGTAAATTTTCAGATGCTTGAGGAACCATTGAAAAAAGTTGTTGTTTATCTTGATGAAGAAGAATTCAAAAGCACATGGCTTGGCAATAAAAGTATTTATAGAACTAGAATGGCAATCGCTGATGAAGGGGAGTTAATTATACTTGCCCCGGGCTTGCATAGCTTTGGTGAGGATAAAGAAATTGACAGACTGATAAGAAAATATGGATATGCAACAACTCCCGAAATTCTAAAATTTGTAGATGATAACGAGGAGTTAAGAAATAACCTAAGTGCTGCGGCACATTTAATACATGGTTCATCGGAAAAAAGATTTAGCATAACCTATTGTCCCGGGAAACTTACAAGAGAAGAAATCGAGAGCGTAAATTTCAATTATGAAGATTTACGGATGATGTCCGAAAAGTATAACCCAAAGAAATTAATTGATGGCTTTAATACAATGCCCGATGGAGAAGAGATATTTTATATCTCAAATCCTGCGCTTGGCTTGTGGTCATCAAAAGAAAGATTTACGAACTAATTATTTAGGAGATTTTTAATTGAGTGTAGCAAACATTGCAATTATCGGTGTTGGAGTTATGGGTGAAAACCTTGCTCTTAATATGGAAAGCAAAAATTATTCGGTTGTTGTATTTGATAAGGATACGGCAAAAGTTGATAAATTTATTAATGGCAGAGCAAAAGAGAAAAGAATTCAATCCGCATCATCACTCGAAGATCTTGCTTTAAAACTTGAATCACCAAGAAAAATTATGATTATGGTTCCGGCAGGTAAACCTGTTGATTCATTAATCGATGAGTTAATTCCGGTATTAACTAAAGGTGATATCATTATTGATGGTGGCAATTCGCATTATCCCGATACAAATAGGCGTACAAAATATTTAGAAGAAAAGGGATTACTTTATATTGGTACCGGAGTTTCCGGCGGTGAAGAAGGCGCGCTCAAAGGTCCTTCAATTATGCCGGGAGGCTCACCAAAAGCATGGGAACATGTTAAACCTATACTCCAAGATATTTCCGCTAAAGTTGAAGGCGGAGTTCCTTGTTGTGATTGGGTTGGTGAAAACGGTGCCGGTCATTTTGTTAAAATGGTTCACAACGGTATTGAATATGGTGATATGCAATTAATATGCGAAGCATATCAGATAATGAAAGAGCTTCTCGGTTTAAGCTATGAAGAAATGTATCAAATTTTTAAGAAATGGAATGAAGGAGAACTTCAAAGTTATCTCATAGAAATTACGCGTGATATCCTTGCATTTAATGAAGAAGATGGAACACCGCTTGTAGGAAAAATTTTGGATAAAGCTGGACAAAAGGGAACAGGGAAATGGACAGTTATTGCTGCACTTGATTTAGGCGCACCACTAACACTTATTTCTGAAGCAGTCTTTGCAAGAACCTTATCATCAATTAAAGATGAAAGGGTAAGTGCATCGAAAATTTTAAGCGGACCAATTCCGAAATTTGATGGGAAGAAAGAAGAGTTTATTGAAAACCTCGGTAAAGCATTATATGCATCTAAAATAATTTCATATGCGCAAGGTTATGTTCTGCTTCGAAATGCAGCTGAAGAGTATGGATGGAATCTGAATTATGGGGGAATCGCATTGATGTGGCGCGGCGGTTGCATCATTCGTTCTGCATTCCTTGGGAAAATTAAAGAAGCATATGATAATAATCCGGCTTTAACTAATCTTCTTGTTGATCCTTTCTTTAAGGAGAAAATTGAATCCTCCCAGCAAGGTTGGAGAAGAGTTATTTCTGAATCAGTATTAAATGGAATATGGATTCCTGCTTTAACAACAGCATTGAATTACTATGACGGGTTCAGAAACGAGAGATTACCTGCAAATCTTCTGCAAGCACAAAGAGATTATTTCGGTGCACATCAATATGAACGAACAGATAAACCCCGCGGTGAGTTTTATCATACAAATTGGACCGGACACGGCGGTGATACAGCATCATCGACATATACACTTTAATCTTTATAAATTATAGAAATAATTGAGGAGATAATGGAAGTTAGATATTCGCCGGATAAAAACGGTTTCAGATTAATGACAACAGATGAACTTAGAAAATCTTTTTTAATAGATAATCTATTTCAAAAAAATAAAATTGAAATGGTCTATTCTGATATTGATAGATCAATAACAGGCTCTGCTGTTCCAATTGGAAAAGTATTAAAGCTAACCGCAACAAAGAAAGAGATGGCTACTGATTATTTTGCGGAGCGAAGGGAAATTGGTGTAATAAATATTGGCGGTAAAGGTATTGTTACGCTTGATGGTAAAATCCATCAGATGGAAAATTACGATGCTTTGTATATTGGACGAGGTGTCAAGAAAGTCGAATTCAAAAGTTCATCAGATAAAAAACTGGCAAAGTTTTATTTTGTAAGTTATCCGGCACATAAAGAATATCCTTCAAAAGTAATTAAATTTTCTGAAGCCACTCCGGTTAAACTTGGCTCACTTGCCGATTCAAATTCAAGAACGATTTATAAATATATTCATCCCGGAACAATGGAAACATGCCAACTTGTAATGGGATTAACTATTCTTGATGAAGGCAGCGTCTGGAATACAATGCCACCGCATACGCACCAACGACGCTCTGAGGTTTATATGTATTTTAATCTTTCACCCGATTCACTTGTGTTGCATCTTTTTGGTGAACCGCATGAAACCCGTCATGTTATAATCAGAAATGAACAAGCCGTACTCTCTACAAGCTGGTCAATGCATTCTGGTTGCGGGACAAAAAATTATTCTTTTATTTGGGCGATGGGGGGAGAAAATCAAGTGTTTGATGATATGGATTGGATTGCAATGAAAGATTTAAAGTAAATTATTGAGAAAGTATTAAAGAATATGATTTTAGAAAAATTTGATTTAAGCGGCAAAACAGCTCTTGTTACAGGGGCTAATCGTGGTATCGGACAAAGTTATGCACTTGCACTCGCAGAATCAGGAGCCGATATAATAAGTGTATCATATGAAAAAGATTCTTCGGAAACAGAAGCAATAATTAAAAATACCGGTAGAAATTTTTCGTCTTATGTGAGTGATTTTTCAGATAGAAGTTCTTTGTATGAATTCATCTATCAAGTTAAAAAAGATTTTTCGTCAATTGATATTTTGATTAACAATGCCGGAACAATCCTAAGAAATCCCATCGTTGAACATTCTGATGAATATTGGGATAAAGTAATCGAAGTCAATTTAACTTCGCAGTTTATCCTTACCCGTGAAATTGGAAAGGGAATGCTAGAGAGAGGATATGGTAAAGTTGTTTTTATTGCTTCACTTCTTTCTTTTCAAGGGGGAATATTAGTCCCCGGTTATGCTGCTTCAAAAGGGGGGATAAAACAAATTACAATGTCCTTCGCGAATGAATGGGCATCGAAAGGCGTTAATGTAAATGCTATCGCTCCCGGTTACATTGCAACTGACAATACCAAGGCTTTACGAGAAGATCCGATAAGGAATAAATCAATACTTGACCGCATCCCTCAAGCAAGATGGGGAAAGCCTGAAGACCTAATGGGAACGGTAGTTTTCTTAAGTTCGGCTGCATCGGATTATCTGAATGGAACTGTTATTACTGTCGATGGCGGTTGGATGGGAAGATAAAATATTCTCTTTTATTGAAATAAAAAAAGTCCGCAAGGTTTTACTTGTGGACTTTTTAGTTTTAAAGAACTTGGAACATTCTAAATGTCGTTTAACTTCACTCTTCAGAAAAATTACTTCGAAGATGTTGGCGATAATGAGCGAATATTCCGGATTTAGAAACAAAACCTACATAAACTCCTTTGCTCAAGACAGGAAGATTCCACTTACCTGTATCTTCAAATTTTTTCATAACAGATTCAAGTGATTCAAATTCTTCAACAATAGCAGTCGGCTGGCTCATTAATTCGACAGCAAGTATATCTGAATAAGTTTCTAATTCAAATAACATTTTTCGTATTTCATCTAAAATGATAATCCCGAGAAGTTTATTCTCACCATCAATTACCGGAAAAATACTTCGTTTTGAATTAGCAATAATAGTCGTCAGGTCGCTAAGTTTTGCAGTCATCGGAACAGGTGTATAATCTTTTTCGATCAGCTCTGACAGATGCAAAAGCGACAAAATATTTTTGTCTTTATTCCCGGTTAAAAGTTGTCCCTTTTTAGCAAGCTCACGTTTGTCCAATGAAAATGGCTCAAAGTGTTTTACCAAAACAAATGTTATTGATGAAACTAGAAGGAGAGGAATCATCAGTTCGTAACCGCCTGTAATTTCTGCTATTAGGAATACTGCAGTGAGTGGAGTATGCATTACACCGCAAAGAATTCCGGCCATTCCGACTATTGTAAAATTTCCAACCGGAATGGCTGAATTGAAACCAAGATTAAAAAATTTCGCAAAAGAATAACCGGTAAATGCACCAACAAATAGTGATGGAGCAAAATTCCCGCCATTACCACCACTTCCGATTGTAATTGATGCGGCAATAACTTTGAGTAATCCTATCACAAAAATTAAAAACAGAAGTGCCCATTCGTTTGTAAAAAATTGTGAGATTAAACTGTTTTTAAAGAGAAGTTGAGGGGTATCATTTGCTAATTGTTTTATACCTATATATCCTTCACTAAAGAGAGGAGGGAAAAGCAAGATTAGTAAACCTAAAAGGGCACCACCTAACGCACCTCTTAAGAAGCGGCGTTTTTCCAATGGTTTAAAGAGTTGTTCGATTTTACTGAATGAACGAATATAGTAAATTGAAACTATCCCTGTTAGGATTCCAAGTCCAATATAGAATGGTACATAATTGTAATCAAATGGTTGACGAAGACTAAAATATAAAAGAATATTTTCATTCAAAATCATTTTAGAAAGTAACGCACCTGTTGTGGAAGCAATAATAAGAGGGATAAATGATGAAATTGACATATCAATTAACAATACTTCTACTGCAAACATTACACCCGCTATTGGGGCATTAAAAACAGCAGCAATTCCTGCCGCTGCACCACTTGCCAAAAGAATTGTTCTGTCTCGATAAGAAAAATTAAAAACTCTTCCAAAGTTTGAACCAATTGCAGAGCCTGTTACTACGATCGGGGCTTCCAATCCTGCGGAGCCTCCAAACCCAACAGTTAACGCACTTGTAACAAGATGTGAGTATGTCATACTGCTGTCCACGTTACTAGCTTTTTTTGCTATTGTATAAATGATATGTGCTGATCCTTTACCAAAACGATTCTTTAAAAAAAATCTTATAAAAAATATCGTTAGAAGAATACCCACAAGTGGGAATAACAAATAAATATAATCCAAAACCATTTTCGGTGGGGTTTTAGTAAGAAAATTATGGATGTAATAAACCGATCCTTTTAATGATATTGCGGCAATACCGGAAACAAAGCCCACTATAGCACTCGCAATCAACAAAGCTTGATTGGCACTGATTTTTGATCGAAAGGAATCTAAGTAAGAATAAAAACTCACAATTAATTCAAATAATATTGTTGTTGAATATGAATATCCAAAAATAAACATTTCTTCCGAATATTGACTGTAATAATTAAATAAAAACCCTGAATTATCATGGCATAAATCAGCACATTGCTAAACAATGATTACAAATTAGAACACGTGACTTTTTCGATCTGTTCGCTAATTGATTACTGCTTGCGGCAGATACTTGATCAATTTCAACAGCAACTAATTGATTACGGTGATTAATCCTAATTAATAAAAAGTGAAACCTAAAATGTAAATTCCATTTTGAAGACTTGAATTAACTTAAAATATACTTAATATTGCAAGTGAAAATTCCCATTAAATTTCGAAACAAAAAAAATCCCGGTTTGAGTTAAGTATGAAAAAAATGTTTGTTATAATTTTATTATTAATTGCTGCAGGCTGTACTTCGGTTGAGAAGATTAATCGAAATAACTTGTCGTCACAATCGTTTTCAAAAGATCAAATAAGTCTTGTAATGGCAGCTGATTCTTTAACACCAATGAGGGTGTTAAGTATTAATAATAATGTGGATTCGCTTATACTTAGATCACAATCACTTGATGTAGTGGTTAATCCATCTGATCCCGTACTTCAGAATTTAGTGAAAAGACTATATGCTACGGTTAACGACAGTTTAACTGCCGGAGTTGGTATTGCTGCGCCCCAAGTAGGAATTCTTAAAAACATCATCTGGGTTCAGCGATATGATAAACCCGGTTTCCCGTTTGAAGTTTACCTTAATCCCAAAATTAAACAATACACAAAAAAGAAATTGAACTGGTTAGAAGGATGCCTTTCAATACCGGGAAGAAGTGATACAACTAAAACACGTTCATTTGCTATTTTATTAGAGTATGATCAGCTCGATAAGTCACATCAGATCGAAATGGTTGAGGGATTTACTGCAATCATCTTTCAACATGAAATTGATCATCTAAATGGAATTCTTTATTTAGATAGATTAAAGTGAATTAAATTTAACAACGACTCCGGAAGAAAATTAATGTTCATCACCGATAAACCTTATATATCACATTTATTACAAAGCACTATTGAGAGTAACGGCTATAAAGTTCTAAAGAATGAGTTTGCTGAAGCACACGGTTTTAATAAAACTGAACTCTTATTAAATGAAGATGACTTTATAGAATTATTCAAAAAAAATGAAAAATTATGTACTAATTCCGAAAATTGTATAGAATGGATTAACAAGAATTTATCTTTTTCTGAACTTCCAAAACTCATAAATGTATTTAAGGATAAAGTCAAATTTAGAGATTTGGTAAAACACCTTTATCCAAATTTTTATTATCGTGAATTGGTATTTAATGAATTAAAGAGTTTTGATATCAAGTCAATCAACATGCCTTTTGTGGTTAAACCTTCAATTGGCTTTTTAAGTCTCGGAGTTTATAAAATCAGCAATGAAGTAGATTGGATAAAAACTCTAACTTTGATTGATGAGGATCTTTTAAAATTCAAATCTATGTTTCCTAAGGCGGTTCTCAATACAACGAATTATATTATAGAAGAGTATATTGAAGGAACTGAATATGCCTTTGATGCCTACTTTAATGATGTGGGAGAACCTGTAATACTAAATATTATGAGGCACATTTTTGCTTCTGAAACGGATACGAGTGACAGACTTTATATAACATCCCAAAAAATTATTGAAGAGAATGAGCCGGTTTTCAAAAATTTTCTAAAAGAAATCGGGGACATTCTAAAAATTAAAAATTTTCCGCTACATGTAGAGGTAAGAATTAATAATTCTAAAATTATTCCGATTGAAATAAATCCTATGCGATTTGCCGGATGGGGAACAACCGATATCGCTTACTATGCTTATGGTATTAATTCATACGAATATTTTTTGGAAAATAAAAAACCGGATTGGGAAATTATTTCTGCTGAAAAAGAAGGTTTGATTTACAGCATAATAGTGCTTGATAAACCAAACGTTATTCCAACTGAAGTTATTAAAAGTTTTGATTATGAAAAATTAAAGTCAAGATTTGAACACGTACTTGAACTCCGTGAAACAGATATTAAAAAATATCCGATTTTCGGATTCGTTTTTACCGAAACAAGAGAAGAAAATTTTTCTGAATTGGATGCTATTTTGAAGAGTGATCTAACTGAGTTTATTACTACTTTTTAATCCAACTCCGGGACAATATAACGAGTCAGTGAAACTCTACATCAGTTTACCATATACCAAATTGCTAACTGATATTTCTGAAATGCCAAGATGTAAATCAAATGATAGTTGCTGATTTTAATTGAAATTCAATTTAATCTCCCTTATCTTTAAAACAAGAATTTTCAAAAGGGGATAGTAAATGGACAGATGTTCCAATTGCTATGTTCATTTATCCTCTTCTTTTATCAAATAAGAAAGGGAATAAAATGAAAACTCGATTCATACTTCTTTTTACACTACTTCTAACAATTCTTAACATTAATCTTCACACACAACAAAAAGCACAAATTGCAGTTGATAAAAATGCTGCCAAAATAAGTTTTGATCAAATATCAGATTTTAGTGAAGGGTTAGCCTCAGTAAGAAAAGGAAATGTTTGGGGGTTTATTGATGAAAACGGTAAAGTTGTTGTCGAACCTCAATATCATGCTGTAGTTGATTATCCCAGATTTATGAACGGTCTTGCTTTAGTAATAAAACCGGGAGACGAAGGTTTAAGAGGTTTTATTGATAAAACCGGAAAAGTAGCCATACCGTTCAAATATTATATGGCAATGCATTTTTATGATGATATAACAACTACCTATTCTCCCGCTGCCTCTGACGGTAGTTCTCAACTAAAGTGGAGTATTATTGATAAAGAAGGAAAAGTTTTAGTTGATGCATTTCCAAATCATCATTCATACGAAACATATTTTGTAGAGGGATTAGCTAGTAATCAAATTGAATTTAATGTCGGGTATATTGATAGAACCGGTAAAAATGTGATTGAAGCAAAGTTTATAGAAAATCGCAATTTCTCTGATGGGATGGCAGCGGTAAAAGGTGAAACTCCAACGGGTGAATATAAATGGGGTTTTATAAATAAAAATGGAAAACTTGTAATTGATTACAATTATTCAAACGAACCTAAACCATTCAGCAACGGACGTGCTTTTGTTCTCTCGAATGATTTCAAATGGGGAATAATTGATAAAGAAGGAAAATTAATAGTTGAACCAAAATTCAAACAGGTATTTCCATTTTCAGAAAATCTCGCAGTAGTGAATGAGTATGATCAAAAAAATTATTTTGAAGAATGGAAAATTATTGATGTTAATGGAAAGGTAATAAAGAGTTATCCCAAACCGAAAAAAGATGATGAGAGAATTACTTTCTGGTCAGGATTTAACGAAGGATTGGCAATTGTCCATAAAGGTTATGGAATGAAACATTGTGCCGTGGATAAAAGCGGTAAAGAAGTTTTCAAACCTATATATCGCAAAATCAATTCTTTCAACAGTGGAAGAGCTTATGCGGAATTCTATGATGATAAAACAAGAAAAATAACTTACGGTTATATTGATAAAAAAGGGAACTTCGTTATTATTAATGAAGCCCCACAATTTTAATTCTTAGTTGATTTTTAGTTATCGTTTTGATGCCGGACTCGTTCCGGCATTTTATTCCTGACTTCTGAGTTGCAAATACCGCTCAAATTTTCAGAACTCAGGAATTGATCCTCCTTTTAGAGGATAAAGTGTGGGTTTTAAAATTCTGAGTTTAAAACTCTGTGAAACTTTTTTTTATTTACTCAGCGAAACTCTGCGGTTAGCCCTTTGCATATTGTAGAAAACATTTAACCGCAGAGTACCACTGAGTTTTTCACAGAGTCACGAAGAGGCATAATCACTCTTGGGTTATGAAAAATAAGAAAATGCTCTCTGTAAGTGGTTGAATTATAAAGTGTTAATTTTTTTGTTTGTTGAAAATACCGCACAAATTATCAGAACTCAGTATCTGTAGTTTAATTTTAATGCCGGACTTGTTCCGGCATTTTTTTTAGCTCGGAAATTATGTTGTGTGTGATCGGCGGAATTTCGCTAATCAAAAATAAACCCATTCTCTTCCAATAGTTTTTTTGCAAGTTCAACAGCAGTTTCTGATTCAAAAGAAAGACGGAAAGTTCCTTTCGCTCCTTCTCTAATTTTTAATAACTCCATATCTTTTATGTTGATGTTGTTATTGTATAAAAGAGTTGTCAGTTTGCTTAAAACACCCGGCTCATCTTTGACAGAAACGTATAAGTCAAAGACAGGATTTAGAAAACCTTTGTTCTGTCTTGGTATAGCATCGCGCATATATCGTGCTGAATTAAACAAATCCTCAATTTGATTAGAGTCTTCTTCAAGTAGTAATTCCTTAAATTCATTTAAATGAAGAATTATTTCATCTATCGAATCGAGAATATTTTCTTTGTTGTTAAATAATATCGGTTTCCAAATGCCAAAAGGACTTGAGGCAATTCTCGTCATATCACGAAAACCTCCTGCGGAAAATTCTATTGATTCATTATTGTTATTACCACCGGTTATTGCGTTTACTAATGCAACAGCAACTATTTGAGGAAGGTGACTAACTTTCGCAGTAATTTTATCGTGAATTTCTGCACTTAGAAACTTAACTTTTGCTCCGATTGAATATAGGAGTTTCAAAAATTCTTTTGATGCAGATGAATCTTCCAATTCACCGCATAAAATATAAACTGCGTTTTCAAAAAGAAGCGGGTCGGAATTTTCATAACCCGATTTTTCTTTCCCTGTCATCGGATGCCCGCCGATAAAATATCCTTTTGATGATAGTGATTTCCATGTCTCCTCAAAAATCCCTTTAACACTGCAGACATCAGAAATAATGCAGTCGGTTTTTACAAACGGTGCAATTTGTTTTAGTGCATCTAAAGAATCTGAAATAGGAAGTGCAATGAAAATAATATCAGCTTCAGCCAATTCTGTAAGTGAAAAAATACCTTTATCAATTATCTTTTGATCAAGTGCCGATTCAATTGTATCTTTTCGATCATAAGCTGTTATAGTAAGATTTTTGTTAAACGACTTAAACGCTTTAGCCAGTGATCCACCGATAAGTCCAAGTCCGATTATTGTAATGTTCATTAGTCCACAAATAATTTTGAAAAGTTAAATTGTAAAATAATACAGAATTTTGAATCCCTTAATAAATAGTTTTAAAATTGAAACAAATCTGCGTAATCATTTGGTAAAGAGAGAACCAAACGGAGAAAATAATTATTCTGAATGTGTTATATTTCTGAAAGTCATTCACAACTTTTAAATGATGAAGGAATTCATTAAAACATATCTTAAACCATTCTTTTATAATAGTCTACTAATCGGACTGCTATTATTGATTCTATTCCATTCGGAATTTTATATGATAATGTTTAAAGGTCTCGAAGTAAAGTACAAACGCGAAATCAAACAACAAATAAAAAATGGAATCTCCGAAGAAAATCTTGTAATATTTACCTTTGGGAAGAATATTTTAAACGAAAAATCAGAGGATTTCATATGGATGAAGAAAAATGAATTTCGTTACAAAGGCGAAATGTATGATATTATTAAAACAGAGTACAAGGGTGATTCTATTGTTTATCACGTCTTCCACGACTTGAAAGAGTCGGCTCTTTTCAGCAATCTGGATAAGCATATACTTGATTTTTTATCATCAAATCGCGAAAAAGGGAATGAACTTTTAAGTATCACAAATAATTTTTGCAAATATTATTTAACTCCAGTTATAAATAATAATCAAACTTTAAATCCTAAAGTTGAAAACCTCAACACACAATATTCTCAAAATATTATTTTATTATCTCCACGCATTTTTGATCCGCCGCCTGAAGTATAATCCTTGTTTCATATATCTAATTACGATGCGGAAAATTTTTCCGTACTTCTTTCTTTGAAAATTTTGCAAGGAATATCATGAATAAATTTTTTATTGCAGTTTTATTTCTTTCATTGCAGTTGTATGCTCAAACTGTAATTGTGAAAGATGCAAAAACTGAAAAACCATTGGAATTAGTTTCTGTTTACAGTGGTGATAAAAATAGAGCTTTAATAACTGATACTCGAGGTAGGGTTGATATTTCTTCATTTAGAAATAGTGAAGAACTAGTTTTCCGATTGCTTGGTTATGAAATTCTGAAAGTAAGTTATAACGAATTATCCCAACAAAACTATTCAGTTCTCTTAAAAGAACAGCCAATAGCAATTGGAAACGTTGTAGTTTCTTCAAATCGTTGGGTGGAAGATCGCTCGGAAATTGCACAGACGATAGAACTTATAACTCCAAAAGATGTTGAGTTTATGACTCCCCAAACTATTGCTGACATGTTAAGCATGACCGGAAATGTTTTCGTTCAAAAAAGTCAACTTGGCGGTGGAAGCCCTATGATTAGAGGGTTTGCTACTAATCGTGTTTTAATTGTAGTTGATAACGTCAGGATGAACACCGCAATTTTTAGAAGCGGTAATATTCAAAATGTTATTTCACTTGATGCTAATTCACTCTCGAATGCACAAGTAATATTCGGTCCCGGTTCGGTAATTTTTGGGAGTGATGCTATTGGTGGTGTGATGGAATTCAATACGCTCGTTCCTCAATATTCATACAGCGCAGAGCCGTTATTCAAATCTAATTTTATGACCCGATACTCTTCTGCAAATAATGAAAGAACCGGAAATTTGAACTTTAGTATTGGATTGCAAAATTGGGGATTTCTTTCTGCTGTAACCTATTCAAAATTTGATGATTTGAAAATGGGTTCAGACGGTCCTGTAGAATATTTAAGAAATGAATATCAGGAAAGGATTAGTGGAAAAGATTCTGTTTTAGTTAATTTCGATCCGAAAATTCAAAAGTCATCAGGCTACTCACAAATTAATCTTATGCAAAAAATCAGATTTAAACCGGATGATGAATGGGAATTCAACTATGGATTTCATTATTCTACTACTTCTGACGTGCCACGTTACGACAGACTTATTGAATATAGAAATAATAAATTACGCTCGGCAGAATGGTATTATGGACCTCAAAAATGGTTGATGAATACAATCTCGGCAACAAATTTTTCGAACAACTCATTCTATGATTTATCGAAAATAATATTTGCCCATCAATGGTTTGAAGAAAGCAGACATGACAGAAACTTCAACAACAATAATAAAAATAACCGAGTTGATGAAGTGAAGGCTCTTTCTTTAAATGTCGATTTGTTAAAAGAATTAACCGGAGCATCACAAATAAATTACGGTGCCGAAGTAATTTTAAATACAGTAGGTTCAACGGGAGAAGGAGAAAATATTGCCACAGGAATCACGAAACCAATAAGCACCCGTTACCCTGATGGTTCTGTATGGAATTCATACAGCTTATATGCCAGTTACAAAAACAAGTTCAGTGAAAAATGGATTTTACAAACAGCTTTAAGATATACGTTTATTCATACCGCATCGGAATATGATACAACATTTTTCCCTTTCCCGTTTACAACTTCTAAGTTGAATACAGGAGCTTTGACAGGAAGTGCCGGGTTAGTCTGGCATCCCGAAAAAGATCTACAACTAAATTTAAGTTTATCGACAGGATTTCGCGCTCCAAACATTGATGACATCGGGAAAGTATTTGATTCTTCACCGGGAAGTGTAGTAGTTCCAAATGCCAATTTAAAACCTGAATACATTTCAAGTACTGAAGTAGGTTTAATAAAACTTTTTTCAGATAATTTTAAATTCGAATTGTCAGCATACTACTCATACCTTAATGATGCCCTTGTGAGACGTGACTTTCAACTAAATGGTATGGACAGCATTTTTTATGATGGAACAACAAGCCGGGTTCAAGCAATTCAAAATGCTGCATATGCATCTATCTGGGGAATTCAATCCGGTTTAGAATTTAAATTTCTTAATCATTTTGGATTTACTGCAAAATTTAGTTATCAAAACGGGAAAGAGGAAGATGATTCCGGTGCGGAAGTTCCACTACGACATGCTCCGCCATATTACGGAACATTTAGGTTCTCTTATGAAAACTCAGGATTTAATCTAATGTTATACACTGATTATAATGGAGAAGTCAGTTATAAAGATTTAGCTCCAACTGAAAGGGAAAAACCAGCCATTTATGCTAAAGATGTAAATGGAAAACCATATTCACCCGGTTGGTTCACTCTAAATCTAAAAGGGGGTTATCAAATCAACGATTATATTCAACTGAATGCCGGAATTGAAAATATTTTAGATAAGGGATACAGAACTTATTCTTCAGGAATCGTTGCCCCGGGAAGAAATTTTATTGGTTCTCTAAGAGTTAAGTTTTAACAATTTTTCTGAGGCTGTTTCCAGAGTTTTGAGACAGCTTTGTTTTATAAAGTAATAAAATAAAACCAAAAAAAATCATTTTGAGTTTGCTATTAAATAAAAAAAATAGCTACTTTTCGGTGAGATTTTTATAAATCTAACTAATACATATCAATCATTACTTCTTTAAGGAGGCTCAATATGAAAAAATCGCTTCATATTCTTTTACTTCTGGGTGTTCTGGTTCTGTTTAATTCGCAAGTATCGGCGCAGGATTCTAAATCACTTGATATTGACCCAAATCCTGTTATCGTAACTACTGATGCCACTCCTACTGTAAGTTCACCAGCAGAAGTGCTTTTCTCTGATGGATTTGAAACCTATACTGCTGGACAATTATTAGCATGCCAGGCTCCAACATTATGGACTACCTGGAGCAATGCTGCTTGCGGTGGAGAAGATGCTTTAGTTTCTTCAGATTTCGCTTATGCAGGAACAAATTCTGTTAAAGTTATCACTGATGATGATCTTATTAAGAAATTTGGTGCAACTGCTTATACTTCAGGTAAATATAAAATTAGTATGTATGTTTATATACCTACAGGTAAAGCAGGTTATCTAAATACTCTTGCTACATTTGCTGGTAATTCAAGTGCCTGGGCACTCGAAGTTTATTTTGATGCAACAGGCGGTGGTCGTGTTAATCCCGGTGGTGTTGTTCCTGCAACATTTCAATGGACACCAAATACCTGGCACAAAGTTGAACATTTTGTTGACTTAGATAACAACATATCTATGTTCGCTTTCAATAATACAGTTATTCATCAACAACAATATACACTTGGTGCTTCAACCGTTATTCCAAAAACACTTGATGCAGTTGATTTTTATGGCGCTACAGCTAATGATGTTATGTATTTTGACAACTTCCAAATTGAAACTATTTCAGTTGTTCCTGTTGAAATGACTTCTTTTGCTGCAACTCAAGCTGGAAGTAAAATTACATTAAATTGGACTACCGCTACTGAAGTTAACAATCGTGGTTTCGAAGTTGAAAGAAAAATTGCTGAATCTAATGAATGGACAGTTATCGGATTCAAACAAGGTTTTGGAACAACAACCGAAGCAAAATCATATTCATTTGTTGATGATATTAGTTTAATCAATGCTAATGCAGTTTCTTATCGTCTAAAACAAATTGATTATGATGGTAGATATGAATACAGCAATGAAATTTTAGTTGATAACATCGTTCCAATTGAGTTCAGTGTTGCACAAAATTATCCAAATCCGTTCAATCCTGTTACAAGTATTAAATATCAAATTCCTTCTGAAAAATTCGTTACCTTAAAAGTTTTTAACTCTTTAGGTGAAGAAGTCAGAACATTGGTAAATGATATTGTAAAAGCAGGTTCACATGAAATTAGCTTTAATGCTGAAGGATTATCCAGCGGCGTTTATTTCTATATTTTACGTGCCGGACAAGATGAATTTGTTCAAACAATGAAAATGATCTTAATGAAGTAACAACTTCTTTAATCAAAAAAGCCCGGGAGATTTTTTCCGGGCTTTTTTATTTTAAACTTACCACAATCAATAAATACTGTAATTGTTTCAGATGGGAAATATTTTTAGTTATTTTTAGAAACGTATTTTTACACAATCTAAAATGGAACTTATGCTTTTTCATAAAATCCTCTCGTTCGTAATTATTATTTCATTCGGGTTAATGAATCTCTCATACTCCCGGTACCAAAAATCGCAAGAAAACATCCACATTGACTTAAACAAAATCATGAGTAAAAAGAAAATTACAATTATTGTTACTGATTCCGGATTGGGCGGTATGTCTGTCTGTGCCGGAATTGAAGAAAAATTAAATGAAGAAAAATCATTTGAAGAAGTAAATTTGATTTACTTCAATTCCCATGCAGAAAAAGGCTCGGGCTACAATTCAATGCCTAATATGGAGCGGAAAGCTGAGGTTTTTAATGATGCATTGCTTAGTATGGAAGAAAAATATTCTCCCGATTTAATTTTGATTGCATGCAATACTTTGTCTGTGGTTTACCCTTTTACGGAGTTTAAGGAGAAGTCTCAAACTCCGGTTCTAGGAATTGTCGATTATGGTGTTGATTTGATTCTGTCTGAATATAATAAAAATAAAAACAGTGAAATTATTTTGATGGGAACTGAAACGACAATCAGTTCCGGGACACACAAAAATAAGTTGATGAATGCCGGAGTAAGTGAAAACAATATTATCTCACAAGCCTGCCCGGGATTAGAATCAGCAATTCAAAATGGACCTACAACGGAAAAAACAATAGAATACATTAACAAGTTTGTAAACCTTTCGGTTAATCAATTAAAAGATTCCAATGAACCAGTGTTTGCAGCGTTTTGTTGTACTCATTATGGATTTTCTACAGAGTTAATTCAAGCTTCATTTAATGACGCTACGAAAAGGGAAGTTAAAATTCTCAATCCGAATAGTGCAATGATTGAGGTTATAATTTCAAAAGAAAAGAAGGAAATTTATAAAGATTTCAAAATGAATGTGAAAGTGGTTTCCCGTGCAGAAATTACAGATACAGAAAAAATGGCTATTAGTGAAATCATTAAACCATTTGCTCCTCTATCAGCAGAAGCTTTAATGAATTATGAACATAATTTAGAGTTGTTTAAGTTTGTAAAACAGTAACCAAACAAGTATGAATAAATATTATCGTGTGTTATTTATAAAATAACACACGATGAGAATTCCCCCACTAAAAACCTCTAAATCTTTCTCCCAATCACTTCAGCAATAAGTTTTACTTGCTTCATGAGTTCAATGAATTGATGCGGCAACAAAGCCTGTGGTCCGTCTGATAAAGCTTTTTCGGGGTCATGGTGAACTTCAATCATTAATCCATCAGTACCGGCGGCAACCGCGGCTAATGCTAACGGCATTACTTTATCACGTAAACCAACTGCATGTGAAGGATCGGCAATAACGGGTAAATGACTTTTCTTATGAACTACCGGAATAGCAGAAATATCAAATGTGTTTCTGGTGTATGTTTCAAAAGTTCTGATGCCCCTTTCACAAAGCATTACATCTTTATTTCCGTTTGATAAAATATACTCGGCTGACATTAACCATTCTTCAATTGTGGCTGCAAGTCCGCGTTTTAACATTACCGGTTTACTTGTTTTGCCAAGTTCTTTTAATAACGGAAAGTTCTGCATATTACGCGCGCCAACCTGGTATATGTCGGTATATTTTCCGATTAAATCAATTTGAGCAGCTTCAAGTATTTCTGTAACTACAAGCAGATTATTTGCATCAGCGGCATTTCGGATAAGTTTTAATCCTTCTTCACCCAGCCCTTGAAAAGCATAAGGAGAGGTGCGTGGTTTGAACGCTCCGCCGCGAAGTATTTTTGCTCCTGCTTTTGCAACAATTTCGGCTATCGTAAACATCTGATGTTCATTCTCAACAGAACATGGACCAGCAAATACTATAATTTCATTTCCACCAATACAGACATCATTAATCTTAATTTTAGTGTCTTCTTTTTTGAAACTTCTGCTTGCAAGTTTGAACGGTTCGGTTATTCGGTAAACCTCAGAAACACCATCGAGTATTTTTACTTTCCGAATATCGAAATCCGGTTTCACACCAATCGCACCAAGAACAATCTGTTCAACGCCCGTTGATTTATGTACAGCGAAACCGAAATCTTCTAGATGTTTTATTATATCTTCAACAAGTTTTTCATTTATATTTTTTTCAAGAACAACAACCACGTTTTACTCCGTAATCAATTAGTGATGAAATTTCTTTTCTCCAGCCTTTATTTCAAGGGAGAGAAAATCTTCTTTAGTCGGTATTGCACACGAATATTTTGGACTATATGCGCAATATGGATTATATGCTTTATTAAAATCTATTGTGTAAATGTATCCTTTATCGGGGTTTAATTCAAAATCAAGATAACGACCGACTCCATATGTTTCTTCGTTTGTAGTAAGATCTGTAAACCAGAGACTATGATATGTTTGTCCGCTTTTACTTGTCCCTTCATAAACATTCATGGTAAAATTTTTATTATCATAAATGAATTTCACAAAACCATATTTTAAGACTTTTCGTTCTTCTCCTTTTGTTCCGGAGATAATAATTGTATCCTTAGTCTCAAATTCGGTTAATTTACTTTTAAAGACAAAAGAAGGATTAACATCATAATATTTAAGAGGTTCAAAACTTACTTTAGGTTCTTGATTGAATGGTGAATAAGGATCATTCTTCATATACTCATCTTTATCAGTTCGCTCTGATTCTATAAGGGTCATATATTCCTTCTCTTCGGCTGTATAATTATTACATCCGCTGAACAGAGTACTTAGAGAAAGTATTGTCATTATAAGAAGTGACTTAATTAAAACTGATTTCATTTTGTATCGGCTACTTTCTTTTTTAATTCATTCAGTTTATTTAGTGCATCAATTGGTGTAAGAGAATTAATTTCAATATCTTCAATTTCATTTCGAAGCGAATCATCTTTAACTTCAAATAGATTGAATTGATCAACCTTAGGTTGTTTCAACTTGGAAAGTCTTTCTTTCTTTAATTCGTAAGGTGTAAGCTCTTTTCCTTCGAGATTGAATAAAATTTCTTTAGCGCGATCTGTAATGTATTTTGGCAGACCAGCCATTTGAGCTACTTGTATTCCGTAACTGTGATCAGCCTTACCCGGATTTACTTTATGCAGAAATATCACTTTGTCATCATATTCACGTACTTCAACTTTATAGTTTTTAATTCGCGGGAAAATATCAGACATTTCATTTAGTTCATGATAGTGAGTTGCGAATAATGTTTTTGCTGCAATCTCCGGATTTTCATGCAAAAATTCTGTAATTGACCAGGCAATCGAAAGTCCGTCGAACGTACTTGTTCCGCGTCCTATTTCATCTAACAAAACTAAACTTCTCGAAGTTGCATTGTTTATAATATTTGCTGCTTCCTGCATCTCGACAAGAAAGGTGCTTTCACCTGCACTGATATTATCGCTTGCACCGACTCTTGTAAATATTCTATCTATCAATCCGACAGTAGCTTCTTTAGCCGGAACGAATGAACCGATTTGTGCTAATAAAACAATTAGTCCGATCTGGCGCAAGAATACTGATTTTCCCGCCATATTGGGACCTGTCAAAATTATTATTTGATCTTCATTATTATCAAGTAGGCAATTGTTCGGAGTATATTTTTCGCCCGGAGTTAATATCCTTTCAACAACAGGATGTCTGCCATCTTTAATATCAAGTATATCCGAATTATTTACAATTGGTTTAACATAATTATATTCATCGGCGCAAACTGCAAATGAGACATAACAATCAAGCATTGCAATCATTCTGGCATTACTTTGAATAGTTTCAGCTTCAGACGCTGCTAATAAACGAAGTTCATTAAAAAGTTGTGACTCCAATTCATAAATTTTTTCTTCTGCATTAAGTACTTTTTCCTCATAATCTTTTAACTCGGGAGTAATGAAACGTTCCGAATTAACTAATGTTTGTTTTCGTATGTAATCAGATGGAACTTTATCTTTGTTTGCATGACTGATTTCGATGTAATAACCGAATATTTTATTATAACTAACTTTAAGTGATGAAATCCCCGAACGTTCGCGCTCTGTTTTTTGAAGTTTTGCAATCCAGTCTTTTCCATTAAATGAAATATCCCGGATTTCATCAAGTTCAGGACTGAATCCATTCCTGATTACACCTCCATCAGTTAGATTTAACGGGGGATTATCAACAAGGGCAATCTCAAGTTTGTTAACTAACTGTTCAAGCGGATTTATCTTATTCATTAAGGCTGTGAGCGGTTCAGCAGAACTTTTCTCAAGCAATGAAATAATAGCCGGGAGTTTTTTTATTGAACTTTTTAGAAAAGTTAATTCACGTGGATTAGCTCTACCTGTACAAATTTTCGAAATCAATCTTTCAAGATCTCCGATTTCATTCAGAGCTTCAAATAATTTTCTTCTAATATCTTTTTTATTAAATAATTCCTCTACTGCCGTTTGTCTTGTCAAAATCGGTTCGAGCCTTTTGAGTGGTGCTGAAATCCATTTTTTTAATAATCTGCCACCCATTGCCGTTTGGGTTTTATCCAAAATTCCGAACAGAGTTCCGTCTCTGCTTCCATCTTGCATGGAGAAGATTATCTCAAGATTTCTTTTAGTAGCGAAATCAAGAGCCATAAAATCTGACGGATTATAGACTGAAACTTTATTGAGGTGAGTAAGATTAGCTTTTTGTGTTTCCTGTAAATAATGAAGAATGGAACCGGCTGCAATCATTCCCGCAAAAAACTTATCAACACCGAAACCTTTTAGATTAACGGTTTTAAAATGATTCAATAATAATTCACGGGCATATTCTGGATTAAAAACCCAATCATCAATTTTAGTAATTCGTATTTGATTAACCGAATTACCGAACATTAGATTAAATTCATCTTTATGTTTTTTCTGAATTAAAATTTCAGCTGGAGAAATAAGTTCAATCTGTTGTTTAAGATTTTTTGAAGGGACTTCATAAACCGAAAATTCACCGGTGGAAATATCACAAAATGATATTCCAGCAACTTCCTCTTTTAAGACAATTGACAGGAGATAATTATTCTTTTTGTGGTCAAGAAGTTTATCCGAAAAGGCTACTCCCGGAGTAACAACCTCCACTACTTCACGCTTTACTATTCCTTTAGCAAACTTCGGATTTTCAACTTGCTCGCAGATTGCCACTCTAAAACCGGCACGAACTAATTTCGGCAAATAAGTATCAATAGCATGATGCGGAAATCCCGCAAGAGGAACTTCTCCGGCTGCACCATTTGACCTTTTAGTTAAAGTAATCCCGAGAACTTTTGAAGCAGTTTTTGCATCTTCATCAAAAGTTTCAAAAAAATCGCCAACCCTGAATAATAATATAGTATCAGGATGTGACTCCTTAATCTTAAAGTATTGAGTCATTAAGGGAGTTTGCATATCAGACTAAAAAAATGAAAAACTAAAATAGTTCAATAATGAAAGAATAACAATTAATCACAATCTCGTAAAGGCATATTGTATTATGGTGCGGATTTAAATATTTTGTACGATAATTATTTCGCTATTACAATACTTTTTTCTAAATGAAAAATAAAATCAAGACAATTTCAAATTTTAGCACACTGCGGTATCTTTACGGTATCACCTTCACACCAATGAAAACTTTTCGGCAACTTGCTGAAGATTTTGGAGATGTAATTTGTCTCAAGTTTTGGGATGAATCAGTCTATTTTGTTAACGAACCGGAAATTATTAAACACATCTTAAAAACCAACTATGAAAATTATCCGAGGGGAAAATCTATTGCCGATTTGAAACCGTTATTAGGAAATGGACTATTTTTATCTGAAGGAGAACTCTGGAAATCACAACATAAACTTTTACAGCCTGCATTCCATAATTCAAAAATGGAAAGATTCTATGCGATGTTCGATGATGAAGTTAACAAGACAATCAATAAATTGGAGAAAGAAAGTACTGAAAACAATAAAATTGATCTTGAGCATGAATTAAAACTGCTTCTTTTTTCACTCACGGCAAAGCATCTAATCTCAAATGAAGTAAAATTGAATAATGAAGAATTGATACAAGGACTTTCTTATATACTGGAACACACCAGTAATAAACGGCATAATATGAGACTTGTGACGAGTTTATTTCTAAGAAGAAATGTCAAGATATTTGATTCTACAAAACCAAAAGCAGGATTGAAAGATATTCATTCAGTTGTCGATCAACTTTTTCATGATATTGTGAATGGAAAATTAGTTCCCGGTAATTTTGTTAAAATTCTAATCGATGAATTTAATTCTGGTAGAATTCCGGCTCAACAAGTTAAAGATGAAATGCAAACAATTCTTTTTGCTGGTTATGATACTGTTGCTGAAGGAATTTTATGGTTAGTCTATTTTTTATCGATGAATAAAATGTGGAGTGAAGAAGTCGAAAAGGAAATAACGAAATTAGGTGACAATTATGATGAATCAAAAATCAGTCTGAATGATACACCGTTTCTACATGCATGTATTAAAGAAACACTCAGATTATTGCCGCCTGCCTGGTCGTTTTATCGGACTGTTAAAGAAAATGATGAAATAGATGGTTACTATTTTCCTAAAAATGCGTTAATTATGATTTCACCCTATATACTTCACCGGAATAAAAAATATTGGGAGTCTGTAGATGAATTTAATCCTAACCGCTTTCTTGGAGAAACAGAAATAAATCCGTTTCACTACTTACCGTTTGGGCAGGGTCCGCATATATGTGTTGGCAACCGCCTTGCTATGATTGAGATACAATTAATAACAATAAGGTTACTGAGAAAGTTTAGGTTCAAATTTGTATCGCCAAAAAAATCAATTCCGGATGTAACTCCGGCAGCAATTATTTCATCTAAAAAACCTGTCCGAGTTTTAATTGAAAAAAGATGAGACAAATAAAAATATAAGTTCAGAAACCACTCTCACTTTTCTGAATTATTTATTCAATGGGTATAAGGGGGACAATTTCACAATCCAACTTTGGGATGGTTTTTCAATTAATTCTAAACAAGAAGGTGAAATCAAATTTATTGTTAGAATAAATGATCCTGGAGTTATTAGAGATATTTTTTTACCCCCGGGAGAATTGAAAATAACAGAAAGTTTTTTTTTCGAACGAATGGACATAATTGGTGATTTGATTTGTGCAATTGAGTCAGCACAGGCAATCATTCTTCCAAAGTTAAATGTAAGGGCTATGTCCCGCCTTTTAAGAATGTTAATAGCTTTACCAAAAACAAAATTTGTAAATACCGGAACGAAGTATATTGCCACTCAGCAAGGGAAAGAACATTCGCTCGCACGTGATAAAGTTAGCGTTTCATTTCATTATGATGTATCAAATGAATTTTACAAAATTTGGCTTGATCATAATTTAGTCTACTCCGGCGGTTATTTTGAAAATCACAAAACAGACTTAGATAAAGCACAACTTGATAAGCTCGAGCAGATCTGTCGTCCCCTTGAACTAAAAGAAGGGGAAGAGCTGTTAGATATTGGTTGCGGATGGGGTTCGTTAATTATTTATGCTGCTAAAAACTATGGCGTAAAGTGTACCGGAATTACATTGAGTAAAGAACAGGCTGAACTTGCCAATTGTAGAATTTCTGAAGCCGGACTCTCTGAAACTTGTAAAGTAATGGTTAAAGATTATCGGGAATTAGATTCTAACTATAAATATGATAAAATATCAAGTATAGAAATGCTTCATCACGTAGGGGGAAACAACCTTCAAAACTTTTTTGAAATTGTGCATAGACTATTAAAAAATGATGGGAAATGTTTTATAATTGCAATTACCAAAAAAGAGGGAAGTCGTTTTAAAAATCCTTCCTTTGCAAAAAAATATTTTATGCCTGATTATCATCTTGTTTCTATTGGAGAATTAATTCGTTTAGCCGAAATAGAAAAATTTGAAATAACCGATTTAGAATCACTTCGAGAACACTACTATTTAACTGCAAAACATTGGATACATAATTTAGAAGAACACCACGAAGAAACACTCAAGTACGTTAATGAAGTAATACATAGAGTTTGGCGTTTAAGTTTTGCATTAATGGCTTACGGGTTCAAATCGGGATTATTAAATTTCTATAGATTTGTTCTAATCAAAAATAATTCGAAGCAGTTCAATAATAATCTTACAAGAAAACATCTATATTCTGAATAATTATTGGGAGAAAACATGGCATTCATAATTAGAAATATGAAACCCGAAGAGATGAAAATTGCAGTGGACTGGGCTGCAAAAGAAGGATGGAACCCGGGTTTATCTGATGGTAATGTTTTTTATAATAGTGATCCGGAAGGTTTTTTTGTTGCTGAACTTGATGGTGAAATTATCGGGGTTAAATCAGCAGTCAACTATAACAATGAATTCGGATTCATGGGTTTTTATATTATCAAACCTGAATTTCGTGGCAAAGGTTACGGATATGATTTATGGAAACATGCTTTCAACCGTGTTAAATCAATACTGTCAGGCATGGATGGAGTTGTTGAACAACAGAATAACTATATGAAATCCGGTTATAAACTTTTCTACCGTCAAATGCGGTATGAGGGGATGAATATAAAAGGGGAAGAGACAGAAAATGTAATTAATATCAGTCCCGATTTATTTGAACAGATAGTAAGTTATGATTCAAAAGTATTTCCTTCAGAAAGAAGGAAGTTTTTATCTTTATGGTTAAATCAAAAAGAAATTTCTTCAAAGGTATTAATTGAAGATGGGGATATTAAAGGGTATGGTGTAATTCGACCGTGTGTAAAGGGTTTTAAGATTGGACCTCTGTTTGCAGATGACTTTGATTCAGCGGAAAAACTGTTTCTATCTTTGGTAATATTTGCTGAAGGAAAGGAAGTTTATCTTGATATTCCGCAAGTTAATGAAGATGCAAATAGACTCATCAAAAAATATGGAATGAATTATGTTTTTGAAACAGCGCGAATGTATAACAATGGTTCGCCCAAAACCGGGACAGATAAAGTGTTTGGTGTTACCACCTTCGAATTAGGATGATATTAAATTATTTAAACTCAAATATCATCCAGTGAATAAATAAATTATTACATTTAACATATGTTTTAAAAATGTTTCTACTCAAAACGAAAGACTTTTACTGTGGAATGGATTCTAATCATTATTTGGCTCTCTATTATCAATGGGGGACTCGGCGGTCAGTATGTTCTTAACTGGATGGCAAACCAGCCCCAATATACAGGCGGAAGTAAAATAGATGTTTCTCCGGGTGTAATGACCTGGTGGCGTGAACTATCAAAACTTGCATGGGTCGTAGTAGCTGTAGTTATTGAAGTGTCACGTGGGAAAAAGATAAAATATTTATGGCCGGGATCGCTTTCTCTCGCTACAATTATTATTTGTGCATTTACTGGAGTTATCGAAAATATCGGGTTCTTTTATCTCCCTCGTTATTATTCCCCGCACATTTTTGCCCCTTATTTGAACATTTATTTAGCCTTTCTTCCATTCTTCGGAAAATTTATGTTTAATGCTCAAATAAGAAAAGAGCACTGGATTGGTATATCACTTGTAATTTCTGGACTTGCTGTTCCTCACTTCCCATGGTTGTTTGGGTTTGCAGACAATAATCCCAACGCACTTGATTTTAATGCAATCATCTGGATTGTTATAATTAATTCATGTCTTCTCTCTCAACAAGTGCTTAATAATAAAACAGTGCAAACTGCAAAAGAGGGTGTCGGTCCTAACGCATTAGTATTGTGGCGTGAAATATGGAAAATGATTTTTATTTCATCTGCAATATTCATTATTCCGTTAGTTGGAAGTTATTTAAATGTGAATGTCCCCGAAAAAATTAGTTCGGCTGATTTTGAGCAAAGAATAGTCGCTAAAACAACGGATGATAATATCGAATATCTAAACAAATTTTATGCAAAATCGGGAGATGAGCTTGTCTTAAGCGAAAATGTTTCGGATGAAGATAAAGCAAATATTAAGGAAATTATTCAATCGGTCGATTATAACAGGTTTTTTTCTTTATTTGATGGAAGCATTATTCCAAACAATTGGCTGCCGATACTTTTTGTTATTGCTGCAGGATTAACGGGATATATTTACAGTTTCGGGTTTTTCAAACTTTCGAGATTTGCTGCACATTTCTGGGTGCCTTATACAAATGTTTATCTCGCATTTCTTCCTTTTATTATGTTATTGTTCGGGAAAGATGTAACCATCTATCAAATTGGGGGTGCGGTGGTTGTTACCGCAGGTCTAATGGTAGGAGTAATGGATTACAGTAAACATAAAGTGGAAGCAATAGAAAAGAAGAATTGATAATTTCGGTAGTACATTGCCGGAGTAATATTTTATCATTAACTGAGAAATATCCATTTTTGTAGGGAACGATCGCGACCGTTCCCTACATTTTAGAAATTGGACATTCTATAGAAAGTTGCCCACGGCTGTCGAGAACCACTTCTCGACAGACAGAAAAGTGTAATCCACCTGAGACAAAAAAATAAGATTTTGAAATAGACTGAGTTTTTTCTCAGGTTTGTAAATGATATGCAAACTTTTTCCTTTTAATGTGAATTTGATATTTATTTTATCTAAGTTACATACACACTTATGATTAGTTAAGAATGGGGTCAAAGATGAGATATTTAATTACTTTTTCTCTTTTTATAATTCTTTTTATTGGTTGTAAAAAAGAAGATAATAATCCCGTAACACCGGCACCAGATACACCCACCGTCAAAATAGTTACCCCTGTTAATAACCAGAATATTCTGGATTCTATAACTATTCAAATTGAAGCATTCGACCCCAAAGGCGTAACGAAAGTTGAACTTTTTATACAAAATATTAAGGTTACAGAGTTTGCAATAAAACCGTATATTTATTTTTGGGATGTAAAAAACCTAATCGATAGTTCTAAGTATTCCATTTATGCCAAAGCATACAACAGCGATGATAAAGTCACCGGTTCTGAAGTTCTTGAAGTTTTAATAAACAAATTAAGCCCTTCTAATCTTGAAATACTATTACTAACAAAAGATACTGTTCAGCTTAAATGGAAGGACAATTCCATCATTGAAGAATCATATGTAATCCAAGTAAGTACCGATAGCGTTAATTTTAATACAATTGTAGAATTACCTGCAAATACAACCGAAGCAAGTATTAATCACTCATTTAGTTTTGGAGTCGAATACTATTTCCGTGTTGGCGCAAAGAAAAGCAATAATGTATTGTATTCATCAGTATTATCTGGGGGAGCAAAACCTGATTTACCGATATTATTGTCCCCAGAAAACAATGCGACAGATGTTTCAAAAAATGTTACTTTTACCTGGAGTGCAAGTGCCGGTGCAGAAAGCTATTTATTGCAAGTATCGACAAACAGAAATTTTACAAGCTATCTGTATAATCAAAACGTCGGAAACACAAGTCAACCAATAAGTGGACTTGATTTCTTTAAGAAATACTACTGGAGAGTTAGAGCCAATAATAGCTCTGGATATTCAAACTGGACAACTATACTAAGTTTTACAACGACTAATGGTTCTTGTGTAGGTACTCCGACTGTTACATATTCTGGCAAAACCTATAACACTATACAGATAGGGAGTCAATGTTGGTTGAAAGAGAATTTGAATGTTGGAACGATGATGAATGGAGGCAGTAACCAAACAAACAATAGCACAATAGAGAAATATTGCTATAGTGAGACAAATTGTAATACTTATGGTGGATTGTACCAATGGAATGAAGCAATGGGTTATGTAACCACACCGGGAGCGCAAGGGATATGCCCACCGGGTTGGCACATTCCAACTTTTGCAGAGTTTCAAGCTTTATCAAGCATTGTAGGTGGAAATAGTAACGCACTCAAAGCAGTAGGACAAGGGAGCGGAGACGGAGCCGGTACAAACACAAGCGGTTTTTCCGCTCTATTGGCGGGTTATCGCATGGATACTGGTGGCTTCGGTTCATTTAGAGACGCTTACTTCTGGAGTTCTTCGGAGAGCAACACAGCAAATGCAATCAGCCTCTACTTGCTCAACAGTGATAGTGATATCTCCTTATTCAATTTCAAGAAGAGTCACGGTTTTAGTGTTCGGTGCATTCAGGATTAGGATATCCCAAGGTTGTCGAAAACCATTTCTCGACAGCGGCTCGGGTGGTGTAAAACCAAAACAGATAGTTTTTGTCAAACTGTAGATAATGACTAAGTTTGGATTGGTAACATGATATTTTTTGTTACCTGATAAATAACTTTAATTAAAGCAGGATATACGGAATGTGGGTACTCTGGTGTTAGGCGTAACTATAAAAAACAGACGCGACGAATGATATTTAAAGACAAGCTAATAGAAAAAGATCAGATAATAAGCCCTGAAATTGACAGGTTGCTTGACATTGCCAAGAACAAACAAGCTCACGTTGGTGACTTGCTACTGTTTTATATAAATGGTTTTTACCAAGAAAACAATTTGATATGGAACGAAAATAATCCTGAAAAAAAATTTAACCCTCACGTAATTGGACCAGGTTCAGAAGGACATTCAGAACAAGTACATTATTCTTTTATTCATAAATACAGAACAACAAATATTTCAAACCTGACTTCTCCAGAATATTTAAAGCTTCACGAACGGACTCAAGAGAGAAGTAAAGAAATTGATAAACTCGTAGACATTGAAGAAACCACTATTCAATTTGAAATGCTTATTTATCTCAAATTTTGGGAAGCTGATATGATTATTAAGAAACTATACCAGTTCGCGAGAGCATTAAATGGAGAATTTTATGATTGGTATTTCAAAGTTTCTGAATCTAATCGTGACAAAACAAGCACTGGAACTCGACAAGACATCATAAGAAATAGCATTAGAGATAAAATCAAACCACATTCGGAAAAACTATATCAAGTCATTAAAGACACATATAAAACTCAAATCCGAAATTCAATTGCTCACTCAAACTATTTTTTCCTTGGTAGACACATTCAACTAAACAATCATATAAAGGACTACCCACACACAAAAATAAGAGCATTGAGTTTTGACGAATGGATTGATATGCTCCATAACACACTTGTATTGCACAATGAATATATTAGAATGAACAATTTAATAAATGACCATTATGCTGAACTTGCGAGTAAACACGATAATACAATGGAAATTTTAGTGACAGAAAAGGACGGAAAGCAATATCCACTTTTCGTAGAATATAGACCTGAATGGAATGATTGGGTATTCAATAGGAACGACTAAAAAGAGCTACTTCCAATACACGTTGGGGCAATGAGGGCTGATGTGATTAATTGAAGGTTCGTACTTCTACCGAAGTTTGTGCTTTGCTCGGCTTGGTTGGCAGTGAAGTGCTTCGACATCGTCTCCTGCGAGTAGCTACAAAACGTTAGCCGCATGCCTAAATGACATTCAGAAATAATGGCGGAATGGAAGCAAGGCTGTCGAGAACCACTTCTCGACAGAGGAAGCAGTAAAACCAAAACACAAATAGTAAGCAGAACACTTATGCAGAAAACAAAAATATAACATTGTGCCGTTGAGATTATCTAAAATTACTCCGATGGAGAAATGATTCTTGACCTCTTTGGAAAAAGTATCCCCAACCTCTAAATTTTATAAGGCAACCTATTAAAAAATATCACCACCCATAAATTTTATAGGAAATGTTATAAAAAAATAACGGTATCGATAAAAAAATAAAGGGGAGCCTATAAAAAAACATCTTTAACCTATAATTTTTATAGATTGACCCTTAAAAAAATAAGCCAATCCTATTATTTAGATAGGTACTCCCATTAAATTTAAAGGAGAACCTATTCAGAAATAGAAAATCAACTAAATTCCCCGGCTGTCGAGAACCACTTCTTGACGGCGGATGTATAAGGCTCATTATTGTTCTGAGGTGTCGGTTGGCAACTTCCTCTTTACTTGTTGTTGATTTATTTTTGTTCAACTGAGTGACTGATTCGAAAACCAATAAGAACTCCTAACATGAGAATGGTAAAGATGGATGGCCATGAATGTTTTTCAATTTCGGTGTTTGGAGTATCGATGTAAATTTGCTCCAGTGTTGACCCGCTAGTGATATTGCTTTAGACTACTTAAAGGGCTACATTGTAGTCGCAAAATGAAAGGGAATAAGATGAAATATAGTGAAGATGTAAAACCAATCAGCTATCTAAAAACTCATGCCTCCGAGGTTGTCCGGGATGTTGTGGAAAATCGGAAAACTTTAATTATTACTCATAATGGTGAAGCAAAAGTTATTCTTCAAGATGTTAAAGTGTATGAGAATACACAAGAAAGTATTGCCCTGTTAAAAATACTTGCATTAAGTGGAAGAGAAATCAAAAAGGGGAATTATAAAACAATTGAAAAGTCGTTTGAAAATGTTCGAAATCGGATAAATGAATTTAAGCAGGGACAACGTGAAGTTCAAAGTTAATATTGTTTCTGCTGCTGAAGAAGATTTGTTTGAAATCTATCAATATGTCTTCTTTAATGATTCAGAAGAAAAAGCTGAAAAATTATACTCAAAGTTGCATGAGAAATGTTTATCTCTTCAAGAATATCCCAATCGTGGTCATGTCCCTTCAGAATTAAGCCTACTTGGTATAGATGATTTCTTAGAACTTACATATAAACCATATCGTATTATTTATCAAATTATAGAGAAAGTAGTTTTTGTTCATTCTGTTTTAGATGGCCGCAGAGATATGCAAAAACTGTTACAAGAAAGATTAATGAGGGAATAAAGTAAATTTTATCACACCGTTCGACAAGGATAGCCTGTATGGTTGTCAAACTGTTTCCCCTGTCGAGAACCATTTCTCGACAGCGGATATAAGAAGTGAACAAAAGTGGTGTTACCAAACAAAGCGAAACCACGGCTTCTCCAAAAGGGGAGGAATTGTGTGAAGGATTTATGAGGGGTGATATGATGCAGTCAACGTTAAATTTTAAGAAAATTTTCTTATACTAATAGCAAAAAAATTTTAAAATCTGTAATTATCAAATGGATAAAAACTTTGCGATAGTAAATAAATAGGTAAGTGCATGCGTCTAATATTAAACAACAGATAATTAGGTGTCGGGAAAAGGTTTGTTTGTTTGTTTGGATGGAGTTAAATTTATGGTAACAAAAAACACAAAAAAGAAGATGTTAAAAAAAGAATTCGAATATTATATAGCTAACCAAGATAAGTTTGTCTCCGAATATAAGGGAAAGTTTTTAGTAATAAAGGAACAATTAATCATTGGAATTTACGATACCGAAATTGAAGCTTATAATGAGAGTATCAAAGAGCATGCTTTAGGTACATTCTTAATACAGGAATGCCAGCCCGGTGAAGAAAATTATACTCAGACATTTCGAACACGAGTAATCTTCCGATAATGAATACCCCCAGTTTTTCAGCATTCACAGTCAATAACAATGGCAGGCTTAGAGAAATTATTACCGATATTGGTATCTCAGTTCCAATTACAGATCAAGAAATTAAATTTGATGACCCCCGCATATACAGAACAAGTGCATTATGGGATACAGGTGCGACTAATTGTGTCGTAACTAAAAGTACGGCAAACAGTATGGGACTTATTCCCATTGGACTGACAAATGTTTTTCATGCTGATGGAAATAATACAGCGAATGTTTATTTGGTAAATATATACCTCCCGAATAATATTGTTATTTCCGGAGTAAAAGTTACTGAGTGCTCAGATGCTGCAGGAGCATTTGGAGTGATAATCGGAATGGATGTAATTACAATGGGTGATTTTGCAATCACCAATCTGAGCGGCAATACATCCATGTCGTTTCGTATCCCATCTTTGGAGAAGATAGACTATGTGGAGCAGGCACAAAGATTAAATAAAAATCATTTTAAAGGTTTACCGCGTAATTCGCTGTGTCCATGCGGCAGTGGGATGAAAGTTAAAAACTGTCATGGGAAAAATCTATGAGAGAGAGTTATTAATTAATCTTAGGTACAATCAATGAAGAAATGGATTGATACGGTATCCCCGGAGATTAAAGCTTCGGCTGCTAAGTTCATTGAAGAATTGGAAAGCGGTAAATTCCGAAGAGATTATCTGCCATTCGCAGATGTTAAATTTGATGCTAATTTATCTGCAAAAAGTTTTGAATCTTTCGTCGAGGCTAATAAAGATATTTTAATCAATTATTCACACCATAATACAAATAATTCTCAACAAAAAAATTAATTCAAAGTCAGCAACACCCAAATATACCGATACTCAAAACTGGTTAGAGGTCGAATGTCTTCCAAGAACCACTTCACCACAAAGAATATAAAAGACTCATAATTATTTCCCGGCTGTCGAGAACCATTCCTCGACAGAGGAAGCAGTAAAACCAAAACACAAATAGTAAGCAGAACACTTATACAGAAAACAAAAATATAACATTGTGGAGTTGAAATTATCTAAAATTACTCCGATTGAGAAATGATTCTTGACCTCTTTGGAAAAAGTATCCCCAACCTCTAAATTTTATAAGTCAGACAATAAAAAAGTATCACCAACCAATGAATTTTGTAGGAAATGTTATGAAAACATATCGGTATCGAAAAAAATTAAAGGGGAGCCTATAAAAAACATCTTTAACCTATAATTTTTATAGATTGACCCTTAAAAAAATAAGCCAATCCTATTATTTAGATAGGTCCTCCCATTAAATTTAAAGGAGAACCTATTCAGAAATAGAAAATCAACTAAAATTCCACAGGGGTCGAGAACTACTTCTCACCTCTAGCGATTTTTTAGATTTCACAGAAATCGTTCTTTTCTCATCATGATGAAAATATCTCAACAAACGGGAAGGCTCCGGAATACCGGAACCCGCCTCGCACCAATTTTATTTGAGAAGTATCATCTTTTTCGTCAGTATAAAATTATTTTTGTTTGTTTCTGCTGAAGCAATTATTCTGTACAAATAGATCCCAGATACCAAACTATTTTCCGAAGAGTTTAATAGTAAAGAATAATAGCCTGCTTCCTGCAGATCATTGACAAGAACAGCAACTCTTTCCCCGGTAATGGAATAAAGCTCTACCGTAACTTTAGAATCGTACGGAATCTGGTAATCTATCTGTGTAGTAGGATTAAAAGGGTTCGGATAGTTCTGACTTAAAGAATAAGTCTTTGGCAATTCCACTTCGACTTCAACTATATTGCTGTAAGAGTATGTGCCGTCATTGTCAATTTGTTTTAATCTGTATGAATATTTTCCGGTTGAAAGATTTATATCCGTATAAACATATTCCTTAACTGAATTACTGTTTCCGTGTCCTTCAACAAATCCTATTTTCTCCCAGCTTTCTTCTGAAAGCTGTTCGCTGAACGCTGAACCTGTGCTGAGTTTTGTCGAAGCACGCTGTACCTCAAATCCATAGTTCATTACCTCAGTTGCAGTTGACCAATTTATATTAACATCTCTTCCTTTTACTGTTGCAGTAAATAAAGATAACTCTACCGGCAGCGGAATATTTCCTTCATCAGCACCCATATAAGGAAATGTGGCGTCTCTTACTTCATCATCTATATCAGTTGTAATTCCTACAATCGGGACACCGGCTAAATCAAGATCACCAACCGAAGCACCGGTTAAATGTAAATCACCAACTGCAACGTCATCGTAAAAAACTTGCTTTGAAATTGAATTTGATTCATTTGGTGATAAAAGAGTTTGCATAGCAATCAAAGTCTCAGCGGTATTTGTACCATCTGAAAAGAGTACTCGATTTGCCGCTGTAGTTCCGACATAAAAATTATTGTAATCCGAAGCATCATTATAGTTTGCAAGATTCACATTGCTTCTTCTGTAAGCAGTAGTCAATCCGCTTGTAGCACCGGGAGTGGAAAGATTTATGATCAGATTATTATTCATCGTAAGATTTCCGGTTGTACCTGTTGCATTGCCTGTTACGGAAATTCCGGATGAACCAAAAGTAGTACCACCTGAAGCGTTTAGATAAATTGAATTGTAATACAAACTGAGTGTGCTATTTGTTGATGGAACGGAAGAGTTAATTCCGATAACTGCATTTGTATTTCCCGAGTTCGGTGCTTTCAGGTCAGAAATGAAATTATTATAAACGTAAACCTCCGTCCCGCTGCCAATTGTAATCCCTGAACAATAAGGTGTAGTCGTTAATGCTGTTGTTGTTGTAATATCATAAATATTATTTCCATAAACATGTACTAAAACGCCTGCTCCAGTATTAATTCCATAGACATCATCACCCCCGGTGTTATTATAAATTGTATTTCCATAAATCATTTTTGTTGGAGCGGTAACTTCATTAGAATACAGGCAGAATAGATCTCCCGTAGCAGCACCGTTTGTATTACCATGAATTGTGTTATTGTATATATTCGCAAAACCATTTATTCCTGTCGAATTATTATATAACAGATACATGGCTCCTAACGTCCCGGGTTTGGAATTATTTCTAACTATATTTCCATAAATATTAACATTAAATGCAGAAGCCGAGTTATAAACGAGGTACATTCCACCCGTAGTTGCAGTAGGATAGGTGCAATTCTCAACAATGTTGTCATAAATATTAACAGTATTGTTAGTGCCTGTAGCCCCCATACCATTATTGATAGCATAGATTGTAGATCCCAAACCACCACCTTCAATTGTCACAGTATTATTATTGATGTCCACATTCGAATTTGTGCCTGCGGAGGTGGCAATCCCGTAAAGTGTCGTTGTTGTGCCATTTCCCCCATTGATTGTATTGTTGGCAATCTTCAGGTCGTTGGCATAAATAGAGTAAATTGCATAGACCGTTGTCGAACCGCCACCGAAATCGGTTATCGTGTTTGCTCCGTCAACACCAATTTCAATGTTCTGATCATATAAATCAAATGGAGTAGCAGCAAGAAAACCTCTTAATTGAATTCCACCATAAACATTCGAGATATTATTATTAAAAATTTTAATATTCTCACTTCTTCCGCCTACAGAAGTTACCGTTACACTTGTTGTTCCTACAAAATTGGAGACATAGATTCCCCACGAATATCGTGTAACCTTATCAAGAGTAATCGTGCAATTTTTTATTGTTACATTCTTACAGGCATCATCACCCGAAGCTTTTTTAAGAAAATATCCAAATTCCATCTTTTCATTACCAGCTGCAACCGGATTTTCCTGTAGATCAATACCGTCAAAAGTAATATAATCCCCCCCCTCAATAATAATTATTCCATCACCAAATGCTGTAATTGTAGTTGAAGAGGCATTTGTTCCCAACCCGGATGTAATTAATGGATTAACTCCAACACCCGATTTCTGAAAAATAATCGGATTGAGATCTGTTCCGGATGCTGTAATTGATCCGGCTAACGGAGAAGAAAATGTCTCACTATGACCTGCGGCAACATTAAATGTAACACCGCCGGGTCCTACGCCCATTAAGTTTATGTCAGCTATTGCGGCAGCAATAGTTGGATAACCACCGGGAATCGAAATCGTGCCCGAAAGCTGCGCGTTTACATTTGTATTAAGAAGAATGAATAAAATAATAAACCAAAGACAGTTTACTATAGTTAAAAAGAACTTCATCAGTTCCTCCTTTTATTGTATAGATCGGTGTATTAATATTTTGACTTCATAACTGTTACTAGTCTTAATATTAAAATTGACTTAGAAAAATTAACACACTGATAAAAGCAGCCGAAACTATCGCTAAAGAAGAAGCAATTAATAAAACTTTATTAATCTTTTTTCTCTTTATTACCCGGCTATGGTTTTTATATTGCCATCTTTTGGAAAGGTAAAATCAACTAAAATCCGGTGCCCAATTACTGTACTTAAAAAACTAAAATAAAAAACGGTGTAAGTCATTTATTTTCATAGTGTTATAGTATAAAATCAACCAACAAACACCACATTCCAGAAAAAAATATAAACAAAAAATCGAATAAAAAAAAGACTGTTAAACCGACCGGGTACGCACTTTTCCACGGCTGTCGAGAACTACTTCTCTAACCCCATAGGATCAGTTGAATAATTTTGTAAATTTAATCTTGAGAATGCATACTTAATTACGTACGTTGGAATTCAAAATCACAAAGAAAGCATAATGTTAAAATGAAATTGATAACTGCAACGGAAGCAAGAGCAAATTTATACAAGCTAATCGATGAAGTCTCAATGATAAACGAGCCAATTCATATATCCGGGAAAAGGAAAAATGCCGTGCTCATATCGGCTGAAGATTGGAGCGCAATTCAAGAAACACTCTACTTGTTATCAATCCCCAATATGGGAGAATCAATAAGAAAAGGTTTAAAGACACTGGTTGAAAAATGTTCCAATAAATTAAATTGGTAAAACGCTTGTTTATGGAAAAATGGAAAATCGTTTTTACAAAACAGGCGCAAAAAGATGCAACGAAATAAAGTTTTTGTAAAATATTGGAATCATGTTTAAGTTTATTCTCAAAAAAACAGATTCATAACAATTTTAATTTAAATGCACACACATCATCATGACCATATAGAAAAACTGAGTAAGAATCTTATAATCGCAATTCTGCTTAATGCTGTAATCGTTATAGGCGAAATTGCAGGTGGAATAATCGGCAACAGTCTCGCACTCCTTTCGGATGCACTTCATAATTTAGGTGATTTACTTGCGCTAATACTTAGTTTAGTCGCATCAAAAATGGCTTTGAAAAAAGCAAATTCCAAAAGCAGTTTCGGATATATCCGCTCGGAGATAATAGTATCGTTCATCAATTCTTCCGCACTATTGTTGATTGGCGTATATATAATAGTTGAGGGATTTGTAAGAATTCAAGAACCTCAAGAAGTGCATGGAACATTATTGATAATTGTTGCCGGAATAAGTTTCTTCGCTAATGCTTATTCATCATACCTTTTGCATTCTCAATCGAAAAAAGACCTCAACGCCAAAAGTTCATATCTTCATTTGATGTATGATGCTGTTCATTCGCTCGCAATAGTTGTTGTGGGAGTATTAATATTATTTTTCAACTGGACAATTTTTGATGCCCTCTCTTCAATCATTATCGGTCTTTTAATGATTAAAAGCAGTTGGTCGGTTATAACAGAATCGGCAAATATTTTGAATGAGGGAACTCCAAAAGAAATAAATCATGATGAAGTTCAAAAGTATTTAGAATCGTTTCCCGAAATAAAAGGGATTCATCACCTTCACATCTGGAAATTATCATCAACATTTATTGCATTAAGCGTTCACATTACAGTGCAAGATCAAATGGTAAGTCAGGCGTATCTTATTATTGATAAAATTGAAAAAGCTCTGGAAGAAAAATTTGGAATAAATCATCCGACAGTTCAACTCGAAGCTGAGTTTGTAAACTGCAACGGCAAACCGTTGAAGATCGAATTTGATAACGGTGATTGAGGTTATATATTTTCAATTTCGATTTTCTGATAGACTAAATCAATTTGGTTAAAAGTATATTTTGATGAATATTGAATGAGTTAATTTTATTCTTATCCCCAAAAAAAAGAGATGAAATTGGAGAATGATTTAAAAACTGTAGAAATGCCGCAACTTTATCGTTATTTCTATCTTATAAGCGGATTCCTTTTAGTCGGTATCGGAATTCTCGGGATATTTCTTCCCCTTCTACCTACAACGATTTTTCTGATTCTTGCCTCCGCCTGTTTTATGAAAAGTTCACCACGTGCAAATGAATGGTTAAAGAATAATAAATATCTTGGTCCTTACGTGAAAAACTATCAAGAGAAAACGGGACTCACAAAAACTACTAAAATTATTAACATAATTATTTTATGGATTTCAATTTCATTGTCGGCATTTTATCTGACAGAAGAATTTTACATAAGAGTATTGCTCGCAATTATTGCGGTTGGTGTAACTATTCATTTATTAATGATAAAAACGAAAAAAGAATCTAAAACGATCAGCTGAGGCTGACAGATTTACATTTTGAAATATTACTTGCCATTTTGAAAAATAGTTGAAATCTTTCCCCTCTGCATTGAAATCCTGATTGAACTTTCTTAAGTTAGCCTATCTATTTATTTACTATATATTAAAATCGTATGAAATTATCAGATCTTTTAACAGATAAATTTGTAATTAATGATCTTGTAGGGGAATCAAAAGAAGAAATTATTGATGAACTTATTAATCTTTTTAAAGATGACCCAAGAGTTGTTGATTTAGAAAAAGTTAGACATGCTGTTCACGAGCGTGAAAAAATAATGTCAACCGGTGTCGGTAAAAACTTTGCAATCCCGCATGGTAAAACTGATGCTGTAAAAGAGATTCTTTGTGCATTTGCAAAAAGCAATAAACCTATTGATTATCAAGCCCTTGACGGTGAACCTGTTCATTTATTCTTCTTGCTTATCGGTAAAGATAACCTTGTAAGTCTTCATATTAAATTGCTAAGTAGAATTTCACGAATGATGACAAAAGATCATTTCCGCGAAAAATTACTTGCGGCTTCAACCAAAGACGAAATCATTGAATTATTTAAAGAGGAAGAAAATTCCTACTTCGAATTGTAAATAAGAAATTTATGATTAAAGCTGTTACCGGTGCTAAAGATATTCTGCCAAATGATATTCCGAAATGGTATTTTATTGAAGAGTTGATTAGGAATTTCTTTTCGAATTATAACTACAAAGAAATCCGTACTCCTATATTCGAAGAAACAGCAGTATTTTCACGTGCGATTGGTGAAGAAACCGATATAGTTTCAAAGGAAATGTATACTTTCGTAGATCGTAGTGAAACATCGATTACATTAAAACCCGAGATGACTGCTGCAGTTGTACGTGCTTATATTGAGCATTCACTTGGAAACTTACAATCCTTAAACAAATTGTTTTATATCTCACCGATGTTCAGACAGGAAAGACCACAAGCCGGCAGGCTGCGGCAATTCCATCAATTCGGAGCTGAAGCAATAGGCGGTTTATCCCCTTTACTCGATGCTGAAATTATTATTATTGCTTATTCGATAATTCAAAAACTTGGATTGAAAGAATTCGTTTTAAAAATAAATTCGTTGGGGATACCCGAATCACGTGAAAAATATAAGGTGATTCTCGGCGACTACTTAAAAAATCATTTTGATGAACTTTCAGAAGAGAGTAAAAAACGATTTCATAAAAATATTTTAAGAATATTCGACAGTAAAAGTCCCGAAGATCAAGAAATTCTGAAAAATGCTCCATATTTGATTAATCACCTTGATGAAAACAGTATAGAACATTTTAATATCGTTAAAACTATTCTTGACAATAATAAAATTCCGTATGAAGTTGATCCCGCTCTTGTTAGAGGGCTTGATTACTATACACATACAACATTCGAAATTGTAAGCGGAAGTGTCGGTTCACAAAGTGCACTCTGCGGTGGAGGTAGATATGATAATCTGATTGAACAGCTCGGCGGTAAACCAACACCGGGTGTCGGTTTTGCTGCGGGAATTGAACGTTTGATTTTAGCTATGGAGAATGAGGCAGTACCGTTTAATGAACCCTCACCGCTTGATGTCTTTTTTGTTCTACTTGATAAAGATAAATATTTGTTGATTCCAAAATTTGCAAATCTGCTTCGAAATGTTGGACTTAAAGTGGAGCATGATTATCTGCAAAGAAGTATCAAAGCACAAATGCGTGAAGCGAATCGTGAAAAAACGAAATTTGTAGTTTTTGTCGGTGGAGATGAATTCACAAGAAATTTATTTACGGTAAAAAATATGTCAGACGGAGTTCAAACAGAAATTCCGATTGAAGATTCATTGAGTTCATTAATAACTATGATTAAAGGCAATTAAAATGCCGTTACGCAAACCTGATGAAGTTCCGAAAATTCCTAAATCGAGAAAAAAATCGATTGAAAGTCTGAAAAATGCTACCCCCGGGAAAAAAGAAGGCGAGCCTGAATATCGAACTATTGTTTATTTTAAATACGATAAATTGCAGAAGAAACAGTTTTATGTAATCTCAATTGAGACGGTTAAAGAATTTTCAGCGCTCAACTATGAGATTTCCGTTGATGTAAATAAAAGCAAAGATACAATTGATATTAGTCTGCGCGGACTAAATACAAGAATGAGTTATATCGTAAAACCGCAGCCTGCTCATACCGATTTATTCTTTGAAGAGCTTTTCGGAAAGTATACAATTAATATTATCAAACAAGACGGAAGTATTAATGCCGGACTTTTTGAATTCAACATATTTAAAAAAGAAATTACGTTACTTCGTGAAGTTATCATGAAGAAAAAGAATAATCGTAAATTCTGCACATTTTCAACCGCTCCGGATTTATATTCTTTTAAGGAAGATTAAAATGTTTCCAGAAATTGTTACAATAGGGCCATTCACAGTTTACAGTTACGGTTTAATGCTCGGTATCGCATTTATTACCGCGAGCATGATTCTTTCAAAAGAATTTGAGAGGAAAAACTTAACCTCAAATTTTGCAACAGAAATTACTCTACTTGCAATGATATTCGGGGTTGTGGGGAGTAAATTATTCCATCTTTTTGAAAATTGGTCTGAATTTTTAAGTGATCCAATTGGGATGGCTTTTTCTGCGGGAGGATTAACTTTCTACGGTGGATTAATAGTAGCAGCACTCAGTATTTACATCTATTCAAAAAAGAAAAAAATATCATTCCTTTATGTTGCTGATGCTGCATCACCTTCATTAGCAATTGCATATGGGATTGGGAGAATCGGCTGCCATTTAGCAGGTGATGGTGATTATGGAATTCCTACAACACTTCCTTGGGGAACAAATTATGAGAATGGAATTGTAAAACCTTCGAGGATGTTTCAAGGAAGTGAATATGCGGTTGGTTTTCCGGATGGAATAATGCCCGATAATACACCACTTCATCCAACACCGATATATGAATTTTTAGTTGCACTCTTAATATTTTCCATCTTATGGAAATTGAGAAAAAGTGATTGGGTTCAGGGAAGATTATTTATGGTATATTTAATCCTTTCAGGAATAGCACGTTTGTTAGTAGAATTCATTCGATTAAATCCGAGACTTATATTTGGGCTTTCGGAAGCGCAATTGATTTCTGTTGGATTGATATTACTCGGCGTTGTTGCATCAGTTTACTATTGGAAACATCCTGCACTGAAAAAATTTGTTCCAATCCCGATAAAAAATCAGAATGATAAAAAGAAGAAATCCCCTTGAGAAATCTGATTATCGGAAGAAAGCCTGTACTGGAAGCCCTCAATGCCGGTGAGAAATTAGATGCAGTTCATATTCTTTATGGACAAACAGGCGGAGTAATTAATGCAATCCAAATCGCTGCAAAAAAAAATAGCATCAGATGTGTAATAACATCGCCGGACAAATTTAAATTGCTCACAACAGACCCGAATACTCAAGGGGTGATAGCGGTTAAGCAAAACTTTAGATACTACACAATTGCAGAAATACTTGATTCAATTCCCGAAAGTGAAACCCCCTTTTTACTGATATTAGATTCAATTCAAGATCCACATAACCTCGGTGCAATTTTACGAACAGCAGAGTGTTCAGGTGTTCATGGAGTTTTGATAACTAAACATAATTCCGCTCCGTTAAATGAGACTGCTGTAAAAGTTGCTGCAGGGGCAACGAGTCTTTTAAAGATTTGTATGATAAATAATTTGGCTCAATCGATTAAAGAATTGAAAGAAAACGGTATTTGGATTGCAGGATCAACTCTCGAAAATGCAAAAAATCTTTATGAATTCGATTCCAAGCTACCGCTTGCAGTAATTGTCGGGAATGAAGAAAAAGGTATAAGAAAATTAACAGCCGATAATTGTGATTTTCTGATTAAAATTCCGATGACTGGAAAACTGCAATCATTAAATGTATCTGTCGCCACGGGAATTATCCTATTCGAACTACAGCGTAAAAAACTTCACTCCGGTTTATAGCGCATTTTTTTGAAAGTCTCGTTCAAAAGGTTTAATTTTATTAACACATTAAATTATTTTTTAGGTAGATGATGAACAATCTTAAAGAAATTATCCCCGCAATTAGAACAGAAAATATTACATACGCTGTTCGTGATATTGTAGTTTTAGCAAATGAAGTAGCAAAGTCCGGTAAAGAAATGTTATATCTCAACATCGGCGATCCCAATATATATGATTTTGAACCGCCGAAACATTTAGTTGAAGCAACTTATAAAGCAATGCTCGAAAACAGAAACGGTTATTCCCCCTCATCAGGTATTAAAGAGGCTGTTGACGCAATAGAAAGAGAAGCGAACAGAAAAGGAATCGATAATGTACTCGATATTTTTGTTACAACCGGTGCAAGCGAAGCAATTGATATATGTCTTACAGCCCTTGTAAATGAAGGGGAAAACGTATTAACACCAACACCCGGTTACCCGCTTTATACAGCAATTCAAAGCAAACTCCAAGCGTATGAAAATCCGTATTATCTTGATGAAGCAAACGGTTGGCAGCCCGATATCGAAGATATTAAAAGTAAAATTAACGAAAAAACAAAAGCTATAGTTTTAATTAATCCGAACAATCCGACCGGTTCACTTTATTCAAAAGAAATTTTACAGCAGATAATTGATTTAGCGCTTGAACACAATCTTGTAATTTTTGCTGATGAGATTTATGATAAATTATTATTCGATGGAAAAAAACATATCTCGATTGGCTCGATGAATAAAGATGTTTCGTGTATTACATTCGGCGGACTCTCAAAAAATTACATGGTCCCCGGTTTCAGAATTGGTTGGGGAATTGTAAGTGGACGAAGAGAAATTCTTAAAAATTATATCGAAGCAATAAACAAAATTTTAAGAGCCAGGCTTTCTGCAAATCACCCTGAGCAGTACGGAATAAAAATCTCACTTGAAGGAGATCAAAGCCATCTTACCGAAGCGATGAAAAAATTAGAAAAAAGAAGAGATATAACGGTTGAAATGCTAAATGCAATTCCCGGAATTTCGTGTGTTAAACCTGAAGGAGCATTTTATGCGTTCCCACGGCTTCACATGGAGCACGAGGATAATAAATTTGTAGCAGAATTAATTCGCGAAACAGGTGTAGTTGTTGTACCTGGAAGTGGATTTGGTCAAGTTCCTGGGACCCATCATTTTAGAGTAGTATTTCTTCCAAATGAGCAAATTTTAACTAAAGCTTATAATAATATTGCTGCATTTTATGCCATGTATCTTGAAAAAATGAAATAATAATTCATCTTTTAATGACTGTCTGATTTCAGTTCAGACAGTCATTTTCACCTCAAAATTAGTCATCCTCAAAAAACTACTTTCCTTGATTAGCTATATCACTTTATCTATATTTACAAGTTAAAATTTTGAAAGTAGGATATTAAAGCTATTGAGTGAAATACGAATTACAGAGTTAGAGAACGGAATTAGAATTGTTACCGAGAGAATTCCATATTTGCAATCTTTTTCGTTGGGATTTTGGTTCAACGTTGGGACCCGCGATGAAAATTTGCATAATAATGGTATTTCTCATTTTATTGAACACATGTTATTTAAAGGAACTCATAGAAGAACAGCTAAACAAATATCCGATTCGATTGAGGCTTACGGCGGTTATTTAAATGCTTTCACTTCAAAAGAACATACTTGTTTTTACGGACGCGGACTTGCTAAAAATATAGAAAGAACTTTCGATGTTATTTCTGATATGGTACAAAATCCATTATTCAAAGAAGGTCATATTAAAAAAGAAGCCGGTGTTGTCGTAGATGAATTACTCGATATATATGATAACCCTGAAGAATTGATCTTTGATAAATTTGAAGAAATTTTATTTAAAGGGTCAACTCTATCTTACCCTGTTATCGGTAAAGAGAGCAATATAAAAAGATTTAACTCAACCGAATTGCATGATTTTCATAATAAGTATTATGGAAATAAAAATCTTCTTATTTCCTGTTCCGGTGCTGTTGATCATGATAAAATAGTTGAACTGACAAAAAAATATGTTGTGAAAAATCGTGATTCAAAAGGGAAAAGAAAATTTCAGAATATTGAACCTCAAACTTTTGTAAAAGTTATTGAGAAAGAAATTCAGCAGGTCCATTGTATAATCGGAAGAACATCCTACGGTTATAAAGATGAGGAAAGATTAATCTTAAATATGCTCTCCAACTTGATTGGAGACGGAAGCAGTTCACGATTATTCCAGGCAGTGAGAGAAAAATTAGGAATTACTTATCAGATTAATTCTTTTGTTAATTCTTATTTTGATACTTCAGCATTTGGCGTCTATTTTTCTACAAGTGAAAAATATGTTGAAAAAGTTATATCGATAGTCGCAAAAGAATTGAAAAAATTGACTGAAATGAAAGTTTCAGATAAGGAACTTAAAAGAGTTAAAGAATACTTAAAAGGGAGTATGCTGCTAAGTTTAGAGAATACTTCAAACAGAATGATTCGTATTGCTAATTCAATGCTCTACTTCAATAAAGTCATTACTGTTGACGAATTAGTTGAACGAATTGATTCAGTTACATCAGAGCAGCTCTTACAATTAAGTTCTCAATTATTAAAAGAAGATGAATTAGCCAGATTAATAATCCGGGCAAAAAATAATAATACAAAAGCAGCATAGTTAAAACTATAGGATACAGATATGCCTAAAATAATTATTGACGGAAAAGAGATTGAATTCCAGCATGGACAAACCATTATTCAAGCCGCTAAAGATAACGGAATAGATATCCCACATTTCTGCTGGCATCCTTCATTATCAGTCTCGGGGAACTGCCGTGTTTGTTTAGTTGAAGTAGAAAAAATGCCGAAGCTGGTGATTGCTTGTGCAACTATCGCCGCTGATGGTATGGTAGTTCATACTCAATCAGAAAAAACTTTGAGTGCAAGAAATGCTGTTATGGAATTTATTCTGATTAACCATCCACTTGATTGTCCAATCTGTGATGAAGCGGGCGAGTGTAAACTTCAAGATTATACTTATCAACACAGCGTTGGCGAAAGTCGATTTACAGAAACGAAGCAACAGAAAGATAAGCGGGTTGAGCTAGGTCCGCATGTTATGTTCGACGGTGATAGATGTATTTCGTGTTCACGCTGTATCCGTTTTTGCGATGAAATAGCAGGTGAAAATCAATTAACTTTTATCAAAAGAGGAGATCGTGTAACGATTGTAACTTTCCCCGGAAAGCAGCTTGATAACCCTTATTCTCTAAACGTGACAGATATTTGTCCTGTTGGTGCTTTAACCAATCGTGATTTTAGATTTAAATCGCGTGTATGGGAGATGTCTTCAACAAAAACGATTTGCCCGGGATGTGCCCGTGGTTGTAATATCGAAATGTGGGTAAGAAGTAATGAAATCCTTCGTCTTACACCGCGTCAGAATGATAATGTAAATAGTTATTGGATGTGTGATACCGGAAGATTAGAAACCTTTAAGTTTGTCAATGATGAAAGCCGTGTGAATGGTTCTCACATTCGTAGAGAAGGTAAATTAACCAAAGTTGGCTGGGATGAAGTTTTTGCTGCATCAGTTTCGGAATTAAAGTCTTTTAATAAAGATGAAGTAGCTTTTATAGGTTCTGCCTATTCAACAGTTGAAGATAATTTCTTATTAACCAAATTTGCTAAATCAGTTTTTGGTTCAAAACATCTTGATTTTCCAAGACAAATTATTTCTGGTTCGGGAGATGATATTTTAATTCGAGAAGATAAAAGACCAAACTCATTGGGTTCAGAATTAGTAGGAGTTAAACCATCAAGTAACGGATTGGATTTCGATCAAATAATGGAAGCCATTGATGAAGGGAAAATAAAAGCTCTTTATGTTGTTGAAGAAGATCTTATCAAACTTAATCCTGAGCTTGAAAATATAATAGCAAAACTTGATTTATTAATCGTTCATGCTTCTAATTTTAACAACATGACCAAATTTGCAAATATTGTATTCCCTGCTTCTACTTATGCTGAAAAGAATGGAACCTGGGTAAACTTTGAAGGTCGGGTTCAAAGAATTCGTCCGGCAGTATCTACATTTGACATTGATAGAAGTTTGGATGGAATGTCAATGAGCAGATTAGATAAATTCGGAACTGAATATGATAGATGGGGTAAAGTTAAGAAAACTGAGGCACGTTCTACATGGCGGATTTTATCGGGATTGGCAAATGCATTCGGCACAAAATACAAATACTCAATGGCTGAGGATGTATTTACAGATTTAGCTAAATCTATTGATTCATTTAAAGATTTAGATTATGATGTTATCGGTGAACTTGGTGCTCAATTAAAAATTAAAACTCATACAGCAAAAGTCTAAGGGGATATTTGAAAATGGGTATATTAGAAATTATTATAATCACTTTTGTAAAAATACTTATCATTGTAACCATGATGTTACTATCAGTTTCATATCTGGTTTACTTTGAAAGAAAAATTAGTGCGTGGACGCAAAATCGTGTAGGTCCGAATAGAGTAGGATATGCTGGACTATTGCAGCCTTTTGCAGATGTGTTCAAACTTTTGCTGAAAGAAGATATTGTTCCCGATGCGGCAAATAAACCGATACACACATTAGCCCCAATTATGGCGCTTGTTATAGCTTTCGGAACTTATGCGGTAATCCCGATAGGACCGGCTGTTGAACTTTTTGGATACAACATTCAATTAGTTGTAGCAGATGTTAACATCGGAATTTTATATGTGTTAGCGTTAACTTCAATCGGTGTGTATGCAATAACATTTTCTGGCTGGTCATCAGGAAGCAAATATTCATTACTTGGCGGAGTTCGTTCTTCTGCACAAATGATTTCGTATGAAATTTCGATGGGCTTTTCCGTTGCCGGAGTTTTACTTTTTTCAGAATCGTTAAGACCACTTGATATAGTTGCTTCTCAAAGTGGTTGGATGTGGAATGCGATTGTTCAACCTATCGGATTTATTACATTTGTAGTTTCAGCTTTTGCTGAAACAAACAGACTACCTTTCGATCTTCCTGAAGCTGAACCTGAATTAGTAGGTGGTTATCATACTGAATACAGTAGTATGAAGTTTGCTGCATTTTTCCTTGCTGAATATGCAAATATGATTATTGCAAGTGCACTGATTGTAACGCTATATTTAGGAGGATGGCAAGTCCCTTATATTGAAATGGCTGGGTTGTCTGCTGGATTGACAGCACTGATTCAAGTCGGAGCATTTTTTGTAAAAATGGGAGCTTTATTATTCTTCTTTATTTGGGTGCGTTGGAGTTTACCGAGATTTCGTTATGATCAACTGATGAGTCTTGGTTGGAAAGTAATGTTCCCGCTTTCGTTAGTTAATTTGATTTGGGTCGCAGTTTTAGTAATGTTATTTAATTAAAGCCGGGGTTACGATGATTCAGAAGAAGAGATTAAAAGATTTAACATTATTGGAAAAATTATATATTCCTGAAATTGTTAAAGGGATGTCTTTAACATTTCAAAATATGTTTCGTCCCGCTTTTACAATGGAATACCCGGAAGTAAAATTTGTTCCCCCTGCATCTTATAGAGGAAGACCTGTTTTAGCTCTCGAAGAAAATGGGGAAGAACGTTGTGTTGCATGTGGACTTTGCGCCAGAATTTGTCCTGCTCTTGCAATAGAAGTTCAAGCTGCTGAAACAGATAGAGAGAAAGAACGTTATCCGGAAAAATTTGAAATAAATATGTTACGCTGCATCTTTTGTGGATTTTGTGAAGATGTTTGTCCGGAAGAAGCTATTTTAATGAGTAAAGATTATGAACTTGCTTTTTCAAACCGTGAAGATGCTATTTTTGGAAAAGATAAATTACTCACACCGGTCAGCAAATTAAAAGACCGTATTGAGTTTTTGCGCTTATATAAATAGTTGCACACTAAGTTAATTAGGTTTATCTTATAGTTAGATGAAAATCTATTTCTACATAATGCTCGTAATTTCAGCTTTTAGTAATCTAAAGGCACAAGAAGTTACGAGTTTTTCGCTTTTTACTCCAAAGTCCATTAATCAATCTTCACCTTTCGAAATAGTGCTGCTGGCAGAAATTAATGATGATTCCCTTAATTCATTTGAAATTAATTTTGGTTTTGACCAGCCGGTTAATTTTCTCGAAGCTAAAATTATTTCTTCAAACAAAAGAATAAAAATCCCATTTATCAAAAATCAACTTATTGAACCAACAGGGAATTGGTTTACATCAAATATCAATCTGAAAGATTTTGAACTTAAAAAAGGCTCGACATTTCAGATTATAACTTCGGTAACAACATCAGCAATTGAACTATTAACTGTAAAATCAAATCTGATAATTCTAAAAAACAATAATAAAAAAGTAAGATTTCCGGAAATTTCAAGAAATGAAATTAACAGAAGCAAAAATTTTCTTTCAGAAGAAATTGTTATAAACAAAAATTCAAAAAAGGGGATGAAAGCAGTATCTCTCGCGAAAAATAGTTTTCTCAACCAGTCTGTGATTCCTAAAAGCAATCGAGTTTTTATTGTTGACTTCTGGTTAAAGTTTATTGATTTCAAAGAAACTTTTCTAAATATTTCTAATGGAGAAGATAAATCTGAAATTATCTCTCTCGGAGTAAATGAAAACCGATTTTTAACTTTTTATGATAATCTTCGTCATCTTCAGTTTTTCAAAAAAGGATTTGTATCGCAGAAAGTCTGGAGCCATTTTATTTTCGAATTAAATGTGAATGAGAAAATATTAAACTACTATTTAAACGGTGAAAAGGTTGCTCAAAGTAAAATCAACTTCTCATTTCAAAGTAAAGAATTAACATTTGAATTTGTGAATAATTTAAGTGGTTCTTTTTTAATCGAAAATTTACGTTTAACCGAAAGCAGAGAAACGAATTCATTTTTAACAATCTTTAAGAATAGAAATTGCGATTATGCACGTTTGGATAGTATCAATATAATAGGATTTAATAATTTTGATAATTCAACCATTGAAGAAACTGAACGTGTAAAATATAAATCTTCTAATCTTATGTTCGTAAGGTCGGATGCTCCGATTTATTCAGTAGTTCCCGAGTTCAATGTTACATTGACTAACGCGGGTTGCAAATTAGATTGGACAGCCGGGGATATTAGTTATATAAACTATTTCCAGGTTGAAAAATCTGTGAGCGGAAATGATTATAAACCTATCGCTCAAGTTTTAGCAGATCAAACAACCGAGCAGTATAGTTATTATGATGATGATGGTAGTAATTCAACAACAATTCATTATCGAATAAAACAAGTTAACCATGATGGTTCATTTGTCTACTCTGCAAGCAGCAAAGTTGGTAAGGGAAATGTTCAAACATTTATGCTTGCCCCCAACTACCCAAATCCGTTTAATCCGAAAACAGTTATTAAAATATCTGTATATGAGGATACACAAGTTCGGGTGGTTGTTTACTCTTTAGAAGGAAAAGAAGTTCAGCGATTACATGAGGGGGATTTAAAGAAAGGGGAGTATCAGTTTGAATTTGATGGCTCACTATTGCCTTCGGGAATTTATTTGTATACGGTAAATACTCCATTTTTCAGTCAAACCAAAAAAATGATTCTGGCGAAATAGTTAATTATTTCCTTTAATCTAAAATTGTTAAGCAAAACTCAAGCGAAAGAATAATATGATTTCTAAAATATTATCCAGTGCAACTTTCGGTATTGATGCCAACATTATTGAAGTTGAAACCAATGTTGAAAAAGCAATTCCCGGATTTATTATTGTTGGTCTGCCGGATAATGCAGTAAAAGAAAGCCGCGAAAGAGTTTCTGCAGCGATTAAAAATAGCAGTTATAAATTTCCCATTCAAAAAATCACCGTAAATCTTGCCCCTGCCGATATTAGAAAAGAAGGAAGTTCGTTTGATCTGCCGATCGCGATAGGCATTTTAGCCGCAACAGATCTGGTTAATAATGATAAACTTGAAGACTCAATTTTATTAGGTGAATTATCACTTGACGGAGTTTTACGTCCAATCAAAGGGGCACTCCCAATCACGGTTGAAGCAAAGAAAAACGGAATAAAAAGAATACTCTTACCCAATGATTCAACTAAAGAAGCCTCAATAGTTGAAGGGATTGAAGTTTATGGATTTGAAAACCTTACTCAAGTTGTTGATTTCTTAAATGGTGATTCCGATATAAAACCTGTTTTTACTGATAGAGATGAAATATTTTCAGTTGAGAATTCATACCACCTTGATTTTAGTGATGTAAAAGGACAAGAGAATGTCAAACGAGCATTAGAAGTAGCTGCTGCAGGCGGTCATAATATTTTAATGATTGGTCCTCCCGGTTCAGGAAAAACGATGCTTGCAAAAAGATTACCGTCAATTTTGCCTCCGCTCAGTTTTGAAGAAGCACTTGAAACAACCAAGATTCATTCAGTCGCCGGTATTTTATCAAAAGATCAGGCTCTAATCGTTGAACGCCCTTTTAGAAGCCCGCACCATACAGTTTCCGATGCGGCTTTAGTTGGAGGTGGATCATTCCCGCGCCCGGGGGAAGTTTCTTATGCTCATCACGGAGTTTTATTTTTAGATGAACTTCCTGAGTTTAAGAAAAATGTTCTTGAGGTTATGCGTCAGCCGTTAGAAGATGGTCGTGTAACGGTAAGTCGATCTAAAATGTCATTGGAGTTTCCGGCAAATTTTATGCTTGCCGCTGCGATGAACCCTTGCCCATGCGGGTTTTTTACTGATCCAAATCGTGAATGTTCTTGTGCTCCGCCTCAAATTCAAAGATATATGTCAAAAATATCGGGACCCCTTTTAGATAGAATTGATATTCATATTGAAGTCCCTGCCGTTAAGTACAAAGAGCTTTCATCAGAAATGAAAAGCGAGAGTTCAAGTGATATTAGGAAAAGGGTTATCAATGCAAGAATGATTCAACATAAACGGTTTGAAAATCATTCACACATATTTAACAATGCAGATATGGGGTCAAAAGAAGTTCGCCATTATTGCAAATTGGATAGTGCAGGCATGGAACTTCTAAAAATGGCAATGACAAAATTGGGATTATCTGCCCGTGCTTATGATCGAATACTTAAAGTAAGCAGAACAATTGCAGATCTTGAGTCAGCGGAAAATATTTTGCCTCAACATATAAGTGAGGCAATTCAATATAGAAGTCTTGACAGAGAACTTTGGAAATCCTAAACAATAAATTTAGAAGTAGTACAAATATTTGATTTTAACAATCGCGGCACGATTTACTAATTCCAATTTATCTAAATAAGTAGATCCATTTACTAATACGGAATTACGAACGTTCCCTTCACTATAGGCAAAGTATATCCAGCTTTTTGCCGAAAAATTATATGAGAATAAAAACCCGATCAATAGACGTTGAAGTTGATCCGAAGAATGTGTAAAAACATTATCAACATAGATACGCATGTTTAAATCATTAACCGGTGTAATTGAGATAAAAGGACGGCTGTTGTATGTTATATCTTCTAAATCACCGTTCGGTTTTTCTTCAACTATCATATTGAATTCATTGCCGATACCAATTGTTGGAATAATTTTCCAACTGAAATAGTTTCCGAACCAATAATCATTTGCTAAATAATCTCTGTAGAAATTATAAGATCGTTCATAACCACCCCAAATATTTAAATTCCAATCCGGTTTAGGGTTTATCCATGAGCTAAGGTTAACATCATAAGCAGAATATTCAACTGACAAATCTTTCTTTTTACCATAGCTGCCATTGAATTCAAAACCCCAATTTGAGCGGAAATTCATATTGAAACCTGCAACCCAAACTTTATCAATATAATCATCAACCTTTGTCCAATCCCAACCGGGACCTGTATATGAAGTAATCTGTTTAAGTTCCCCGGAATCAAAATACCACATTGGACCGATGAGAATCATTCCATTTGAATTTCCCTTCCATGGTACATAACCGACATCCCGAATGTTAAAATTTTCTCCGATGTGTCGAGCTCTTGCAAGAACTAACCAATTTTTTGTAACCATGTTAAAACCGGTTGAGAATGCAAAGTCAGTTTTATCGCTGCTGATAGAATGAGCGAGTTGATATGCAAGCTGCCAATCGGAATCACGAATAGCTCCATCAATATCAATTACACCATTAACACCGGAATTGGTATGTTTCCCGGCATATAAAACTCCTATGGAAGAATTTTCAAAGATTTGTTTTTTTACTCTGAATGAAGTGAAATATGCTTCAGGTTCAACATTAGTTACATCTTCTTCTAAATATTCGGTGCGACCGGTTTTAGCAACGAATCCACCATACTCCCAATCGTTAGTTCTGCCAAAAACCTTTGAACCAATTTGAAGTGGAACAGCGTTTCCATCAGGAAGACTTTTTCCGATTCTTCGCGAATAAAAAAGTTCAAGAGGTCTATAAAATCCCGAATTACGTTCACGTCCGGAAGCCATAAAAACTTCATTCCCTTCCGTGAAGAAAGGTCGTCTCTCAGAAAAATAATTTTCGTAACGGCTTAAATTGAAACTGTAAGGGTCTGCTTCGATTTGTGCAAAATCTGGATTTGCGGTAAACTGAAGTGTAAGTTTTTGCGATGGATTATAGAATACATCAATGCCTGCTTCGGGATCTACTTTATATTTATTGTTGGAAGTTAATGTAACCTTCGAAATTGCTACAGGATAAATTTCTAAATTTAATCCTTTAACCGATGGCTTGAAATCATTAAAAATTAATTTCCCGAATTTAGAAATTCTTTGTCCTTCATTTTCTTTGTAAGAACAGAGATAGATATCTTCATTTTTTGCGGGTATCCATCTATCAATATCTAAACCCCATTCAAAAAGGTTTTCATCATATTGAATAGACTTATAAGGAATTTCAATTTCAATTACATAACCCCACTCATAGATTTTTGCTTGAGAAGACCAAATCCCGTCCCAACTGTAGTCTCGATTTCTACCATCATCGAGTAAACGGGAATCCATTCGAACACCTGATGCACTCACAGCAAATTTATAAGCAGTTTTTTTATCTCCAAAAGTGTCGAGCATTAATGAAATAACGTCACCGGTAAATTGATCATGAGTACCTCTATTAGCCTGAATTGGTGAAAATTGAGAGTAACAGATCATCAAATAATAGAGCGAATTTGAATTAGTTAAAATTTTTGCCACCGTTCTTTCTGATGGGGCTTCATTATTATACGGAGCGAATTGTATGAAAGAATCAACGGAATCTGCTGAATTCCATATGTCATCAATAATACCGTCTATATTTACAGACTCATTTATGAACCGTGCATTTAGTACCTTTTCACTATTTTGAGAAAAGGATAAAGAAAAAGTTATAAAGAATAGCAGAATCAAGTAAAAATATTTCATACGCTCAAATGGTTGTGTTGAAAATTTCATTAATATTTATTTGCAAAATAATCAATTAAATCCGAAGCATGACTAATTATGGATGAGCGGTTGTTTTTTGTAAGTGATGGGAAAATTGTGTGATGAAGGAGAGGTATAATTATTTCATTTATTGAAGTGAAATGTTCATTTATAAATTGTTATTCACTTTCATTTATTTTTTATTCATAAAATATTTATCTAATTCATCCAGAAACCTTTCATCTGACACCCCTGTCCGATTAAACATTACTACACTGCCGATTCCAATTTCAGGATAAATTCTGATTTCGCAATAATAACCACCACCGCCCCCCGCGTGCGCAAAATATTGTTCGCCGTTCAATTTTCCATTAAACCAGGAAAAGCACATTCCGGTTTGCTTATTGTCATTTGTATAATTTTCTGTAAAAAGAATTTTTTTGTATTCGTCTGATATTAGTTTACTGTTGGGTTGCAATAGTTCCTGAATGTATTTTACAAAGGCATTTGATGTCCCGATTAAACCACCATATGAAACCCCATTAACATAAAAAGGTTTAAACGAATTCCATTTCCCTTCAGTTATATCAACATATTTTCCCTTGTCAATAAGAAATCCCAAGATCAAATTTATAAAGCTTAATCGTTTTTGGTAACCTTTTGCATGTTGTTCAATGTCGTTAATTTCAAAATCTAATTCGGTTGGGTCTAATTCTAAAGGCTTTAAAATATTTTCCCTAATGTAGTTTTCATAACTTAAACCGGAAACTTTCTCTATGACCTGACCTAATAAAACGTAACCAAGATTTGAATAAGCATATTTTTCATTCGGTAATGAATTAGTTTTATTATTTTCAATGAAGATTTCGGCGAAAAAATTTCTACCGTCAAAAGAGTTGTGTTCATCTGCCAAATGAATCCAGCTTAAAGGAATCGGATTTGGAATGCCGGAAGAATGTGTCATAAGCTGCCGAATTGTAATTTCTGACGGATATGGAAATCCCGGCAAATATTTTTTTACAGGTTGATCTATATTTAATTTACCCTTCTCGGCTAATTGTAAAATTGATAATGCTGTAAAAGTCTTTGTCACGGAATATGCATTGTAAGTCGTGTTTTCAGAAACCCTTTTTTGATTTCTTATATCCGAGTATCCAAATTGAAATTTATGAATAATACTGTCTTTACTAAAAATAACATAATGAATCGAAGGTGTTTCATCCTCTTCGACTTGTTTAACCAAAAAGTTGTCAATTTCATTCATCGGATTTTTTGTTGTTTGCACGGTGGAACAGCTCAAAAAAGTAATTGATAAAAATAAAGTAATTATTGTTTTCATAGATTGTCAGAAACATTAATTATACTTGACGCCCATGTGAATTCTAGTAATTTAATCATAACCAATTCTTTTCATTCTTTTGTAAAAGTGAATTGCCCGCCACCTTGTTTCAGAATCATTTTATTTTCAGACGGATTAAACTCCAATACTACTCCCGCTTGATCAAACTTAAACTTATCTTTTTCGGTTGCTTCAAGTGGAAATGAGGGCTGCCCTGTTGCCTGTGCAATTAAAGTTTTCCCCTCTTTTGTAATTGTAATTTTTAAGGGGAGTTGTGAGGATGAATAAACTCCCAAATATTTGTCTAACTCTTCTGAAGTTACATTAAAAGTTATAAACTCCGGAATATCGTAAGGTTTGTTGAACACAGCACTTAAAACAGCAATTGAAATATCGTTGTTGTTAAAGTTTGTTCCGTTGGAGGTCATGGCATAAGAAACATTCCCATCTGCGAAGTAGGAAAATATTGATGTAAACCCATCAATACCTCCTGTATGTCCAAATGCTATTTTGTTATAAAAAGGGATTTTAAAAAGTCCCATACCATAATTTTCTTTTATGGTTTTCATCTGTTCAAGACTTTCTTTTTTAATCAGTTTTCCGTTAAACAAAGCATCACTGAATTTTACCAAATCAGTTGGAGTAGAAACTATTCCACCGGCTCCTAATGGTATTGAAATATCTGTTTCCGGTTCAAGTTTCCAATTATCTTTAAAGCTGTATGAATTACACTCATTTTTTTGTGAATTAATTTTCCCGCCGAGAAAAGTGTTTGGCAGACCGATTGGTTTTGTTATGTATTCTGATAGTAAATCTGCATAAGACTTCTTAAAACTTTTTTCAATTATATAAGTGAGTAGAACGTAATTTGAATTGCTGTATTCAGCTTTAGTGTCGGGTTCAAAATCACTTCCGGTTTTAGAGATGATTTCCACCATTTCTACTTCTGTTTTTGCTTTGGTATTCCATGTCAAATAAGCTTCGTCATTAGTGAAATTATGAATTCCGCTTCTGTGATAAAGCAAATGATTAATAGTGATTTTATCGGCATTAATAATGGTTGGAAAGTATTTATCAATAGTATGAGTTAAATTAATTTTCCCTTCTTCAACTCCTTTGAAAATCAATACTGCGGTGAATGTTTTTGAGATTGAGCCGATTCTATATTTTGAATTTTCGTTCGCTTTAATTTTGTTTTCAACTTCAGCAAACCCGACAGATTTTGTATAGATTACTTTTCCATTCTGAGAAACTGTTACACTCCCCATAAACTTGTTGTTCTTTTCGAGAGCATCGAAGTAGCTGTCTAATTTGGTTTTATCAAAATCTTGAGCAAAACCGATTTGGCATAAAAGACAAATTGTTAGTAGTGATGTTATTTTTTTCATAGTAGCTGTTTTTTTTGTTGTTGGTTATATAGTTAAAATTTCTATTAAAGGTCAATGGTATGATCATTAAGGAATTATGGAAAATTTTAAATCGAGTTCAATAATGTATTACGCTTAGACATATATTAAATCTGAATCGATTGATTTTAAATATTTCTCTTTTACTCCGTTTTTTGAAACTAGATCAACTTTGAACCCAACAATATTTTCTAATTCTTCCGCCAGGTCAATGAATCTAATTCCAATCTTATCTGAAAACTCTACTAAAATATCCAAGTCACTGGCATCATTTTCTTCGTTACGTGAATAAGAACCGAAAATCGCCATTGACCTTATAGGATAATTATTGAATAATCTATTTTTATGATTACCCAATGTGCTTTTTATTTCTTGCAATGTTCTCATATTCCAAAAATACAACTTTTAACTCAATCAAAAAATATCACCGGGAATAACAATTTAGTATTTCTTCAGAGCAATCATAAAAAATGTATTCGTTCGTTCCTTTATCGTAACCGACAACATCAGGTTCACCACCGGTTTTTTCTATTTCGTTTAGCGGAACCAAAGTTTATTGTTTTGTTTCAACAATTTTGATTCCACGTTTGACCATTGAATATCTTGATGTCTTTGCATATTATCTTCAAAACGTGTTTTTAGGATATTGAGCAGTTCCTCGGTCCGGGGCTTTGGTAGTTTCATTTTACTTATCATGGTTGTATCCTTTTATTGCTGATTTATAAAGCAGATTGTTTTTTATCATCGTTTTGATTGTTGAACAGTTCATGCAATTATTGTTTTAAATGTTTCTTGTCAGTGAAGTTGTTTCTTGAACTCCGAAACCATTTTAGGGGACAGGGCTTCTGGCTAAAAAAATCTACAACTTCGTTGTCCTTTTCTTTACAATATTTTGCTCATTTAGATTTCGTTCATGTCTTTTATGAAGAAATGGATTCTCATTATCGTCTTTTGGGTTGCCGCATAACAGTTGAGTGTATGTGCCTTAAGGGGTTCTGTGTGATCACCAGTCAAGTTACAAGAAAAGTTGAAACAGGCTACAACAGTTGAATAACCTACTTCCCGGCATTTTTTTATACAGTGTGTTATGCGTTCGTTATTCTTTTTTTCATTTCCATTTCTTCAGTCCACCGATTAAAAACAATAACCCAATTCCCAATGCAATTAGTGAATATATTGTTTCAGACAACTGTGATGCTTCTTGTTACGAAATATCAAATATCAATTCTCCAATTCCACGAAATATATAAATTCCGGCAATTGAAAATATTACCAATTTCAGGAATGGTAATTTTCTAAATTTTCCATCTGCTGAAAGTCCATAAAGTCCAAAAATAAAAAATAAAATCGCCACAAAAACTGTTAATAAATATGGAAATGAAGAGTGAATTTGTGCAAGTTCATTCATTTCTTTTCCAATTCCAGTTACTTCAAACATTTGCTCTGACCAAATCAATCCAATAAGATGCGCAACAGAAATTAATATGTTTATATATCCGCCAAGTCTCAACAAAGTCATTTAATTTAGCCCCCAATAAAGTAATCCACTTATTAGAAACAATAGAATCCATTGTCCTAATTTTAAATAGTTCTTTGGAAAACTTTTAGAAATCGTAATCACAATTAACCATACAATTCCGTATCCAAGAAAATATATTGCTAATATTTGAAGCAACAGTTTTTCACTTTCAAAAAAGTCAGTAAAGTTTATTATACCAAGCCCAATTGTGGCAAATAATAAATCTACAGAAATCCAATGCCAGCCACTTCTTACCATTGTCCATTTTTCTCGTTTCAAATACTTTTCGTCATTTTCACTTTCAGGTTCAATTATTTTCAATTCTCTGTCACCCATAAATGTATGGATGAAGAAAGCTAATAAAGCCAGAATATTTGCGGATAAAATTGGTATGTTCATATCGTTAGTTAGTTTGTTGTACGTTCGTGTTTTATTTTCGTGTTAATTTATTTACTTTTTGAATAAAATCCGTTTTTAAATCTGTATATTTTTCTCTCTCATTTTTGTATTTATCCGCAAGTTTCAATTTCAAAGATTCATACTCTTTTGCTATCTCTGTGTGATTAATTAAATAATCCCGGAATCGAATTTCATCCCAATCACCTTTGTATCTGATATGTACATGAAATGCTTGTCCTTTAAATCCATGTGGAGAATAACCTTTTACAAAAGTCATGTGTGGGGGTGGCTTATCTGGTCGTGTATTTAGTTGATATCCGATTGACTGAAAAACATTTATTAATTTTTGATTATCAATCTGTTCTGATATTTGCAATAGAATATCAACCGTTGGTTTAGCTTTTAATCCAGGAATTGCAGTACTGCCAATATGGTCAATACTTATTATTTCAGATGGCATAAACGCATTGGTAATTAATTGGCTTTCTGTTTGGTAATAATTAACCCATTTATCTGTATAATCCAAAATTATAATTGGGAATAATTGTCCAAGTTCCTTCGATGTTAAATCATGTAGAGATTTATTCGAGTCTGATAAAACTTCACTTTTCATTAATTCTTTTTCGGTCTCAGAAATTATTGTTTCTGTTTCCATATTTCACTTTACTATATTTTAATCTTGTTGAATGCGGTGTACTTAACATAGGGCACAGCGGTTACGTGTATGAACCGTTGGGGATAGTCCCGAAAGCGAGGGGACGGTGAGTGTTTGAGTTATCATACCGATTCCTCCACAATTTTTATTTCCTCCTCGGTTAGCCCATACAACTCATAAACCATTTGGTCAATTTCTTCGTCGGTTTTTTCTATTTTTAGTTTTAATTTTTGGACTTCTAATTTTTTAGTTTCAAAAATATCCATCCAGTCCATTTTACTTGATTTGGAAAGTTTTTCTTGTCCCGATTTTTTTATTGAGGGATTAATTTCTTCAATAAAATCAGAAAAATCAAGTGCATACCAATTTTGAAGTTTATTGTTTCTGAAACTTATCAAAAGTAGTGGAAAAATAATACTTGTTTCAAGGCAGCATGGCTATCAGTGGCTAAATTGCATTAGGTAAAATGTTTTAGTAATTTTGAAATAAAAAGGAGTATGAAGATGACGATTCAACATATCGAAAAACAAGCGTTAAAATTAGATGTAAACTCGCGCGCTAAGTTGGCAAGCGCTCTCTTATCAAGTCTAGACGATCTATCTGAATCAGAAAATGAAAAGCTTTGGGCTGAAGAAGCTTTATTACGCCACAATGAGATGATAAAAGATAAAACAAAAGCAAAACCGGCAAAATTGGTTCTTAAGAACGCACGAGCTCGTATAAAATGATAATTGCTATTTCGTTCAATGAATTTGCCGAAAAGGAATTAAATGAATCGGCAGACTATTATGAGTTTCAAGTAAAGGGGCTTGGAATTACTTTTCTTGCTGAAGTTGAGCGTTCTATCAAATTAATCCAGCAAAATCCCGAGTCATTTTCTCCAGTTTTAAAAGTTGTTCGCCGTAAAATACTTCGGCGTTTTCCGTATAGCATAATGTTTTCCTTTGTAGATAATTCAATTCGAATTTTAGCGATTGCAAATCACAAAAGACGCCCATATTATTGGCGGGGTAGAAATTAACTTGCAGCTTCTAAGCTTATTTAAGATAGTACTAAAAACCTTTCGGTATAATGAAATAATTCGAATCTCCAAATATGAAAATCGGGTCGTTTGAGTGTTGAAAGTCAGAGATTTTTGTAAAATCTCTTCCGTATCGCATGCTAACTAATTTGGAATGTTTTCAAATAAGATTATGAAAAAAGAATTTGCATTTCTCTTATAATTTATCACTCCCTTTGTTTCTCCAATACGCACGCCCAACAGCTTAATGGATTTGCTTCTGATGAACAGATGAGAAGTTTATCGGGTGGAAATATTCGTCTTAAGAATACCAATACCGGTACAGTTGCAAATCTTGATGGTCGGTACATCATTAAATTAAACGAGGGTATAAATACCATAGTTTTCTGATTCATAGGATTAATCAGTGATACACTGAATTTAACTATTGGCAAAGGAGAGGATATGCTTCTGCATAAACAGAAGTGTGATCTGTTGAACGATAATGATTTAGATAATTTAATAAAACGAAAATACAAGAGAACAAAAAAGTAAAAACAACAAATAACCTTATAGACTAACAAACTAATTCTGATGTTAGCCTGTAGATTTACAAAATGTTGTTTTTAGAGATGCCCATAAAATAATTACTATTAAATAATGGATTACTTAAATACTACCGTAAATATACTTCCACTTAAAAAATTATTCAAAAGCAAACAATAATTCATCGCCTCAACTGCCCCATTAATCCCAAACATACTTCCAACTATTATCCATCTGCCTTTTCCATACAGTGTGAAAGACACCCTTATATTCCACGATATTACCATCAATATTTTTGATCTTCCAAATATATTTACCATATGTATATCCAAGATCCCCGGATTTAGAAACATCGATAAAGTCAGGTGTCCAGTTAACTATTGCATCTTTTACACTTTTTTTCTCATAATAGATTTTAATATTCTCTTTACCTAAAATTAGTGTATCATTCTCCCTTTTTATGACTGCATTTTCATCTGCAAAATAGTAAAAGGCTTCCGCGATGCCCTTTTCAGATGTCATCTTCTCAAAAGCCTTCTCAGTCTGGAATATTTCATTTTTAATTTCTTCCTCGCTTTTAGAATGGTTGCATCCAATGTAGAATAGAATTATTGGTATTAGAAGTAATACATGTTTCATATTTATTCTTGATGTAAATTTCGAAAATTTTCTGTCTTTCAAAAATCCTTTATCAGGTTATATTAAACGCTGACATCTGTCTTTACGCAAACTCGCGCATATCCTACTTTAAATGATTTTTATTATTCGTGATAAAAATAAAATTATAACTATTGAATAATGGAGTGCTAAAATACTACCGTAAATATACCTCATCCGAAAAATTATTCAAAAGCAAATTCTCGAAAGCTTGACTCTGCATTAATTTTGCAACGAGAGTAAGAATATTTTTTTACTTCCAATAATTCACTTGGTGTGGATTTTATTTTAGCTATTTTTGGAGAGTGCTTTAAATAATAAACGCACTGCTTTACATATGCTTACTATTTTAATACTTCAGGGGAAGAAATGAACAGAATATTTTTAACTACAAGATATTTTATACTTATCTTTTTTATCAATTCAATATTTGTGTCGGCACAACCTATACCGAATAAAATAATGGATCAATTCGATGGCGAGGGGAATTACACCTTTTATGAAATTCAAAAAAAAATGAATGATTATTGGAAATCTCAAAATGCCGAAAAGGGATACGTTTTAATAGATGGTCAAAAAAGTAAAGTCCCTGGTTGGAAAATATATAAACGCTGGGAATATTTTTGGGAAAGCCGCATCAATACTGAAACCGGTGAATTCCCCAAAACAAGGTCAATAACCGAATATCAAAAGTATTTTGATAAAAATAACTCTCTTATTAAAGAGAATTCTTTTAACGCAAACTGGGTAAACCTTGGTAGTAACTCAACCCCGGGGGGTTATGCAGGACTCGGAAGAATAAATTGTATTGCTTTTCATCCGTCAGATAATAATACTTTTTGGGTCGGTAGTCCTTCCGGCGGTATTTGGAAAACCACTAACGGCGGGACTACATGGACTATATTGAATGATAATCAGCTGGTACTTGGTGTAAGTGATATTGCTGTTACCAATAATTATGCAACATCAAAAACTCTTTACATTGCAACCGGTGACCGTGATGCTGGAAGTATGTGGTCACTTTTAGGGGGACAAGTGGCAGATAACAATAGCATAGGTGTATTAAAATCTACCGATAGTGGTGTTACATGGAATACAACGGGATTAACCTTTCAGATAAAGGACAAAAAATTAATTTACCGGCTCTTAATTCATCCAACAAACAATTCTATACTTATAGCATCTACTTCTTCCGGTATCTATAAAACAACAGATGCAGGGGCAACATGGGTTCTTAAAACAGCAAATCGTTGGATAGATATGGAGTTTAAACCGGGTAACCCTGATATTATAATTGCGTCAAGCATGGCAAATGCTTCCGCATTAATCAATAGATCAACTAACAATGGAGAAACCTGGTCAAACTATATTGTTGAAGCCGGAGGTTATCGAAATGAATTAGCTGTTTCAGCAAATAATCCTAATATCGTCTATATGTTAAGCTGCTTAAACACGAGCGGTTTAAAGGGGGTCTATAAAAGTACAAACAGCGGTGAATCATTTACACGTGTTGACGACGGAACGAAATCGATGCTTGGTTACTACAGTGATGGGTCAGGTGATAATGTTGGACAAGGCTGGTATGATCTAACCATTGCAGCTTCTCCCGCAGATGCCAATATCGTTTATATCGGCGGTGTAAATACATGGAAATCTACCAACGGTGGCGCAAATTGGGTAATTAATAATATGTGGACAAGCTATTCCGGGTATAATTTAAGTGGCGCCCCTGAAGTTCACGCCGATAAACACATCCTAACATTTCAAAATAATTCAACTCTGTTTGAAGGGAATGATGGTGGTATTTATAAAACAGTAAATGGGGGAATGTCATGGACGGATTTATCAAACGGATTAATGATTAACCAGATTTATAGAATTGGTGTGGCGCAAACAACAGCTTCGACTATTTTAACAGGATTACAGGATAATGGTACAAAAATGTATAAGGCAGGTTTTTGGTCTGATGTAAAAGGTGGTGATGGAATGGAGTGTATTATCGACCATACTAATCCATCCTTTATGTATGCAACTTATGTTGATGGACAGATTTCAAGAAGTACTAATGGAGGGGTCACATTTGCTACAAACATTTCAGCAAATATTCCCGGTGGTCAACCAACCGGGGCATGGGTAACTCCTTATATAATGGATCCATCTAACAGCGCAATTCTTTATGCCGGATATGATAAAGTATGGAAGACTACAGATAGAGGAAATAGTTGGATAAGTAATTCTCAAGTATTAAGTGCTGAAGAAAAATTACGATCATTGGCAATCGCACCGTCTAATGTCAATGTAATCTATTGTGCAGATAGAAAAAATATTTGGAAAACAACAAATGGTGGTGCTACAGATTGGACCTCAGTTACTCTTACCCCAACTTCAAACTTGATAACATACATTACGGTTAAGGATTCAGACCCAAACACTGTCTGGATTACATACGGTGGTTATACAGAAACTTTCAAGGTACTTCAAACAACTGACGGTGGAACAAACTGGACAAATATTACTTCGGGATTGCCAAATCTGCCTATAATGAGTATAGTTCAGCAACGAAGTTTTACAGATCGAAATGTTTTATTTGTCGGCACCGATGTCGGGGTTTATATGAAAGACGGAAATAATCCTTGGGTTTCCTTTAATAACGGTTTACCGAATGTAATTGTTACTGAAATTGAGATATTCTATGGAAGTCAACCTAACAGATTAAGAGCAGGTACCTATGGACGCGGATTATGGGAAACGGAGATAACCACGCCTGTATCAGTTGAAAATTCTACTTATCCGGTTTCAGATTATTTACTTGAACAAAATTATCCTAATCCTTTCAATCCAGTTACAAATATTTCATATCAATTGAAGGAAGAAGGATTGGTTCAGTTAAAAATTTATAATATGCTGGGACAGGAAGTAGCTCAGTTATTGAATGAAATTAAAAGTAGAGGCAACCACCGCTTATCTTTTGATGCAAAAGATTTACCGAGTGGGATGTATATTTATTCATTGAGAGTGAATGAGTTTGTTCAAAACAACAAAATGACATTACTCAAATAGAGAGTGAAAACAGGGGCTGTCTCAAAAGTTAGACATTGTAAATCGGCAAAAACGGTTGATTTATCGTTTATAGCCTGTTTTAACAATTTTGATACAGCCTCGTTGAATATTCAAACGAGATTGTTTTAGCTAAATAAACTGCGGATTTAGGAAAATGTCCAATTAAGAATTTTAGAGAAGAAATAGTGATTTATTAACCTCGAGTAGTCTCTAAAAACCGCCTCTAAAAAATTTTTCAAATCATATTTGCATATTTTATGAAAATAGTATATTTTTGGTGCTCGTTTCTAAAAACGGGCGGACGCCGGAGTTGGAGAGCCGGGGCGGACTGTAAATCCGTTGGCAAACGCCTTTGGGGGTTCGAATCCCTCGCCGCCCACAAAGTTCATTTTATTATGGTAGTATGCGGGAGTAACTCAGTTGGCTAGAGTCACAGCCTTCCAAGCTGTTGGTCGCGGGTTCGAGTCCCGTCTCCCGCTCAAAAAGTTCTTTACTGATATTATACTACTGATTGAGCCTAAATTTTTGATAAATGCTCAATTAGTTGAAAATTGTTTTTTAATTAATTCGATTTCAACTGAAATATGATAGGACATAATCAGCGCTTCATGTTTAACGAAGCATAGTTGCTATCATTTTTTTTGTTTAAAAATGCTGACGTAGCTCAGTTGGTAGAGCACATCCTTGGTAAGGATGAGGTCACCGGTTCAATCCCGGTCGTCAGCTCAACTAATAATCTTAAAAGATGTGATATGAGAGAAATAATAACCCTAGAATGCACCGAGTGTAAAAGAAGAAATTACTCTACCACGAAGAATAAAAGACTTCATCCAGGCAGAGTTGAATTCAAAAAGTATTGCCGTTTTGATAGGAAACATACAGTACACAAGGAAACTAAGTAATTTATTACGGTTTACCGGGAAAATTACAACAATAAATAAATAAATAATTTTTTAATAGCTACGTCAGTGGCTCAATTGGTAGAGCAGCGGTCTCCAAAACCGCAGGTTGGGGGTTCGAGTCCCTCCTGACGTGCAAAAAATTGATAAAAATATGAAACAGAAGATAATAGATTTTTTTAATGACGTGGTACGGGAAATGAAAAAAGTTACCTGGCCAACCAAAAATGAATTGAAAGAATCAACTCAGATTGTGATCGTTGTTTGTCTTATTATCTCAGCGTTTACTTACGCTATTGATATGGCAATTACTCAAATTTTCAAAGGAATCTTTTAGGTTGATATGTCCGATTTGAAGTGGTATGTGGTTAGAACCTTTTCCGGTCATGAAAACAAAGTTAAAAACTTAGTTGATGCCGAATTAAAGGATAATGAGAAGTTGCGTGCAAAAATTGAGCAAATCCTTGTTCCTATGGAAAAAGTTTTTGAAGTTCGTGACGGCAAAAAGAGAAGTAAAACTAAAAATTTCTTCCCCGGTTATGTCCTTTTACAAGCAGACCTCGATGCTTTGGTTAAAGATTTTATTCTTAATACACCATCCGTTATGGGTTTTCTTGGAACTAAAAACAACCCAAACCCGCTTCAGCCTGAAGAAGTTAAAAGAATAGTCGGTCGAATTTTACAAGAAGACTCTGAGGAAAGAAGCGAAATAATTTTCCGGGCAGGTGATATTGTTAAAATTAATGAGGGACCATTTAACAACTTCTCCGGCACCGTTGAAGAAGTAAATGAAGAAAAGATGAAAATTAAAGTATTAGTTTCAATCTTTGGTCGTAAAACTCCTGTTGAAATAGATTTTGTTCAAGCTGAATTAGAAAAATAGTATTATAAAAGGTATATAAAATGGCTAAGAAAATTACCGGATTTATTAAACTGCAAATTCCAGGCGGAAAAGCAAACCCATCACCACCTGTTGGTCCTGCATTAGGGCAAAAAGGTGTAAATATCATGGAGTTCTGTAAGCAATTTAATGCTAGAACTGCAGAAAAAGAAGGGTTGATTATTCCTGTTGTTATTACAGTTTTTTCTGATAAATCATTCACGTTTATAACAAAAACTCCACCGGCAGCAGTTCTTTTGAAGAAAGCCGCAAAAGTTGAAAGAGGTTCACCAGAACCGAATCGAAATAAAGTTGCTAAAGTAACTAATGCTCAAGTTGAAGAAATTGCAAAAATGAAAATGCCTGATCTTAACGCTTTCGATGTTGAGCACGCAATGAGTATGGTTGCAGGAACTGCCCGAAGTATGGGCTTTACTGTAGAAGATTAACATTTATTGATTAATAATAAAATAGTGGTTTTAAGATGAAAACATCAAAAAGAGTGAAAGCTGTAGAAAGCTCTATTGATAAAAGCAAAGAATACGGGCTTCAAGAAGGAATTGATCTTCTTAAAGATTTATCGAAAGTTAAGTTTGTAGAGTCGTTAGATTGTTCTATCAGATTAGGCGTTGATCCCCGACATGCCGATCAAATGATTCGTGGAACAGTTGTACTTCCAAACGGTACCGGTAAAGAAGTTAAAGTACTTGTAATTGCAAAAGGTCCTAAAATTCAGGAAGCTCTTGATGCCGGTGCAGATTTTGCCGGTTTCGAAGAGTATCTTGAAAAAATTAAAGCCGGCTGGGCAGATATTGATGTAATTGTTGCAGCGCCTGACACAATGGCTGAATTAGGTAAGTTAGGTAAAATCCTTGGACCCAAAGGCTTAATGCCAAATCCAAAGAGTGGTACTGTAACAATGGATGTTGCAAAAGCAGTGAAAGAAGTTAAAGCAGGTAAAGTTGAATTTCGTGTTGAAAAAGCTGGAATTATAAGCTTATCACTCGGAAAACTTTCTTTTGAAACAGAAAAATTAGTAGAAAATACAAGAGCATTTTTGAATACGATCATCAAATTGAAACCTTCATCCGCAAAAGGACAATATGTAAGAAGTCTTTTTATCTCATCTACGATGGGACCTGGTTTGAAGATAACAAAAGATGAAGTGGCTCAATAAAAAAGTTTATTACGCACAATAATAATGCTTCAAGCCCACGTAATCAAATCCATAATATAAATTGGGAGAACAATGAAGAAAAGTGAAAAAACTGAAAGAATAGCCGACATAGTCGAGCTGTTGAAAGGTTCTTCTGCCGTATATGTGGCTGATTACAGCGGAATTAATGTCGAAAATATTAGTAACGTTCGAAATGAATTCCGAAAGAGCGGAGTAAAATATAAGGTAATCAAAAACACCTTATTTGAAAGAGCAATTGAAGAATTAGGCGGATACGACCATCTGAAAAAACATTTAGTTGGTATGAATGGTTTCGCATTTGCTTCTGAAGATCCTGTTGCTCCGGCTAAAATCATTAAGAAATTTAATGATGTTAGTCAAAAACTCCCTCTAAGAGCTTGCTATATCGAAAGTCAGTACTTTGATGGTAGCAAGTTGTCTGAAATCGCCAATCTTCCGACAAAATCGGAAATTATTGCAGGAATTTTAGGAAGTATCGATGCTCCGGCTTCTGGAGTTGTTGGTGCAATCAATGCTGTTATGAGAGACCTCGTCAGTGTAATTGATGAAATCTCAAAAAAAGAAGCAGCATAAAAATAGTTTAATTATAATATTATTTAGGAGAAAATATAATGTCAGAAAAAGTTGCAGAACTCGTCGAGAAAATAAAAGTTTTAACGCTTGTAGAAGCTGCTGAATTAAAAAAAGCACTTGAAGATGAATTTGGTGTAACCGCTTCAGCCCCAATGGTTATGGGCGCAGCTCCTGCTGCCGCTGCCGCAGCTCCTGTTGAAGAACAAACCGAATTTGATGTAATTCTTGTTGCAGCCGGTGAAAAGAAAATCAACGTGATCAAAGTTGTTAGAGCTCATTCCGGTTTAGGATTAAAAGAAGCTAAAGATCTTGTTGACGGCGCACCAAAAACAGTTAAAGAAGCTGTCTCTAAAGATGAAGCAGAAAAACTTAGAAAAGAATTTGAAGAAGCTGGTGCTACAGTTCAAGTAAAATAAGTTTTTTTGTACATGCCTTTGTTATCTGTGTCCTTTTTTTAAAGTGATAAGCGGAGTATTCCGTCTTATCACTTTTCTATTGTTAATATGTTTTAAGTTAAGTACTAAGTTAAGTTCGTTTGAAAAGTTTTAGATTATTAAATTGGAGGTTGCCCCTTGGAGAATAAGAGAATTTCCTTCGGCAAAATTAAACCGGTATTAGATATTCCACACTTGTTAGATATTCAAAAAGAATCTTTTGAAGAATTTCTTCAATTGCATGTGCATCCGCTTCAACGTGAAAATAAGGGATTACAAGCTGTTTTCTCTTCTAACTTCCCGATTTTTGATAATAAAGAAAATTATAGATTAGATTTTCTTCAATATCATATCGAAAAAGCCCGCTATTCAATTTTTGAATGTTTGGAAAGAGGATTAACATACGCTGCTCCTCTTAAAGCAAAATTATTGCTTTCCACAAAAGATCCCGATACAGAAGAATTTGTTAACTCTGTTGAACAAGAAGTTTATCTCGGAAACCTGCCTTTCATGAGTGAAAGAGCAACATTTGTTATCAATGGCGCTGAACGTGTTGTAGTTACCCAACTCCATCGTTCACCCGGCGTAGCGTTTTCACAAACAACCCACCCTAACGGAACCGCTTTATATTCTGCGAGAATTATTCCGTTAAAAGGTTCATGGGTTGAATTTGCTACTGATATTAATCATGTTTTGTATGTTTATATAGATAGACGTAAAAAATTCCCCTCAACTACTCTGTTAAGAGCTCTCGGTTATCAATCAGATGAAGAAATATTAGAATTATTCAATTTATTTGAAACGGTTGAAGTCGGAAAAGTAAAAATTGAAAATTACATCGGCAGAACGATTGCAAGTGATGTTTTTGATATGGCAACCGGAGAAATCTTCTTAACACGCGAAAGTGTTTTATCTGAAGAAGATGTTGAGAGATTAAATGAAGCGGAAGTTGATACAATCAAATTTATCAGAACCGATACCTCAATTGAACAAAACTTAATTTTAAATACTCTCAAAAAAGATTCTTCCCATACAAAAGAGGAAGCTTTATTTGCTATATATCGTCAATTAAGAACCGGTGAAGCTCCCGATTTGGAAACTGCTCACGGATTAATTGAAAAATTATTCTTTAATGATAAGCGATATGATTTAGGTGAAGTCGGACGTCACAGAATGAACGACAAGTTAAAACTTGATATCAAAGAAACCACTACAGTTTTAACAACCGTAGATATTATTGAAATCATAAAATATATGATTCGTCTTAAAGACGGAAACGAAAGTTTTGATGATATTGATCACTTAGGTAATAGACGCGTTAGAACTGTCGGTGAACAATTACAGCAACAGTTTAATGTTGGTATTGCAAGAATGTCACGTACAATTAAAGAACGTATGAACATTCGCGATGCAGAAAGTTTTACTCCTCAGGAATTGGTAAATGCACGCACAATAAGCAGTGTTATTAATGCCTTCTTCGGAACAAACCAGTTATCTCAATTTATGGATCAAACTAATCCGCTTGCAGAACTGACACATAAGAGAAGAATGTCTGCATTAGGACCGGGCGGTTTAACCAGAGAACGTGCAGGATTTGAAGTTCGTGACGTTCACTATACACATTATGGACGTTTATGCCCGATTGAAACTCCGGAAGGTCCAAATATCGGACTTATTTCTTCACTAACTATTTATTCAAAAGTTAATAAGTATGGCTTTTTAGAAGCGCCATATCGAAAAGTAGTTGATGGAAAAGTTACAGATGAAGTAGTTTATCTAACAGCAGAGCAAGAAGATCACTTCACAATTGCTCAGGCAAATGCTCCTATAAAAGATAATGGAGAATTTGTTAATGCAAGAGTAAAAGCCCGCTTTAAGGGTGAATTTCCAATTGTACATCCACATGAACTTCAGTTTATGGATGTTGCCCCTGCACAGATTGTAAGTGCAGCAGCTGCACTTATTCCTTTCTTGGAACATGATGATGCTAACCGTGCGCTCATGGGTTCAAACATGCAGCGTCAAGCAGTTCCACTATTACATCCTGAAGCCCCTCTTGTAGGAACAGGTTTAGAAGGAAAAGTTGCACGGGATACCGGAGCAGTAGTTGTTGCAGAAGATAACGGTGTTATCGATTATGTTGATGCAGAAAAAATTATTGTTAAATATGACATCAGTCCAAACTCAATTGAGGCGATCACCAGTTTTAGTGATATTCGACTTGTTACTTATAAACTAATAAAGTTCTCAGGTACAAACCAGGAAACCTCTATTAATCAAAAACCGATTGTAAAAGCGGGACAGAAAATTAAAAAAGGGGAAGTCCTTGCAGATGGCTGTGCGACAGATGGCGGCGAATTAGCATTAGGAAGAAATGTTCTTGTAGCATTCATGCCCTGGAGAGGTTATAACTTTGAAGATGCAATTGTAATTAGTGAAAAAGTTGTAAGCGAAGATGTGTTTACCTCAATCCATATTGAAGAATTTGAACTTCAAGTTCGTGAAACAAAACGTGGTGAGGAAGAGTTAACACGTGAAATTCCGAATGTCAGTGAAGAAGCTGTCCGCAATCTTGATGATGACGGAATCATACGTGAAGGTGCCGAAGTAAGAGAAAATGATATTCTCATCGGAAAAATAACTCCTAAAGGTGAAACCGATCCTACTCCGGAAGAGAAATTACTTAGAGCTATATTCGGAGATAAAGCCGGTGATGTTAAAGATGCTTCATTAAAAGCACCTCCCGGACTTAAAGGAACAGTAATTAAATCAAGACTTTTCAGCAGAAAGAAAAAAGATAACGATGCTAAAAAACTTGAGAAAAAACAATTTGATACTTTGGAATCAACACATAAACAGAGAGTTTCTTCGCATTATCAAAAATTAATTGATAAATTGAATCAAGTTTCAGCAGGTTTAACCACTACCGGAATAAGAGATCTTGACGGCTCAATAGTACTTCGAAACGGAGTCGCTATTAAAGAGACTACATTCTCCGGCTTAGACGATGTAACAAAACTTGATTACACTACTGATTGGTTCGAATCAAAGAAAAACAATCATCTAATTAAAACAATTTTCAGAAATTATTTTGATGCACTTTCTGATCTTGAAGAAGATTACAAACGTGAAAAAATAAAAATACAATCCGGTGACGAACTACCTCCTGGAATAGTTCAACTTGCCAAAGTTTATGTTGCTAAAAAACGTAAACTCTCGGTAGGTGATAAAATGGCAGGTCGTCACGGTAATAAAGGCGTTGTTGCTAAGATTGTACCGATTGAAGATATGCCGTTCCTTGATGATGGAACCCCTGTTGATATAGTTCTAAATCCGCTGGGTGTGCCTTCTCGTATGAACCTTGGTCAATTGTATGAAACAGCACTCGGCTGGGTAGGTAAAAAACTTGGAGTAAAATTTGCAACTCCAATTTTTGATGGTGCAAAAGTAACTGATGTTGATGAATGGTTGACAAAAGCCGGTTTAGCCCCCGGAAGTAAAACTGATTTATTCGACGGCAGAACCGGTGAAAAATTCCATCAACAAGTAACCTGTGGATATATTTACATGCTTAAACTTGGTCACCTGGTGGATGATAAAATTCACTCAAGGTCAATTGGACCATACTCACTAATTACTCAACAACCATTGGGTGGTAAAGCTCAATTCGGTGGTCAGAGATTTGGAGAAATGGAAGTTTGGGCACTTGAAGGTTACGGTGCAGCCCATATTCTACAGGAAATCTTAACAATTAAAAGTGATGATGTTGCCGGTAGGTCAAAGGCTTACGAAGCAATAGTTAAGGGTGAGAATTTACAGGAACCAAATATTCCTGAATCTTTCAATGTTTTAATCAAAGAATTACAAGGCTTAGGTCTTGATATGAAGATTAGTTAATGTTGAAAAAATGTTTATTTCACCAAGAAATTAGGAGTTTTATAAATGTCATATAGAAATCAAGAAAACGTGTTAAAAGATATTAACAATATTACTATAACATTAGCTAGTCCCGATGATATACTTGCCCGTTCACACGGAGAAGTGACTAAACCTGAGACGATAAATTATCGCTCATTCAGACCTGAAAAAGATGGTTTGTTCTGCGAAAAAATATTCGGACCAACTCGTGACTGGGAATGTTATTGCGGTAAATATAAAAGAATTAGATACAAAGGTATTATTTGCGATCGTTGCGGTGTTGAAGTAACTCAAAAAAGTGTAAGACGTGAAAGAATGGGACACATTGCTTTAGCAGTTCCGGTTGTTCACATCTGGTTTTTCAGATCTCTACCTTCAAAAATCGGTAATATTTTAGGATTCACTACAAAAGAGTTAGAAAGAATCATCTATTATGAATCTTATGTGGTATTAAATCCTGGTCCAACCGGTTTAAACAGAAAAGATTTAATTTCTGAAGATCAATATTTTGAAGTATTAAACTCACTTCCTCCGGGAAATGAAAAATTAGCTGATTCTGATCCAAATAAATTTTATGCTAAAATCGGCGGTGATGCAATTAAAGAATTGCTTAGACAAACCGAAGTTGAGAACTTGTTCCAGGCTTTACGCGAACAAGTTAAAGTTGAAACTTCTCAACAGAAAAAAGATGAAATCTTAAAAAGATTAAAAGTATTAGAAGCGTTCAGAGAAAAAGAATTTAAACCAATGAACAAACCTGAATGGATGGTTTTAAGTTACATCCCTGTAATTCCACCTGAACTAAGACCCTTAGTTCCATTAGAAGGCGGGCGCTTTGCAACAAGTGATTTGAATGATCTTTACAGAAGAGTAATTATCAGAAATAACCGATTAAAAAGATTAATCGACATTAAAGCTCCTGAAGTAATTCTTCGTAACGAAAAAAGAATGTTGCAAGAATCAGTCGATGCTTTATTTGATAATTCACGCCGTGGAAGTGCTGTAAGAAGTGATAATAATCGTCCGTTGAAATCATTAAGTGATATGCTTAAAGGTAAACAAGGACGTTTCCGTCAAAACTTACTCGGTAAACGTGTTGACTACTCAGGTCGTTCTGTAATCGTTGTGGGTCCGGAATTAAAATTACATCAATGCGGACTTCCAAAAGATATGGCTGTTGAATTATTCAAACCTTTTATCATAAGAAAATTAATTGATAGAGGACATAATAAAACCGTTAAAAGTGCCAAGAAGGTTGTTGAAAGAAAAGACCCAATTATTTGGGAAATTCTTGAAAAGATTATTGTCGGGCACCCGGTTCTTCTAAACCGTGCACCAACGCTTCACAGACTCGGAATTCAAGCTTTCCAACCGCTATTGATAGATGAAAAAGCTATTCGATTACACCCGATGGTTTGTACTGCATTTAATGCGGATTTTGACGGTGATCAAATGGCTGTTCACTTACCTCTTTCATTTGAAGCACAACTTGAAGCTTCATTATTGATGCTTAGCAGCCACAATATCCTTTCGCCTCAAAACGGCAGTCCTATTGTTGTTCCAACTCAAGATATAGTTTTGGGTTGTTACTATGTCACCAAGAAAAGAGATGGTGACCTGGGCGAAGGAATGAGTTTTAGTTCACCTGATGAAGTAATCATTGCTTATAACTCGAGAGTAATCGGTTTGCATGCTTTAATTAAAGTTAGAATTGACGGTAAGCCAATTGAAACTACTACAGGTAGAGTTATATTTAATCAGATTGTTCCAAAAGAAATGGGATTTTTTAACCAGTTATTGATTAAGAAAACATTCGGTGGATTCATCGGTCAAATGTTTTTGAAACTTGGCAATAAAGTTACAGCTAAGTTTTTAGATGATTTAAAAGATTTAGGTTTCAGATATTCAACTGCTGCGGGCATTTCGATTTCATATAGCGATATGATTATTCCTGAACAAAAAGTAAATCTCATTACGAGTGCTAACAAAAAAGTAGAACAAGTATTAAATGAACACGAGCAAGGCGTTATTACTGATGCAGAACGATATAATAAAATTATCGATATCTGGACTCATACAACAAATGATGTCGCAAAAGTGTTGATGGAAAAATTAAAAGTGCATCAACAAGGGTTCAATTCACTACACATGATGGTTGATTCCGGAGCGAGAGGTTCTAACGAACAAGTTCGTCAGCTTGGCGGTATGAGAGGTTTGATGATGAAACCTCAAAAATCACTAACCGGTCAAGCAGGTGAAATCATCGAAAACCCTATCGTTGCTAACTTCAAAGAAGGTTTATCAGTACTTGAATATTTCATCTCTACACATGGTGCTCGTAAGGGTCTTGCGGATACAGCGCTTAAAACAGCAGATGCAGGTTATTTAACAAGAAGATTAGTTGACGTATCTCAAGACGTAATTATTAGTGAAGATGATTGTGGAACAATTCTCGGTATTCATGTTACCGCATTGAAAGATGTTGAAGAAGAAAGAGAACCATTAGCAGAAAGAATCACTGGACGTGTTTGTCAGGAAGATATCTACGATCCAAGAACGGATGAATTAATAATTTCATCAGGTGATATTATTACCGAAACTTTGGCTACTGCAATCGAAGATGCAAACATTGATTCAGTTTACATAAGAACCGTATTGACGTGCGAATCAAAGCAAGGTGTTTGTGCCAAATGTTATGGAAGAAACCTGACAAATGGTAAAATCGTTGAAATTGGTGAAGCGGTTGGTGTTGTTGCGGCTCAATCAATCGGTGAACCCGGTACACAGCTTACACTTCGTACTTTCCACCTTGGTGGTACATCATCACGTATTGCCGCTCAATCTCAAATTGAATCCGCAGTAGAAGGTATTGTTAGATTTAACAGAGTTGTTTCTGTTAAGAAAGTAACTGGAACTCATGCCGTCACGGGTAGACGTGGTTCACTTGAAATTCTAGACAATAATGATGTTGTAATTAAAAAATATGATATTCCTTACGGTTCAGAAATAATTGTGGAAGATGGACAAAAAGTAACTAAAAAAATGCCGTTGTTTAATCACGATCCTTATAACTCAGTTATCTTAACTGATATTCAGGGTGTGGTAAAATTTGTCGACTTAGTTGATTCAGTTACACTTCAACAAATTACTGATGATCAAACTGGTCACGTTCAAAAGAAGGTTATTGAATCTAAAGACAAAAACTTGACTGCAAGTATGATAATAGAATCACCCGACGGTAATTCGAAGTCATTTAACTTACCAACAGGCGCATTCCTCGCTGTTGAAGAAGGTGATACGATACTTCCCGGTACAATTTTAGCAAAAATTTCAAAGCAAGCCTCTAAGACACGTGATATTACCGGCGGTCTTCCGAGAGTAACCGAACTATTTGAAGCAAGAAGCCCTCAAGAGCCTTCAATCGTTTCTGAAATTGAAGGTATTGTTAAATTCGGTGCACGTAAAAAAGGTTCAAGAGAAATAATTGTTACGGCAATTGACGATTCGGATCAGAAGAAATACAACGTCTCTGTAAGTAAACATATTCTTGTTCAAGAAGGGGATGAAATACCAGCCGGTGAAAAAATAACCGATGGTCCAATCAATCCTCATGATATCCTTAAAATAAAAGGAACAAATGCAGTTCAAGAATATCTTGTAAATGAAATTCAGGACGTTTATCGCTTGCAAGGTGTTAAAATTAATGATAAACATATCGAAGTAATCGTTAGACAAATGTTGCAGAAGATTAAAATTGTTTCTGCCGGTGATACAAGATTCCTCGAAGAAGATATCGTTGATCGTTATGAATTCTTTGAAGAAAATCAACGTGCAATGAACTCTGTAACAGTTGAAGACCGTGGAGATTCAAAATTAAAAGAAGGACAATTAGTTTCGAAAAGTAAAATTCGAGAGATTAATGCCGATTTAAAACGTAAGAGTAAAGACCTTGTTGAATATCGCGATGCTGAGCCGGCAACTTTTGAACATATATTATTAGGTATCACACACGCAGCGTTATCAACCGAAAGTTTTATTTCTGCTGCTTCATTCCAGGAAACCACAAAAGTATTAACTAATGCAGCAATTGCAGCAAAGAAGGATATTTTAAAAGGACTGAAGGAAAATGTTGTGATGGGTCATTTAATTCCGGCTGGTTCCGGTTTGAAAAAATATCGTGCAATTCAGGTAAAATCTGAGCAGCTCGAGGTCGAAAAAGAGAAAACTTTAGAAAATAAAGTAGTTGGATAAGAAAAATTGGTCTCTTGGAATAAAAAAACTTTAATTTCAAGAGACTTTTTCTTGACAAAAATTAGCAATAGTCATATATTATAAGTCTGAAATTTTTTTTCTTTGTGAAAGATTGGGAGTAAATAGTGCCGACGATAAATCAGTTAGTTAGAAAAAGTCGCCAAGTAATTTTAGCAAAAAATAAAGCACCGGCTTTAGATGCATGTCCACAGAAACGTGGAGTATGTACAAGAGTATATACAACAACTCCTAAAAAGCCAAATTCAGCTTTAAGAAAAGTTGCGAGAGTTCGTTTAACAAATAATATTGAAGTTACAGCTTACATTCCGGGTGAAGGTCATAATTTACAGGAACACTCAATCGTCCTTATTAGAGGCGGAAGAGTTAAAGATCTCCCCGGTGTACGTTACCACATCATCAGAGGAACACTTGATGCAAGTGGTGTTGAAGATAGAAGACAGAGTCGTTCTAAATACGGCGCTAAAAAACCAAAATCGAAATAGTAGAATATGAGAAAGAAAAGAGCAGAAAAAAGATACGTAAAGCCAGACCCTAAGTTTAATGATATCGTTGTATCAAAATTTATAAACAATATCATGCTCGAAGGTAAAAAAGCAACAGCTCGTACAATTATTTACGATGCCTTCAATATTATTGAAGAGCGTACTAAGAAACCCGGACTTGAAGTCTTTAAAAAAGCCATCTCAAATACTCAACCTCTAATTGAGGTAAGAAGCAGAAGAGTTGGTGGTGCTACTTATCAAGTTCCTATGGAAGTTCGACCTGAGCGACGTTTAGCTCTCGCAATGAGATGGATTAAAACCTATACTCGTAAAAGAGGTGAGAAAACGATGGCTTTGAAGTTAGCTTCGGAATTGATGGCTGCTGCTAATGGTGAAGGTTCAGCAGTAAAGAAAAAAGAAGAAACACATAAAATGGCTGAAGCAAATAAGGCTTTTGCTCATTTTAAGTGGTAAAATAGTGCATTATTGATGAAATTGGATTAAATGATTAATAAGTTTTCTATAAATAAGGTTCGTAATATTGGGATTATGGCGCACATTGACGCCGGGAAAACCACTACGACCGAAAGAATTTTATATTATACCGGAAAGCTCCATAGACTTGGTGAAGTACATGATGGTGCGGCTACGATGGATTGGATGGAGCAAGAAAAAGAACGTGGTATCACTATAACAAGTGCTGCTACTACATGTTTTTGGAAAGATCACCAGATTAATATTATTGATACTCCCGGACACGTTGATTTTACAGTTGAAGTTGAAAGATCGCTTAGAATACTTGATGGAGCTGTAGCTTTATTTTGCGCTGTTGGCGGTGTTGAACCTCAATCTGAAACAGTATGGAGACAAGCGGACAAGTATAATATACCTCGGTTAGCTTTTATCAATAAAATGGATCGTATTGGAGCTGATTTTTATAATGCGGTTGGAATGATAAGAGAAAGATTAGGAGCAAATGCCATTCCTGTAACCCTTCCCATTGGTGAAGGAGACCTGTTTACGGGGATAGTTGATCTTATTTCATTTAAAGCTCGAATGTATCATGAAGATACAATGGGAAGTACATATGATGAAATTCCTATTCCAAAAGATTTGATTGAATTAGCAAATAAATATAGAACAGAAATGCTTGAAGCAGTTTCTGATGTTGACGATACCTTACTTGAAAAATATTTGGATGGACAAGAAATTACTCCGGAAGAAATTATACGAGTATTAAGAGAAGCTACAATTCAATCAAAGATTATTCCAGTACTTTGTGGTTCATCTTTTAAGAACAAAGGTGTTCAGAGACTTTTAGATGCGGTTGTTGATTTTCTACCATCACCATTTGACACAGGTGATGTCGAAGCTCATCACATTGGAATGAATGATTTAGTTAAACGTAAAGTTGAAGAAAAAGAAAAATTTACTGCATTAGCTTTCAAAATTATGAATGATTCATTTGTAGGTAAATTAACATTCTTTAGAGTTTATACAGGCAAGTTAGAATCAGGCTCATACATTTTTAACTCAATTAGTGGTAAAAAAGAAAGAATCAGTCGATTACTTCAAATGCATGCAAACCACCGTGAAGAAATTTCTTCAGTTAGAGCTGGTGATATTGCTGCTGCAGTTGGATTAAAAAATACGAGAACCGGTGATACTCTTTGCTCAGAAGATGATCCAGTGGTAATGGAAAAAATTATTTTCCCTGAGCCGGTTATTCAAATCGCTATTGAACCAAAAACAAAAGCTGATCAAGATAAATTGTCAGAAGCGCTTTCAAAACTTTCTGATGAAGATCCGACATTTAGAGTAAAATCTGATGAGGAGACCGGCCAAACTTTAATAAGTGGTATGGGAGAACTTCATCTTGAAATTATTGTTGACAGAATGAAACGTGAATTTAAGGTTGAAGCTAATATCGGTAAACCGCAAGTTGCGTATAGAGAGACAATCTCTCAATCTGTTGAAGTTGAAGGAAAGTTTATAAAGCAATCGGGTGGACGTGGAAAATTTGGACATGTTTGGTTGGAGTTAATGCCGAATGAACCCGGTAAAGGTTATGAATTTATTAATGGAATTGTTGGTGGAGTTGTTCCTAAAGAATATATCCCTGCTGTTTCTACCGGCATTCAAGAAGCAATGAAAAATGGTGTTATTGCAGGTTTCCCTGTAGTAGATATTAAAGTTAGATTGTTTGACGGTTCTTATCATGATGTGGATTCAGATGAGTTGTCTTTCAAAGTTGCCGGTTCAATCGGTTTCAAAGAAGGCGCTCGAAAAGCAAGACCAATATTATTAGAACCAATAATGTCGGTTGAAGTTGTTACTCCTGAAGATTATTTGGGAGATGTAATGGGAGATATTAACTCAAGAAGAGGACGAATTGAAGGTTTTGCCGCTCGTAAAGATGCCCAGGTCATTCAATCTAAAGTTCCACTTTCAGAAATGTTTGGATATGCAACTATATTACGATCAATGACGCAAGGTAGAGCGATTTACTCTATGCAGTTTGATCATTATTCGGAAGTGCCAAAGTTAATCGCAGATGAGATCTCCGAAAAATCTGCCGGTAAAAAATCAGCTTAGTAAAATATTAAAAGAAAAATTATCTTAAAGGAGAAATAGATGGCTAAGGAAAAATTTGACAGAAGTAAACCTCACGTAAATGTTGGTACAATCGGACACGTGGATCATGGAAAGACAACATTAACCGCTGCTATTACAATGGCTTTGGCTCGTAAAGGTCTTTCTCAAATTAGAACATTTGATAGTATTGATAATGCTCCTGAAGAAAGAGAAAGAGGTATTACCATTGCTACAGCTCACGTTGAGTACTCAACTGCAAATCGTCACTATGCTCACGTAGATTGCCCCGGTCACGCCGATTATGTAAAGAACATGATCACCGGTGCTGCTCAAATGGACGGTGCCATTCTTGTAGTCGCTGCTACAGATGGTCCCATGCCTCAAACTCGTGAACACATCCTTTTAGCTCGCCAGGTTGGTGTTCCTAAAATGGTTGTTTTTATGAATAAAGTTGATATGGTTGATGACCCTGAATTATTAGAATTAGTTGAAGTTGAATTAAGAGAACTCTTGACAAAATATGAATTCCCCGGAGACGATATTCCGATTATACAAGGATCTGCTCTTCGTGCATTAGAAGCCGGTAGTAATAATGCAGAAATTACTGACGAACGTTATAATTGTATCTGGGAATTAATGGATGCAGTTGACTCTTATATACCAATTCCTGAAAGAAGTGTTGACAAACCTTTCTTAATGCCTGTGGAAGACGTATTCTCAATTACAGGTCGTGGTACCGTAGCTACAGGCAGAGTTGAAAGAGGACAAGTTAAGATTCAAGAAGAAGTTGAACTTATCGGACTTGGTTTACACAAAAAGACAGTTGTTACCGGTATTGAAATGTTCAGAAAAGAATTAGATTTTGCTCAAGCTGGTGATAATGCCGGAATTCTTTTACGTGGTGTCGATAAAAATGAAATCGAAAGAGGAATGGTTCTTGCTAAAACAGGTTCTATCACTCCTCATAAAAAATATGAAGGTGAAGTTTACGTCTTATCAAAAGAAGAAGGTGGAAGACATACACCATTCTTTAATGGTTATCGTCCACAGTTCTATTTCAGAACAACTGACGTTACCGGAGTAGCAACTTTACCTGAAGGTGTTGAAATGGTTATGCCTGGTGATAGCGTAAGATTATCAATTGATTTGATAACTCCAATTGCTATGGAAGAAGGACTTCGCTTCGCTATTCGTGAAGGTGGCCGTACTGTAGGCGCCGGTGTTGTAACTAAAATTATTGAATAAACTAAATAGTATACTCGATTGAAAAGGGAGTTATGTCTCCCTTTTTCTATCTCTAAAAATCAAGGAGTTCTTAAGTGGCTGGACAGAAGATACGAATTAAATTAAAATCATACGATCATATATTAATTGATAAGTCCACAGAGAAAATTATTAAAACTGTTAGAAGCACAGGGGCGGTTGTTTCTGGACCAATTCCTTTGCCGACCAAGAAAACTATTTATACCGTTTTAAGATCTCCGCATGTTGATAAAAAATCGAGAGAACAATTTGAAACCCGCTCTCATAAAAGAATCATTGATATTCACAATTCCTCATCAAAAACTATCGATTCTTTGAGTAAGTTAGATATTCCGGCGGGTGTTGATATTGAGATTAAGCTTTAATGTTTGGAGAAAAAATGGCTGGATTATTAGGTAAAAAATTAGGAATGTCAAATATTTTCACTGCTGATGGGAATAGAATTCCTGTTACCATGATTGAAGTTGGTCCTTGTAAAGTTACAAATGTAAGAACTGTTGAGAGAGACGGTTACACAGCAATTCAATTAGGTTATGGTGAAAAAAAAGAATCAAAAACAATTAAACCTGTTTTAGGATACTTTAAAAAACATAATTTGACTATTTCACGAACACTTAAAGAATTTAGAATTGATGATGTTTCACCTTACAAAATCGGTGATGAACTTAACACCTCTTTCTTTGCCGAAGGTGAATTTATTAAAGTGCGTGGATTAAGTAAAGGTAAAGGTTTTCAAGGTGTTATGAAAAGACACGGTTTTAGTGGTGTCGGCGGAACTACTCACGGACAAAGTGATAGACTAAGAGCACCCGGTTCAATTGGTTCAAGTTCTTATCCGTCTAGAGTTTTTAAGGGTCAAAGAATGGCCGGTAGACAAGGATATGAAAGTGTTACAGTTCAGAATCTAAAAATTGTAAAGATAGTACCTGAAAAAAATATAATTTTAGTAAAAGGTGCAGTGCCCGGATCAATTAATTCAATCATAGAATTGCATAAAAAGTAGTTTGGTATAAAAATGTTATTAGATATTTATAAAAAAGATGGTTCTCTTAGCGCTGAAAAAGCGAATCTTGAAGATTTTGTTTTTTCTATTGAGCCTAATGATCACACTATCTATTTAGCCGTAAAATCATATTTGGCTAATCAAAGACAGGGTACAAGCAAAACTAAAGAGCGCGCCGAAGTTCGTGGCGGAGGTAAAAAACCCTGGAAACAAAAAGGTCGTGGTGGCGCAAGAGCTGGTACATCAAGATCTCCTTTGTGGGTTGGTGGTGGAACCATTTTTGGTCCTAAACCGAGAAATTATAGAGAAGATTTGAACAAAAAAGTTAAAAGTTTGGCAAGAAAGTCTGCTCTTTCTTATAAAGTTAAAGATAATCAATTAGTTGTTGTCGAAGACTTTAATTTTGAAAAGCCATCAACAAAAGAATTCTCGACAGTACTTAAAGCATTGAAAATCGATGGTAAAAAAGTATTATTACTAACCCACGAAAATCTTGAGAATGTTTGGAAATCAGGAAGAAATATTCCAAAAGTTAAAATTTTAGAATGTAGTTCAGCTTCCACTTATGATTTAGTAAATAATCAAGTTTTGGTTATGCAAAAGAGCAGTGTTGATTACTTTAACAATCTTTATTCAGATAAAAAAGTAGGGATGAATTAAAATGCGAAGTGTATTAATTAAACCTCTATTGACAGAAAAGATGACCCATTTAAGTACTGCAACAGGTAAATATGGTTTTCTTGTCGCTCTATCTGCAAACAAGATTGAAATTGCAAAAGCAATTGAGAAAAAATTTAATGTTGAAGTTATCAACGTAAATACAATTAATATTAAGGGTAAAACCAAAACACAATTTACTAAAAAAGGTCGATTTGTTGGAAAAACTAATGATGTGAAAAAAGCACTCGTTACGTTAAAAAAAGATCAAAAAATCGATTTATTCGAACAAGTTTAGTAAATGATGAAGGATTTGGAGTTAAATTAAATGGCAATAAAGAAATACCGACCAACAACACCTGGAACAAGATTTAGATCTGTTTCAACTTTTGAGGAGATTACGAAATCAACTCCTGAAAAGTCGTTACTTGCTCCGATTAAATCTTCCGGCGGTCGTAATAACCACGGTAGAACTACTCAGCGTTTTGCAGGTGGCGGACATAAGAGAAGATATAGAATTATCGACTTTAAAAGAGATAAACACGGAATTCCAGCAAAAGTATTTTCAATCGAATATGATCCAAACAGAACATGTAGAATTGCACTTTTACATTATGTTGACGGTGAAAAAAGATATATTCTTGCGCCTGAAGGATTAAAGGTTAACGATGTTATTACTTCCGGTTCCGGTTCTGATATTAAAGTTGGCAATGCTCTTACAATAAAAGAAATGCCGCTTGGAAGTTTTCTTCATAACGTTGAATTGAAACCCGGTAAAGGAGGACAATTAGGACGAAGTGCCGGCTGTTCACTCCAATTGATGGCAAAAGAAGGCGATCATGCTCAATTAAAAATGCCTTCCGGTGAAGTAAGAATGATTAGAATGGATTGCATGGCTACTTATGGAGTAATCGGTAATTCAGATCACGAAAATATAAGTTTAGGTAAAGCAGGAAGATCACGTTGGTTAGGAAGACGTCCTCATGTACGTGGTGTTGCAATGAATCCGGTTGATCACCCAATGGGTGGTGGTGAAGGTAAAACTTCAGGTGGTGGACATCCTGTATCACCTTGGGGTCAAAAAGCCAAAGGTTTGAAAACCCGTAAGCGTAAAAAAGTTTCAAATAAGTACATTATTAAACGACGAAAGTAGTAGAGAGCTAATATGCCGCGTTCAGTTAAAAAAGGTCCTTTTATTGATTATAAACTTTTAGCTAAAGTTCAAAAATTAAATGAAACAAGCCAAAAGAAAATAGTTAAAACATGGTCTCGTGCTTCTACAATTTCACCTGAATTTGTCGGACATACAATTGCTGTTCACAATGGTAATAAAATGATTCCGATTTATATAACCGAAAATATGGTCGGTCATAAATTAGGTGAGTTTTCTCCTACAAGAATTTTTAGAGGACATCCCGGGACAAAAGCTGAAAAAGCGTCCAAGGCTAAATAGTAAAGGGAATTGAATAGAATGGAAGCAAAAGCTATATATAGATTTATTGGTTCATCACCAAGAAAAATGAGATTGGTTATCGATCTCATTAGAGGCATGTCGGTCGATAAAGCTTTGGAAGTGTTGCACTTTCAACCAAAACATGCGTCAAACGATGCTTTAAAAGTTCTTCGTTCGGCTGTAGCAAATTTAATTAATAAAGATGATGCAGTTAAAGTTGAACCAGGTGATCTTTTTGTTAAAGAAGTATTTGTTAATCAGGGTCCTACTGTGAAGCGTATTTCACCGGCTCCAATGGGTAGGGCATACAGAGTTAGAAAACGTTCATGCCATTTAACAGTTGTTGTGGCAACAAAAAATTAATTCAGGAGGAATTGTTTGGGACAAAAAGTTAACCCAATCGGTTTTAGAGTAGGTATTATAAAAGGCTGGGAGTCTAATTGGTTTGAAAGCAGAGGATTTGCTGCTAAACTTAAAGAAGATGACAAGTTAAGAGGTTATATTCGAAATCGTCTTAAAAAAGCTGGTATTTCGAAAATTATTATTGATAGAACTTCTAAAAATATTATTCTAACTATACATACATCACGCCCCGGCGTTGTTATAGGTAAAAGCGGTAAAGAGATTACTCAGCTTGAACAAGAATTAAAGCAATTAACCGATAAAGAAGTTAAAATTCAAATCAATGAAATAAAAAGACCTGAATTAGATGCTTATCTCGTTGCTGAAAATATTGCTAATCAAATTGAAGGAAGAATTTCTTTCAGAAGAGCAATGAAATCTGCTATCAGTTCAACAATGAGAATGGGTGCTGAAGGTATAAGAATTATGTGCGCCGGACGTTTAGGCGGTGCTGAAATGGCACGAACTGAACAGTATAAAGAAGGAAGAATTCCTCTTCATACAATTCGTGCAGATATAGATTATGCAAATGGTAGAGCAGAGACGATTTATGGTTCCATCGGAATTAAAGTTTGGATCTGTCGTGGTGAAATTTTAGGTAAACGTTTATCAGATTAATTCCTCGGAGTTTGTTTTATGTTAATGCCAAAAAGGGTAAAATTTAGAAAGTCACAGCGCGGAAGAATGAAAGGTAAAGCTTATAGAGGCTCTACTGTAGCGTTTGGAGATTTTGGGTTGAAAGCTTTGGAACCACAATGGATCACAAGCCGACAAATCGAAGCTTGCCGTGTTGCCCTTTCAAGAAAAATGAAAAGAGATGGTAAAGTTTGGATTAGAATATTTCCAGATAAACCGGTTTCTAAAAAACCTCTTGAAACAAGAATGGGTAAAGGTAAAGGAGCACCCGAATTTTGGGTAGCTGTAGTAAAACCCGGTAGAATAATGTTTGAAGTTGCCGGTGTTTCAAAAGAAATTGCAAATGAAGCATTAAAAACATGCTCATATAAATTACCAATTAAAACTAAGGTCGTTGCTCGACCTGATTTTGAATAATTATTGGGTCAATAAGAATGAAAATTCAAGAAATAAAAGAACTTACTGTCGAAGAACTATCCAAAAGAATAGTTGAAGAAGAAAATAATTTAGTCGATTTACGTTTTGCTCACGAGTTAAAACAATTAACTAATACAGCAAAATTAAATACAATTAAAAAAGATATTGCAAAGATGAAAACAGTTCTTCGTCAAAGAGAATTAGAGGCTCAAAAGGCTGACAAAAAAGGAGCTAAAGTATAATTATGGAACAAAGAGCCCTCAGAAAAACTAGAGTTGGTGTTGTGGTTAGTAATAAAATGGATAAAACCGTTACTGTATCTATTGAAAGAAAAGTACCGCATCCGATCTACAGAAAGTATTTTAAGAAAACTAAAAAAATGCAAGCTCACGATGAGTTAAATGCATGCGGAATCGGTGATGTTGTTAAAATTATGGAAACTCGACCGCTTAGTAAGACAAAAAGATGGCGTTTAGTTGAAATTGTTGAAAAAGCCAAATAGCGAACAAGGAGTTTACTAATGATTCAAGAAGAAAGTAATTTAATTGTAGCAGATAACTCCGGAGCAAAAAAGGTTCGTTGTATACGAGTCCTTGGCGGCAGCGGAAGAAAATATGCAAGTGTGGGTGACCTGATTGTTGTTGCTGTTAAATCGGCTACACCAAACGGTACAGTAAAAAAAGGTGAAGTATCAAAAGCTGTCATCGTTAGAACAAAAAAAGAAGTCAGACGAAAAGATGGTTCTTATATTAGATTTGATGAAAATGCAGCTGTTTTAATTAATGCGCAAAATGAACCTAAAGGTACACGTATTTTTGGACCGGTAGCTCGTGAATTGCGTGAAAAGCAATTTATGAAAATTGTTTCATTAGCTCCTGAAGTTTTATAAGGATGAAAAATTAGAATGAAGATACGTAAAAATGATAGTGTAATGGTAATCTCCGGAAATGATAATGGGAAAACAGGAAAAGTATTAAAAGTTTTTCCAAAAGATTTAAGGATCATCATTGAAGGTGTTAATATCAGAAAAAGACATACTAAACCATCACAAAAGAATCAACAGGGCGGTATTATTGAAAAAGAAGCCCCAATTCATGTTTCTAATGTCATGATTTTAGATCCCAAAACAAACAAACCTACTCGCGTTGGATCTCAGATAATTTTAGATGAAAAAACAGGCAAAAAGAAAATTGCCCGTATAAGCAGAGTTTCCGGTGAGATGTTTCAATAAATAAATACTTTTGAGGTTTTAAGTTAAAATGGCTGAAAAAAAAGCAAAACAACCGGCTCCAGTAGTCGGTAAAAAAGATAAAAAAGGAAAAGAAGCTACGGCAACTGCTCCTGATTCAAAGAAAAATATTGAAGAAGTTAGAGTTAAATGCCGTCTTTTTGATGTTTATAAAAATGATATTATTTCTACTTTAATGAAAAAATATAGTTACAAAAGTGTTATGCAAGTTCCTAAACTTCATAAAATTGTAATTAATATGGGTGTGGGTGATGCAGTTACCGATCCAAAAATTATAGAAGAAGCAGTAAGAGATTTGGAAACTATTGCCGGGCAAAAGCCAAGTATTCGTAAAGCTAAAAAAGCTATCTCTAACTTTAAACTTAGAGAAGGTATGAATATCGGGACAATGGTTACTTTAAGAAAAGAAAGAATGTTCGAATTTCTTGATAGATTTATCAACGTTGCTTTACCACGTGTTCGTGATTTTAGAGGTTTATCTGATAAATCATTTGACGGTAGAGGTAATTATACAATAGGGATTAAAGAACAGATTATTTTCCCTGAAATTAATGTCGATAAAGTTACAAAAATTCTTGGAATGGATATTACATTTGTAACTACATCAAAAACAGATGCTGAAGCATATGATTTATTAGCTGCATTCGGTATTCCATTTAGAAAAAAAGAAGTTAAATAAGCGGATCGAGGGATTTTAATGGCAAGAAAAAGTTTAATTGCTCGCGAAGAAAAAAGGCGTAAACTGGTTGAACAATATCATAAAATCAGAGAAGAGTTAAAGGCTAAAGGTGATTTTGAAGGGCTACAAAAGTTGCCTAAAAATTCATCTCCGGTCAGACTGCATAATCGCTGTATGATTACTGGTAGAGCAAGAAGTTATTATAGAAAATTCGGGATTTCAAGATTAGTTTTTAGAGAAAAAGCTCTTCGTGGTGAAATTCCCGGTGTAAAAAAGTCGAGTTGGTAAAAGGAGAAAAGCATGGCAGTTACGGATCCTATTGCGGATTTATTAACAAGAGTTAGAAATGCTGTAAAAGCAAATAAAAGAAAAGTAGATATTCCTAATTCAAATATGAAAAAAGGAATCGCTCAAATTCTTAAAGATCAAAGGTTTATTAATGATTTTGAAGTTATAGAAGATAATAAACAAGGAATCTTAAGAATAGCATTAAAATATACTAATGGTGTTTCTGCAATTTCCGGTTTAGAGCGCGTAAGTAAACCGGGATTAAGAATTTATTCTGCAGCTGAAACTCTTCCGCGAGTATTAAATGGGTATGGAATCTGTGTAGTCTCTACTTCTAAAGGGTTAGTAACCAATAAACAAGCAAGAAGAGATTCCATAGGCGGCGAAGTTATTTGTAAAATTTGGTAATTTTAGTACGGAGTTTAAATTGTCACGTATAGGTAAAAAACCGGTTTCTATTCCAGATAATGTAACTGTTACATTAACCGGAGATATGATTAATGTAAAAGGTCCTAAGGGTGAATTAACAACATCCTTAAATCCTGCCATCGGAGTTGTAAAAGAAGGTAACGAAGTTATCTGTACACGCTCTGATGATGCTCCAAAAAACAGAGCATTACATGGTTTAACAAGAGCATTAATTCAGAACATGATCACCGGCGTTTCTGATGGTTATAAAAAAGTATTAGATATTGTTGGTGTTGGTTATAGAGCGGAAGCAAAAGGTGAAAATCTTTTAATTAATATTGGATATTCACACCCTATTTATTTTATGCCTCCCGCTGAAATAAATATTCAGACACCTACTCAAACGCAAATTGTAGTTACTGGAATTGATAAACAATTGGTTGGTTTAGTAGCAGCTAAAATACGTTCTTTCAGAAAACCTGAACCTTACAAAGGAAAAGGGATTAAATATTCTGACGAACAAATTAGAAGAAAAGCCGGTAAGACAGCTGGTAAATAAAAATTGGAGTTTATTTAAATGATTAATCGTAAATCAAATAGCAGATTAAGATCTAAAACTAAGATCAGAAAAAAAACTTTTGGAACAAGTGAAAAACCAAGATTAACTGTTTACCGAAGTCTTAACAATATGTATGCTCAGTTAATTGACGATGTAAATGGTGTAACCTTAGCAGCAGCTTCTTCTCTTAATAAAGAAATAGAAGTCGAATTAAAAGAAGCTAAAGGTAAAACCTCGAGAAGTAAATTAGTCGGATCATTACTTGCAAAAAAAGCAAATGAAAAAAATATAACTGCAGCTATCTTTGACCGTAACGGTTATAGATATCATGGAAGAGTAAAATCTTTGGCAGATGGTGCTCGCGAAGGCGGGTTGAAGTTTTAATGAATTGCCGAGTCGTCTAAGGGTAGGACAGCGGCCTTTGGAGCCGTATGTAGAGGTTCGAATCCTCTCTCGGCAGCAAAGATTTAATAAATTGTTTTGAACGGAGAATCAATTGAGAACATCAAAATCAGCTGAAGCTGATGGATTAAAAGAAAAAGTAGTTCACATAAATCGTGTAGCTAAAGTTGTTAAAGGTGGGCGCAGATTTAGTTTTAATGCTATCGTGGTTGTTGGTAACGGAGCCGGCACGGTTGGTATTGGATTAGGTAAAGCTAACGAAGTTACTGATGCAATCTCCAAAGGTATTGATGATGCAAAGAAAAATTTATTTAAAGTTCCGATTCACAAAAATACTATCCCGCATGAGATTATTGGGAAATTTGGTGCCGGTAAAGTTTTATTGAAACCAGCTTCTCCCGGTACAGGTCTTATTGCAGGTGGCGGTGTTCGTGCGGTTCTTGAATCTGCAGGTATTCAAGATGTTTTGACAAAATCCTTGGGGTCAAGTAATCCTCATAATCAAGTAAAAGCAACCTTGAACGCACTAATTAATCTTATCGATGCAAAATCGATGGCTCACAGAAGAGGGATGACTCTTCCGGAATTATTTAATTCGTAATTGAGGAAATAATGGCTAAGAAATTAAAAGTAACTCAAACTAGAAGTATTATCGACAGACCAATTGACCAGAAACGTACAATTGAAGCACTTGGTTTAGGTCGACCACATTATGAGAAATTACACAACGATACTCCTCAAATAAGAGGGATGATCAGAAAAGTTACTCATCTTGTTAAAGTTGAAGAAATAAACGAATAGAAGAGGAATTTATAAATGGATATTTTAAGTAATTTACGTTATGCAAAAGGTTCGCGTAAACCCAGAAAAAGAGTTGGACGCGGTGAAGGTTCAGGACATGGCGGAACTTCTACTCGTGGTATGAATGGTCAAATGTCGCGTTCAGGTGCTAATCACAGAAGTTGGTTTGAAGGTGGTCAAATGCCGCTTCAAAGAAGAATTCCAAAATTCGGATTTACAAATATATTTAAAGTTTATTCTCAGGTAATCAATGTTGCTGATTTTCAAAAATTAGCTGATGCCAATAAACTTCCTGTTGACACACTTGATGCTGTCACCTTAGTTGAACTTGGTTTAGTTTCTTCTGTTAAGAAACCAATTAAAATTCTCGGTAATGGCGAATTAAAAACAAAAATTAATGTAGTAGCTAATGCTTTTAGCAAATCAGCAATTGAAAAGATTGAAGCTGCTGGCGGATCAATTAAAAAGATTTAACACGGATATAAATGTCAAAGTTTACTGATAGTTTCCGAAACATATTTAAAATCCACGAACTACGTCAAAGAATTTTATATACTTTGGCACTATTAGTTATAGTTCGAATTGGTGCCCATATAACTCTACCCGGCATTGATGCCGCAATTCTTACAAAAGCAATGGAAAATAGTACTTCCGATAATTTATTCGGATTGTATGATTTGTTTGTAGGAGGGGCATTCTCTAATGCTGCGATTTTTGCTCTGGGTATTATGCCATATATCAGTGCATCAATTATAATTCAGTTGATGGGTGCAGTTGTTCCCTATTTTCAAAAACTTCAACAAGAAGGAGAAGAAGGTAGGAAAAAAATTACTCAACTTACTCGTTACGGTACAGTTCTTATTTCTGCTATGCAATCATGGGGTGTTACAGTAAGGTTGAATAATATTAATGTTCAAGGTGTAAGTATAATTCCAGAGTCTGTTCAAGGATTTAGTTGGGTACTTTCTACAATTGTAATATTGACTGCCGGTACGGTATTTATGATGTGGCTCGGTGAACAGATTACCGAAAAAGGAATTGGTAACGGAATTTCGATGATAATTTTTATCGGAATTATAGATCGTTTCCCTTATGCCATGCTTGATGAATATAGATTAATTTCATCAGGAGCGAGAAGTTTAGTGATTGAAATTGTTATTGTTGCTTTTATGGTGCTCATTATAGCTGGTGTAATTTTAGTTACTCAAGGGACAAGGAGAATTCCTGTTCAATACGCTAAAAGAGTTGTTGGTCGAAAAGTTTATGGCGGAGTAACTCAGTATATTCCATTAAGAGTTAATACAGCCGGAGTTATGCCGATTATCTTTGCTCAATCAATAATGTTTATTCCAAATACTGTGTTATCGTTTTTTCCTGATAATGATTTTTTACAAACTCTTTCAGGATACTTTGTTTATACATCGCCGGTTTATTCTTTTATTTATGCTTTGATGATTATTTTCTTCACCTATTTCTACACAGCAATTGCTTTTAATCCAAAAGAGGTTGCTGATAATATGAAGAAACAGGGTGGATTTATTCCCGGTATCAGACCCGGAAAACATACATCAGAATTTATTGATAATATCCTTACGAGAATAACATTACCCGGATCTTTCTTTCTAGCAATTGTTGCAATTTTACCTGCATTTGTTGCTCAATTTGGAGTTTCAGGTCAGTTCTCACAGTTTTTTGGTGGAACCAGTTTATTGATTATCGTTGGTGTTGCTTTAGATACTTTGCAACAAATCGAATCTCACTTACTCATGCGCCATTATGATGGATTTATGAAATCGGGTAAAATGAAGGGTAGACGTTAGTCGGTATTTGTGATTTTAATTAAGACAAATAAAGAGATTGATTTTATTAGAGAAAGTTGTAGAATTGTCGGAGAGACTTTACAACTTGTCAAAAAAAACATTAGACCGGGTGTTTCGACAAAAGAATTAGATATTATTGCTGAGGAATTTATCCTTTCACAAAATGGTATACCTGCTTTCAAAGGTTATTCTCAGGCGGGTAGTTTTGATTTTCCCGGTTCAATTTGTTCTTCTATTGATGATGAGGTTGTGCACGGAATTCCAAGCAGCAGAAAACTGAAGGATGGAGAAATAATCGCGATTGATGTCGGGGTTATTAAAAATGGTTTTTTTGGAGATGCAGCAATATCAGTTCCGGTTGGTGAAATATCAGAACAGAAACAACTTTTACTTGATGTAACTGAAAATTCACTTTATCTTGGAATTGAAGAAGCAACATCCAATAACAAGTTATTTGATATTTCTTTTGCAATTCAACACCATGTTGAGAAACACGGTTTTTCTATTGTCAGAGATTTATGCGGTCATGGAGTCGGTAAATATTTACATGAAGATCCTCAAATTCCTAATTATGGAAGAAAAGGAACCGGCCCGAAATTAAAGAATGGAATGACACTTGCAATTGAACCGATGGTTAATTTAGGCAAGTATCAAGTAGTAGTTGCTCAAGACGGTTGGACGGTTCTAACAAAAGATGGGACTCCTTCAGCACATTTTGAACATACAATTTTAGTTAATAATGGTAATCCGGAAATTCTTACAAAAGTATAATGGCTAAACAAGGTCCAATAAAAGTTGATGGTATTGTAACAGAAACTTTACCAAATGCTCATTTCAAAGTTAAACTTGATAATGGACATGAAATTCTGGCACATATTTCCGGTAAAATGAGAATGCACTTTATCAAAATATTAGTTGGAGATAAAGTATCAATAGAATTATCCCCTTACGATCTTACAAAGGGGAGAATTACATACAGATATAAATAACGGAGTTCGTAATGAAAGTGAGATCATCTGTAAAGAAAATTTGTGATAACTGCAAAGTAATAAAACGCAAAGGCGTTGTGCGGGTTATTTGTAAAAATCCCAAACATAAGCAACGTCAAGGTTAAAAAAAGAAGGAGAATAATAATTGGCTCGTATAGCTGGTGTTGACTTACCAAAAAATAAGAAAGTACTCTATGGTTTGCAATATATCTTTGGGCTCGGTCATAAATCCGCCCAAGATATTTTAGCAAAAGCAAAAATTGATGCTGATAAAAGAGTCTCTAATTTAACTGAAGACGAAGTAGCCGAAATTCGATCTGTGATTACTGCAGAATATAAAGTTGAAGGTGCACTTCGTTCAGAAGTACAACAAAATATTAAACGTTTAATGGATGTTGGAGCTTATAGAGGCTTACGTCATAGAAGAAGTTTACCCGCACGCGGTCAAAGAACTCGAACAAATTCGAGAACCCGTAAAGGTAAACGTAAAACTGTTGCTGGTAAGAAAAAAGCTCCTTCTAAGAAATAGTTGATAATCGGAGGATTATAAATTGGCTAAAACCACAAAAAAAACTAAAAAGAAATCTGTAGTTGATGCACATGGTGTTGCTCATATTAAGGCATCTTTTAACAATGTACTTGTAACTCTTACCGATATTTATGGCAATACTATCTCTTGGTCTACTGCCGGTAAGAATAGTTTCAAAGGATCAAGAAAAAATACACCTTTTGCTGCTCAAGTAACTGCTGAAGCTGCTGGCAAAGAAGCTTTTGATGCCGGTTTACGCAAAGTTGATGTATTTGTAAAAGGACCAGGTTCCGGTCGGGAATCAGCTATTAGAGCTTTGAATACTGCCGGTCTTGAGATTATTTCAATAAAAGACGTAACACCGATTCCTCATAATGGTTGCAGACCACCTAAGAGGAGAAGAGTATAATAATGGAGAATTTTAATGGCTAGATATACAGACGCAGTATGTAAATTATGTAGAAGAGAAAAAACCAAGTTGTTTCTCAAAGGACAAAAATGTTTATCTGATAGATGTCCTATTGAACAAAGAAATTATCCACCCGGACAACATGGTCTTTCTCGTAGAACTAAAGTTTCTGAGTACGGTGTTCAGTTACGTGAAAAACAAAAAATCAAAAGACAATATGGTTTATTAGAAACTCAATTCAGAAATTATTTTGAAAAAGCTAATCGCCAAAAAGGTATTACCGGTGATAACTTAATTAAAATTCTTGAAAGTCGATTGGATAATGTTGTTTATCGTTTGGGATTAGCTCCTTCACGTAAATCCTCACGTCAATTGATTGGTCATCGTCACATCATTGTAAATGATCACCTTGTTGACATTCCAAGTTATATTCTATCGCCGGGTGATGTAATTAAAATTAAAGATAAAAGTAAAAAATTAGACATTATTCACAGTTCTTTGAAAAGAACAAAAGATAGTCAGTATTCATGGTTATCAATCGATAAAGCTTCGCTGACCGGTTCATTTTTACAAGTTCCGGAAAGAGTCGACATACCTCTAAATGCAAATGAGCAGTTAGTAGTCGAACTTTACTCGAAATAGTATCTAGTTTTCGTAATTATAAGAGGATTAAAGAAATGAGTGTTTCATATCTAAAGATGCCAGAGGCTGTTGTTTTAGATGAGAGTAGTTATTCAAATACGTACGGAAAATTTCAATTACAACCGCTTGAAAGAGGTTTCGGAGTTACGCTTGGAAATTCGTTAAGAAGAGTTTTGCTATCATCTCTTCCGGGTGCTGCAGTAGTTGCAGTAAAATTTAGTGATGTCCTTCATGAATTTACTACAATCCCCGGTGTAGTGGAAGATGTTGCAGAAATCATTTTGAATTTGAAACAAGTTCGATTAAAGTTATTGAACAAAAAACCAAACAAAATTGATCTCTCCTTCTCTGGTGAAGGTTTATTTAAAGCAAGCGATATTCAAAAAAGCAGCGTTGATGTTGAGATATTAAATCCGGATTTACACATCGCAACTTTAAATAAAAATGCAAAATTTGATATTGAGATTAGAGTCGGTAAAGGCGTTGGTTATGTGCCTTCAACAGAGAATAAATCTCCTGATTATACTTTAGGATTTATTCCAATGGACGCGATTTTTACACCAATCAAAAATGTACGATATGATGTAGAGAATGTTCGTATAGGTGATAAAAACGATTATGAAAAATTGAATCTTGAGGTATGGTCAGACGGTTCAATTACGCCTGATGATGCATTAACTCAAGCTTCAAAAATATTAAAAGATCATATTCAATTATTTATTAATCTTGATCTTGAACCGGAAGAAACTCCGGCTGAAACTCAAAAAGATACGGAAAAAGAAAGAATTAAAAAGCTTCTATTAACTAATGTTGATGATCTCGAGTTGAGTGTTCGAGCACATAATTGCTTAAAAGCTGCAACTATTAAAAATTTAGCTGAATTAGTTAAAAGAGATGAAGCTGAGATGCTTAAATTCCGAAATTTCGGAAGGAAATCTTTATCAGAATTAACCGAAATTGTTGAAAATTTGGGGCTTGAATTCGGTATGGATGTTGAAAAGTATATTAAAGAAGATAATGAATCCAATTAAACTGGTAAAGGTTTGAAATGAGACATAGAGTAAGAGGACGTAAATTAAAAAGAACTGCAAGCCATAGAGCTGCGCTTCTTAAAAACTTATCGGCTGCGTTAATCAAAGCAAAAAGAATTAAAACAACTTTAGCAAAAGCAAAAGAATTGCGAACATTTGTTGAACCGTTAATTACTAAAGCACGTGTAGGTGATCTTCATTCACATAAGCAGATTATGGATTTGATTAAAGATAAAGATACTGTTAAAGAATTGATGTCTAATGTAATTCCTACTGTAGGAGACAGACCCGGTGGATACACTCGAGTAGTTAAATTAGGTAGAAGATTAGGTGATGCTGCTGAAATGGCGATGATTGAATTAGTTGACTTTAATGAAGTTGCTAATGCTAAAGCTGCTGCTAATAAAGAAAAAAAATCTGCAAAAGCTGAATCTAAAAAGAAGAAAAACGAAGTTGAAGATGCAAATGTAGTTGAAGAAACTACATCTAAATAAAGGATGTAAAATCTATTATTGAAGAGTAATCGGATTACCGGTTACTCTTTTTTTTTCCTATGAATGATGAAATAGTTTTCTACCGTGAAATAACAGATATTAAAAATCTTCCTAAGGAAGATTTGCCGCATATCGTTTTCAGCGGAAGATCTAATGTGGGAAAATCGTCAGTTATAAATACTCTTTACAAAAAAAAGAATTTAGCAAAAACAAGCTCTACTCCGGGTAAAACACGTGCACTAAATTTTTATAATGTAAATAATAAATACTATCTTGTTGATCTTCCCGGTTTCGGTTATGCAAAAGCTAGTAAAACCGAACAAGAAAAATGGAAAAAATTAATTTCGAACTATTTCAGCAGTTGTCAACATATTCGTTCGGTAGTTCAGATAATTGACAGCAGACATGAACCATCTGTATTAGATTTGCAAATGTTCGATTTTGTAAAGCATTATAATGTAACACACATTCTTCTGCTTAATAAAGTTGATAAGCTTAAACAATCACAAATGGCACATGCGAAAAAAATGTTTGCTGCTCATTTTACGGATTTTGTATTTGAAGAAAACATATTTTTCTTTTCTGCAATAGATGGAACCGGTTCAAAAAATTTAATGAAAATAATTAGAGAACTTATATAATTAGTTATCCGTTATTTATATTTGTTGATTATAGGTTCGTACCAAATTATATTGAATACATAATTTTAAGTATTAATACGGAATTCCCTTAGATGGAACCAAGGCAAAAAAAAAGAATTATTATATTTCTTATTTTCCCGCTCCTTATCTCAATTCAATTTCTTACGGATGATTTAGTTTTTAGAATAATTGGAGGTCTACTCACCTTAATTTATGTTGGTTTTTTAATTTTTTTACGCGATTCATTAAGAAAAGAATATCATTTCCCGAAATCGGATGATGCTATCTCAAATGATAACTTAGATTCTTTCGCTGAGCCTTCTCATGGAGATGAATCTTTTGAAATTATTTCAAAAACTACAAATACTGATTTAATAACGGATGCAGATTTCTTCAAAACAGGAAAAAAAGAGCGCGTCCTTCTAATTCCACCCGATTTAAAATTATTATATAATGATATTGTAAATGAAGAGATGCCTAAAGGTGTTGGGCATAACGATCAATTTACTTTTGTTTTAGAAAAACTCTTAATGGTAATCAAAGAATCATTTTCAGCATATACTGCAGTGTTTTTTTGGTATAATAAAAAACATGAGAAATTGTCAATAGAAAAATATGTTTCAAGTTCAACGGCAATTACAAATCAAAAATTAAATTTAGAAGATGATGTTCTAAGTAACATTGTAAAAAAAGAAGAACCGGAATTATTATCAAATATTCCGATTACATCAGAGCTTGATGTTATTAGGTATTATACATCTTCTCAAGGTATACGTAGTTTCGTTGGAGTGCCGCTTTTCTTTGATAAAAATTTAATCGGTTTACTTGCGATTGATTCAAAACAAGAAGATGAGTTTGGAATAGAAACAATTTTTGCAATGGGAAGATTTGTTAGAGTTATTACAATTCTAATAAGTATGTTCGAACAAAATTATTCTGAATTTATTGCCCAAAAAAGATTGAGTGGATTATTAACTCTTGTCGGGCCCAATTCAAAATTTGAGGATGAAAAAGATTTAAGTGCTTCGATTGAGAGATTAGTGCAAAATCTGATTGAGTGGGATGCTTTTTGTTATGTTCAATACAATCCTTTTGAGAAAAACTTTAAAACTAAAAAAGTGATCAATAAACGATCATTAAAATTTGTTGGCGAAAACTTGGAGGTCGATCTTCAGGGAACTTTGGTTGGTCGCTGCATTTTAACCGGTACTTCAGTAAAAATTGATGATACTTCTGCCGCTGAATATAAACGATTTTCTAAGATTGAAGATGTCAGCTTTGACGGTTCATTTCTTGCGATACCACTTGTTTATCAGGAACAAAATTTTGGTGTTCTTTGTTTTGAAAGTTTAAAGAAGAATGCTTATACAAAAGCCGATGCGGAGTTTTTAAAAAACTCGACAGGAATAATTTCATTCATGATTTATTCAATAATGACCCAAAACATGCTGAAGAGTTTTCTTGCTTTAGATGTTGAAACAAAAGCATTAAATTCAAGAACATTCAGAAGTCGATTAGCATCTGATTTAGTAAAATCTCAATTGTTGAAAGTCCCCGGTTCGATTGCACTATTAAAAATAGATGATTTTTTGGAACAAGAATCTCTTTTCGGAGAAAATCCATATAAGATGATTATCACCACAGTGGCTGATATCATTTCTTCTGAAATGACACCACTTACATTATTCGGGAGATTAGACGAAAGATTGTTTGCCATCTATTTCTTTAATTCTTTCTCGAAAGATGTTTTCCTTTGGGCTGAAAAATTACGGGTAAGAATCGCCCGGCAAACAATTGCAGTTGTGTCTAAGCAATCCACTTTTACAGTTTCGATTGGGGTTGCCTCAACTTCTGATAAAACAGATGTTGAAGAAGTAATTCATAATGCCGATTTAGCTTTGCAAAAAGCTCTCGAGAGCGGCGGTAATAAAGTCAGAAATATTAATTAGAGGTTAATATTAATAATTGTTTTCTTGTTGTGTTGGATGGAGTTGGTGTAGGTGAGTTACCAGATGCAAATCTTTATGGAGATGCCGGCAGCAATACTCTTGCAAATATAGCAGCAACAATCGGAGGATTAAATTTACCCAATTTAGAAAAATTGGGGTTGGGTAATATTATTGATATATCAGGAATCTTAAAAGTGCCATCACCGTCAGCAGCATTCGGTAAATTGGCAGAGATATCTAAAGGAAAGGATTCAACTACAGGTCACTGGGAATTAGCCGGATTACCAGTTGATTTTGATTTTTCTTATTATCCAAACGGATTTCCAAAACATTTAACTGACTTGTTCCTTGTTAAAACAGGGTGTGAAGGATTTTTGGGTAATAAACCTGCTTCAGGTACCGAGATAATTAAAGAATTAGGAGATGAGCACTGTAGAACCGGATTTCCAATTATTTATACTTCTGCTGATTCAGTTTTTCAGATAGCCGCCCATGAAGATGTAATTCCCCTTGATAGATTAGATGTGATTTGTAAAATAACAAGGAATGAAGTATTAAAATTTCCGGAAGTTGTTGGGAGAGTGATTTCTCGTCCATTTATTGGGACAAGTGGAAATTATACACGCACGACCAATAGACATGACTATTCAATTGATCCACACGGTAAAACAATTTTTAATTTTCTTCAAGAAAATTCAATCACAACAATAAGTATTGGTAAAGTGAGTGATCTTTTTAATCATCAAGGAATTGATTTGAAATTTCCAACAAAATCGAATAAAGAAGGTTGTGACAAACTTATTTCAGTATCGTCTAATTATAGTAACACCTTTGTTTTTACTAATCTTGTTGATTTTGATGTCTACTACGGTCATCGCAATGATCCAATCGGTTTTGCAAATGCGCTGAAACAATTTGATGAATTTTTACCAGGTTTTATTTCAAAATTAGATGAAAGTGATTTGTTAATTCTAACGGCAGATCACGGAAACGATCCTACAACTCCAAGTACGGATCATAGCAGGGAATATATACCGCTGATTGTTTATGGTGAAATGGTTGATAGGAAGGATTTGGGTGTTCGTGAAACTTTTGCCGATGTTGGTAAATCTATCGGTGACTTTTTCAATATTAAAAATTCACTAACCGGGAAAAGTTTTCTTAATGAATAAAAATTTTGAAATTGCGTACGATAATATTTTATTAAAGGATTTGAGGTACTAAAATGATTTTAGGGAAAGTAATAGGGACTGTTTGGTCAACAAGAAAAGATGAAAATTTAGTCGGTTCAAAGTTTTTAATAGTAAGGCAACTGGACTTAAAATTTAATGAGAAAGATAATTTTGTTATCGCAGTAGATAGTGTCGGTGCCGGAGAAGGTGAAATCGTCTTAGTTGCAACTGGTAGTTCTGCACGTCAAACAAGTATTACCAAAAACAAACCGATAGATGCAGTTATAATGGCTATAGTTGATAAACTCGACACCCCAAATCTTAGTAATTAATAATTAAACCCAAAAATATGGAATTGAATAAAGAACAAATTTTCATTAACTTTCCACGCTTAAATGTTTTATCAGAAACGATTAGATATTTATGTATTTAGGCAAAGTAATCGGAAACATCTGGGCAACAAAAAAATATCCGGCTGTCCATAGTCTTAAAATGATGTTAATACAGCCGTTAGATGCAGAACAAAATAATTCTGGCGAACCTTTAATTGCAATTGATACTGTCGGTTCAGGACCAGGGGAGATAGTTTTCTACATAACAGCTTCTGAAGCGGTTATTCCTTTACCGGTAGATTTTGCCCCTGTTGATGCATCGATAGTCGGGATAGTTGATAGTATAAATATTGAAAATTAAAATAAATGAGGTAGTGTAAGTGAGAATAACTAAGCAATATACCAATCGGGAGAGTCAATCTCTTGATAAATATTTGCAGGAAATAGGTAAAGTTGATCTGTTAACCCCGGAGCAGGAAATTGAGTTAGCAATTAGGATCAAAAAAGGGGATCAGTTAGCTCTTGAGGGATTAACGAAAGCGAATTTAAGATTCGTTGTGAGTGTTGCAAAACAATATCAAAACCAGGGACTTTCACTTGGTGACTTGATTAATGAAGGCAACTTAGGTTTGATTAAAGCCGCAAAAAGATTTGATGAAACTCGCGGTTTTAAATTTATTTCATATGCTGTTTGGTGGATTCGCCAGTCAATTCTACAAGCGTTGGCTGAACAATCACGAATTGTCCGATTACCTCTAAATAGAGTTGGAGCTTTAAATAAAATCGGGAAAGCATACAGCAACCTCGAACAAGAATTTGAACGTGAACCTAGTGCTGCAGAATTAGCAACCGAATTAGAAATGGATGTTAATGAAGTAGCCGATACATTGAAAATTTCTGGGAGACACGTTTCAATGGATGCTCCTTTTGCTCAGGGTGAAGACAATAGACTGCTTGATGTTTTACAGAATGACCAGCAACCTTCTCCCGATTCAATTTTAATGACAGAATCTTTAAAACAAGAAATTGAAAGAGCACTTTCGACACTAACAGAAAGAGAAGCTGAAGTAATAAAACTTTATTTTGGTTTAAACAAAGAACATTCATTAACTCTTGAAGAAATTGGTGAGCGTTTTAATCTTACTCGTGAAAGAGTTCGCCAAATAAAAGAAAAAGCGATTAGAAGATTAAGACATGCTTCACGCAGTAAGAATTTAAGAGCTTATCTCGGATGATCAACAAAAAGTTAATCATATCTCTTTTGATTTCTGCAGCCGGACTACTTATTCACTCCGGCTGTTCTGCATCTTCCACATCAGAGCGATATGGTAAAAACTCTCAAAATAATGAATCAAAAGCTGATGAATTGCGCTATTCAACTAATAAGGAATCATCATTAAGTTCAACAGCAGATTCACTAAGTTATGATGCATCTTTAGATGAAGAAGAATTTGATGAAGAACCAACTGAAGAGTTAACAATTGACTATGCTGAAGTTCTCAAAAGAATTTCACCATCATCTGAAAATCTTAATGCCGATTTAGGAAATATTCGCGAAAAAATGGTAATGGAAGTTATCAAATATCTGAATACTCCTTATAAATATGGTGGGAATACAAAAAAAGGAATTGACTGTTCGGCATTTACAAAAGCTGTTTATGAAAGTAGTCTTTCACTTCCATTGGATAGATCAGCTCGAGAGCAGTTTAACCAGGGCTTGGCAGTCAATGATCGTTCAGATTTGAAATTTGGTGATTTAGTTTTTTTTAATACTACACGAAGAGTGCGTCCGGGGCATGTAGGTATTTATTTGGGTGAAAACTTATTTGCACACGCCAGTAGAAAATTAGGAGTAACAATTTCTTCCTTAGAAGAAAATTATTACCATAAGCGTTATATGGGCGGTAGAAGATTAGACTCAGTATTCGAGACTGAGTAATATAGATAATCTATTTTTATGTAAAAAAACCGGGCATTAAACCCGGTTTTCCTTTTTAATTTAGTATTACTAACTACATCCTGAAGTAGACCCGCAAGTCATACATTTTAAACATGTCCCATTTCTCACCATCGTCATACTTTGGCATTCTGTACAGACATCACCTGTATAACCACGTTCAATGGCTTGCTTTACTTTATTCTTTAAAGATGAAGAATCTTCATTCATGTGAAGAGTTTTTTCCGTTGCATCAATAGTAGACAATTGATAGTTATAAGAATTAGCTGAATCACGATCAAGTTCAATTACTCTTTCACTAACGATTTCTTCACTCTCAAAATCCGGTACAACAAATTTCTTCACGATATTTTTAGTAGAAATTGGAACTTCATTTGGATCAGCATGTGCCAGATCATTTCTACCAAGATAAGTTACTGCTAATTCGCGGAATATATAATCAATAACTGAAGTTGCCATTTTAATTTTTGAGTTCCCCGTAACCATTCCGCTGGGATCAAATCTTGTGAATACGAAAGCATCCACAAATTCTTCTAAAGGTACACCGTGTTGTAAACCTAATGAAATCGAGATTGCGAATACGTTCAAGAGACTTCTTACTGTAGCACCTTCTCTGTGCATATCTATAAAAATTTCACCGAGTTGACCGTTGTCATATTCACCAGTACGAATGTAAACAGATTGTCCGTTGATTTTGGCTTTTTGTGTATAACCAGTTCTTCTATCCGGTAATCGTCTTCGCTTTGCAATGTATCTGTGAATAATTTTCTCTGCAACTTTAACAATATCATTCTTTTCTTTATCCTCAATGAGTGCTTCAAAATCCTCATCCGCAACTGAATTAAGAGGTTGCGATAATTTTGAGCCATCCCGATACAGTGCGTTTGCTTTGCAACCCAATTTCCATGATTGCAAATAAGCATCTTTAATATCTTCAACTGTTGCATGATTAGGTAGATTTATAGTTTTAGAAATCGCTCCTGAAATAAAAGGTTGAGCTGCAGCCATCATTTTTATATGAGCTAATGCCCTGATAAATCTAGTCCCTTTTTTCCCACATTTGTTAGCGGTATCAAAGATGGGGTAATGTTCATGCTTGAGATATGGTGCGCCTTCAACTGTCATAGTTCCGCAAACATAATCATTAGCAGAGGCAATTTCTTGTTTAGAAAAACCGAGTAATCTAAGTAAATCAAAATCGTAAGAATTGAAAATATCCTCGGAGAAACCTAATTGTTTAATCAGGAATTCATTTCCCAAAGTATATTTGTTGAATGCAAAACTAAGCTCAAACACAGTGGGTAATATTTTTTCAAGCTTCGAAATAACTTCGTTTGTAAACCCTTTTGCCAATAATGATTCGTGATTGATATAAGGGCATCCAACAAGAGTTCCTGCACCTTTAGCATATTTCACAATTTCATTTATTTGGTCTTTATTGTAACCAAGCCGTTCCAATGCCGGAGGAATGGATTGGTTAATTATTTTAAAGTAACCGCCACCTGCAAGTTTCTTAAATTTTACTAATGCAAAATCAGGTTCGACTCCAGTTGTGTCACAATCCATAACTAGACCAATTGTACCGGTTGGAGCTATAACTGTAACCTGTGCATTTTTAAATCCATATTTTTCGCCGAGTTCAAGAGCCTTGTCTGAATCTTCACGAGCGGCCTGGAGTAGATCGGATGGGCAATATTTCGGATCTATACCCATCGGGATTACACTTAGTTCCTCGTATTCTTCTTTAGGAACATTGTATGCTGCTCTTCGGTGATTTCGAATTACTCGAAGCATTTCCTTGCTGTTTTCATCATATTTAGAAAAGGGTTGTTTTTCTTTTGCCAATTCAGCCGATGTTGCATATGATGTCATGTGCATTACTGCGGTAATAGCGCCGCAAATTGCAAAACCTTCCTTGCTATCATATGGAATTCCTTGTAACATTAAAAGTGATCCAAGATTTGCATAACCGAGTCCAAGTGTTCTAAAGTTATAACTCAATTCCGCAATTTCTTTACTCGGGAATTGTGCCATCAGTACGCTTATTTCAAGAACTATTGTCCATAATCTGGAAGCATGTCGATAAGCATCTATATTAAATTTTTGATTAACCTGATCATAAAACTTTACAAGATTTAATGATGCAAGATTACATGCAGTATCGTCAAGGAACATATATTCGCTGCAAGGATTTGAGGCTTTAATCTCGCCGCTTTTTGGAGATGTATGCCATTCATTTATTGTAGTATGAAATTGAATTCCTGGATCAGCGCTTGACCAGGCGGCAAATGCTACTTCATCCCATAAATTGCGAGCCTTCATTGTTTTGCAAGGCTTCGGATTTCGATTTTCCTTCTTGGCTTTTTTCTTCTCATTTCTCCAAAATAAATTCCATTCATCATCATCAATAACAGCCTGCATAAATTGATTAGTGACGCGAATCGAATTATTCGAGTTCTGACCTGAAACAGATGAATACGCTTCTGATGTCCAATCTACATCATACTCCGGGAATTCAATTGACTTGAAGCCAAGTTTTGCAAGTTGTATAACTCTTTCAATATAGTTGTTGGGTATTTGAGCTTTGCGGGCTTCAATAATTGCTTTTTGCAACTTAAGATTTAATTTTTTGTTGAACCGGTCATTTTCAGGATGTTCATCATAACAAGCTTTCATTATGCCGTTGAGATGATGATTGCATAACTTCGAGCCTGCAACAAGTGAAGCTACTTTTTGTTCTTCAATTACTTTCCAATTAATAAAATCTTCAATATCAGGATGGTCCATATCAAGACAAACCATTTTTGCTGCTCTGCGAGTTGTTCCACCGGATTTTATTGCACCAGCAGATCTGTCCCCAATTTTTAAGAATGACATTAATCCGGAAGATTTTCCGCCTCCGCTCAAAGGTTCCTCTTCACCACGAATATCAGAGAAATTTGTTCCGGTGCCCGAACCATATTTGAATAGACGGGCTTCTCTTACCCATAAATCCATTATACCGCCTTCATTAACAAGGTCATCCTTTACTGATTGTATAAAACACGCATGGGGTTGTGGATGTGTATAAGCATCTGATGAGGCAGTCAATTCGCCGGTTTGAAAATCGACAAAATGATGTCCTTGTGAAGGACCTGTAATTCCGTATGCCCAATTTAGTCCGGTATTAAACCATTGCGGGCTGTTTGGTGCAGCCATTTGGTTAGCAAACATAAAGAGTAGTTCATCATAGAAAGCTTTTGCATCTTCATCGGAATCAAAATAATCGGCTTTATAACCCCAATAAGTCCAACAGCCTGCAAGACGATGGAATACAATTCTTGCATCTTTTTCTGCACCGTATCTTTCCTTTTCAGATAACTTGTTCAGGTTATCATGGTCGGGTACAGAAGCTTGTAACCAATCGGGAATTCCCTCCTCTTCAACTTTTTTTAGTAATTTGGGAACACCAGCTCTCCTAAAATATTTTTGTGCAATAATATCAGTAGCAACTTGTGACCAAGATGATGGGACTAAAACATCTTCCATTCTAAAGACAATTGAACCGTCCGGATTTCTGATTTCTGAAACTCGTTTTTCAAATTCTATATTAGCATATGCATCAGAGCCGCTATTGGTAAAGTGTCTAAGTATTTTCATAAAATTCCTTTATTAGAATAAAAATTTATTTTCGTATGTAAAAACATTTTTTCTCGAATAGTTTAATCACTTGTGGTGTGTTTGAAGAAAACTCTTTATCAAACGTAAAAAGAATCAACTAAAAAGCAAAATTAAATTTTGTAATTTGAAAAAGTTCTTTAAAGTCAAGTGAATACAAATAAATATTTCACTATTTTTAGTGGCATTTTATAAAAAGAGATTTTTTTAATTACTTCATTATCAACTATTTTGTAATTTAGAAGAATTAAATTGCAATTACTAAGGAGGGTCACGATGTCTTCAACAAGAAATTCAACTGCAAGATTACTAACGGGATTGATTCTGATAATAATTGGTTCACTTTACCTTTTGAAAAATTTCGGTTGGTTGGAGTTCGATATCCTTGAACATATTATTTCCTTCCCTTCATTACTTCTTTTCATCGGAATTGTAATCACAATAAATGCATCAAAAAAAGGATTTGGAATTATTCTGATCATTGTAGGATCACTATGGCATTACGCACGGATTACTGATTCAATAGATTTCGGAAAGTTGATTATCCCATTGATTTTACTGGGCTTGGGACTATACATTATTTTCAGACAAAGGAAATTCGGTAGTACTATTGACGCAGGTAAAAACTATTCTAACGATACACTTGAAGACATTGCAATCTTTGGAGGCGGGAATAAAACTATCATTAGTAACAACTTCAAAGGGGGTACAATAACTTCGATTTTTGGCGGTTCCGAAATCGATTTAACAAGATGTCAACTTGCTGATGGTGATCAAATTATAGATGTATTGGCTGTTTTCGGCGGAAGCACTTTTTTGGTTCCTTCCGACTGGAATGTGATTGTTGATGTACTCCCAATTTTTGGCGGGTTTTCGAATAAAACAAATAAACATTTTAGAGACGAAATTAATACCAATAAAACATTAATTATTAAGGGACTCGTAATATTTGGTGGTGGAGAAATAAAAAGATATTAAGAATTTTGGTTCTACCTAAACATTTCCATTTGATGATAGTTATATCATAAAAAAATGAAAAGTTACATATTAGTTTTCTTTCTTATTTCCTTTGTTTTTTCTGATGTCTCAATAACACAATCGAAAGAGATGTTTGAAAAATTTAATCAATCTATTGGAGTTTGGGTGTCTGAATCTCCTACTCAAACAATAATTGAAAAATGGGATCGAATAGCATCAGCAAAATTTGAAGCATTGAGCTTTAAGGTTGTGGGAACTGATACTATATTAATAGAAGTGATTGAATTGTTACTTCAAAACGATTCAATTTTTTATAACCCCCGTGTATTAGACCAAAACAAAGGTGAAGTTATCTCTTTTAAGATGTGTGATGAAGAAAATAAATTTAGGTTTGTAAATTTGTCCCATGATTTTCCAAATGAAATTATTTATAATTTTATTAACGAGAATCAATTAGTGGTACAACTCAAAAGTTCAACGGAGAATTCTAAAGAAATCAATTTTTACTTTAAAAGGTTAAATCAGTAATTTACTTATTACATTGTAAAACGATTAAAAGCAGAGATTAATATGAAATTAGACAAAGATCTTTTATCAATCCAGGAAGCAAGAGATTTAGCAAAAGCCGCAAAGGATGCTCAACTTGAGTTTAAACATTTTAGTCAGGAGCAAGTTGACAAAATAGTCAAGGCAATGGCTGAGGCAGGTTATTCTGAAGCCGAACGGCTGGCTAAATTTGCTGCAGATGAAAGTGGTTTTGGAAGATGGCAGGATAAGGTTATTAAAAATCAATTCGGGACAAAAAATGTTTATGAATCAATCAAAGATTTAAAAACAGTAGGTGTTATTGATAGTCAAGCGAATGGAAAGATTTTAAAAATAGCAGAACCTATGGGAGTTGTGTGTGCACTTGTACCTTCTACAAATCCAACTTCAACCGCGATGTTTAAAGCGCTTATTTCTGTTAAATGTAGAAATGGAATGGTTGCAAGTCCTCATCCCCGGACTGTTAATTCAACGGTAGAAGCGATTCGAGTATTATCAAATGCCGCAGAAAAAGCAGGTGCTCCAAAGGGTTTGTTGCAATGTATGTCAATTCCAACAATAGAGGGAACAGAAGCTCTAATGCGTGATAAAAATATTGCAGTTATTTTGGCAACGGGGAGTAATCCTATGGTTAAAGCTGCATATAGTTCAGGTAAACCTGCATACGGAGTTGGTTCAGGAAATGTTCCTGCATTTATTGAGAGAACTGCAAATTATAAAAAAGCTGTTGCCGATATTATTTATGGAACAACTTTCGATAATGGAACGCTCTGCTCCTCGGAACAAGCTATGATTGTCGATCGCTCATTAAAAGAAAAAGTTATATCCGAAGCAAAAAAACAAGGCGGCTATTTTTTAAATGAAGACGAGAAGAAAAAATTAGCGAATACAATTATTCTAAATAAGGGGGGTTTGAACCCTGAAATTGTTGGAAAGTCAGCAAGATGGATTGCTGATTATGCGGGTTTTTCTGTTGATGAAAACACTCGGGTCTTAATTGCATTTTGTGAAGAGGTCGGTAGGCACGAACCACTTTCTGTTGAAAAACTATCACCTATTTTAGCGTTTTATACAGTAGATGGGTGGTTAGAAGGATGTCATAAATGTCTCGACTTACTTAACTTCGGCGGGGTGGGACATACTATGGTAATCCACTCAAACGATTCTGAAATAATTATGAAATTTGCTCTTGAAAAACCTGCATTTAGAATCTTAGTTAATACAGTATCATCAATAGGAGCTGTAGGTTATACAACCGCATTAGCGCCATCATTAACTTTAGGTTCGGGTACATGGGGTGGTTCAATTATTAGTGAAAATGTTACTGCAAAACACCTAATGAATATTAAGTATCTTGCATACGAAACAAATCCAGTTAATGAGTCTTTTGGAATAACTTCAACTGTCGGTGAAACGAATTCGAAAAATTTTTTGTTCGAAATAGAGGAGCGATTAAAAGCAAGAGCTGGGAATCCTATTTACAAAAATGAAATTAAATCAAACTCAAATTTAAATAGTGATGGTGATAAAAAATTTGGAACTGGATTATCAGAAGTGGAATTAAATAAATTGATTAATGAATTTAAAAAACGATAGCATTATAATTTTTGTCGGGGTGGGGAGATTCGAACTCCCGACCTCTTCGTCCCGAACGAAGCGCGCTAACCGGGCTGCGCTACACCCCGAAAAATTGAATGCAAATATAAGCAGATTTTTTCAAATAAAAATAGTTCAGAAACTTGGAAGTATAAGTATGATTAATTATACTTCAGGGAATTAATTGTAATGTCAATAAATAAATATTGCCATCTTTTCTAACTTAATTGCATGTGTTTGCTTAAACTTGTTTGTAAAAATAAACCTTCAATAATGGATAGATAAACTTTTTGATACAATATGCGAATCACTACCCACAATCATAACATCATTAAATACATTTTTAAACAAAATGAAATAAACATTAATACCAATTATAAGTTTATTACTTATTCTGTTAATTACAAATTGTGCTAGTGATAAGAAACCGTCAAAACGTGTGTTTAACAAATCATCGGAGAATGTAAGTTCTAAAATTCAGACTCCGGGAGAATCAGACGTGATAATAAATGATATAGCCCCAGTTTTTTAACCGAATATACTACTTCACTGGTCGGAGATGCACCTGCAACCGCAATTGTTCAGAATCAATCAGTATCGTTTAGTACAATCATGAATAATAATTATACTATAACTTATAGCGATACAAAACCTCTCGCAGTTCTTATTGAACAATAGGGGGCGTCGTTTACAAAGAAAGAGTTTTAAGAACTATTGGAACTTTTGCCATTTAAAGATGTAGTTCCTTTTTCATCCTTTTGAACTATTTTTATATAAACTGATTTGGGATATGTTATAGTAGGTTTAAACTACAATTGTTATCATGTAATTATGTGATGAACTATCAAACAGAAAATGAAAAGATATGTCAGCATCGGAATGAAACAGTTTTTATTTTTTTTTATAGGAAGTTTGCAAATAATTTTATTACATTATATATTATGATCGTTTATATAAAGATTTTCTTACAAACTATGAACTTAGCGCTTTTTTTTAATTACTTGATTACTTAACTACTTCCGAGGGAATTTTATGAAAAAATTATTATTAATCCTTATTGTGTTTGCTTTTGCGGTTTCGTCAATAAATGCGCAAGCATCCAAAGATGGATGGGCAGTTGGCCTTGATTTCGTTTCCCCTAGATTATTCAGCGATATGGGTGCTGAAAACATGGATTATGGCGGACGTTTTATTCTTCAAAAAAATCTCACCGAGCAAGCAGTTATGAGATTTAGTGTTGATTATTTGATGTTTACTGGACAGAATACAGCGGCACCAACCGAATTCACAAATAACACTATTAAATTTGGAATTGGAGCTATTTACAATTTCTTACCATGTGAAATTGTTAATCCTTATATTGGTGTCGGCGGGGGTATGCTTTATTATACGTTGAAAAATGCTGAGGGACCTGGAACTAAAGATGGTTCCTATTTTGGAGAACTGACTGCTGATTTGTACTTTGGTGGAACCTATAGTTTTGCTGATGATTGGTTTTTGAAAGTTGAATTATCTCAAAATACAGTTTCTACAGATAAATTTGACGGAAAAAAAGTCGCTGGTCAAGGTGGTTTATTCGGCGGTACTCTTGATTCTTATACATCATTAGGTATTGGACTGCTTTACTATATTGATAGAGGAACGCCTTCAACCTATTGTGAAGATTTGGCAAAAGGCATTTCAGCTAATATAGATTATGCAAAGATTGAAGAAATTGTTCGCAAGTATACAACAACTCCTACTGACGTAGATTACAACAAAATTGAAGATATCGTTAAAAAACACGCCGGTAAAACTACTATCCAACATACTGATGGCGAGAAAAACTGGGTATTAATTGGTGTTAATTTTGAATTTGCTAAATCTACTTTATCACCAGAATCTTATCCAATATTATATGATGCTGCTAAAGTATTGATGAGTAATCCTTCAATGAAAGTTGAAATTCAAGGACATACAGATAATATCGGTTCTGCAAACTCAAACCAAAAACTTTCAATTGCCAGAGCTGAAACGGTTAAAAGTTTCTTACTTTCAAAAGGTGTTGAAGCTTCCAGATTATCAACAGCTGGTTTCGGTTATACAAAACCAATCTCTGATAACAAAACTGCTCAAGGTAGAACATTCAACAGAAGAATTGAATTCAAGATTCTTAAATAAATTTAAGTTATAGTTTTATAAAAAAAGGGATGCAAATTGCATCCCTTTTTTTTTGCGGTCTTCAAATACAGTGAACATTTTGCTATCCAAATAAAAGTGTTACAATAAAAACTGCTGCGAGTATACCAACTATATCAGCAGCAACACCGGCTACTACAGCGTGCCTGATTCTTTTAATTCCGACTGATCCAAAGTAAACTGCTAAAACATAGAATGTTGTTTCAGTACTTCCAAAAAAAGTTGATACCAAAATTCCGATAAAAGAATCAGGTCCGTGAACAGAAATAATTTCAGCCATTATTCCAAGTGAGCCGCTTCCGGATAAAGGTCTCATAAGAGCCATAGGTAAAGCTTCTGCAGGCATTCCAACGAAATTTGTTATTGGTTGTAATATGTAAATTAACCATTCCATTGCCCCGCCGGTTCTAAAAATTCCAATAGCCATAAGCATTGCAACCAGGTAAGGAATTATTCTGACAGCGACATTAAACCCTTCTTTTGCTCCTTCAACAAACACTTCATAAACTTTAACTTTTTTGTAAGCCCCAAACCCTACAAAAATTGCAATTAGTAATGGGATGGCTAATATGGAAACTACTTGTATAATATTTTTTATCAGCTCTGGATTTAGGAATGAGAAAAACGATGATATTGTTGATCCCATTCCGGTCAGTAGAATTAATGAAATGACGATTCCTATTGAGAAAATTGAAATAAGAAACTTTTTGCTATCGTTTAACCATTTTCCAAATTCAGAAAATTTTATTGGAAATTTCTCCATAATCTTTGCAACTGTAATTCCAGTTATAGTAGCACATGTTGAAGCAAAAAGGGCAGTGCCAATAATAACTGCAGGTTCGGAACTGCCGGCAGATGCTCTTACGGCTATCGCTGTTGCCGGTATTAGAGTCATTCCTGCTGTATTGACGGCTAAAAATGTACACATCGCATTTGTTGCTGTTCCTTTATTCGGATTTAACTTATCAAGTTCCTCCATAGCCTTCAGTCCGAAAGGGGTAGCCGCATTTCCGAGTCCGAGAAAATTGGCAGAAATATTCATAATCATTGCTCCCATTGCAGGATGTTCAGCAGGAACTTCAGGAAAAAGAAACTTTGTAACTGGTTTCAATGCAAGAGCAATATAAGTTATCAATCCTGCTTCTTCTGCAATTTTCATAACTCCAAGCCATAGTGCCATTACACCAATAAGTCCGAGTGCGATATTTACAGCGGTTTCCGCGTAGCTTAAAGCAGAATTGGTTACTTCCTTCAATCCAAGAAAAGAAACTTCTTCAAAAATAATACTACCGGTTACTTCACCTTGATTTGTAAAATTTGACTTAATAGAAATTACACCCGTTAGATCATTCTCTTTGCCGCTCACTTTTGCCATCTTTTGAAAGACCTCCGGAAAGCCCTTTTCTATGATCGTAAAAAAGGAAGCTTCAGTTTTATTTTTATCGACTGAGATTTTCGCATCAAAAATTAAATCATTCTCTGCTTTTGTGTAATAGTACTTATACAAATTTCCCTTTGAAATTATAAGTTTAGTTTCGAAAGGTTTTGAATGATCAATTGTGCTATCGATTGAAAAAGAAATCGGAATTGGTATACCGGATTGATATTTATTGCTGACTTTATCTTGAAGATCGGTAGATAGAGCAGCTGCTAATCCAAGTATAACCAAACCTAACCAGATGTAATTTAGCATGTTTTCCCCTATGTTATTTTTTTGAAGTTATGAGAAATAGTTTATCACGGAATGGATGAGTATGATTCCCGTAAATATTGGCAGCTATTATTCGAATTTCAATATCACTCTTTAATTCTCTGTCAATATTAATTTGCAAAATCGATTGAGTTGAATCGAATGAATATGTTTTTATTTCAAGAGAGTCAATAAAAACTCTGATTGATTTCTCATCTATTCCTGAACTATCATTTAATTTGTAGAAGAGTTGATAATATTTATTATCAGAAGTTTCTTTTTCAACAAATTTAATTTCAGGATAACCGGTTCGATAATATCTATATAAACCTCGGAAAATTCCCCAAGCCTGAATTTTATTAAATTCATCAATTATTAATCGTTGTTCCTCAACCGGGTGAGAATGGAATGAACATTCTACCAACACAGACGGAATTTCTGTATTTCGAAGAACTGCAAATCCTTTTTTAGGATAGATAAAATAGTCAGAATAAGTTCCATCGAAAGACCCTAAGCCGCCGGAATTTCTCATAGCATATGCCATATCACGCTGTATAAATCTGGCAACATCCTTCTCCATCGGTTCATATTCATAATCAGCTTCTTTAGCGTGATAATATGTAGATGTATAATTAGTATTCGGATCGCCACTTGCTCCCGGGCTATTGTGATGAATACTGATAAATAAATCTGCCCGGCTGTTATTTGCCATTATAGAACGATCTATTAAAGCAACTGTTGTATCTTTTTCTCGAGACATAATTACAATAGCACCGGCTTCAGTTAAAAAGTTACGAAGATTTAATGCGACTCTTAAATTTACATCAGCCTCAATGGCTAATTCTTTAGGTCCTTTATTTACGCGATCACTTCCACCATGACCCGGGTCAATAAAGAATCTTTTGCCAGCTAAATAATTTTTACTTGTATTGATTAATTTTTGATAAACGAGGGTATCTTTAAACTCAACCGGAGTGTCATAGCTGATTGTGTAGTAATTGACCGTTGTGCAACCGGTTAAGTAGAAAATTAAGGAAACTAGAACAGCATAAAGAATTTTCAAAACTACCTCAGTGAAAATCGAACGATAATTTATTATAGATTAAAAATCTAATACATAAAATAAGAACTTATTTCGAAGTGTAGAAGTAAATATGCTCAAACTAATCATTTTTCATAACGCAATTTTTTTTATCGATGCTATAGAGGCAATTTTTACAGTGAGAATAGTTCGGGTTAAATTTTTTGGTTCTGATTTTATCAACAATAATTAATAATTGATTTCGAAAAATTTTGATCTCATCAATATTCAAAACTTTATTGAAGGAAAATTCCGGATGTTTTGTAAAAACCAGATGCAATTCAAAATCTTTAATTAAGTTGAACTTAATCGAAATAAGAAAAGCATAAAAAGTAAGTTGCGGAATATAGGTTTTCACTTTCTCATCAATTTCTTTTGGGAGAAAATCATCAGTTTTGAAATCGATAATAATTATTTTTTCATCTGTTATTATTAATCTATCGATAATCCCATAAAGGAAAAAATCGTTCACTTTTGCATAAAGTTCATACTCATTAAAGTAGTTATTGTATGAAGATAAATGTTTATAAATATTTGAACTATAAAACTTAGTAAGATCAGCAAGAATAATATCCGAGTATGACTCTGATTCAGAAACATCAACTTTCTCATCTTCCAAAAATTTACTAATAAAAATTGACAATTCATTTTCTGCAATGTTTTGCTCCATAATCCGGTGAATTATCCGTCCCTTCAAATCAGCAGCAATATCAGTATGTCTATCATCCCGGAACTCTTCATCGCTTACAAATTCAATTATTTCAGACTGCGAGTGGTTTCTTTTATGGCTCTTTCTTTCAATTATTTTTCTTTGTAAGGATGCAAACCCATATTCATAAGTAAGTAAATACTTTACAGGACATTGTGAAAAGATTGAAATCTTGGTCGCTGAAATAACTTCTTCACTGATTATACTTGGAATATTATCAATATTGAATATTAATTTTTCGGGGACAGAATCAAATGTTGTAGAATGAATACTCTCATCATCGATAAAATTAATAATTGGAATTGTTTGTGATATGGTTTCGATTTTATTTTCAAAAACACCGTTAACTTGTTTTAGAAAAGTAAGATTTGTGTCTAATGGAATCTCACTTCTATCATTTAGATCAGGGAATACATCTTTCAGAAATGAGAAGAAAGATTCACTGTTAGTTTTTTTATTCAAATCTGCCGAAAGAAATAAATAATTCTTTGCTCTCGTAATTGCCACATAAAATAACCGCTTCGCTTCTGCTAAATTTTTTCTTTTGTTAATAATGTTGAAGACGTTAACTATTGGAGCACTGATATAATCATCAAATAAATTTTGAGGGTTGGGAGTTTTACCCAAAATTCCGAGTGATTTATCAACATAGATTTTTTTCGCCTTAATTGTTGATGTCTCGGAATAATCTTGTAATGCAAATATAAAGACAGCTTTATACTCTAATCCTTTTGACTGATGAATAGTCATTATTTTGACAGAATTTTTATCATCAATTAATGCTGCTTGTCCTTCATCTGAATAATGATTAATAGCTTGTTTTAAATAAGCTGTATAATCATATAAGTTTCTAAAACCTTGTTTAAAGAAGGAATCAGTTATATGAATTAATTTCTCGAAATTTATAAGGTCTTGTTCGCCATCTTCATTTGACGACAAAACAGAGACATAACCGGTTTCCGAAATAATTTTTCTGAGTAGATAAATAATATCAGTATTGTTTGCAAGTCGATTATTCTCCTCAAGCAGTTCCACGATTTGTTTATATCTATTATTACCCTGTACAGAGTTAACAAATTTGTCCCAAAAGCTTTCTCCGTAACTCAAAGAAATTTTAAATATTTCAGTATCGGTGAGGAAGAAAAAAGGAGAACGAAGAATTGCAACCAGCGCAGTATCATCACGGGAGTTTAACAAAAATGAAAAATAATAATAAATGTCGTACACAATCTGACGCTGATAAAAACCGGTTCCTCCAACAATTGAAAATGGAATCTTATATTTTTTAAAAGTAGTTTCAAGTTCTTTGAATGATTTTCGCTTACGACAGAGTATTGCAATATCATTCAGATTTAATTGTTCTTTTGAGTCATTGCTCTTTATTAATTTCAAGATTCTTCGGGCAACCAATTCACTCTCGCTCAAGGAAGTAGTTTCATCTTCCTCAATCATCTCATCATTTATTGAAAATAAAAATTCAACCGATCCATATAAATCTTCACTCTTTGCACAAGTGATTTCATTTGGTGAAACTTCATTGAAGATGGGATTTGGGTTTGCAAAAAGTTGTGCAAATAAATAATTAGTGAACGAACAAATAACCGGTGACATTCTGAAACTATCCGGTAAAGAGAGAATTTTTCCATGCTCATTAACAGTGCGGATGTCATTATTTGTTTTTCTAAAGACTTCTAATTCAGCATCACGAAATCGATAAATACTTTGCTTTTCATCCCCAACAACAAAAAGATTACCTGTACGAAGTTCATTGAGAATAGGAAGGAAGATATTATACTGCAACTCATTTGTATCTTGATATTCATCAATCATAATAAATTTGAATTTTGAAGATAAGCTCTTTTTAACCTCTTCATGCGAAATAATTTCCATTGTTTTGATTAGAATATCTTCAAAATCAAGATAGGCGTAGTTGTCTTTTCTATTTTCATAAGCCTTCAATGAGGCATTAAACAATTCAATGAAAATAAAACCTAATTCAGCAAGTGACTTTTCAGAAGTGAATGAATTGTCATCCGGTTTTAATTGATTTGCGAGTTGAAAGAATTTCTCAACTTCTGAAATCTCGGTTGTATAATTATCACGGTTTTTTCTTAGATATTTTATTTTTTTTAGTTTAAGTTCATTTGTAAATGCTTCGGAATATAAATTAGTTTTGGAAAGGAAATTCTTAATTGATAAAGCTGATAAATCATCTTCAATTAATAAACCGATTCTTTCAGCAATCTCAGAACCCTCAACTTTTGCAGCATCATTAACTGTTTTAAAGTTTTGCAAAAACTCCAGATAAGTTGGGGAAAGAATTTCATTTACAAACAATTCATAGTATTTCTGAAAGTGCAATACAACGTCATCTATAGTTTTTGAATACAAGTTGTCGACAAGTTTTATTACATTTTTGCGGTTTTTGATTAGAGAGATAATTTCCTTTCTAACGTTTGATGCTGAATCAAATATTCTAATCAATTTTTTTATCGACGAATCACTCGCTGAAGTGGAAATTTTCTTTCTTATTATTTCGTCTACTGATAATTCAAGAAGTTCATTCGCCAGTACTTCATCAATAGGGGAAAAATTTGCATCGATACCGGCTTCTACAGGAAACTCTCTAAGAATATGAATACAAAACGAGTGAATCGTCGATATATTTGCTGAAATTAATTGTCGCCTAATATCTTCGAGTTTTGTTCTTTCAAACTGGGAAGTTGTGGAACTAATTCTTTCATCAATCAACTCGGCAATTTTTTTATAAAGTTCGCTCGCCGCCTTTTCGGTATAAGTTATAGCAGCGATTTCCCGCAATGGTATATTTAAATCTAAAGCGATTTGAAGGTATCTTTCTTTGAGAACAAAAGTTTTTCCTGAGCCTGCATTTGCTGTGAGAGAGATGTGTGATTCTGTGTTGAGTGCCTCTAATTGGTGTGGTGTGAACTGTGCCATTAAATATTCCCCACAGGTAACTTAATAGAAAAAGTGGTTGACCCGGGATTTGAATTCTTTAACACAATCTCGCCGCCAATACCATCAATAAAGCGTTTAGCAAGTTTTAGTCCGATTCCCATCCCCTGTTTTTTTGTTGAAAAATCTATTTTGAAAATCTTACTGATGTTTTCAGGGGGAATTCCAACACCATCATCATTTATATCAATTAGAATAAAACTATCTACTTTATGTAGTTCGATTATAATATTACTTGCATCAGCCTGTATTGAATTTCTTATGAAATTAATAATCATTCTTTGGAACTGCGACACATCAGAATGTATAATAATCTCATGATCATTAGTGATCAACTTAATGTTTATAGTAGTATCATTAAAAAGTAGAATTGATTCTGACAATTGAGTGACAACATCGAATTTTTCAAAATGAAAATTTGGCATTCGAGCAAAGTTCGAAAATTCGGATGCGATTTGATTTAGTATGTCAATCTGATTTAACATTGTTTTTGTTACTTTATCAAAAATTGAATCAAAAGGTTTTGATTTATCATGATATGACGCAATTAGTTGTTGCAGCATTAATTTCATTGGTGTTAAGGGATTTTTAATCTCATGAGCAACTTGTTTCGCCATATCTTTCCATGCGTTCTCACGTTCAAGTTGAGTCAGTTCTTTTTGATTTTTAACCAACTCAGAAGTCATTTTGTTGAAACCGGTAATCAGTTCTTTAATTTCACCTTTCTCGTTGTTCTCAAGTTCTACAGAGAAATCTCCGTGTGCAACCGCTTTTGTTGCTGTTGTTAATTTTCGTATGGGTGATGAAATACGGTTTGCGATTATTGTACTTATCAATATAATCAACACAATTGCAAATGAGTAAACCCCGAATAAAAATACATCTACTTCAACCGGGGAGAGTGTTGTGTTTATAGAATTAAATGCGTCATTAATTTCGACCACATAAACAGAACCATTTAAATCAATTTTCTTATAAAGTGAATAATGATTAATCCCATGAATTAATTCAGTTGTAAAAGATTCCGGATATCCGTTTTGCAAAATGTTCTGATAAACGATAAAAGGAAGTTGATTTGATATCAATCCGATCGATATAAGTTGAACTTCAGTGGAAAAAATTGTTGAACTCCCCTTAAATATTCTAAAGGAAATACCCAATTCATTGGATGCTTTTTCAAATGCTGCAAAATCTGTCCGGGTAGGATTATTTTTTTTCTGGTGTGTAAGATGAGTTATAAGTAACTCAGTTTTTTCTACAAGGGCATCATTAATTATTAATTCACTTTTGTTTGTTACATTATATCTATTATATACCGCCAAAGCTATAATTGGAAGGATTGAAACCACTAATAACGAAGTCAATATTTGAGAACGAAATGTAAATGATAGAGTATCAAGTTTTCGAAATTCTATTATAGAGTGGACAATATAAAAGAAGATTATCAAAAGCGAATGAATAATTAAAAGTTTGAAGAAATTGAAAAGTCCCCAGGTAAGTTCTTTTTCTTTTTGAGCAACAACAGTAATACGGTTTGAATCATTTATTTTGTGATTAAGTACAAATGCAAAATAATCTTCATTCCTTAATTTGAAGTTCAACCAATTTTCACCTGTGTCATAATTAGATTTCAAAATCATATTTGAAATATTTTCCGTAGGTTCAAAATTCTTTGTATAATAGATTAATGTCCCATTCTCAAATACCATTATTCGTTGATTGGACCTTTTGTCTGATGAATTATTTAGATACTTAATTTTCTCGTCAGAAAAAGAATAATTATGATCATTTAAGTTCATAATAACCGCTACATATCCGAGGATTACCCCTCTGTCAAGAATCGGTATTATACCCGCAAGTTTTTTATTATCAGTAGGATGATTCTTTTCAATTTCAAAAATTTTAATTCCTGTCGGAAGAAAAGCTTTTAAAATTTCCGGTAAATCAAAATTGGACTGTTTTCCGTATTCAAACCGACCAAGGATTTTCCTCTGCTTATTCAGTATTATGATAGATGAATTAATATTTTCAGAATAAAAAGCACTCTTGTTCCATATTATAAATGCTGCTGAGTTGTAATTGGGATTTGGACGTGTAAAAGTGGAAATCAATTCTTCATTTTGTGATGCGGAAAATAAGGATTCTTGAATTAGAAATGTAAGATAACTTTTATTAGTTCTATTAATTGATAAAGCTGAGGTTTTTAATCCTCGTTTTTCCAATTCCCCATTAAAGTGATTTATGTAAACTATTGAGATAATTGATGCAGTTATAGTTGAATATATTAGTATTGTCCTAAAATTGGAATTATGGAAAACAGCAGGATAAACTAAAATAAACAACAAAATAATAGTTATTAAATAGAGCATACCGTCGAGTAAGGGTTCTTTTTGAGCTTCAATAAAAATTAATGAAAGTATAAATATTACTGCAAATAAAGAGTAGAATAGCCGGGACTTACTAATTTTGATAAAATTTTCTGCATAATAAAAAAGTAACAGCTTAATAGAGTGTAATGAAAGAATAAAAAATGTTGATAAAAGTAAAAGTGTCCCGATCATTAGGACATGAATACCTGTGGGGATAATTTCAAAACTCTCAAAGTAGTTTAATGTAGAATCAAAAACCACGCTCTTGGTTGCTGCAGCGAGTGCCCGTATCAATAAGAAATAAAGCAGAAGTAAAACAGGTATTGAGTGCAGCGCTATTCTTTGTAATAATGTTCGGTCTGACGAAGGTTTCCTATTTATAAAAAAAGAATATGTCCGATAACAAATGATGCTTGCAATAGAGAGAAACGTTATAGAAGTCAATAGCAGCTCAATAGGGGACTTAACAATTCCCCATCCAAATGCTGATGAAAAGTATGCCGGGTTTACAATATCACCTGATAAAAATTTTGTTGGAATACCTAATGCAAAAATGATTATTCTAAAAGCAATAATACTGGTCACAATCATGAGGGTCTTTATGAATTTATTTCTTCCGGTTAAATTCAATGAGAAGAAACGAACAAAAAGAAAGAATGCTATGATAATTAAGACTGATTGAACAAAATGAACTTTTTCTCTGATTGAGGTAAGTTCACTTTTTAAAATGGGTTTGGAAAATGTAATTAATCCAATTTTTCTTCCATTATTATTTAATAACTCAACGGAATATTTTCTACCGTCTTTTGTTTTCGCGGTATACGGGATGTATGAAATATCGATTTCAGTGCTGTAGCTATTTTCCAATTCATTTTTAAAGCTGATAGAATTGTTGTCCAAAATAAAATAGTTTTCTAATGGAAAACCTGCTAAAAGATAGATTGAATTTGAATCCCCAATTTCAACTTTTTCCCAATAGAGAATTAATTGGCTTAGAGAACTTCTATAAAAAAAGGTTTCATTTTGATCGGCAATTTTTTTTAGGTTGATTGTTTCAGAAAAAAGAGGTGAGTTGTTCCATGCAATTAAATTATAGTTCGAATCAAGAAATCCTATTGAGAAATCGCTTCTGTTATAATCTAAACAAATTTGTTGTAATAAATTTTGTGTTGATGATTCACTATTTTTCTCAAATGTTTGTTTAATTTTTTCGACATTTTTTAATAAAAACTCTTCTTTCGATTTGAAGTCTTTAGTTATTGATTTTGCTAACGATTGAGTTTTTTGAGGAAGAATATTTTCCCAATCAGCTTTTTTATTTTGAATTAAAATAGGTGTAAGAAAACCGGTTAGAAGTAGAATGATTATAATCAAAGTGAAGAGTAGATAACTCTTTTTTCTATGAACGAATTCTTTTGATAAATATTTAGATATCACTTTATAGTAATTTGAGAAATTTTCCAATTTTTCCCGCTGGCATCAAGTGAAATAAATACTTGAGCAGTTTCGCGTCTGCTCTTTGATTCATAATTTAATATTCCGGTTGCATAAGGATTTGTTCCGGTAACATGGTTCGTATATTTAAAACTTATAGGTTTATTCAAATTGAAAAAATTTTGCAATACATAATAACTCTGATTAGAGCTGTAATAACCGACTATACCGGAATTCAAACTTAAAAATGTTTCTGTTGCAAAATATTTGGAAAATGAAGCAACATTTCCTGAAGTTAAACCATTTTCAATATCACCAAAAACTTTTAAGATATCTTGTTGATTTAAGGTCGGCGCATTATTATCCGTGGTCCAGGCGAAGTTTTGACTTTGAACCGGAACCGAGATAAAAAACAATATAGATATTATAATTATGATCTTCATTTTAAGTTCATCATTTCCCGAAATTTAACCAATCTTATTAACTAATACCAGTTTGGATTTCACAAAAAAAGAAAAGCATATTCTCTATTGAATATGCTTTTCAATCGAATTATGATTTGGAATTTACTTTGCTATTTCAATTCTGTTTGAATTTCTTTTTAAAGGTGCTCTTTCTTTTTGAATATGTTGCTTTAAGGCTCTTTCTCCGGCTATCATCTGGTAAGCCCAATCGAAAACAATTCTTTCATTTGTAATGGTTTTTATTCTGATTTTTGCATAATGATTATCCCATGTCCAGAAAGCATATGTGTGTCCTTCTACTGCGATTTCATCTTTTGTTGATGACCATCCACCCGATGGAGCATAGTTTATATCATAGATACTTGATGTTGGTCCCAAATCTAAAATATCAGAATCACTCCAGACGTTTAAATAAAACGTTCCATTATAATTTTCAAAGAAGAAATCTGTGTTTAAGTCATCATAAGGACGTACTTTGTATCCCGAAAAGTAGTAACCACTGTTATTAGGAAAACTTCTATAATCGAAAATTGCTTGGTTAAAACCCTCTGGACGAGGTGCAGCATAAACCATTTCATAACTAAGCTCGCTTTCATTTCCGTTATAATCGAATGCCGTAACTGCGTAATAATACTTATCACCGTTTCTTGCTCCATAGTCAACATAATATGTAGATTTTGTAGACCCGATTAATTCATATTCACCATCATATTCGTAACTATAATAAATATTATAACCTGATAGATCACCTTCGCGGTTTCTTGCCCATGAAATGTCTGCTCTATCGTCACCGTTTAGAACCTCTAATCCTCTTGGAGCTGCAGGTGCTTGATAGTCGCGGGAAGAAAAGTAATCTGAATCATCACATCCTAAAACAAAAAATGTGAGAGTTAATAAAAATGATATTAAAGATTTCTGTAACATGACTTTCTCCTTTCAGTCTTTGGTTTAAGAGATGCAAAGAGAATGCCAGAATAAATGTTTATTTTTGGTCAAGAAAAATGAGATTTTAAGAATTGTTGTACTTAAAAATAGACATAACTAAAGAAGAGTAGACAAGAAGAGGACACACCTTCTTGTCTAAAAAAAAACGACTCAAATTGAATGAAATTTTTCGTTAAGGAAGAATAAACTGTTATTTATAACAGCAATTGCCTTTCCTTTTAACAAACGATTATGAAATGGGGAGTTTTTAGAAATACTTTTGAATTTCTTAATATCAACACTCCATACTTCGTCAGTGTCAATTATTGTAAAATTAGCTTTTTCGCCTATCTCAAATTTTGGAACTTTCAACTTTAAAATTTTTCTTGGATTAATTGAAAGTTTTTCAATCAATTGTTCAAAGGAGAGAATATGTTTATGATATAATTCAGTTAAAGCGAGCCCCAGTTGGGTTTCTAAACCTAAAATTCCATTTGGTGAATATTCAAATTCCATTTCCTTTTCTTCTAAAGAATGAGGGGCATGGTCACTTGCGATGCAGTCTATTGTACCGTCTTTCAATCCTTCAATAATAGCTTCAACATCCTTTGAAGTTCTTAGAGGTGGATTCATTTTAGTATTGGTGTTATAGGTTTGAACAGCATCGTCGGTCATGTGAAAATGATGGGGTGTAACTTCAGCGGTAATATTTATACCTTTTGCTTTAGCTTGTCTGACAAGCTCAACTGCATTTTTTGTACTGATATGTGCAATGTGAACTTTTCCACCGGTATATTCAGCCATCAATATATCACGGCTTACTATTAAATCTTCAGCAACAGAGGGTATGGGGGGTAATCCCAATAGAGTAGAATTTAATCCCTCGTTCATTGCTCCACCGGCTAAAGATTCATCTTCGCAGTGTTCAATTATTGGTGTATCAAACATTTTCGAGTACTCCAATGCTGTTTTAAGAATTCTTGCAGTTTTTATTGCCACACCGTCATCAGTAAAAGCAACTGCACCAGCTTCAACAAGTTCAGACATTGGTGAAAGAGTCTCACCTTTTCTCCCCATTGTAGCAGCCGCTACAGGATAAACATCAACCAAATGATCTTTTGCTTTTTGTTTTATAAACGAAACTATTTCTGCTGAGTCAATAGCAGGTTCGGTATTTGGCATACAAGCAATTCCTGTAAACCCACCTTTTGCTGCTGCATTACAACCTGTTACAACTGTTTCTTCATCTTCTCGTCCAGGTTCACGAAGGTGTACATGCATATCAAATAAACCTGGTACGCAATACTTATCATTAAACTCGAAGACTTGACAATTTTTCAAATCTTCAGAGTTTAGACTGCCAATTTTACTAATTATTCCATCTGTGATGAGTAGGTTACTCTTTTTATTCAGTTTTTGATCCGGATTAAAAAGAATTACATTTTTTAATGCGATTTTCATTTTATTAAATCCTTAATTCTGGGTTCCTAATAAATACAACACTGCCATTCTTACAGCCACTCCATTGGTCACCTGGTTCAATATAATTTGGGATGGTCCATCAGCAACTTCTGATGAAATTTCCACCCCACGATTTATCGGACCCGGATGCAATATTACAATATCTTTACCGTTCTTAGCTAAACGATCTTCAGTTATTCCGAAATATTTATGATACTCTCTTATTGAGGGGAAGTATTCGCGAGCTTTTCGTTCTAATTGAATTCTTAATACATTGAGTACATCATTTTCCTGAATCGCTTCATCAATATTATGGATAACCTTCACGCCAAGTTCGTCCATTTGCTTCGGTATCATCGTAGAGGGACCGCAAACCGAAACATCTGCTCCCATTGTTTTAAGTCCGAAGATGTTGGATAAAGCCACCCGACTGTGAGCTATATCTCCAACAATACAAACTTTCACACCATCAAGCTTTCCTAGTCGTTCTCTGATTGAATACATATCTAAAAGTGCTTGGGTAGGGTGTTCATGAATGCCATCGCCAGCATTAATAACATTTGAGTCGGAAATTTGAGTCAGATAGTGTGGTACTCCTGCGGCTGCATGACGGACAACTATCATATCAACTTTCATTGCTTCAATATTTTTAATAGTATCTTTAAAACTTTCTCCTTTAGAAACACTGCTCGTTGAGACTGAAAAATTAACAGCATCGGCTGATAAACGTTTCTCAGCTAACTCGAAAGAAATTCTTGTTCTGGTAGAATTTTCGTAGAAAAGATTAACGACTGTTTTACCCTGTAAAGTCGGAACTCGCTTAATTGGTCTTTCGAGAACCTCTTTGAATGTAATTGCTGTATCAAGAATGAGTTGAATATCATTTCTTGAAACTCCTTGCATTCCTAACAAATGTCTACTTGATAATGACATTTTAACCTTTCTAATTAATTATTATCGTCACTGATATCGACTAAGTACACTGCATCTTCACCATCTACTTCAACCATTTTTACTCTGACTTCTTCATTTATTGAAGTAGGAATATTTTTTCCGATGTAATCAGCACTTATTGGAAGCTCCCTATGTCCTCTATCAACAAGAACAAAAAGTTGAATAGTTTGCGGTCGACCAAACTCCATCAAAGCACTTAAAGCTGATCTGACAGTCCTTCCTGTGTAAAGAACATCATCAATAAGAATGACATCTTTATCGTTCATATCGAAACGAATATCAGAAACAGAAACTTCAGGCTGTTTTAATCTTTTTCTAAAATCGTCTCTGTATAAAGTTACATCCAAAATGCCAAGCGGAAGTTCCTGCTTTTCAAGTTCAACAATTTTCTGTTGAATTCTCTTAGCTAAAAATTCACCTCGTGTTCTCATGCCTAATAAAACAATATTTTTTGAACCTTTATTCCGTTCAATGATTTCGTGAGAAATTCGAGTGATGATTCTATTCATCCCGATTTCATCTATTATTTTTGCTTTGATTTTCATAAATAAAAAATCCTCATTGGCAAAAAGCCGCTGAGGTCCTCTCTATTATATTTATAGACTTAAATATCATGTATGTTTCCTTACCTATCTCACAGTATAGATTTAAAGGTTGTAAAAATTTGTTATGCAAAACTAAAACTTTTTACATATAATTAAAAATATTTTTTCCAAATTCAGATAAAAATTCTTTGAAAATCACATAAATCTTTTTTAGATTGAGTGACAAATCATAAACCGTAATCATTAACAAGGAGAAAACGTGAAAAAAGTTCTTCTATTTTTTGTGTTAGTAATAATTACTAACATCGCAACTATGGGGCAGGCAGTAATAAGCCCGCGCCTTCAAAGTGCACTTTTAAATACTTCAGAAAGTGAATTTATAAAAACAATTGTTTATATGAGAGATCAAGTAGATCTCATTTCCTTAGATGAACAATTGTATTCAGAAAAAGTTACTATGAATGAGAGAGCTTATAAGGTAATTACAGCTTTACAGCAAAAAGCTCAAAGCACACAGGGGCAAATATTAGATTTTATTCAACAAAAATACGAAGCAAGTGAAATTTTTACTTACAAACCGTTGTGGATAGTTAACGCTATAATTGTTGAAGCTAAGAAATCGACGATATACAATTTGGCAGCACGAATAGATGTTGAGGAAATTGATCTGGATGCACAGACTTTCCTCGATCATTATCAAGTAGTTGAAGTTGACGCTGTAAGTGGGATTGAATCAGTTGAACCCGGACTTAAAATTATCAATGCCGACAAACTATGGCAATTAGGAATTACTGGTCAGGGTCGTTTAGTTATGGGTGAAGATACCGGAGTACAGCCAAATCATCCAGCACTTAACCATAAATGGAGAGGTAATACATCACCCGCTGCGCATGCATGGCTTGATCCGGGGGCAGGTTCATTAACTCCATCTGATTGTAATAGTAATAGTCATGGAACACATACCATGGGAACCATGGTGGGTATATCACCAACTACAGGTGATACAATAGGTGTTGCTATTGGAGCAGAATGGATTGCAGCAAAAACAATTTGCGCAGGAAATTCTACTTCAAATCATATGGTTGCTTATCAATGGGCAATGAACCCTGACGGGAATCCAGCAACAATTACTGATATGCCCGATGCAATAAATAACAGCTGGTTCGATCCATCTACCGTAAACCAGTGTGCCGGACAGTATGTCACCATTTTTAATGCGCTTGAAGTTGCAGGTATTGCGGTTGTATTCTCTGCGGGGAATGATGGACCCGGTACATCAACTGTAACGATGCCTAAGAATATAAATACAAATACAGTAAACGTTTTTGCAACAGCAGCAATAAATGGAGCTTTATTCCTTAGTGGAAGTACCAATCCTATTTCAAGTTTTTCATCAAGAGGTCCTTCGACTTGTGGAGGAACAGGTTCCCTTTTAATTAAACCTGAAGCTTCTGCACCGGGTGAAAACGTTCGTTCATCAGGTTCTGCAACAGGTTACGCAACTTTATCTGGAACCTCAATGGCATCGCCTCATATTGCTGGCTCAGTTGCATTGTTGAAACAGGCTTTTCCAGAAAAAACAGGAAAAGAAGTTTTAATTGCTTTATATGAAACAGCAAGGGATTTGGGTGAAGTTGGTGAGGATAATAATTATGGAAAGGGGTTAATAGATGTTATGGCAGCATTTCAGTTTTTGAACGGTGCCGATTCTATACCTCCAACTGCCATCGCTGATCTTGCAGTTACGAATGTTACTTCAAGCAGTTTGAAACTTGAGTGGACTACACCTTCAGATTCATCCTTTGGTGGCGTTAGAACTTATGATATTCGTTATTCAACATCACCTATAATTGATACTACATCATTTAATAATGCAGATCAGTTGACATTCCCTGGTGAACCCGGTGTCGCAGGTACCCCTGCAAGTTTAATGGTTTCTAATTTAACAACAAGTACTAATTATTATTTTTCTATTAAGTCAAAAGATTTTTGGGGGAATTCATCTCCATTATCTAATCAAGTTTCTGCTACTACCTTAAGTGCACCGTTACTATCAGTAACACCGGCAGCGATATTCCACACACTTACTACAGCTACAGTTATAGTAGATACAATTAGAATATCAAATCTATCCGTAAATGCATCAACACTTGACTATAGGGTAGAGTTGTTGAACAACACATTCCCGGGTAAGTCAGTAGAAGCAAAGATCATCCCTTTCAGTATAAGCACAGAAGAAGATGATACAAGAATGGATAAATCAGATCCGAAACCATCATACGGACAAAGCATCGAAGGTTTTGGCGGACCTGATGCATTCGGTTATAAGTGGATAGACAGTGATGAACCTAATGGACCTGTATATGTATGGGAAGACATCGCCACAACCGGAACAGCAGTAACAAACTGGACAGCATCGGGCACCTCTGCTGCTTTAGATGACGGACATGTACAATTGGACTTAGGATTTAGCTTTAAGTTTTACGGAAACTTGTATAGCACTGTTTACGTAAGTACAAACGGATTTATGACATTTAATCCGGTAACAGCAACCTGGTACTCAAATGTAGCTATACCAACAGCAGCCGTACCGAATAATCTAATCTGTCCATTCTGGGATGACTTAGACGGAAGAACACAGGGAACAGTCCATTATAAACAAGACGGAAACCGATTTATAATACAGTATACCAACTGGCAGAAATATAGTGGAACCGGTTCATTAACCTTCCAAATCGTACTCTATTCAGGCGGAAAGATACTTATCTATTACAACAACATGACCGGAACTTTGAACTCGGCAACAGTGGGCATAGAGAACTCAACCGGCACAGTTGGCTTACAAGTAGTAAAAGATGGAAACTACGTAAAGAACAACTTAGCTCTAAAGTTTGCAGCAGAGCCTGATTGGTTAAGCGGAACAAATATGAATGGACAACTCTATAATGGGAATACAGCCTTAGTAGAACTAACCTTCAATACAGAAGACTTCCCCGGAGGTAATTACTCAATGGACGTAAAAGTAACAAGTAATGACCCAACTACACCAACAGTAGTCGTACCGGTAAGCATGTACTTAGAACCAATACCGGTAGAGATGACAACCTTTACGGCAGATGTAGTAAGAGATGAAGTAATGTTGAAATGGGAAACATCAAGTGAAACAAACAACATGGGCTTCAAGGTAGAGAAGAAGAAAACCGGAAGTGTAAACTGGACAGAGGCTGGATTTGTAGAAGGAAAAGGAAACACAGCAGAGAAACAAAACTATAGTTTCAGAGAAAAAGGATTAGAAGTAGGGAAGTATTCATACAGATTAATCCAGACCGACTTTGACGGAAAGACGAACTACAGCAGAGAAATCGAAGTAGATGTAACTAATCCGAGAGAATATGCACTTTACCAAAACTATCCGAATCCGTTCAATCCAAGTACAGTGATAAGTTATTCATTACCAGAGAAATCAGAAGTAACGATAAGAATCTACAGTGCATTGGGAGAATATATCGGAATGATAGAACAAGGGACAAAAGACGCCGGATATTACAGAGTAGACTTCGACGGTAAACAGCTTACCAGCGGAACTTACATTTATCAGTTGAGAGCAACAAGTTCTAACAACACATTTACAGATACAAAGAAGATGTTGTTCATAAAGTAATCTTATCCTTAACTGATTAACTATTTCATTTAACCCGAACCACTTAATAATGGTTCGGGTTTTTTTTGTTAAAAAGGTTATTGAAAATTAATATCATACTACTTGAATATGATGGGGAAGTTCGTTATCTATTGATCAACAATAAATACAATTACTTAGAATGAATACTGGCGAAATAAAAAACCTAGAAGTCTTACAAGAAAAAAAAGTCCCATGGTTGAAACCGTTGTTAATACTCTTCACAATAAGTTTTTCAATATATGGGTTTATGAGAGGGATAGATTATTTACTATTTGAATATCAGATAAACTTATTTGGTGAGCTATTCAATAACCTTGATATACTTGCTAATACTCTTGGAGCAATGGGAGAAGTGGTTACCGGAGTCCTTGGAATTGAAATAACAGTTATCGCGATTATCGTTCAATTGGCAGCTAATAAATATTCCTCAAAGATTATGGACTTAACTGTCGAAAATAAAGTGAATTTTATTGTAATCGGAATTTTTGTTGTTACGGCGGTAAACGCAATTTTAGTAAGTAATACACTATCAGAAACATTCCCCACACGCTTTAGTATCTTTTTCACATTAACATTGATTATTGTTAGTCTACTTATAGTAATACCTCACTTTAATTATGTTTTTAATTTTCTGAGACCAACAAATTTTTTAGGATATGTAAAGAGAAAAGTTGTTAAATCATTAAACGATTTAAGCAGTGGTAAAATCGAATATTCCTTAAAAGTACGTGATGAAATAAATAATCAAATTAATTTTATTGGAGATATAGCTCTTAATTCAGTATATCAAGGGGATAGAGCGGTAACGCTTCAATGTATAAGTATTTTGAGAGAAATAGTTGTAGAGTATCTAAATTTTAAAAGGAAATTACCGGAAGAGTGGTTTAAATTATCAGGGTTAGAATACTTTGATCCTGATTTCTCAAGTTATTCATCTTATGTTATGGATAGGATTGAAGAGAACAAAGTTCTTGTTGAAAGAAAGGTCTTTGGTTTATATGAATTAGTTTTTAATAACTCAAGACTAACACTTCGGGATGTTGCATCGGGTGTATTGTTGAACTCAGAATTGATTGCCATCGCTGCAATTAGACAAGGTGATAAAGGGGCGCTATACTGTGCTTTTCAATATTTTAATTCTTATTTGAGAATTGCGATTAGAGGAAAAGATCCACGATCTGCTTTTAATACCTTAGAGCATTATCGCATAGTTGCTGAAGAACTCATTAGTAGTCAACCTGAAGAAGTTGAAAAATTAGAATTTTATTTCAAGTACTATGGTCAGGAAGCTAATAAAAATCAAGTTCTTTTTATTTTAGAAACAGCGGCTCATGATCTCTGCAGATTAAACGAAGTAGCATATGAAAAAAATGCTCCTAATAGAAAAGTCCTTCTAGAACTATTCTTAACTTTAGATGAACCCATTGAAGAAAGCAATGATCCTAACAAAAGCACAAAGGAATTATCTTTGATAGGTGTACGCATTGCTCAAGTTAAACTAGCAGGATTCTATCTAATTCATAATGAAATAGAATTAGCAAGAAGAATTTTTGACGATGTTAAAGTTGAACCGGCTAATCGCATTCAGAAAATAAAAGATATTATTTTTAATACAACTCAAGAAGAGTTTTGGGAGGTTACTCCCCGTGGTATAAATTTTTACTATGTTTCTCAAAGAAGGAGAGAAGCACTAAAATTATTTTTCACATGGTTTGACCAACAAAGTAATTAAATCGAAGAAAATTTTTATATTAGTAATCAGTTCTATAAGTTTTTTTATTGACAATGAAAAAAAAAATCACCTAATTTGGTTTGGCAAGAAACAAAAATATTTATTTTAATAATAAAAGAGTTATAAGTTAGAGAGCATAGCGAAAAATTCGTTTAATGTGGTATCTGAATTTTGAATTGTCGTGAATTATCTAAACGTCAGTTCGTAATTTAAGATTTTTATAAAAGTGGGTAAAACATATTTTCACAAAATAGGAGAATTACAGTGTCAGCACAAAATCAAAACTCGGGTCCGAATAATCCGAAAACAGGTTTCGGTAAATGGATGGTATATACAGTTATACCCAATTACTCCAATAACGTGCAAGGTGTCGTTTACGTTGGAGCGGCTATTCTTATTATTATTGTAGGTTTAAGAGGTCTTGGTTCCGTAGCGGGAAACATCCCAATTGTCCCAGGTTTCCTTATCAATGAAGCCGATAATAAAGTAGATGTAAATTTTGTTATGATGGCTCTATTTCTTGAATTCTTTTTACTACTTATTTTATCAATTGTAACATTCTTTACTCCAGAGGAGAGTCATGGACATGCTCCTGCTGCTCACGCACCTGTTTCGAGTGAAGGTGGAAAATTAGATCTATCTTCTCTTAAACAAGAATTATCTCAGTTCCGTCATGTTGCAGAAGAAGAAATTCGTGCTGTAGACGCTTACATAGATAGAATGGGAAAATTAGGTCTTCAGATGGGTGCAATGTCAAAACAGTATGCCCAAACTTTGGGAGAGATGAATCAGCATTTTAAAGCAGATACCCTCAAAGGTGTAGCTGAACAAGAAATAAAAAATGTTGAAGGTTTCGTAACTAAAATTGGTGCTTTAACACAGAATATTGTTAACATTAAAAAAGAATATATTCAAGCTTTGACAGAGATTAAACAAAGCATTAAAGCATAAAGAAATAACATAAAGGGAAAAAACTATGAAAAAAAATATGGTTTATTTCGTGCTTTATGTTGTTCTTATTACTGAGCTTCTTATCGTTATTACTGAACGAGATGAGCTTGAAGAAAAAGAACATTCAGTGCGAGACAAAATGTTGAACAGTTTAGCTGATTCATATAAACGTCCGGTATTATTGGCTATCCCTAATAGACGGACTGATTACGATGTTGGTGCAAAAGAAAACGGCGGTGCAATTGTAGTTATGACTCCTGTCGGTTTAGTTTCAGATGAGGAGAAAAAAGAAGTCGAGTTTTACGTTGATGTAGCTCCAGGTTCAAAAACGCCTTCTGATTGGCCTTCCGGAGGAGTGACCTCAAAGAACGGAAACGGTGTTTATAAATTAATAAAAACCGATGATGGGAATGCTCAATTTCTGGCTAAGTTATCTTCTGAAGGGGAGTATAGCTTCCGTGCATATTGTAAGGTAGAACGTAAATTACCGAGTTATCTACCCGATTTTTTATTAGCTGATTTAGCTAAAAGAGTTGGAGAACAGAAAGTATCAACTAGCCCCAAAGAAGCATTTCAAATTGTTGCTAAGCGACAAGGTGGAGTTAAAAAGCAGGGTGTTGAATTTCTATTTTAGGTTGTAAATTTGGGGGGATATTTCCCCCTCTTTTTATTTGTTAATTATAAGACGAGTTTAGTATGATACAGAAATTATTTTTATTTCTTATAATCGCGACATCTATATTTGCGCAAGGATCATCAGGCGTTTTAGATACAATCAGAGTCGCTTCTCTTCAGGAGTTTTCTATTCCCGCTAAAGGTGGTTTAGTTTTAACAAATGCAAGAAGTGTTGAATTCAGTGCTGAACTGCTGAATGAAAGTATGCAAAAAATACGTGATTGTAGAGATGAGAGTATTGTTCAGGTTCCAAGTAAAGAAGAATTTGCAAAACGTGTTTCTGCAGGCGGTGGACGAGGAGCTACTATTCAGTTTATCATTAATGAATCGATTGAATCAGCAGGTACTTTTTACATAAAAGTATCATTTAAAGTTGTTGGGGAAACAGGATCAAGCTCGAGAGAGGCATTTTACCAAGTTATTGTAACACATCCCCATTTTGCATCAACAAGATTTTTGCGTGAAAGTTACTTTATTAATGAAAAAGAAACTTTCAGTTTTGCTACTTTAGAATATTCTGATCCAACTAAATATTCATATAAAGTTGTAGAGACAAGTGGTTCTGTTCTTGCATCTGGAGAAGGTTCATTAGTAAGATTTGATGAAATTCTTGCCGACCCTCAAAATGTGGGCAAAAAATTAACTCTTAATGGATTTTATAATGGTAAACCTTATGAGTTTATTGAACCAAAATCACAAGCTGTTCAATCTTCCTCATGGACTTTTGAAATTAAAAAATTGGAGATCACAAAGTTCAGCGCATGGCGGTCAGTTGATCCGAAAAAAGAAGATAATACTGAATGGTTATTAAGTGCTTATAACTCATTCGACAGACAATTTCTCTATCTTTATTTTGGTGTTCCCGAGAGGGGACAATTTGTTGTTGCAACACCGAGAATGAGTGGGTTACGTTTAGAAACAGAGCCGCAAAATTTAGTTACAAATGTCCGCGATTTCCCAAATGGCTCATTCCAAACTATTGGATTTGATTTTAATCAAGATGTACTTGATCAAATTGAAGATTGTGGTCAATTAGACGCCAAAATAACAGTTATATTTACATCCCAATTTGGTGAAAGAATAAGGGATGTTTATCGTGCAACGATAATGAAGTAGTTTTAATTTTAATAATTAATTATTCATATATTAAGCGAATATGCTATGTATAGATTTTACGTTTTAATCATATTTCTTTTAGGTTCAGAATTTCTTTCCTCTCAAAGTCTTGATGACATTTTTCACAAAATTGATTTAAAGCTTTCTCGTGATAAGAGTTATTTGAACTTGAATTACATTGATTTTCTTGCATCTGAATTAAAAGACTTTCCGGTTGAAGAAATTCCAAGAACTAACGAAAGAGATCCTTACAAATTTAAGGATGCAGAAAACATTACCTACCGTTTGGTATTAATGCTCGAAGGCGTTGGAGTTGATTCTACAATGCTTATGTTCATTGAGGAGCGAAGAAGTTTAGCTGCCGGTGGTGAATCTTTTATCGGTGATGCAGTTGATGGTCCGAGGGAAGAAATAACCCGTGTACTTAGTTTCAAAGATATTTATTATGTAAAAAATGAATTTCCTGAAATTTATGCTGCACTCTATCAAATTTATAGAAATTACAGAAAACTAAACGAAGACCCTCCACAAACATTGCTTGGAATAAATGTCGATAATGAAATTAAAACGAGTATCGGTATCGTATCGAGAGATAATGCTGATTTTTTAGCTTTTAATAGAATGAATAATTTCCATTGGTACATGAAAGAGGAGAAAAAAACTGCCGGTAGAAGAGGTGCCGATGCTGCCGCAAAATCTGATTTCCGAATTGATGCAAGTTTTTCTCATGTTTCATTATCTCACGAAATAATGAAATTCGGTGGAGCAATTGGTGGAGTTGAATTTGGATTCCTTGACCGTTCTCAAAATTTATTACCATATCAAGCTATGTCATTCACAGCCGGTTTTAGAACTTTAATTTCACTTTCTGAAAGTAAATCTGATTTAAATAAAGCACTTATGGTTGATGCCAGATTTTTAGGTAGAATGAGATATGATGCGAGAAAATTGAGTGAAAATCTACCATTCCTTCAAGCTGAAAAACCTCGTTTGAATGTCGGTACTGCTGCCGGTGCTGATTTAAGTTTCACCCGCCCATTTCAGATGCCGTTTTTAAATCTATATTTTGCAACCGGTGGTGTTTATTTTACGAAGCCGTTTATTAAGCTTGGACCTGCAGCCGCACAGTACGCCTATTCTACCTTTAGTCAAGGAGAAATGTCGTTTTCTTTTTATTGGAATACATCAGACAAACGAACAACAAAATTCAGAATGGATGTTGGAGCAGGATACCACGATATATGGAAGAGCTATTACAGAGCAAATGGAACATTTAGTGGTTCTAAGGAACTTAAATATGATAAAATATCTCCTGTCTTAGCTTTACATTTTAATTTTTCTCCAGCAAACAGTGATCTTTTATATGCAAAGGCAAGAATATACGACAGTAGAGTTTTTGCTCAAGCATGGATAAAGTTAGCAGAATTTGGAAATGGTTTGCACTCTTTCAGATTTGAAGGAATGTATCTAACACCTGCTTTTGCCAGGAAGAAAAACGACTGGGAGAATGACGGCGGAGTCATTTTACAAATTCGATATAGAATGGGCATGTAATAAAGTTTAAAGAGAGTAAACATTATGAAATTAAAATTACTTTTTCTGATATTCATTTTAGTTACAAGTTTTTCGGTTTATGCTCAAGAGGTTGAACCCGCTGAACCAATTGATGATGTAATTAAAGAATTGAATAATATCTATAGCAATTTAGAATATAACACAATCGCTTTTGACGATCTAAAGCGTAAATGGATTATTACCGATCCAATATTTATTAGAGAAATTTTTAACCGTTTTGTGGTTAACAATGCTCTCAGAAGAAATTATCGTAAAGTCACGATTGAAGAAATTAAACAACTTGCCGAAGATATTTACGAAGGCAGATTGTTAATTGATCTAAGGCAGCGATATTATGATGATGAAGTTGAGTTCTTTGCTTTTCTTCCCGAAAATGAAATTGATAAAAAAGAACCAAAATTATTATTCGATCCAATTGTTGATCCATATTATCTTAATGAAATTTTGGGCAATAAATTATATGAACGTATAAAAGAACAAACATACGCTTTAAATGTTCTTACAAAAGAAGATTATGATGTGAAAACAGGTTACTTCTTTGATGTTAATTTGAATATTATGGAACCTGAAATTATGTTCTGGTCTACTACTTCAAATTATCGTAATAAATATCTATTAAGTGCTTTCGGTAAATGGGGGAATGATAACATATTCGTCCCCGGTTGGAATTTACCAAATTATGTCTTTGGTTTCGGAATAACCTATTTTCAATCTTTAAGTAATAATCCTAGAAATTTTACTTACAAAGTTAGACTTGGAATTGGCTCGCCTTCAGGGCAAGTATACAAGCCGGTCACTGCAAAGCAAAAATTATATAATTCAGGGCAAAATATTTACTTTAGTATAACAGGTGATCCCTTAAAATATGTTTGGGAGGAATTAGAAGATCTTGAACTAAATCTTCAAGGACAATTTTCAATGCAGGAAATGGATGCTTCAGCATACGGTTTAAAAGTTGCCACTGATTTTTATACACTCAGAAACTACTGGAACATTGAAGGTAGATGGCGTAATCTATTTAACATGTTTGATTTTGGTAATTTTGAAGCCGCTGTTGGCGTTGCTAGTCACGATATTAATAGATTCAGATATACTCCCGGACAAAAGAAAACAGTTGATTTAGATCCGAAGAAAGATACATTTGATCGTTTTACACACTTCGGTTATGTTGATGTAGGAGTTGTAAGAACAGGTGGATTAATTCAACACAGTATTAATTTTGTATTTGGACATAGTGTTGAAGGCTTTGGTTATTATGGATTAAAGACTAAAGTGATGTTGAGCGATACTTTCGGTTTTGATGTTCGTTTTTATTCGGCATATAATTCTGATCTTAGTAAGTTCCCTGTTTGGCGTGAGGAGAGTTATATAGTATTCTCACCTGTTCTTCGAATAAATTATTAATATTAAATTATTCAAAAGCTATTCTTTAGATATCGGATATTAGATTACCACTTTTAGAGAATAGCTTTTTTATATTTCATTCATAAAATGAAGTAAGTGAAAATCCATGAAGAGATTTTGTATTCTCATTTTGGTCTATTTATCGTCTTCTCTATTCGGGCAAAACCTTGATAACATCTACTACAAAATTGAAAGTAAGTTAAAAAAAGATAACACTTACCTCAATATTCATGCTGTCAACTTTAAACCGGAACAAAAAGATTTAGCTGCTCTCAGCAATATTCCATTAACGGACGGTAAAAAACCATATAACTTTAAAGTATCAGAGTTTATTGATTACAACTTTGTAGTTCTCGTTGAAGGTGTTGAAATTGATTCGATGATAATTCTCTATATTCAGGAAGTGGAGAATAAAGCCGCAGCATCAACTGAATTTATTACAAGCAGTACGAGTGAAGATAATCAAATTGTTGAGACGATGGTTGTCGGTTTTAAGGATTTACAAGAAATCTATTTTTCGGAACCTGAAATTTATGACAGGCTTTTAACTTTTGTTGATGGAATCCTTAAAAATGACCCTCAAGCAAAAAAACCTTTACTCAAAATTAATGTTGATGAACAAATTAAAAAAAGTAAAGGTATTTCAGGGAAGAATAATCAGGACTTCCTAAATTTTCAAAGGGCTAATAGCATACATACATATCCGAGAGATCAAAAAACATCTACAACCTCATCAAGAAGACGTACTCAGGAAACTTCATCCGCTGATTATAAAATTGATGCAAGTTTTTCACACGCCACGTTTAATCATAAAGCAATGGCTTTTCCGTTCGGAGATATTAGTGCGGAATTGAATTTTGGGAATAAAGCAACTAACACTCTTCCGTTTGAATCGATGACCGGTGCACTTGGAGTAAGAGCTAGAATTGGTATTTCCGGCAAAACAGTTGATCATCAAAATGATTTTCAGATAGATGGTAAGTTAATGGGAAGAATGCGGTTGAATACAAATGGTCTGGCAAAAGCACTTCCATTTTTATCTGCAGAACCACGACTTCATTTGGGTTCGGGTTTTATTTTTGATATTAATCTTACCAGAGCTTTCGGACTTCCTTTCATAAACTTATATGTTGCTTCCGGAAGTAAAGATGTAACAAATCCTTATGTCAAAATTGGACCGGCTGATTCATCCAGATCATTTTTCAGTTTTACTCAACTTGAATCCAGTATGTCATTTTATTGGAACACGAGTGAAGATATGACAATTAGATTCAGACTCGATTTAGGAATATCTAAATATGATGTTGTAAAAGCAGTTTATCATAAAGGTACTCAAACTGCGATGGTATATAATCAGCTGCTCCCATTTGCAACATTATACTTTAATTTTGTTCCGAATGATGAATTCTTTGCCGCCTATTTTAAATTATATGACGGCAAAGTCAATTTAGGTGCGTGGTTTAAATTTTTACAGTTGTCTGGCGGACACATATTTAGATTTGATTTTAATTATGTTTCATCGCCTTTGTTCAGACAACCGCATGAATGGGAAAGTGAAGGAGCTGCAACTCTGCTTCAAGTTAGATACCGTTATGGATTTTAAAGTGCAAACGGAGATTAATTGATGAAAATTTTATTACTACTTTTTTCTTTAAGTTCATTGATAACATTTGCTCAAAGTGAGGATTCGTTATACAAAGTTAACCGCCTTGATATGATATACAGAAACCTTGAGTATAATACAACCGCTTTTAATGATCTAAAGAAAATTTGGGTTATTACAGATCCGGTATTTATAAGAGAAATTTTTAACCGATTTGTTGTTAAGAATGCGTTAACAATTAACGGTAAAAAACCCGGGTTGAAACTTCTCGAACAAAAAGCAAAAGATATTTACAGCGGTGATGTTTTTGTTGAGTTAAGAAAACGTTATTACGATGAAGAGATAGAAGAGCTACGTTTTTTTACAGAATCAAATTTCGGTACGGGTAAAACTATTGATAGTGTAGATTACTTTTTTGATCCGATAAAAGATTACATTTTTATAAAGGAAGTTCTTGGGGATGTAGTTTATGACGATATTAAAGAGCAGTTTTATGCATTTAATAATCTTACCAAATCTTACTATGATAATAAAATAGCTTACAATTTCGATATCAAGATGAATATTGTAGAGCCTGAAGTTATGTTTTGGTCTACAACCACCAATGAGAAGAATAAGTATTTAGTATCATTTTTTGGTAAGTGGGGAAATGACTACATCGTCCCTGGTTGGTACATGCCTTACTATGTTGCCGGAGTTAAAGCCAATTTTATTGATTATCTTGTTAATAATTCACCGCATAGTTCTTACACACTAAATGTTGGATTTGGTTTACCGACTAAAAAACAACCTTTCATTGAAAATGATATTGACGACGTTGGTAGAAGATTATTTCATTCAGGTTCGAATATTTATTTTAAGGTTACGGGAAACCCTCTCAACATGCTCTATTCTCAATTAACGGATATTGATATTAATATAGAAGGATCATTAACACTTTCTCAGCTAAAGGCAAGTGATTATTCCATTAGATATAAATCACAATTTTACTCAACTCGAAACTATTTCATCATATCCGCCAAGTATAAAAATTTGTTAAAGATTATGGATTTAGGATTGTTAGGTGCAGGCTTAGGATTTTCGACTTACGATATAAATCATTTTCTCTTAGATCCTGATATAAATAAACTTGTTGATTTGGAGTCGAGTACGAAAGGAAAATATAAAAACCAAATAATGGCAGAAGCAACACTTCAGCATAATGGCGGATTGCTTAACCATGATATTTCTTTTTTAATGACTTATAACCTAACGGAAAATAATGGTTATATAGGGACTCGCGCAAATTTTATGATTAGTAGTACAATCGGTTTAGATTTCAGATTCTTTTCAGCGTACCGATTTACTGCTAAAGCATTACCGTTCTATAGGACTCCAATATATATAGTATTTTCACCGATTATCAGAATAAACTATTGATGATCACACTAATTTTATACACTAAATTCAGATGTTTTCACGTACTAGAGATGAAAATTTTTCGTGAAAAGGAGTTTATTTAAGTGATGAAAAGATTTTACTTCTTATTATGTGTAATGTCATTCTTATTCATTAATTCTGTTTATGCGGAAAAGAATACTGTTACACACCCGGCTAATGGTTTGAATAATTCGGCGGCTTCATTAGCTAAAATATTAACCGTGATTTCTCCCAACGGCGGTGAACTTTGGCAAGCCGGTTCTCAAAAATTAATTTCATGGAATAGTAATGAAGTTGAATTTGTAAGAGTAGAATATACTGTTAATAATGGAGCCTCCTGGAATGTTGTAAGAAACAGCATTGCTGCAAATGAAGGTAATCTAATTTGGACAATTCCATCAACTCTTTCTTCAACCCTCGCTAAAATTAGAATTTATGATATTTCAGATCCAGTTGTTGGTGATTCAAGTGATAATGTTTTTACAATTAAAAGATTGGAAGTAACTTCTCCAACGCTAAGTGAAAAATTTCAAATTGGTACATTTAGATCGATAAATTGGATTGCAAGTAACACCATTGATACTGTCAAAATTGAATTCTCAACAAATAACGGGTTAACCTGGCAGTTGATAAGTAGCAGCACACCTGCTTCTGCCGGTACTTATAATTGGTTTGTTCCAAACACAACAACAACTTCACAAGCCTTTGTTAGATTAACAGATATAACTAATCCATCATTTGTCGGTACAAGTGCCCGGTTTTCTATTGTGTCATTGCAGATTACTTCTCCTATTGGAGGAGAAAATTGGTTTGGCGGAAGTAATCGTTCCATTACATGGCAAAGCAGCAACATCAATAAAGTTAAATTAGAATATAGTACAAATAATGGTGCAAATTGGTTTACAATTACTGATTCAACAAATGCTTCGAGTGGTTCTTATGCATGGACTGTTGCATCGGCTCCAACAGCACAAGCATTAGTTAGAGTATCTGATGCTTCATCATCTTCCGTGATGAGCGTGAGTGATAATGTTTTTACTATATCTGCATTATCAGTAACCTCACCAAACGGTGGTGAAGGTTTGCAAATAGATTCAATCAGACAAATTACTTGGTCAACTAATCTCACCTCAAATATTAGAATAGATTTATCAACCGATAATGGGTTAACATGGCCAATTGTTCTGAAAGACAGCATACCTGCTAATCAACTTTCATATAGTTTTACTGTTCCTAATAATCCAACTTCAACAGCGAGAATCAGACTAATCAGCCTGACAGACGCTTCAGTATTGGATATAAGTGATGCTCCATTTTCAATTGGTAATGTTATTATTACTTCGCCGATTGGCGGTAATTATCAAGCAGGAAGTTCACTTCCAATAGACTGGACATCGACTCAGGGAATAACAACTGCAAGATTAGATTATTCGTTGGATAATGGTGTAACATGGAATTCAATTATTGCCTCGACTCCATCATCTCATTTGGGAACAAATACATTCAACTGGAATATTCCTTCAAACATCTCTGGAGATTTTGTTCGGATTAGAGTAAGTGATGCGGCTACCGGAACAACAATTACCAGAATTAGTCAATCTTTTTCAATATCTCGTTTAGAAATAACAACTAATTTTGCAAATCAAGTTTATCTTGCCGGGTCGAATGTTACAATTAATTGGGTAGCCAGTTCAAACATTACAAATGTTGCAATAGAGTATTCAGGCGATAATGGCAGTACGTGGGATCCAATCCCTGGTGGCATTGTTCCTGCTTCAGATCTTAGTTATGTGTGGACTACACCATCTAATTTATCATTAGCCCAAGGAAGAGTAAGACTCATTGCACAGAATAATAATTCTATTATTGCAATCAGTCAAAATGTTTTTCGAGTGGGAATAGTTTCACTGACTTATCCGAATGCAACCGGAATCCGATTGTTGGGCAGTCAGCAAGTTAATATCACATGGACAAATTCAAGTTCAGTTTCATTAGTCCGTTTGGAATATTCAATTGACAACGGAACAAGTTGGAATCTTATCACCGCAGCGACTAATGCAGCACAAAATTCATTCGCATGGACTGTCCCACCATCAGCAGCAAATGGAACCGCCAGAGTAAGAATTAGGGATTCATTCAGTGCAGTATTGATTGATGAATCTGATCACAATTTTACTATTGTAACTTTAACATTAACATCTCCGGCTAGCAGAATTGGTTTTATAAGCGGCTCAACTCAGGCGGTTACGTGGAATAGCTCCGGAATAACAGCTATTAATATTCAATTTTCTGCAAATAGCGGCGGCAGTTGGACTGATTTAGATACAAATATTAATGCAGCTTTAGGAACAAGGAATATTATTATTCCTTCAAATATTATTACAGATCAAGGTAAAATTAGAATAGTTGAAAAAGGGAATCCCGATTTCACATCGACCCACAACGGTGATTTACGAGTTGATAAAATTTCAGTTCAGGATATTGTTCCATCTGTTTTACAAGTGGATTCATCATATATTATTCGCTGGGATCCAACAACAGTTATTCAAAATGTTAGAATTGAATTATCAACTGATAACGGTGGAACGTGGCCTATTACAGTTACTCCATCAACTTCGGCTGCGGCACAATCATTCACATGGAATGCATCTAATAATCCGACTGTAACCGGAAAGTTTAGAATCTCTGATGCAGATTTCCCTTCAATTAACAACATAAGTAATACAGCTTTTACCATTAAAAGATTAACATTATTATCTCCAAATGGGGGCGAGTTTTTACAAGTTGGTCTTACTCATTCGATCACCTGGGATAGAAGCAGTAACATTAATAATGTGAAGCTTGAATATTCAACTAATAATGGAACCGACTGGTCAACGATAATTGCTTCAACTCCTGCGAATACCGGAAGTTATGATTGGGTTGTTCCCGATAATTTTACAATTAACGGTTTAGTTAGAATCTCCGATGTTGCTTCAACAAATATTGCTGATAAAAGTAATTCACGATTTACAATAAGCTCATTGAAATTAACTTCTCCTAACGGAGGAGGTATTTATTCTGTTAACAGTAATCAATTAATTCAATGGCAGGCTCATCCTACCATCGCAAATGTGAGAATAGAATTAAGTGTTGATAATGGTCAAACATTCCCTCATGTAATAACAGCTTCAACGTCTGCAATAGCGGGTAGTTATAGCTGGACAGTCAATAATCTTCCAAGTACAAATGTTAGAATACGAATTAGCGATGTAGCTCGCGATTTTATTGCTGATACCAGTGATGCATCTTTCACAATTAGATCATTAAGAATACTCTCTCCAAACGGTGGAGAAAAATTGCAGGCAGGAAAAATTGATACAATCAGATGGAGCAGTATTAATACGGTCACAAATGTTAAAATTGAATACTCAACAAATAATGGTACGAATTGGATTCAATTAGATTCAAGTAAACTTGCTTCAGCCGGAGAATACATATATCCCGTTCCAAACACTCCGACAAATTTTGCAAGAGTAAGAGTTTCATCAACGGTGGACTCGTCAATTCAAGATGTAAGTGATAACACATACAATATTTCTAGTTTACAATTGCTTTCTCCAAACGGCGGTGAAAATCTTTTCTCCGGAAATGTACACAAGATTCGATGGTCATCATCTCAAATAGCTAACGTTAAAATTGATTATTTACCTGACGGTGTAACTCCTCAAACGCTTGTTGCATCTGTAGCAGCCTCAACCGGAGAATTTAATTGGACAGTCCCTGCATCAGCGACTAATACAGGTATAATCAGAATTTATGATGCATCGTATGAACTAACCACAGATGCGAGTGATGCTCCTTTCAATGTTATTACAATGAATCTTACCTCTCCAATCGGTGGGGAAGGATGGCGAATTGGAACTACAAAAAATATTACATGGACAAGTAGTGGAATAGCTAATGTTCGATTAGAATATTCAACAAATAATGGTTCCGTTTGGCATCAAATAGTAAATTCAGTTGCTGCGAATACTGGTACTTATTCATGGTTAATTCCCGATTCTGCTTCTAACAGAGCAAGAGTAAGAATTGTAAATATTGCAGACCCGACAGTTATAATTAGCAGTCCAAATCCGTTTACTATCGGAACAATAACATTAAATAATCTTAAAGGGGGCAATCAAATTCAGGCTAATAGCGATACAGCTATAACCTGGACTTCAAGAGGATTTGATAATGTTCGAATTGAATATGCAAGCGATGGAGTTAATTTTAATCAACTTATAACAAATTCAGCAAGTGCAACATTAGGATCTTTTAACTGGACAGTACCTGCCGGTTCAACAACAAACGGACGATTAAGAATATCAGATGCAGAAACAAATCTTGGTCTTGTCGATAGTTCGACAAGTGTATTTACAATTAGCAACCTTAGTCTTACTTCACCAAACGGTGGTGATGTATGGCAGTCCGGTTCAAATAATAATATTACCTGGGCGAGTTCGGCAGTCACTAATGTTAAGTTAGAATATTCGACCGATAACGGTTCAACATGGGTTACTATTATAAATTCAACTCCTGCCGCAGGTGGTTCATATAGTTGGAACACTAGAGATAACTCAAACAATTTGTTATCGACTTCTCAGGCGTTGATAAGAGTTTCTGATGCAAGTAATTCAAATATTAAGTCGAGAAGTAATTCGACATTTAAGATTGGTTGGTTACAAGTTACTTCTCCAACAGCAGGTTTAGTATTCCAGGGTGGAACTACAAAAACCATTACATGGAATAGTAGTAACAGTGTAGCAAATGTTGTTCTTGAATATAGTACGGATGGGTTGAATTGGAATAATATTGTGAGTTCAGTAAATGCTGCACTTGGAACGTATCAATGGCTGATTCCAAATAATGTCTCATCAACAACGGTTAGAGTGAGAATTAAAGATGCACTATCCGATAATATTAGCAGTACAAGTCCTTTATTTACAATAACCCAGCTTCAAATTACATCACCAAACGGCGGTGAAACATGGCAAACGGGAACCGTAAAAAATATTACATGGAATAATAGTGCCAGCACTTTGAATATCAAACTTGAATACTCATTAGGCAATGGATGGAATCAAATAGTTGCTTCAACGCCTGCTGCAGGTGGGACTTATGCTTGGACAATTCCGGCTGATTCGGCAAGTAATTCAGTTAAAATTAGAATTACAGATGTTAATAACAATACCTTAACCGATACGAGTGATGTTAGTTTTACATTAGCAAGATTGAAACTCATTACACCTTTATTGACTGATCATTTCCAAGCGGGAAGTGATACTGTTATTACATGGTCAAGTTCTTTTATTGACAATCTAAAGTTGGAATTATCTACAAACGGTGGAACAAGCTGGAGTACTTTAATTGCTTCAACTTTAGCATCAACTCAAAAGTATAATTGGTCAATTGATACAAGTCTTGCTTCATCTTTGGTGAAAGTAAGAATAAGCAGTGTTAACGATGCAACAATTTCGGATTCAAGTCAAGTTTTCGAAATCAGCAAATTACGAATTCTCTCACCTAACGGTGGAGAGCAGCTTCAAGCGGGTGCAACAAGAGCAATAACCTGGTCGAGTGGAAATGTTACAAATGTAAAATTAGAATATACTACCAATGATGGCACGAATTGGAATAATATAGTTGTATCAACACCTGCAGCAGCCGGAACATTCAATTGGAGTATTCCGATAAATATTTCCTCAACTACTGCAAGAATTAGAATAAGTGATGTCTCAAATGCTGTTATAAAAGATTTAAGTGATAATACATTTAGTATTTCAAATCTCATCTTAACGTCACCTGTTGGCGGTGAACAAATACAGTTTGGAAAAACTTTTCCAATTACCTGGACAAGTAATTCTGTTGTAGGAAATGTAAAGATTGAAGTTAGTAGAGATGCCGGTGTTAGCTGGCAGACAATAGTTGCTTCAGTTCCAGCTGCAACCGGAACTTTCAATTGGAATGTTAGCGGATTTGTTCCTACTAATCAAATGAGAATAAAAATCACGAGTGTTTCTACTCCAACATTGACGACTGAAAGTGCAGATTTCACTGTTAGTAGTTTAGCTTTAACTTCTCCGGTTGGCGGGGAATTCTGGCAAGCGGGAACAGCTAAAAATATTACATGGACAAGCAGTGTAATTAACAATGTCAATTTATATTTTTCAATTGATAACGGTGCGAATTGGAGTATTATAACTACACTACCTGCATTGACAGGGACTTTCAATTGGAATATTCCTTCCAATCTTGCATCGTCAGATATGAAGATAAAAATAGCAGACGCTGCAAAAATTACAATCTCTGATTCAAGTTCATTGAAATTCAAAATTGGAAATGTTCAATTAACCGCACCAAACGGTGGAGAAGTTTGGCAAGCCGGGTCTATTAAAAATATTACATGGACGAATTCTGTAAATGTTACGAGTGTTAGACTAGATTATTCAACAAATAGCGGAACCACATGGATTCCTATTAGTTTATCTGTCCCCGCTTCCGGTACACCTTATGCATGGACTATACCGGATTCAATTTCTTCAAGTACGGCTTTAGTGCGTGTTAGTGATGCATTTTCAAATCTGCAGATAATAGATGTAAGTGATTTAACTTTTACAATTAGTTCGCTTAGAGTTATTTCTCCTAATGGTGGTGAGATTATTCAAGCCGGAACAAATCGACAGATTCAATGGAGTGCCGGTGGTGGAGTTAATTTTGTAAAAATTGAATTCAGCACAAATAACGGTTCATCATGGAATTTAATTGATGATAATATTCCTGTTGCAAGTACTCCATATATATGGGCAATTCCTTCAAATATATCAACCTTAAGTGGATTAATTAGAGTTAGTAATTCTACTGATCCTACAGTCTTTGGCGTAAGTAGTTCAGTATTTAAAATTGGCAATGTAATAGTTACTTCTCCAAATGGTGCTGAAAGATGGCAGGCAGGAAGCACAAAAACCATAACATGGAATGCTTCATCAAGTGTTTCGTTAGTAAATATAACTTACTCTATTGATAATGGTGTTACATTCCAAAGAACAATTGCAACCAATGTTAATGCGAGTCCCGGGACATTCTCCTGGTTAATTGATACTACAATTTCAAATCAGGTTTTTGTTAAAGTCTCTGATGCTCAAGTTAATTCGACTATTGCCGATCAAAATGATGTTGTGTTTACAATTTCAAATTTACGTTCATTAACTCCGATTACAGCAGAGAATGTTCTAAGCGGTTCAACATATCAAGTTAAATGGAATAACAGCAGCGATGTTACGGCAATCAATTTGCATTATACAACAAACGGTGGAACTACATGGGTTCTGATTGCTAATGCAGTAAATCCTGCAAGCGGTCAGTATGCATGGACAGTCCCTTCAAACGTAAGTACAAGTAATGCAAGAATTAGAATACAAGATAATACAGATATTTCAATACAATCTTTGAGTGGTGTATTCTCTATCTATTCTCCGAGTATAACTTTGTTATCTCCTAATGGGAATGAGTTTATTAATTCAGGTTCGAATAGATTAATTACCTGGACAAGTAGTCAGGTTGGAAATGTTAGTCTTGAGTATAGTCTTGATAATGGAGTTAGTTGGACAACAATCACAGCTTCTTATCCGGCAGATTCAGCAAGATTCAATTGGGCTGTTGGGCAAAATCTTTCGGCAACTCAAGCAAGAATAAGAATCAGCGATGCGATTAATCCGCTTGTAATAAATGATATGAGTGATGGCGCCTTTAAAATTGGTTCTGTAATAGTCACTCTTCCTAATGGTGGTGAAAACTATCTTTCGGGAACAACAAGAAATATAACCTGGCAAGCGAGCAATAGTGTAACTGCGGTTCGAATTGATTACTCAACTAATAATGGCGGAGTTTGGATACCAATTACAAACTCGGTTAGTTCTTTACCGGCTACATATAGCTGGGTAGTTCCAAATACACCGTCAGTAAATGCTAGAATTAGGGTAAGTGATGCAGTTTCGAGTTTAGCAATTTCTGATACGAGTGATCTTCCATTCTTTATTACCGCTTTAAGAATAACTTCACCTAATGGTGGTGAAGAGTTACAATCAGGTAAAACACATGTTATAAATTGGTCAAGTAGTAACAGTATTGAATCGGTAAGTTTGGAATATTCGTTAGATAACGGTCTTGTGTGGAATTCAATTACACCGACAACCCCTGCGATAAACGGTACGTTTAATTGGAATGTAACAGAAAGTTTTTCAACATCTCAAGCCCTCATACGGATTACAGATGTTTCAAATCCATCGGTCAGTGATGTTTCTGATGCAGTATTTTCAATAAAAAGACTTCGTTTAACTTCTCCAAACGGTGGGGAAAACTTGCAAGCCGGTACCACACAACCTATCACATGGGTTGCGGGTTCAAATATAGCAAATGTAAAACTTGAGTATTCTTCTGATGGTACCAACTGGAATTTTATATCAAATGTTATCGCTTCTAATCAAACATATAGTTGGGTGATTCCATCTCTTTCTTCTTCAACACTAAGAATAAAAGTTACTGACTTATCAAACACAGTCATTAATGATGCGAGTGACAGCTTATTTAAAGTTGGTTCAATTATGGTACTTTCTCCCAACGGAGGAGAGGATTGGCAAACCGGAAAAGTTCAAAATATTACATGGAATAACAGCACAAGTGTTACAAATGTAACAGTACAATATTCAACCAATGACGGTGCTGTTTGGTTACCGGTAGTTGATGATCTAAATGCGAATAGTAATAGTTACGCATGGACAATTCCGGCAACAGTAACGACACAAGCCAGGGTACGTGTTTACGATTCACAATCAAACTTCACTATAAAAGATAGTAGCGATGCAACTTTTACAATTTCTAATTTAGCAGTGCTCACACCAATAACGGGTGCTAATTGGTCAGCCGGAACAACTCAAAATATTAGCTGGACAAATAGCGGTAACATCGCAAATGTTGATCTCGCTTATTCTACAAATGGTGGTTCATCATGGACAGTAATCACCACAAATCTTCCTTCTGCTCCGGCAAGTTACAGTTGGAACATCCCCATAAATCTAAATTCAGCTAATAGTAAAATTAGAATTCAAAACAGTGCAAATACATCAATTGAATCAATAAGTGGTACATTCACAATCTTTTATCCAGCACTTACTCTTTTATCTCCTAACGGAGGAGAATATGTTCAAGCAGGTTCAGTATTCCCGATTACCTGGAGCAGTTCGTTAATTAGTAATGTTAAGTTAGAATATTCAACGAATAATGGATTAAACTGGAATACAATAGTTGAACCAACAAGTGCCGGTTCGGGGAGTTATAATTGGACAGTTCCGGCAAATATAAGTTCTTCTATGATGCTGGTTAGAATTTCGGATCAGCAAAACGGAGCGGTCAGTGATGTTAGTGATTTACCATTTACAATCGGTTCTGTTTCATTAGTATCTCCTTCAAGCGGAGATAGATTACTTGCGGGTTCAATTAGTTCAATTAGTTGGACAAAGAGCGCCAGTGTTGTCGCAGTGAAGATTGAATACTCTTCTGATAACGGTACAACCTGGAGTGTTGTAACCCCATCTACAGTTGGTACAACTATTCCATGGGTAGTTCCTTCACAACCCACGTCTTTAGGTAAAATTAGAATTAGTGATGCTGCTTCAAACATGACGATTTCAAATGTAAATTCTAATCCTTTTACAATTAGTTCAATAACTTTGACATCTCCTAATGGCGGAGAATATATTCAAGCTGGAACTTTATTCCCTATAACCTGGAATAGTTCTATTGTAGATAATGTTTCCCTACAATATTCAACAAATAACGGAACTACTTGGATAGATGTTGTTGGGGGGACAAATATTTTAGCTTCAAGTGGAACGTTTAATTGGAATGTCCCGGTTAATCTTGATGCAACAACGGGACGAATAAGAGTCGCTGATGTCATTGCTCCAAATATTGCAGATACTTCAGACGGTACATTTGTATTGGGTTTTGTTAATCTAGTATATCCGGATGGTGATAATATAATTCAAGCAGGGAGTATAGATACAATTCGATGGGAAAGAAGTAACAGCGTAACACAATTGAGGATTGACTACTCAACAAATAACGGAACAACCTGGAGCAATATAGTTGCGTCTACTAATGCAGCAGCATTGGCTTATCAATGGAATGTCCCATCGACTCCAACTTCAAGTGCATTGATTAGAATAAGTGATGCGGCATCGAATTTAAGAATAAAAGATAGTAGTAGTTCGGTCTTTATTATAAGTTCAATTCAGGTATTAACTCCGAACGGAAATGAAGAAATTATAGCAAGTGGACAAACCTCAATTGATTGGAGTGCAAGTAGTAATATTACATCAGTGAATATTGATTTAATGGAGAATGGTCTATTCCGTCAAAACATCGCTAATAATGTTAATGCCGCTTCAGGAAGTTTTGCATGGTCAGTCCCGGCGTCACTATTCTCAAATGGTAAGAACTTTAAGATTAGAGTTAGCAACTCAAGCAATTCCAATGTATTCGATTTATCTGACTCAAGTTTTACAATTAAGAGAATTGTTATCCAATCCCCGATAACAGCGGACAATTGGCAGGCTAATACAACAAATGTAATTAGATGGAATACAAATAATATTACTCAAGTTAATATTGATTACTCTATAAATAATGGAACTACATGGACTAGAATATTTGATACATTAGCAACGAGTAGTAGTGATAACACTGTCAATTGGTTAGTGCCTAATGTTGCTTCATCTCAAGCGAGAATTAGAATTGTTGATGCTTCAAATTCGACCATTACTTTAAGCAGTGGTCAGTTTACAATTTATAAACCAGCACTTACAATTCTAACACCAAATGGTGGAGAGGTTTGGCAGGCAGGCAGAAGCAAAGCTATTACATGGAGCAGCAGCCTTGTTGACAGCATTAAATTAGAGTATTCTACTAATAATGGTACAACCTGGAATTTAATCAATAATAATGTTGATGGAAGTCTTAGTCTATTCAACTGGCAGATACCGGATACGATTTCATCCTCATCTGCTTTAGTACGTGCAACAAATTTATCAAGCACTTTAATTTCTGATGTTAGTGATAATCCATTTACTATCTCTCGACTTGATTTGTTATCTCCAAACGGTGGAGAGACGTGGCAGTCTGGTTCGACAAAACCGATAACATGGTTCTCAAGCACTAACATTACTTCAGTGCGGTTAGAATATTCATCCGATAGCGGAATTAATTGGAGTCAAATAGCGATTGTGAATGCTGTGAGTGGAACTTCAAATTGGTCTATTCCTTCAAGTTTTGCTTCATCCAACATGAAAATAAGGATTAGCGATGCTTCGAATGTTTCGATTAATGATTCAAGTTCTAACGATTTTAGAATTGGGTGGGTTGAAGTCGTAAGTCCAAATGGCGGTGAAAATTTACAAGCAGGAAAAAGTGCAGTTATAAGATGGAATAATAGTGCAAATATTCAAACTGTCAGATTAGAATATTCATTGCAATCGGGAGCTTCCTGGCAGGCAGTTGCCGGAGCAAGTAGTTTACCCGCAAGTAGCCAACAATTCACATGGGTTGTGCCTGATGGAATTTTTAGTGCAAATGCAAAAATTAGAGTTGTTGATGGTTCAAGTGATGAGATTATGGATAGTAGTAATGCAGTATTTAATATTAGGTATTTAAAAATACTTGCACCTGTAACCGGAGAAAATCTTGCTTCTGGTTCAACACAAACTATAAGATGGGCTAGTGGAAATATCAATACTCTTAAAATTGAGTATTCATTAGATAATGGTATAACCTGGAATATAATTGGGATTAATCATCCTGCATCTGATTCAACTATTCAATGGAATATACCGAATTCAGCAGTTTCCCCATTAAGTCGGGTTCGTATAGCCAGTGCGGTTGATCCAACAATTGTGGATACTACCGGAATATTTAATATTTATATCCCTGGTATAATTCTAAACTCTCCAAATGGCGGTGAGTTCTTATCATCGGGTACAGCTGTTCAGATTACCTGGAGTAGTTCATTCATAGATAATATTAAAATTGAATTCTCGAGTGATAATGGACAAGCCTGGAATACAATCATAGCATCGGTTCCGGCATCTGTTGGTGCATTTACATGGAATATCCCAAATAGTTTATCAACAGCTTCGGGAAGAATCAAAATTACGGATATTGCAAATTCAGCATTTGTTGATTCAAGTGAATCAGCATTTAAAATTGGCTGGGTACGTGTATTAACTCCAAACGGTGGTGAAAATTGGTTAGCCGGAACTCAAAGAACAATCTCATGGACAAATAGTGCCAGCATATCGAATGTTAATATTGAATATACACTTGACAGCGTTTGGATTCCGATTACTTCCAATTTAACAACAAGTTCTCCGTTAACACAGAATTATACCTGGACTGTTCCGAGTCTTGAAACTTCTACCGGAAGAATTAGGGTTAGTGATGCTGCCTCATCTACTGAAATTAAGGATATTAGTGACAATAATTTTATTATAAGTAGAATTGAACTTCTTGTCCCTAATGGCGGACAGGTATGGAGGGCAGGGAACACAGAACAAATTATCTGGACGAGAAGTACTAATATTGCCAATATTAGAATCGATTTATCCAAGAATGAAAATGGTGTTTACTCGCTTCAAACATTAGTCCCTCAAGTTGATGCAAGTTTAGGCACCTGGGATTGGGCTATAAATATTGGTGAATTTTCGGATAATTGCAGAATTGTAATTTCAGACGTATCAAATTCAGCAATATTGGATAGTAGTGAAGGAACCTTCAAAATAAGCTCGATGCGTTTGCTTGCACCGGTTGAAGCTATAAAAATATTAGAAAAATCAGTTTATAATATTCAATGGGAATCAAGTACCAATATTTCCAAAATAGATATTCACTATACTACCAATAATGGTTCTACCTGGGTTCCGATTATTCTAAACTATAGTGCATCGGTTGGTAATTTCAACTGGACAGTCCCTGAAATTCCATCAGACTCGTGCAGGATACGGATAAGAAATAATCAAAATATTTCTTTTGTCGATCAGAGTGCAAATGTATTCTCTATTAGCCGAATGAAACTTACAGTACCTAACGGAAGTCAGAAATGGCAGCTTGGTACATCAAAAGAAATCACATTCGAAACAAAATTTGTTTCTAATGTGAGAATAGAATTAAATCGTGATGGTTCAAATATTTGGGATCCGATTGTAGATTCACACCCAACGACATCAGGTAAATACACCTGGTTATTGCCGAACTCTCAGGCTCTTGCAGGTGCAAATAATAGAATTAGAATAGTTGATGCAGATTATCCTAATGTTGCCGATACATCGGAAGAAGTCTTTACCCTTGCGTATTTGCAACTCTTAACCCCAAATGGTGGAATCGGTAATCAAATTGGAAGCAGTTACCAAATCACATGGGAAAGTTCGCAAATTACTGCGGTTGGATTAGAGTATTCAACAAATAACGGTGTTACCTGGAAAGAAATCAAAAATATTGTTGATGCAAGCCTTAAAAAATATGATTGGGCTATTCCTAATGATGCATCGAATAATTGTATTGTCAAAATATATGATTTCCAAAGACGCGAAATTACTGATCAAAGTGATTCAACATTTACAATCAGTTATATAGCATTAACCAATAATTACGGCGTTAATAAATCACGTGTTCAAGTTGGAAAATCATATCCGATTAGTTGGAACAGCGGATTTGTGAATAACGTAAGTATTGAATACTCCACTAATAATGGAAGCGATTGGAATCAAATCCCTGAAGCTATTTCCATCCCGGCATCTAATGCAGTTTTCAATTGGACTATCCCTAATTTTCCGACTCGCTTAGCTTTGATTCGAATTATTGATGTTCAACATCCACAAGTTGTTGATACAAGTAACAACCTGTTAACTATAAGTACCATCAAATTAATTTCACCGAATGAATTGGCTGCTTATCAAATTGGAACGACTCAAGTAATTAGCTGGGCTGTTGAAAATATAGATTCTGTGTTAATACAACTTTCTACCGATGATGGCGTATCATGGCAGACTAATCTTTCAGTAAAACCAGCACTGCCTTCAACTTTTAGCTGGCTGCTTCCTAATTTGCGTACTTCAAAAGCACGAATTAGAATTACTGATAAAAACGATTTGAGTATTGAAGATGCAAGCGATACAAGTTTTGTAATTGGAACATTCCCGAGACTAACAGTAAATAGAGATTTCCAAAAAGATACTGTTAAAATTAATTACGTTTTCGAAACTCCGGGCGAAAGATTAGAAATTGTAAAAGCAGAATATATTTTGAATAATGCTGCTCCTGTAGAAATCACCGGTTCCTTAGTTGGTGATTATTCACAAATCAATGGACCGACAAGCGGAACGATTTTGTGGAATTCATTAAATAATTTAGACTATATTGAAGCAAAAGTTAAGGTCAATGTTATTTTCAATTCACCTGTGTATAATGTGCAGTATCCGGTAAGTATTGATTCAGTTGGAGTTGATAATAAAGCCCCGGTCTTTAATCCGATAACTATTCAGTCGGTGCAAAATCCATACTCATTCGGGTGGGATAAAGCAATGCTTACGTGGCTTGCTGCAACCGATACTAATAAACCCATACAATATAAAGTTACTGTAACAGATGATTCAAATAATGTTACATTACCAACCATAACACGTTTTTCTGATTCGGTTTTGGTTAGTGGATTATCTACATCAACAAATTATACAGTCTCTTTGGTTGTGCAGGATGCTTTAGGGAATGATACTTCATTCACTAAACAAATTAAAACTCAAGCTGCTGTCGATTTTAATAATGATGGTCGTATAGATGCAATTGATTTAGCAGCATTCGTACAAGCTTGGAGTAAACCGGATTCATCATCCGGAGTTGATTTATATCCATTCATTGGTGATATCCCTCATATCCGAGTAATTGGAAATGGTATTCTTAATGTTGAAGATTTGATGATTTTTGTTGATATGTGGAATTATTTCCAGGATTTCAACGGGTTACCCAAACAAAGTATTCCGGTAATCAGTGACTCAAAAATTGATCGACAGACAATCAAATTCCGCAAAGGTGAAAACTTAGTTTCATTGCCGATAGGATTCGATTCATCTTTAAGTTTGACAGCTTTTTCTACACAGATTTATTTCAATACTGAAAGTTTTGGCTTTGATTCAGTCGGTGTTGGTAGTCCGAACGGTTTATCGATGAATGATATCAGCTTAATTCATAAGGATAGTGTCAACGGTAAAGTAAGTATTGATTTTGCTAATCTCTCAGGATCAATAAAGAATAATTATTTTATTGATTCAAAACTAACATATAATTTTGATCGTGCTACCAAAAGAGATTCTGTACTAATAGTAGTTAATGGTTACGATAATAACCTTAAAAATGTCTTTACTAAACAGACAATCTACACATTACAAGAGATTCCGAATTCCTATTCTCTTTATCAAAATTATCCGAATCCTTTTAATCCGATTACTACAATCGAATACGATGTTCCGGAGAAGTCTTTTGTAAATCTTACAATCTATGATATTCTTGGAAGAAGAGTCACAACTCTCGTAAATGAAGAAAAGAGTGAAGGAACTCATCGAATTCAATTAGATATGAATAGGGTTGCTAATGGTCTGGCAAGCGGTGTTTATCTATACCGATTGCAGTCCGGCAAATTCAATGTAACAAAGAAAATGGTATTAATTAAATAATATGACCGGGTTTATCGTCATGATTAAAGAGCGTTTTTTAAAAAATCGACAAATTAAATTTATTGCTTTAACTGCATTTGTTGTTATAGCTGTAATGATTAATTCATGTAAGAATTCGGGATTGCTCGACAGCCCTCCCGCATTCATTCAATTTACGACAGGACCACAGGACAATGAAATTCTCCTGGTGGATAAAGTGGCTTTTGGTTGGAAAGGGGCAAGCGTAGACTATACTTTTAGGTATCGAGTTTTAAGCATTGATGGTGAGAATTTCCCCTCGACTTATCTTGATTGGACGGTATTCTCAAATACTACAGAAGTTTCACTCAGTCATTTGGATGAAGGGAAATTCCGCATCGAGGTTGAAGGACGCAGTGGTAGTTTAACTGAAACAATTAGACGTGAATTCAGTATTGATGCAGTTCAAGGTCCCGCCTTGTTGTTCTTTAAAACCCAAACTACTTTACGCGTAGGTTTGCAAGATTCAATCGGAATATGGATGGAAGATGTTGACAGTCTATCTGCCTATGGCGTTGTTATAGTCTTTGATAAATCAAAAGTAGAATTGATGGGAGTTAGACCGGGACTCTATGTGACGCAACAAAAATTTAAACAGATAATTTTACCTGATTACACAAATCCGGATATTTTAATCGATGCTAACACTACAGGCAGAATTGATATTAATACTGCGATATTAACTGATTTGGGAAGTTACCCCAATAAATCAATAAGTGGTTCAGGGAGAATTTTAAACCTCGTTTTTAGAGGAAAAGCTCGAGGTACTTCGGGTATAGAAATTACATCATTAAGTCTAAAAACCCCATCACGGGCTTCTATTCAATTTAAACCGCCCAAAGATGGAGTTATTGAAGTAAAATAGTTGATTTAATTAAATCTCGATTTCTAAACCTTCTGAGCCGATAAATATTTCAAGTTGACTATCAGGATAGTTGTTTCTTCGATATTCACAAGCAATATTCAGAAGTTTGTGTATTTCGAAGTCATCATTTTCTGGGGCATGATGAACCAATCCTAATCTTTTAACATGCGCTTTAACTGCAATGTCAACGCCCACTAATGCAGAGCTATGACCCCAATCTACTTTTTGTATCTCTTCAATAAAAGAATATTGTGCATCAAAAATTAAGAGATCAGTTCCCTCGTAAAAATTTATGTACTCAAACATTCTTTCTTTGGGAAGATTATTATATTCGGCATCTGTGGCATAAACTGCGGACCTGCCATTATGTGTTACTTTGTAAGCAAAACTTTTACCGGGGTGATGAAGCTCAATGTTTTTTATTGATAAATCATTAATAATCTGTTCACTGTTAACTTCTATCTGATGGAAATGTTTTTGAGCCGCCATAATATCAAGACCCACCGGGAAAAATCTGAAATCTTGCTGAGCATTTAATCTATCTAAAAAATTTTCATGAACTGCATAAAAATGCAATTCAGTATTTGGACGGTAGGCAGGAACAAAAAAAGGATAACCCTGCATATGATCCCAGTGTGTATGGTTTATGAAAATATGCGCAAGGATATTTCCTTCGGATGAATGCTTTTTGATGAGGTAATCACCTAACTTTTTCATTCCCGAACCCATGTCAAAGATAAGTAGCGTATCATTTGTAGACATTTCCACACACGAGGTATTCCCTCCGATTACACCCACTTCCCAATTATCAAATTTGCTGAGAAACTCTTCTCGTTTAATTGCGGAAGAAATATCGCTGCAGGCTGCTTTCTCTAAAACCCTTAGGATTTTTTGTCGGATCTGATCTGATGTTGGTGGTGAAGGTAATGAACCTCTAACACCCCAAAAACGGACTTTCATGTTTTGCCTCTCTGACCTTACTCATATCAAATGAACATGAATGAATTATTTAATTATTATCGAAAAAAATCAATATTAAAATCCTAATAAAATTTCTTTATTGATTTCTATTATCCAATCCAAATTTTTATTTCTATTTGAATAAGCAAAGAGAAAATTAATGAAAATCTTTTTCAATCAAAATATTTTTTTTACTTATTATTTGTATTACTTCCAAAGAGTCTTATTGATATATTAACTCTTGTAAAATAAAAAATTCCGGAGGATCCATGAAGTATATACTCTCATTTTTACTTCTTTTCACATTTTTAATTAGTAATCTTTTTGCTCAAATAGAAGATGATACTAAGGATTCAATTGAAGTATATATTCTTGATTCGTATATCCCTTTAGATAATCCCAATTCATTTTTCTTATCATTTATTACAAGTGATTCTGCTAAAACCTTCATAATTCTTGGTGGTAAATATTCAGTCATTATTTCTGATGGTTTTAGTGAAAATCATAGAGCAGAAATTAATCTTTCAAATTATGAGTTTGATTCTTTGACAATTTCATATATTGTAAAACTCGAAGATAAAAATGGAAATAAGAGCGCAAGCGAAGTTTTTGAAGTTGATCTTCCAGTCGAACGAAAAATATCAAGTCATGCAAATGTATTCTCAAACTGTTTGTTTGGAGCTATTATTTATGCTATCCCTTCACCACAATTAATTGTAACATCGGGTAAGAGTTCCTTTGGAATCACTAAGGAAATCCCAATATTGGCAAAGTTTTCCGGAGGTTACAATTTCCCTGTCAGTTATTTCTCAATTGAATATTCACATTCTCCAAAGTTGGTCACAAAAAATCTATTTAGGATTGGTTATAAACAATTGTTTGAAATACCGGTTGTGGAATATCTTTCAATAGGAATTAACGGATTTTCAAATTTTAATTCAATAAATGGTGTGAGTCCGGAAATTTCTATCGGTGTTTTTAGATTTTCAAATCTTTTTACCGTTTATGGACGTTATCGGTATAACTTTAAACCGGGTGATAACAATATTAAATTTTCAGAATTGTCAATTGGTTTATTTACTTCATTTTTGACCATCCAATATTAGGCATCAGTATGATAATTAGAAATTTTAATGAGGATATATTTTTAGAAACCGCACGAATGTGCCGACAAAATATGGAGTTGGACAGAATTCCGGATTTTTTATTTAGAGAAAAAACTTTTGGTGATTTCAATTTCAACCCTGAATTAACTTTGGTAACGCTTGATGATTATAACAATAAAGTTATCGGGTTTATTCAAGGTGTTGTACGGGAAAGAAAAGATGGTAAAGTCGGTTATATAAAATTGCTTTGTGTTGATTCGAATTTTCGAAGAAGAGGAATTGCAAGAGAGCTTTATGCACATGTTGAAAATTCATTTAGAGAAAATAAAATTCAGTTAATTCGGATTTACGAATCATATCCAAATTATTATATGCCCGGGGTTGATCCTTTCTATACGGAAGCTATTGCATTTTTTGAAAGGTTAGGATTTAAGAAATTCAATGATACTTCAAATCTTATTGTGGATTTATCAGCAAATAATTTTTCGACAGAGGAAGATATAGAGAAATTGAAATCTAATGAGATTATTTGCTATCGACCTTCAAAAGAAGAAAAGGAAGAAGTTTTGAATTGGGTCGAAAAATCTTTTTACGGTTGGATTCCCGAAGTAAGCAGAGCATTTGAAAATAATCCGATATCACTATTCTGTGCAAAAATGAATGATGAAGTTTTAGCTTTTTCCGCCTACGAAGTAAATAACATCGGAACCGGTTGGTTCGGACCAATGGGAACTGACGATAAACTTCGCGGGAAAGGAGTTGGAGGTGTTTTATTGAAATTATGCTTAAATGAAATGAAAGAACTTGGTTTTACAAAAGCGATTATTCCTTGGGTTGGTCCAATCCCTTTTTATATGTTTTATGCAAATGCAAAAGTCCAAAGAGTTTTTTGGAGATATGAGAAAAAATTGGAATGATTTTTTTTCTATTCTTGTTGTATTTGAAAAGTATTAGGATTTGATGAAGTATATATTCGTTTTGGTTAGTGTACTAACATTCAATTTATGTGCACAATCGGGAAATATTAAGGGAAAAGTAACAGAAAGCTCTACTCCAATTCCCGGTGTTAATATTTACCTAATGGAAACTCCCTTCGGAACAGTTTCTGATCTTAAAGGGAATTATATTTTGCGTGGAATACCCATAGGCAAATACCGTATTCGTTTTAGCTCGATTGGATATGCTACGAAGTTTATATCAATTGAAATTGAACCCAATCGTACAATAGAATTAAATGTCTCAATGGAAAATCAAATAATCGAAGTTGAAGAAGTTGAAGTTTTTGGTAAAAGAGAAAGAGAAGTCAGCGACACACGAACAAGCATTTTAGATTTAGATCCTAAAAGTGCGAAAATACTTCCGGGGGCTGCTGAAGATGTTTTAAGAACCTTGCAATCACTCCCCGGCGTTTTAGCACCAAATGACTTCTCATCACAGCTTGTTGTTAGAGGCAGCGGACCCGATCAAAATTTAATTATTATGGATGATGTTGAAATTTTTAATCCATACAGATTATATGGTGTAATCAGCATGTTTAATCCTGATGCGGTCTCTGATGTAAATTTGATTACCGGAGGTTTTCCTGCAAAGTATGGCGACAGACTTTCAGCAGTCCTTGATGTTTCTAACAAAGAAGGAGATCGCTTTGATAAATTTAAAGGAAGTTTAAATGCTTCTATTGTCAGTGCTAATGTTGTTATTGAAGGTAAAAATCCTTTTAATATTAATGGAAGCTGGATGTTAAATTCACGTCGCACTTATTATGATTTGATACTTGAACCAATTGTAAAAAATGCCGGCTTAGTTGAAGATAATGTCTCATTCCCAAGTTTTTATGATATTCAGGCAAAATTAATACTCGGACCATTTAAAGGTCACAAAATTATTTTTACGGGAATTAATTCTGAAGATGGTGTAAAAGTTGTCAGTTCCAAAGAGAGAAAAACTCCGGATAGTGTTAATGTTCAGAATTTAACAAAGAATAATGTTCTCAGTCTATCTCATCAATATACACCCAACCGATCTTTTTCAAATAAACTTACAGCATCATGGTATACAAATGATGGCGGAGGTTCAGTTGAATCAGAATTTCTCGATCCTACTTTAAATCGCAAAGATTTTGAAAATGCAATTCCGGATACTCTCGCACCGTATCTTCTTGGGTTTAGAGTAAAAAGTAATTTTACATTTGAAAAGTTTTCTGTTTCAGATAAACTTTACTACTATTGGGGTGATAATCTTTTTGAAGGGGGAGTTGGAGTTGATTTTTTAAAAACTATTATCGATTTCAATTTCGATCTTGATCCGGAACTTAAAGCAATATTTTCAGCAAACCCTGGGCTTAGAACAACATTGAATAGTCTTAGAGATGTAAAAAATTACAATCGTTATCACGTCTATCTTCAAAATAATTTTGAAATAAGTAAACGATTCTACATTCAACCGGGAATCAGATTTGATCATTACCAAATTCTTAATAAAACATACGTTGCTCCACGAATTTCAATGTCATTTGCTATTGATGATTTAACAACGCTTCGAGGTGCTTGGGGTTTTTATTATCAGTCACCGGGATATGAGAAACTGAGAGATCAAAATACTTTTTACGATCTTACCGAAAATTATACTAAGAATCTTGAAGCTGAAAAATCAATTCATTATATAATTGGATTAGAGCGATGGATAACGAGTGAATGGCATTTAAGGTTGGAAACTTATTATAAAGATTTTCAAGATTTGATAGTTCAGGAAGTTGCTAAGGGAGGAAATTACTTCACAGAAAGAATTCCGGGAGGTGATCCACGTTCTATTAGTGGATGGACACGACCCGTGCGAAATATCGGAGATTCACTTACACAAATACCGGTGAATAATTCTTTTGGTGAGTCGTATGGTTTTGAATTCATGTTAGAGAAAAAAAATAATGAACTGGACAGTAAATTTTCAGGATGGATTTCTTATGCTTATGCTTTTGCAAATCGTTATCAAAGAAAAGATATTATTCCATTTGCATTCGATCAAAGACACACAATTAATTTGGTAGGCAATTATACTTTTAATAAAACCTGGGAAGCTGGTTTTAGATGGCAGTACGGGTCTGGATTTCCGTATACTGAACCAATAGGATTAAAACCGAGAATCTTATTACTTGATCAAGACAATGACGGTAAAGCTGAAACTCCAATTATTGCAACAAGAGCTACATACGCTAATCCAACAAGTGCAGATGTTATTTTTGATATAGATTATGGCAATAGAAATCGGTTTAATGCAAGAAAACCGGCTTATCACAGACTTGATGTAAGAGTTACAGCATATTCAAATTTTTGGAATTATGACTGGACTTTTTATCTTGATATAGTTAATATTTATAATCGTTCAAACGTGGTTGGGTATTCTTATTTTGTTGAAGATGATTTAACCATCGGAAGAGAAGTAAATAGCATGTTTCCAATTCTCCCGACAATTGGGTTTAGTGTAAAGTTTTAATAAATGAAAATGAAAACAGAAAAAAATGTTAATAATGTGATTGATCTTGGTGAAAGAGGTTTCTACAATACCAGGAACAAATTAAATTCCCTTACCGGAAAAGAATGGATTAAATTTTCGAAATCCTGGTTTATTCATAAACCAATCAGAAGAAAAGTAAATGAAATACTTCATCCGGCAAAATATCCGGAATCTTTAATTAAAGAATTTATTTCTTTTTTCACTAAAGAAAATGATTGGGTAATTGATCCATTCATGGGAACCGGAAGCACATTAATTGCCGCCGGTGAAACAGGAAGAAATGCAGTCGCAGTTGAACTTTCTGAAGAATATTTTAGTATCGCAAAATCGCGGGTAGAAAAATTTAATTTCACAAATTCAATCAAACCAATACTTGGTTCATCTTTTCAATTGAAGAATTTAATTGAAGAAGATTTTCTATTTGATTATGCTGTTACATCACCTCCTTATTGGAATCAATTGGAACGCAGTTCGTTACGGCAGAAAGTACGTGTAGAAAAAGGACTTGCTACAAAATATTCTGAATCTTCTGAAGACATTGGTAATATTGATGATTATGAATCTTTTTTAGAACAACAATCCTTAATTTTTGATAATATTTTTGATCTTCTTAAAGAAGGTAAATATTTAACTATAATTACTAATAATGTCTACTTCCAAGGAAAACTTTTTCCGTTAGCGTTCGATACAGCAATCTCCCTTACCAAACGGGGTGATAAAAGTTGGACCTTAAAGGATGAAAAAATCTGGCTTCAAGACGACAAACCATTAGTTGCGCTCGGTATTAATAATGCTTGGGTATCTAATAGGCATCATCAATATTGTTTAATCTTTCGTAAAGAAAGTAAAAAATAAAAATGAGCGAAAAAAACATTTTAACTGTAGGCGGACTTACTAAAATAATTAAAGAAATTCTTGAAGAAAGTTTTCCCTCTTTTTCACTCATTGGAGAAATATCTAATTTTAAATCTCACTATTCCGGTCATTGGTATTTTACTTTAAAAGATAGTGATGCTCAAATATCCTGCACGATGTGGAAAGGTTATAACAATTACGTTTTTTTTAAACCTGAAGATGGGATGAAGGTAATCATCACCGGAAAACTCACAGTTTATCCTCCCCGTGGAAGTTACCAAATAGATATTCGCTCAATGAAACCTGCCGGTGAAGGTGAATTACAGGCAGCCTTCGAAAGATTAAAGAGAAAACTTTTTGAAGAAGGTTTATTCGATGAAGTTTATAAAAAAGAAATACCATCTTCACCAAAAAAAATTGGGGTTGTAACTTCAATAGACGGTGCAGCTTTTAAAGATATTATTTCGGTAGCGCAGAGACGTTACCCGCTTGTTGAATTAGTTATAGCTCCCGCAAAAGTGCAAGGTGCCGGAGCGGCTGAATCAATTGTTAATTCAATTAAGCAGTTAAACTTACATAAAGATATTGAAGTAATTATTGTTGGCAGAGGAGGCGGTTCTATTGAAGACTTATGGGCTTTTAATGAAGAGATAGTTGCGAGAGCAATTTTTAACTCAAAGATTCCGATTATATCAGCAGTAGGACATGAAGTCGATTTCACGATTTCTGATTTTGTAGCAGACTTACGAGCTGCAACTCCTACTGCAGCAATGGAATTGGCAACTCCGGATGTGAATGATATTTATATGACTATTGAATCATTTATAGATAATTCATTTGAAACTCTACTTGAAAAAATTGATTTTGCCAATGAAAGTTTGGTTAATGTAATAGATTCATATGGATTTAGACAGCCTCTTGATAATGTGCGAAGGAAATCCCAACAAATTGATAATGCTGTTTACCGAATCGAAAATAATCTTGAAAGAAGATTGATTGATTATAAATCTTCATTGCAGTTATTAACATCAAAAATCGATTCACATAATATTGAAAAGACTTTAAAAAAAGGTTTTGTTTTAGTTACTCAACAAAATAAATTTGTATTACGAGGTGAAAAATTTGTTGCTGGAGATTCCTTCAGGCTCAAATTTTTCGATAAAGAAATTGAGGTGAATTGAAATTGAAAAAGAAAGAGACAAAAAAAACATTTAACGAAAATCTAAATCGACTTGAAGAAATTTCCAGGAAACTCGAAGAAGATAATCTTGACCTGGAAATCGCAATTGAGTTGTATGAAGAAGGTGTTGAACTTTCAAAAATTTGCATTGAATTATTAAAATCAGCAGAAGTTAAAATTACTGAACTGAAAACGAAATTAAATAATGTTCTCGAAATATCAGATGAAGATATTTAAGTGAAGACTGGAGAATTTAATAATGCCTGAAACTAATCCATATCCGATATTATCACAAGTTAACATTCCGGCGGATATTAGAAATTTAAGCATCCATGATCTTAAGCAATTGTGCACTGATATCAGAACTTACATGGTTGATGTTATCTCTGAAATAGGTGGACACTTCGGCGGGGGACTTGGAACTGTTGAGTTGACAGTTGCTTTACATAAAGTATTTAATACCCCAAAAGATTTAATAGTTTGGGATACAGGTCATCAAGCCTACCCGCATAAAATTCTAACGGGAAGAAAAGAACAACTGAAGACCATTCGTCAACTGCACGGAATTTCTGGTTTCCTAAAAAGAAATGAAAGCGAATATGATACATTTGGTGCGGGACATGCTTCAACATCTATTTCCGCCGCTCTCGGTATGGCTGCAGCACAGAATTATTCAACTGACAAGAGAAAAGTGGTTGCGGTGATTGGTGATGGTGCTATGACAGGCGGGATGGCGTATGAAGCAATGAATAATTCCGGAGTACTTAAAGCAAATCTAATTGTGGTACTCAACGATAACAATATGTCAATTGCTCCAAATGTTTGGCAAATCTCAAATTATTTTAATGAACTGATTGCGCATCCGGAATACAACAAATTTAAAGGATATGTTTGGGACTTGACCGGAAAACTTGATCAATTTGGCGATCGATTAAGGTTGATTGCAGGTCGGCTTGAAAATGGAATAAAAGCAATTGTTACTCCCGGGATGTTATTTGAAGCTCTCGGTTTTAGATACTTTGGTCCTCTAAATGGGCACAACTTGCATCAATTAGTTAGAATATTTGATCAAGTAAAAGATTTTAACGGACCAATTCTGATTCACATAATTACTGAAAAAGGAAAAGGTTATAAACCTGCCGAAGGGCATATTCAAAGGTTGCATGCATCAACGCCATTTGATAAAGTAACCGGACTGGCTTATAAAAATGAAGGAGCACCACAAGCCTATACAACAATTTTTGGAAAAGCTCTTGTAGAGATTGTAAAGGATAATCCTAAAGTAATTGGTATTACTGGTGCTATGTCAGATGGTACAGGCTTAAATTTATTACAAGAAGCTTATCCTCAAAATTATTATGATGTTGGAATAGCTGAAGAACATGCAGTGACCTTCTCTGCAGGTATGGCTACTCAAGGTTTAATCCCCGTTGTTGCAGTTTATTCAACATTTTTACAAAGAGCTTTCGACCATATTATTCATGATGTAGCCCTTCAAAAGTTACATGTTGTTTTTGCACTTGATAGAGCAGGTTTAGTTGGAGCTGACGGTCCCACACACCATGGTTCATTTGATTTATCCTACTTGAGAATGATTCCGCATCTTGTACTAATGGCACCTAAAGATGAAGCCGAACTTCGTAACATGCTCTACACAGCAGTTCAATATAAAAAAGGTCCAATAGCACTTCGTTATCCCCGCGGTTCTGCTCTCGGTGTTGAACTCAAACCGGGATTTGAAGAAATCCCTATTGGTAAAGCTGAAGTGCTTTCAGCCGGTAATGATGTAGCATTGTTAGCTGTAGGTTCAATGGTTGACTATGTTCTTAAGGCTGAAAAAAAACTTCGTGAAATGGGGGTTAATCCCGAAATAGTTAATATGAGATTTATAAAACCACTTGATACAGAACTACTTGATGACATAGCAAAACGACATAAAAAAATTGTGACACTTGAAGAGAATAGTATTGTCGGTGGTTTTGGAAGTGGGGTTGCTGAATATTTTATCGATAAAAATTATAAAACTGACATTCTCAGAATCGGTTTACCTGATTATTTTATAGATCACGGTACACAACCCGAGTTACATCGTATTCTTGAAATTGATCCTGAGGGAATAGTAAAAAAAGTAGTTCAATTTTGTGAATCTATTCATTATACGAATGAGGTAACAATTTGATGATTCCAACTAAAATCGCAGTAATCGGGCTTGGAGGAATTTCTCAAGTCAACCATCTTCCAATCTTAAAAAAAATGACGAATGCAGAAGTTGTGGCAGTCTGTGATATAAACAAAAATCGGTTGTTAAGTGTTGCTAACAAATTCGGTATAAAATCAACTTTTACTGATTATCGAGAGATGTTACAAAGTATTGATTTTGAAGCCGTTATAATTGCAACTCCAACTGTTACTCATAAAGATATTGCAATTGATTGTCTTAATGCTAAAAAGAATGTACTCATCGAAAAACCAATTGCTCGATCCCACGCTGAGACTGAGGAAATTGTCAACGCCGCAAAAAAGAATAAAGTTAATATAATGGTCGGAATGAATATGCGTTATCGCCCGGACATTATGCTGCTAAAAAGTATAATAAATGCAGGCGATTTGGGAACCCCCTTTTATGTTAAAATAGGATGGCTTAGAAAACAAAGCAGTGAAGGAAAATGGTTTACCAAAAAAGAGGATGCAGGTGGAGGAGTAATTCTTGATCTTGGAATTGTTCTATTAGATATCGCATTATGGTTATTGGATTTTCCTAAAATAAAAACTATTTCTACACACAATTACGCTATTAACACAACAAATGTTGAAGATTCTTCAATTAGTTTTATGAGATGTTTACCAAACTCAATTATTTCACTCGAAACGAGCTGGTCATTGTCATCTGAAAAAGATTCATTTTATTTAAATGTACACGGTTCCAATGGTAATGCATCTTTAAACCCATTAAGAATTATTAGAAGAAGTGAAGATCAACAGATTGATTTAACTCCATTCAAATCAGAAAATCCGTTAGCACTATTTAAAAAATCATATACTAATGAACTTAAACATTTTATTGGATCTGTTAGAGGTTTGAACCCGATTCTTTCTACCGGAGATGAAGCATTATCAAGAATGAAAATTGTTGAAAACATGTATAAATCAGCTAAGGAAAATTCAGAAATAAAAGTATAATATTATGCGTTATAAAATCTTACTTGCAGATGATGAAAAAGACATCATTGAGTTTTTGTCTTATAATTTAAAACTTGAAAACTTCGACGTGATTGTTGCATATGATGGAGAACAGGCGTTGCAAAAAATGGAAGAGTTACCTTCTCTTGTTATTCTTGACGTCATGATGCCAAAATTAAACGGTTATGAGGTTTGCAAAAAAATTAGGCAAAATGCGAATTATAAAGATATTCCGATTATTTTTTTAACAGCTAAAGCAACCGAGATTGATGAAATTCAAGGGCTTGAGTTAGGAGCAAATGATTTTATTCCCAAACCAATATCTCCACAAAAATTGATTGCCAGGGTAAAATCTAATCTGCGGAAATTGGAATCTCACTCTGCTCAAACAAAACTTAAAATATTAAATGTAGGACCACTTGTAATTGACAGAGTTAAATATGTTATCTATATAAATTCGGTTGAAACAATTTTCCCTAAAAAGGAATTTGAGTTATTATTCTTTCTGGCACTTTATCCGGGCAAAGTTTTTAGCAGGGAGGTTCTGCTTAAAGAAGTCTGGGGAACTGATGTTTATGTAGTTGATAGAACCATTGATGTGCACATCAGAAAAATTCGTGAAAAACTTGATAAATATGAATATCTAATTGAAACAATAAAAGGGGTTGGGTATCGCTTTAAGGAGATTTAACAGCTTACTAAATAGATTTTATCCATTTGTTAAAGTTTTTGCAGAATTGATAATAGCACAGTTAATTCTGTCCTTCCTATTATTACTTTTTATTTTTGATTCCATCTCACTCTCAAATTTTTTATTAATAATATTATTTGAATCACTTTTTTTTATTGTGTTTTTAATAAAAACAAGAAAAAGGGAAGTCTCAAAAATTACATCAATTATAAAAACAATTCGGGAGGAGAATATAAAGTCACATACCGAAATTTCTTTACCCAACAGTTTGTCGCAGCTCGAGTCTGAAATAAAATTAATGTATCAAAAAAATAGTGAGGATATTGAATATCTTAAAAAACTCGAAAGGATGAGAACCGAGTTTTTAGCAAATGTTTCGCATGAATTACGAACTCCTATTTTTGCTATTCAGGGTTATATCGAGACTCTGTTGAATGGAGCAATAAAAGATGAAAAAGTGAACCAACAGTTTCTCGAAAAAGCTAATCATCATACATTGAATCTCAACAATCTTTTAAATGATCTTATCGATATTTCGATGATTGAAACCGGCGAAATGAGAATGAGTTTCAGATATTTTGATATATCAGAATTTTTGGCTCAAACCGTCTCTGAATTTCATCAAATGGCAGCTGATAAAAACATTTCACTCTCTTTTATTCCACCACCAAAAAAAATGCAGTTGTTTGGGGATAAAAATAAGTTGAAACAAGCTATCGGGAATTTGATTCAAAACGCACTAAAATATACCGAAAAAGGGAATGTTGAAGTGACGGTTTACGATGAGGATAAAGCAGGAAAGGTAGCTATTAAAGATACCGGAATTGGAATACCTTCTGAAGATTTGGTCAGAATTTTTGAAAGATTTTATAGGGTGGATAAGGCACGCTCTCGTGATGTTGGAGGAACCGGACTCGGGTTAGCAATTGTGAAACATATCATAGAGGCACACGGATCACAAATTTGCGTTAAAAGTGAAGTTGGAAAAGGTTCAGAGTTCTCATTTACATTAAAAAAATAGTTTTTCATAGAAAAAAATTGACTTATGTACCTTTATTGCTTACTTTTGTAGTCTATTTTTAGAATTTGAGAGGTATTACTATGTTCGCTGTTGTTGATATAGCTGGTCAACAATTTAAGGTTACTGAAAAGGAAAAACATTACGTTCCGCGTTTGTCTTCCGAAGTGGAATCTGAGATTGTTTTTGATTCGGTATTACTGCTTTCTGATGATTCAGGAACAAAGATTGGATCGCCTTTTGTTGAGGGTGTAAAAGTACACGCTAAAGTTTTAGAACATCTAAAAGATGATAAAGTAAGTGTCTTCAAGAAAAAAAGAAGAACCGGTTACGAAAAATATAATACGCATAGACAACAGTTGTCTAGAATAGAAATTACAAAAATTGCTTAAATCTTAGGAGAAAAGTTATGGCTCATAAGAAAGGTCAAGGATCAACTAGAAACGGACGCGATAGTAATGCGCAAAGACTCGGCGTTAAAAGATTTGGCGGTGAGCAAGTTTTATCCGGTATGATTTTAGTCCGTCAACGCGGTACTAAATTCCATCCCGGTGAAAATGTTAAAAGAGGCGGAGACGATACTCTTTTTGCGGTTGCTGACGGTGTTGTTAAGTTTGAAGTTAAACGCGATGATCGTCAATATATCAGCGTTTATCCAATAAACTAATTTTCTTTCCTTTTAAAATAAAAAATCCTCCATTCAGGAGGATTTTTTTGTTTAAAGATTTTAGGATTAAAATCCTAAGCGGGTCATATCTTCTACCAAAGATTTTACGGCATTCACAGAATTATCCATTAAAGATTGCTCTTCTTCGCTTAATGATAATTCGATTATTTTCTCAATACCGTTACTTCCTAATACCGCCGGGACACCTACATAATATCCATCAATTCCAAATTCGCCCTGCAGATATGCACATACCGGTAAAACTCTTTTTTCATCTTTTAATACTGCTTCTGTCATTGCAATTGCTGCTGAAGCAGGGGAATAAAAGGCTGAACCTGTCTTTAATAATTTTACAACTTCACCGCCTGCCATTTTTGTCCGCTCAACCATAGCGGT
>JAUXVN010000047.1 GCA_030684555.1 Ignavibacteria bacterium
TGGAACATATTTTCGGATTCATAGAAAACAGTATGCATGGTTCGTTTATCCGAACCATCGGGATCAAACGAGCTACTGCTGTTGTGGGTTTGATGAACTTAACCTACAATATTTTCCGTGCTATTCAGCTCGGATATGCTGCTGCTTAAGTTGAAGTGTGTGCTGTTGAACGAGAATCATTTAGATAAAATGATAAACGAGAATACAAAAGAATATAAAATCAAAAACAACATAGACTACTTCTTGAGGCACGAACTTCTTCTGAAGTCAGCCAGTTGATTTATAAAATGCTGTTTTTAGAGATGCCCTTAAGTTAATAGAACATTTTTTTTCATTATTGCTCTGATTCATATCAGCTAAAGAATGGAATTAGTATGAAGTCAATAATTTTCACCTTCATTATATCTCACCAACTTACGTCATTCATAATGGCACAAATGCCGATGCCAACCCAAGCTATGGCTGTACCTAATAATCAAGTACGTGCAATTGCTGTCGATGGTGATTTTACTTACATCGGGGGTGATTTCAATTACGTTGGTCCACATAATGGTTTTGGAACCCAGGTTGATAAAAATAGCGGGGTTCCCGATTACGGTTTTCCTATAATAAACGGAAGAGTTTTGTGCTCTCTCCCGGATGGAAACGGTGGCTGGTATATTGGTGGTTCATTTTATAAAGTAGGTGATCACGACCGGCTTAATATTGTACATCTATATGCTGATGGTTCTGTCGATAACAACTGGAAGCCGGAAGCAAATAGTGATGTAAGTGTAATAGTTCGCGATGGAAATTACTTATATGTCGGTGGGCTCTTTTGGATTATCGGAGAAAGAGCTAGAAGTAAAATCGCAAGGATTCACATTGCTGACGGAACAGTTGATGAGGAGTGGAGTGCAGATGCTAATGCATGGGTAAAAACAATTTTGATCGACGAAAAGAATATCTATGTGGGGGGAAATTTTCAATGGATTGGTGGAAAGCAAATAAATTACATTGCGAGAACGAATAAAATAAATGGAGAAGTCGATACAGTTTGGAACCCTAATGCTAATGATAATGTGACCAAAATTCTAAAACATGGAAACAAGCTCTATGTATCCGGTAAGTTCTCAAATGTTGGAGGAGCGGTGAGGAAGGGTATGGCAAAATTAAACAATACTAATGGCACGGCAGAAAATGACTGGATTTGCAATGCTAGTTCAGATGTCTATGCTTTTGAGTTGGATATTGATAATGAAAAGCTTTATGTAGGAGGCTCGTTTCCCCACAGTAGTGGCGGTTGGAATGTATCTGACGTAAAAAGGTTTCATTTAGCTACAGGAGAAATTGATACCACATGGAGTCAGTCATCGTTAACATTAAATGACATCCGTGAATTAAAATTAGATGGAAATTTTGTTTATATAGGAGGTAAATTCAACAAAATAAATGGTCCGGGAAAAAGATTTATTGCAAGACTAAGAAAAACTGATGCTTCATTAGACGAATCATGGAAACTTGAGACTGAGTGGGATGTTCAATCCATAGTCTTTAATGAAGATAAAATATTTGTTGGTGGATGGTTCAAATCTATTGGGGGGAAATTTAGACATAAAGTAGCTCGAATAAATAACATAACAGGTGAACTAGACACCCTCTGGAATCCAAATGTTGAAACAAATATGGAATATGCCTATGTTTATGCGATAGCTGTTGATGAGAACGCAGTTTATTTTGGGGGTGATTTCAAGTACGTAAACGGAGTTAGTTGTAAAAATATAGCAAAGGTAAATAAGTCAAACGGGAAGCTCGATTCACTATGGCAACACAACCCAAATGGAAATATCTATGCTATCACATTAAAAGGTGGATATATCTATTTGGGAGGCTCTTTTACTTCAATCAACGGACAGCAAATTGCAGGGTTGATAAAAATGAACAAAACAGATGGAAGTACTGTCAGCCAATGGAATCCGCGTCCAAATTCAGCTGTTGAGACGATTGTTTTTGATGGGGAACTAATTTATGTTGGTGGCGGATTTAGTGCTATTAGCGGATTGTCAAGAAATGGTTTAGCACGATTGGACGATATTACCGGTGCCGTAGATACATTATTCAATCCGATACCGAGCTCCAAAGTTACTTCAATTGCTATTGATGAAAGTGACATCTATGTAGGAGGATATTTTTATACCATCGGGGGGTTTTCTAGAAATCATTTAGCTAAAATTAGTAAATCTACCGGACTCGTAAATCCTCAATGGAACCCTAATGCTGACGGCAATGTGTTTACTGTAGTCGCTAATGGAAATGATATTTATATTGGAGGAAATTTTAGTAATGTCGGCGGTCAGGAAAGAAAATATTTAGCCAAACTAAATAAAACGAATGGTGATGCAGATCCATCGTGGAATCCGGTTGGGGGTGGATTTGTAAGGAAAATCGTTTCATCTAATGATGATGTTTATGTTGGAGGGACATTCATCTCTTTTAACGGAAAGTGGCGTCCATATTTAGCACTTTTTACTAACAGAATTTTGCCGGTCGAACTTACTTCATTTAAGGGAGAAATAATTAATAATATTGTTCAATTAGATTGGACTACAGCTACTGAAAATAACTCACATAGATTTGTAATAGAGAAAAACTTCAATTCTGAATGGAGACCAATCGGTTATATTAATGCAGCAGGAAATAGTACCACACCCAGATCATATCGTTTTATTGATGAAATCAGTGAGGCAAGTTCATTAACCTATAGATTAATAATTGTGGACTTTGACGGTTCATACGAATATAGCAGCACAATTAGTTTAAATATTAATCATGCCTTTGAATACTCATTAGATCAAAACTATCCAAATCCTTTTAATCCAAGTACAACCATTAAGTTTAGTTTGCCTAACGATACTAAAGTTGTTCTTGAAGTATTTAATTTTTTAGGTGAAAGAGTTGCTACTCTTCTTAATCAGGAAATGACATCGGGATATCATCAAGTTAATTTTGACGGTTCGAATTTATCAAGTGGAGTTTATATCTACCGACTTAGTGCAGGAGAGTTTTCATCGGTCAAGAAATTTACTTTGCTGAAATAGTATCAGCATTTTAATAATCTATGATGTAAGGTTAATCATTAACGCACTCTGTTTTAGGCTTCAAGACTTTGCGGAGCTGACGCCGGAGGCGGCGGAGCGGAGGAATGGAATTTAATTTAAGTTAGATTTTTTAATGGTATGAGACGTGCGTTGGAAAAGATAAATAGAAGTAATGAGAATAGCTTTATGAGTATTTTTTCAGCTGTTAATTTTTAGATACCAATAGCTGATAACAATGCTATTCTCATCACTTCATGCAAAGTTTAAAGGAAAAGAAGTTAAATTTGATTTTGGGGTGATGATTTCAAGAACCCTTACCCATCTTCATTGAATTTCATTTAGCATTAGTCTTTCTGAAATTATACCCCATGTATTATCATCAATAAGGTTAACTCTTCTCCACTTAAACAAATCCGCAAGAGCATCGTATTGTGATAACAAAGCCAATTTTAATAATAAATACTCTTTGCTGTTAACTTCAATATTATTGAATAACTGAACAAGAATTTCTTCAGAGACACAAGGACCTTGCCCACCTCTTTCTCTATGGATTTTATTTTGAATTACTTTAGCCTCTTCTCTACTATTACAAACTATAATGTATCTCCGAAGAAATTCCGGATTGCCATAAATTATGTGTAGTCTTGCTGTAATGGATTTCATATGGGCTTCAGGGTAATAATCTTTATTATGAAATATTACTCTCGCTCTCTTTTTTTTTCCTTCCCCAACTATAATTGGAACATTCTTATATGTTAGGATATAGACCAGCGATGTGTTAATCGGAATATTATCCACTAATTGAGGAATTATCAATTCATTATTGGGAAAAGTGTTTCGAATATAATCTTCCATCTCTCTAACCTTTCTTAATTAATGTTCTTTTAAGGTACTATTTAAGTTTTTTATCGCACTTACTACTGTAAATGCTTGTATCAAGAAAATCGTCTTTCTATACTCTGAAAAATCACCCTCAAGCATTAGAAGATGATTTGACAAATCAATACTATTATAGTCAGCATTGACTACTTCAGATGCAGCAAGTTCTATCTGACCGAGAGTAATTCCGTTAAACTCAATGTGCTGCAGCAAAGCTGTGTAAAATTCATGTATCAAATTAACTAGTTCCGACAAATTCTGTGATTGATTATTTTTTAAGTCGTCATACTCCTTGCGAAATACTTTTATCTTCTCCATCAGTTCAGAATTAAACACAACATCCTTAAATATCGGTTCTATCATTAAAGCGATACTTAAAACAGGATATATGTTTTGTTCAAGATTCTCATCAGTAATATTTATCAGTTTACTGTTGAGGTCTTCAAGCAATTCCTCGCGCAACTTCTGCGGATGCGAACTCAGCCAAATCGTTACTGCTGTTTGTTTCAGCATATCAATATCATATTGCTTGTAGTTATCTTTTACAAACTCAATGAAGTTCGAAAGAGTTGAGGCTATCCCAAGCTCTCTTGTTGAATCACTTAAATTGCTGAATGTTTTCAGTGCAGTTCTTAACTCAATAAGTTTTATGTATAATTCTTTCATTTAATTACTTTCAAATAAATATTTTAATTTGGTTTCTTCATCTTCAGAAAATCTTTGTCGTAAAGTCAGATCCCTTCTGAATTCCATTTCACTCAAGCTAACAATATCATTGCGTCCGAGGGATAAAAAGTATTGCTTAACTCCCTTATCCCATAGTAATAACTTAGCATCCATCAGTAATTCCTTTTTGTCAAGAAGATATATCTCAGTATCACTATTTCTAAAATCAAGGAAACTAACGGGAGAAGTCTGTTCCGGGGAACAGTGACTTTGCATCTTGATAAAATTAAAAAGCTTATCGTAATTCAAATATGTTTCTACTTCATTCAGACATTCCGCATTTAAGCGGTTATCAACCAGAATAAAATAGAGGGTCTGATCAATAACAAGTTGAAAGTAGATCAACGCCATTAACTCTTCCACATATTCAGCTTCAAAAAGAGTTTTAGCATTTTTGATTAACTCCATTCTGCAACAATCACAATAATGTTTATCGGTATTAGAACCTAAAATCATTTGAATCATCATTCGATTAATCACTATTCGCTTTACAATGTTTTTATTCGTCTGCATCGGAAACAGTCGATACTGCTCATGATTTAATTTAATGTTAAAACTCTTCATCTCAATCTCCTTTAGCTAACTCCTCAAAGTCTATTTCTTTATCGGAAATAATAATTATATCACCATCTGTTCTCTCATTTTTCCAACTGGGGAAAAACCTTTCAAAACTCCATTTTACGTTTGTACCATTGTTCGGATCAATAAAATAGACTCCTCCATCCCAAACATTAGTAATAACAACAGAATGATTTTCCTTTTCTGTCCATACGATAGTCGGTATTAATACAGCAGCTTTCTTCTCAATGAACTTAGCAAGATAAACCGCTTCCTCGTCAGATCTTATTAAGCGTATCTTTTCATTGCTACGGCATTCTTCAATTAACCGATTAACTTTTTCTTCTGCTTCAGATAAAGAAAGATTTTCCTTATCCATTACATCATCATAATTAATCATTTCAAACGGATTATTTGAAATCAAGTAAGCATATAAACCATAACTTGCTGCACCTTTTAAGACTCCCCACGGCAGAACATGATTCCCAAGTCCGGCAGATTCGCAGCTTGCATAAAAAGATGATTTATCCGTATCAACACCATAATACTTCAAAGCCATTAATGCAGCCACAGCTTGACAAGCATCAGCATCACCAACTCCACTTTTCTGCACCACCGAAATAGTCATTCCTTGTCGGGGAATGTTTGAACTTAGATACTTTTCCCACTGTCGTTCTTTAGCCCCTTCAGATAAACGTACTTCGCTATTACATTGCGGACAGATTGCAACATCCAATAATTTTCTTATCGGTATGATTTCATTACACAATCTGCAAGTTGTGCTTAATCCGGAAACTTTAATGTTTACCATATCTGTATCCTCCTCCTTTATTCAATGTCAAAAAGACCGAATGTTAATAATATTATGAAGAACCAAAACCAATTTCTTCTCGAGCTTATCTTTTTGGCTTCCATCTCTTTTATTTGAGATTCAAGTTGTTCGATTCGATTCTCTAATTCATACATTGCTAACTACTCCTTATATAAAATAATTTATGCATAACTCAATATTCCTCTTCATAGACAGTAAAATCGTACTCCGGATAATTCAAGGAAAACATCCCATTCCCTCTCGATAGAATATCTTTCGAACCATCCGGAAAGTACGACTTGATTTTAGGCATTAAAGCCAAAACCATTTACTTTATCCTCCGAATTGGAGTTGTAGAAACCGTTATAAAGCATTTCAAAATAATCTTTGAAATCATCATCGGTAATTTCACCTTTCATTCGTTTACACGATTCCAGTTGTTTAAGTGCATCTCTAAAAACAGCATTTTATAAATCGACTGGCAGACTTTAGAAAAAGTTCGTTTTACAGAAAGCTATTTAATGTTGTTTTTGATTTTATATTCTTTTGTATTCTCGTTTATCATTTTATCTAAATGATTCTCGTTCAACAGCACACACTTCAACTTAAGCAGCAGCATATCCGAGCTGAATAGCACGGAAAATATTGTAGGTTAAGTTCA
>JAUXVN010000050.1 GCA_030684555.1 Ignavibacteria bacterium
TAGAAAGCATTAATTCTAAAATTCAATTGGCTAAAAGAAGGGCAAGAGGTTTTAGAAATACTACTAACTTTATCAACATGATTTACTTTATTGCCGGAAAACTTAAATTTGATTACCCACTATAAACAACATAGACCCAAATAAAAAAACATTTAGAAATAGTTCAATTATATTTATCTCAATGCAATTTTTCTGGTTAATTCAGATAAGAGTGAATAGCCATCCCATATTTGATCAAATTGTAATGCTTGTCCAATTGGGACGACTCTATCAACACCTTTGCCGTTAACTTTTTTAATGAAGTTTTTAAGCTTACTTTTACTAAAACCAAAATATGATAAAGTTTGATCGTTTGACTGTACCAGTTCTGCTAAATTGTCAATTGACTCAAGAAAGCATTCATAGAAAAATCCGCCGCCACAATTATCTCTAAATTTATTTATATCAATTTTTGGTATTCTGACAACCGTAGGTTTAATTATAGATAATCCGGTGGTGAATTGCATAGAATTGGATGTAGAGGCTGTTTCGTACAAATGAACTAATTTATTCATCGCAATTCCCATAGAATCACTTTTCTCACGATTTACAAGTTCTGTCTCAAGCAGAAACCAAAAAGTTTTACTTGCTAAAGTATTTTTCTTTTTAGAACCGGTAAAATAGACAAATCGCGGTGATGAACATGCCATCTGATCAAACCAGTAGGCATCATTATAAAACTGTTTTGCTAATTGTTCTTTTCTGTAATCATTCAAAGCTAAATATTTACTCGAATCAATAATTGTATAAGAAAATTTATCTGCAAACGGAATTTCTTTAGTAGTTGCTTTCGAAGGAAATTTTCTAATTTTATTAATTGTCTCATCTCCACCCCATAATATACGAATATCACAATTTGCGGAGAGTACCGAATTTATCTGATCATCATGCGGGTATGTTACAATAAAATTTCGTTTTTTTATTTCGTTCCATTGCTCTTCTTTCATCAAATCATTGATGAAAAGTAATAACAAAGCTAACTGCGATCCAACATTTTGAGAAATTCTTACTATGTTAATATTTCCTACTAATAATGAAAGAGCCCATGAATAAAGGAAAATGCTGTCAACATTGGAGGGAGCAATGTGAAATGCAACACCCCGAGGTGTTATAATTTCTGAAGAACTTATTTCTTTAGAAAAGTTTTTAATTATTGTTGATATATTGGTTTTACGAATCCAGTATGCAAGTGCAACCAGCTCCGGAAAATTTGTAATATGTTTAACTTCAAATATTTTATTGGATAACTGAGCAAGAAAATTAATTGAAAGTTCACTAAATGTTGGAAGATTTTCGGTTTTTAACAGATCTGGAGAGAGTAACTCGTCTATTGAAATAAGTGGTTTATCTTTTGGTGCTAACATTGTAATCATATTAACCCGCCAATTCCATATTATTAACTGTTTCTGCATGAGTATCACTACAACCGCGTATTTCTGCTTTTGCTATTCTACCTTCGATTAAAAAATATGTCCCTTTTCTTCCACATGGACAACTGTCTACACCTAAAACATGTCCTATATCTTCAGTTAATAATGAATGCCCCGGATAACTTCTCGGTAAAACGCTTAAAGTTTGAATTATCCCTTTTTCACCATAAGGAAGTACTTTCCAATCGTGATAATCACGAATGATTATTTCAGCGAAATTTGGTGTATGTAAATGTCCATATTCGCACTCCATATAAATGCTTCCAACTTGTTCTACCATCCCGTAAAAATTGTAAATTCTTTTAATTCCAAAGTATGATTCCAGTGAGCTTTTAAAAACTTTATTCGAAACAGAAATCTCAATCAGTTTTTTCCAGCCACCGCTATGGATTAAAATAGAATTGGGAATATCAAATTTTATATTGTTCTTTTTACATTCTTCATAAAAATACTGCCAAATCATATATGTAAAACCAAATATAAGAATCGGCTCATTTCCAAATTTATTTACAAATTCAGTCAACTCATCTTTTTTAAGATTCATGTTCTCGTCCAGAGCATAGAGATGATTTCTGCCAAAGTTAGATAAACCTACTAAACCGGCACCGCGGGCATTCATACTGGATTTATTTTTTATAATCGTATCTGTATCAATTATTATCATTGGTAAACGCTTATGTCCGATAAATGAAGTTATAATTTGGACAAGTGCTTTTACTTGATAAATTGATGTTTCTCTATTTAGTGCTATTCTAGATACTGCCTGCGAAGTGGTGCCGCTTGATGTAAGTACCTTTAAAACATCCGAGTCAGGGATGCTTTGGATTTTTTGTGTTTTAAATAATCGCACAGGGATGAAAGGAAAATCACTAATATTTAATCGTCTTCTGTTCACCTTAATACCAAGGTTGTCAAGAATGTTTTTATATGGGGGACAATTATTGTAATGAAATTTTGTTAAAGAATTTAATTCTGCAACCAAAAGTTTATCCCTCTTAACTTGTGGAATTGAATATTGTTCCGCTTGAAAGAGTTTATCGATTGGTTGCATTTGAAATAAAATCCTTAATCATTAAATAATCTTTTTTACCGGATGAAGTCACAGGAATTTTGTTAGTAATACTTACTTTTAATACTGAATGATGAAGTTTATAAATATCAATAATTTTGTATTTGACTTTGTCGAGATTATTTGAATCATCCGATTCAACTAATACAGATAATTGATCGTCATTCCCAAAACAAGCATTCGGAAGATGAAAATTATTTTCAATCATTTTTTCTACTTCATCAAGATTTAAGCGGAGTCCAAATATTTTTAGAAAGCGTTTTGTTCTGCCTGTTATATAAAAATAACCGTCGTTATCAAAATGGGCAAGATCACCGGTTCTTAAAACTCCATTTAGTTCATCACCTTTTTCCAAATCTTCCACATTCGAGGCGTAACCGAGCATTACATTATTACCCCGGTAAATAAGCTCAGCGTTAGTTTCGGGTTCAGTAATTATTTTCGATTCATTCTCCAATGTTAATTCTCCGCCGGGAATAGAAATTCCGATAGAACCTATTTTGCTTTCGAGCATGGAATAGGGGACATATGAAATTCTCGCAGTGGCTTCAGTTTGACCATACATTATAAATAATTTAAAATTCTTTTCCTTGGAAAGGTTGTAAAAGTATTTAATGAATTCTTCACTTAATCGTCCTCCGGCTTGTGTCATTGTTCTTAATGAAGGAAGACTCATTGTGTGAAAACGGATTTTTTGTAATGTCTGGTACATGTAAGGTACGCCGGCAAAAGATGTACTACTGTATTCTTTAAAGAGATTCCAAAAGTCTTTAACTACTATCGACTTATTTGTACAGATTACGGATGCCCCTTTTAGAAGATGCGAATTCAGTACTGATAAACCATAGCTGTAACTTATAGGAAGACTTGTAATTGCACGTTCATTTTTATCGATATTTAAATATTCAGCAATGGAAACTGCATTAGCTAAAATATTTTTGTATGATAATCTAACTAATTTCGGACTGCCTGTAGTTCCTGACGTTGATAATAAAACGGCAGTTTCATTATAAATAGTAATCGGAGTTGGCGAAAGATTTTTATGAAGAAAATAGTTTCCCAATATATTTACTGCATCGTAGCCTATAATATTTTCTTTTATGTCAAAAATATATTCCGGTTGGTATATTGCGATTAAATTATTTTTTAAAGAATCATCCATCTTAACATCTGCAAGGTATATGGCATTTGTACAAATCAATTGAGATAGATATAATATTACATTTATTGCAGAATTATCGCAGAAAACAAAAGTTAACTTTTTGTGATTTTTATCAAACTTGGCGGAAATGGTTGATGATAAATCCCTTAATTCTCGATAAGAATAAGTTTGTTTAGAATTATCATCGATTAGAGCAATGCCATCCAAATCGATATTCTTAAATTCCCAAAAACTCAAATTAACATTCCTCCGTCAACTCCAATAACCTGACCTGTAACATATTCCGAAAGGGAAGAGGATAAAAACAAAACAGTATTTGAAATATCTTCAGGAGTACCGATACGTTTCATTTTAATACTATCTCTTAATTTCATAGTTTTATCTGCAGCATAATTTTTAATTAGATCTGTCTGAATAATACCCGGGGCTACTGCATTAACTCGAATATTTTGAGGAGCAAGTTCTTTAGCAGCTGACATCGTGATACCAATTAACGCCGCTTTACTCGCACTGTAAACGGTCTGTCCCTCGTTTCCAAATCTTCCGATGATAGAAGAAATATTAATTATTGAACCACTTTTATTTCTTCCCATTAAGCGCGAAGCATACTGCAAATTATAAATTGCTCCTTTTATGTTTACATCAAGGATTTTATCGAGCATCTCATTTGAAATCATAGGAATGAGAGCATCAATCATAATACCGGCATTATTAACTAACACATCTAATCTTTTGTATTTTTTAAATATGTTATTGTAACAATCTTTAACTGCATTCGAATCAGATACATCAAATAAATAACCTTCGGATTCTACACCATACAGTTCTTTTAATTCGTCAACTCTCTGATTTAGCATATTATTATCCGAAACACCATTTATAATAACGGTCATTCCATTTTTTGCTAAAACCTTTGCACAGCTCCATCCAATCCCTCGAGTTGCGCCAGTTACAATTGCTATTTTGCCTTTTAAATTAAACGATGATTCCATATTTCGCTAAAATCTCCTTTGCCTTACCAACACTGCTTAAATCAATAACATCATCAGTTTCCATCATAATGTCAAATTGTGCTTCGATTGAAACAACTAACGCCATGTGAGCTACGGAATCCCATTTATCATCACCGTAACTATATGAATCGGTTATACCGGATGGATCAACATCCAATGCTTCTACAAACGCTGCGTGAAGTTTATCTAAATTACTCATCAATCTCCCTTATTAAGAATTTATTTTGAAATCATTTTTATTAAATTATCGCCGTACAATTCCATTAAAGTTCTGGACTTGTAAGGAAAGACAGTTAATACTTCAGGATTTTCAGAAGTTTTTGTTTCTGTTTCAACATAACCGTTTTTTAAGTGCAAATTAAAGGATTTACAATTATCCTTAAACATTATTCCCTGAACCTTCTCTAAAGAAGAATTCAATGAATGGTAATATTTTATAATAGAATACATTATTTTTGATGCGACACCTTTTCTTCTGTAAGGTTCTACAACATAAAAGTGTTCTAATTGAATAGTCCCTTTTTCACGGGAGAAATTTATATCTTTAATAATCCTTACTTGTTTGTTGCCAAACATTATTTTTTCTCTGGAAAGATTTTGAAGCAGCATATTTGCTTTTATCATTCCGCTAGGCAAATCATTTATTCCTTCAATCCATGAACCACATGTTCCTATACGAATTCCATTATATTCAGCTATGAAGAAACCGCTTAAATAATAATCATAATCCTCAATATCTTCTGATAAAAGTGTTGTTAACAATTCTTTAAATTCATCTGCGGAAATATCAAATACAACACATGAAGTTATTGTATTCCCGCCACTTTTTTCTGCTTCGAAAATTCCTTCAATAATAAATGGAATATCGTCCTGGACAGCTTGACGCACAACTACATCATTAATCATTTCTACTTTCAATTTGTGAGTAAGTTTAGTAAAGTTTTTCTATCAATTTTTCCATTAACGTTAAGTGGAAACTTAGCAATTGTTCGAATAGTTTCCGGCATCATATAGTAGGGGAGTTTCGATTTTAATAACATTTTGAATTCTGATAAATCTTCGGTATAATTTTCTAAAAAAAGATGAATTGCTAATATATCAACTCTGTTTCCTTTAGCTATAGCAGCTACCTGTGTACAGCCGGAAAGTTCTCTTGCAAAATGTTCAACTTCACTTAATTCTATTCTGTATCCGTGAATTTTGATTTGATAATCTTTTCTCCCATTATACATGAAATCATTATCATCATCAATATATGCTATATCACCGGTTTTATAAAACCGTTCTTTAGCACTATCTATTTCAATTTCAAAAAAAGCATTTTTATTTCGTTCTTCATTCTTAAGATATCCCGATGTTAACTGACCACCAGCAAGACAAAGTTCACCTTTCTCACCTTTAGCAACAATTTGCAAATTATCATCCACAATAATTGATTTAGTGTGTTTCATTGGTTTACCTATACAAATAACTCCGTTTGAACTTTTCTCATCTGCAAGTTTTGGATTATAATTATAAGATAAACAGAAAATAGTAACTTCTGTCGGGCCATACACATTTTGGATCAATGCATTTGGAACACATTTGGACCATTCTTTAACAAGATCTAAATATAAAGCCTCCCCACAAAAGAGAGAATATCTCATTTTCTCTAAACAAATATCCTCAAAATAGGGACGAAGATAACTTAGAACAGACGGAACCATTAAAGCGGTTGTAATCTCGTGTTCTTCAAGCATTGAATAAATATTTGTAAACTTAACTCCTTTCGAGGGAATAGTATAACAGCAAGCACCTTTCAATAAAGGGGCTAAAAAAGACATTATTGATAAGTCAAAGGTTAAATCGGATGTCTGAAGAAAACGGTCATTTTCAGTAAATTCATAACCGAGTTCAAAATAACCGTCGAAAAAAGATTTAAAGTTTTTATATGAAAGAGGTACACCTTTCGGAATACCAGTACTGCCAGAAGTAAAAAGAACGTAAACTGTATCTTCATCAGTGATAGACGGAACAACTAAATTAATTTCAGTTTCTTTTAATGATGAAATATCACAGAGCTGTACATCATCAATGGTGGCTAATTGATCCACAACAGAATCATGTTTGCTAATGAAAATATTTTTTAAATCTGCAAGCCCAACAACCGATTTTTGACGATTCATAGGATTGTCAGGATTTATTGGTACTACACCTTTTCCAGAAAATAAAATTCCAAAAATTGCTGCATAAGTATTAATATCTGCAAATTCATAAGTAGTCAAGCCAATAAGTTTTTGGTTTTTGGGAATATTAATATCAATGTAATTTTTAATTTTTGAAGCGATTAAAGCAACATCATTATAAGAGTAAAAAACATCATCGATAAAGAAAGCATTATTTGTACTGAAATTAGTAAATGAATTCTTGATATTTTCAAGCATACCTATCCTTAAAAGAAAATAATAGTATTAGTTTTTGTAACACACAAATTGTAATTCTTAAATTGCTCGTTCCATCAAAACAATTTTAGTAGCCGGAATTAACTTAATAGCCTCTGGGTCAGTTACTTCTTTTTCGATAACTGTTTCAAAGCCAATTTTTTGATAAGCTTTCAAAGCATTATCATTAGTTTTTGAGGCGATTACTTGAGCTTTAGTAATATCCGGAAACCGTTTTTTTAATCTTTGAATATGACCTTCAATAATTAAAGGGGCAATTCCTTTTCCTCTAAATTTTGGATCAACATATACAAATTCAATTTGAAGAGAATTTTTATCTCTATTAAGATGAGTTTGATGCATGAGATTAAATTTATCATGTAAATCTTTTAGAAGCTCACCGTCAATAAACTCTAGTAACAAATTAGCTCTAATAATAGAGCTAGGAACACCTGAACAATTCTCAACCCAGGCTGTACATGTACCGGCTGGAATTCCATCAACCTCAGCAATTAAAAAACTTCCCAAATGAAAATCGTGCCCTTCAAAATCTTCACTCAACATTTTTTTTGCGATTTCTTTGAATTGCTCAATGTCTATGTTAAACAGTTTGCAATACACAACTGTTTCCGTTCCGCTTTTGAGTGATTCAACAATTGCATTAACAACGAAATCAATGTCACTAAAATCAGCATAACGAAGTTTGATATCTTCCATATAATTAGTTCTTCGAGTAATTTTGAATGAGAGCTTTTCGGTCTACTTTTCCATTTGAATTGAGGGGAAAAGCGGGTACGTTATGGAAATATGATGGTATCATGTAATGGGGTATTTTTTCTTTTAGCTTTAGAACCAACTCATTACTATCGCCGCTAAAATTTTCCATGAATAAATGAATTTCAGCAGTTCCAACTTTGTTATTTATCGGAGCTGCAACAACATTGGTCAGATTTGTATGATGTCTAACATAATGTTCAATCTCACCAAGTTCAATTCTGAAACCATCAACTTTAACCTGGAAATCGAGACGTCCTAAAAACATGAAATCGCCTTGAGAATCAATATAAGCTAAATCACCTGTACGATAAAAAATTTCTTCCTTATCACCAATTTTTACTTTGAAAAATGACTCTTTATTCTTTTCATCGTTTTTCAAATAACCGGGTGTAACTTGATCGCCTGATAAACATAATTCTCCTTTTTCTCCATCAGGAAGTATTTTCAAGTTTTCATCAATTATTAATGCTTTCATATTAAGCATTTCTTTACCAATCGAAATTGCATCGTTATGTTCTTTAATCTCATTAGCATTTTTAGAACAATTATAGATTAAGCAGAATACTGTAGCTTCTGTCGGACCGTAAGCGTTAATGATAGTTGAGTTGGGTGTACATTTCTGCCATTCTGTTACAACATCTTTAACCAAAGCTTCACCACAAAAGAGTGAATACTTCATTTTGTCAAAATTTATTTCCTCAAAATAAGGGCGCAAATAAGATAGAATTGACGGTACCATTGCTGCAAATGTAATTTCTTGCTCTTCGAGTATAGTATAAACATTTGCATATTTTATCCCTCCAGTTGGTAGAGTGTGAACACTTGCACCTTTGCAAAGTGGAGCAATGTATGTAAATATGGAGAAGTCAAAAGTGAGTTCAAACATTTGCATAAAGCGATCATTTTCATCGATGTTGTAACCAAGTGCATAAAATGCATCGATAAATGCAGTTAGATTTTTCCGAGTTATCGGAACACCTTTTGGAACTCCGGTACTTCCGGAAGTAAAGAGTATATAAGCAATCTCTTCATCTGAAACATCCGGAATTTTTAGATTAATTTCTCCAAAAATTAAATCATCAAAAGATATCACATCTATATTTGAAGCTGATGCCAGCTTTGATATATCAGAATTTTTATTACTTGTCAGAATTACCATTAATTCAGACTGTTCAATTACAGATTGGTTTCGATCAATCGGATTTGTGGGGTTGAGTGGAACAAATCCATTTCCGGAAAAAAGTATTCCGAAAATAGATGTATAGGTATTTATATCATTATAGGTTTCAACACCAACAAGTTTTAAATTCTTTCCACCTAATTGGTCAAGACGGTTTCTAACAGAAGAAACTTTTACAGCAAAATCAGAATATGTATAACTTTTATTTTCTATTACAAAAGCAGTTTTATCTGCAAATCGAATACATGACTCTCGTATATAGTTCAGCATAAAATAGGTGCCTCAAGTTTCTCAAAGAGATTTACTAATGATGGAATTTTTATTTAATCTTTGCCCGAGTGAATTAAAAAAGTTGGCTAAAAATAGTATAAATCGGCATAAAATAAAAAATATTTTATGCCTTAATTGAAGAAAGAAATCTCACAGAAAAACTTTATATATAATCTACATTTTATATCGAAGTCCGGTGTAAATCATTCTACCGTTGATTGGTGCCCATATCAATGATGCATCAAAATATTTACTCGAAACATTATCTGCTGAAATTATTGGATCATTCTGACGAAAATCAAATAAGTTTTCAATTCCAAAATAAATTTCAAATAATGAAGAAAACGATCCGGTAATTTGAGTGTTCACCAATGCGAACGAAGGAGAGTAAGTTCTCAATCTGTATCTTTCAGGATTTGAGAGTGTATTTGGAATTCTCTTTTTACTAAACCATTGTATAGTGAGATCGTAATTCAATCTTGAAATTACAAAATCTTCAATTGCACTTGAATATGATAAGTTAAGCAAAGCTCGATGTTTTGAGGTCAATGGTTTTTCCAATGAGGTGAAACCATTCTTCTGCATTACGTCAAGATAACGATAAGCAATCCGAGTTTGTAAACTATTAACGGGTTCAAAATTAAGTTCGGCTTGTAAACTGTTTGAATAAATACCATTCTTTACTGAATAAAAACTTAATGCTTGTGGATCAGAATCTAAGTCAGCTATCGTTACATTATTAAATTGAGTTCGGTATAAATCCAAAGAAAAAGTCGCATCAGAATAATTATAAATAAAATAGTATGTAGCATTAAAACCGAAATTCCATGCTGATTCTTGTTCTAGACCATAACCGTAATTATTCGATTGAACGATATTTACTCGTCTTGCACTAACAAGATTTGATACATACTCAGAAAAAATATTAGTGGTTCTATAACCCTTGCCTGCAGCCATTCTGAAAACTAAATCATCAGTCAGAGAATAACGTAAATGAAGTCTCGGTGTATAAAATGTCCCATAAAAATTATGATCATCAATTCGAAATCCGGCAACCGCAGAAAACTCATCGTTAGGTTTATAAGTTATCTCCAAAAACGATCCCGGAATTTTTTCAATTCGGTCATAGTTAGATTTAGATAAAGATTCGTGATACTCATCCAATAAAAAACTAACACCAATTCTAAATCGAAGAATTTCCTCAATAAAAACTGATTGATATATAAAATTGGAATAGAAACTTCTTTGTGCGCCGTTGTAATTAGTATTCCCAAAGATGGAGTTGTTTTTGAACTCGCTGTAATTTAGTTGCAGTCCCAGACTTTTATAAGAAGACTCTTGAAATAGATAACCGGTTTTCATGTAAACACTTAATAACTGATTATCATTATTATAGTTATAATGATTAAAGTGAGAATCATCGTGTGAGAATGTTCCACCGTTTTTATTGTCTTTATATATTTGAAATCCAATTCTACTCTCCAAACCATTTTCATTAAATAAAAACCATCTTTGCATTAGATTGAAGGTATTGAATTTAGGCATATCGGTGAACCCATCATTGTTCAAATCGCTGTGATGATTACGGGTACTTCCGTGAAACATGGTTATGGCTGAAATATGTTCGGTTAAGTCGAATCTATAAATTAAATTTCCTTCATAACGACGATCATAGTCTGAATATAAATTCAGGTAAAATGGTTTATCTTCTATTGAAATCGGTTTTTGCATTTCGATATCAATCTGTCCTGTAATTGATTCAAATCCGTTTGCAACAGAACCAATTCCTTTTGATACATTAATTGACTGCATCCATGTACCCGGAATGAACATTAATCCTTGAGTTGAATATAATCCTCTGAGAAAAGGGAGATTTTCCATTGTAGTTTGAGTATAAATTCCAGAAAGTCCCAACATCTCAATTTGTTTGGCGCCTGTTACAGCATCTGAAAAAGAAACATCAATGGATGGATTTGTTTCGAAACTTTCAGATAGATTACAGCACGCAGCTTTTAACAGCTCTTTTTCAGTTATTGTTGATTTATTTTCAATACCGAAATAATCAAGAGTAATTGCAGCACGATTTCCTGTAATTTCTACATCTTCAATTTCCTTAACATCCCGAACTAAAATTATCTCCAAAACATTTAGGTTTATTGAGTCAATCATTACGCTTTTTTTCGCAAATCCAATAAATGACACAATTAGCTGCCTTGAATTTTCAGAATAGGCGAGAGAGAACATTCCATTTTCATCACTTGTCGTTCCAAGCGTTGTTCCTTCCCAAAGAATATTTGCTCCTTGAAGCGGGATAAATTTTTCATCTGTCGTTTTTTCGATTACTCTGCCGGTTAACTTTGATTGTGCTATAACATTAACCGAAAGTAGAATAAATACTATTAAATATTTCATAATAATTCCATTAATATTATTGTTAATGTGTTTTGGAATTATCGCGATAGAGACAACATTTTGGGAGCGACTTATACAAATCGTTATCAGCTTTGAATTTATCTGTATCATGTCCAACATTAGCAAGTCGGTGTTTCAATGAATCAAGTGAAATTGTTGTATCATGCAAAACTTTCAAAAATTTAGAGGTCTTATTCCAGGATGCGTATTTAACCTCATCAATTTTCAATGCTTTTTCAATTCGAGTTTTGCACATGTCGCAGTTGCCGGAAACTTTAAACTTTGATTCAATTACTTTAGCATCCTGCGCAAACAGAAGTACGGAAAAAAATATTGTAAATACTAAAAAGATATTTATAGATTTCATGATGTTCCTCATTTGATAAAAAATAAAATTGTTAACCTAAATATTACAGGTTGAACAATTTGTTAATAATTAAGACTATTGATTAAGGTGATTACACAATTAAATAAGATTCAAATTGTGTTGCATTGAAACGCAAAAAAATCTTCTCAAATGAGGAATGAATGATAACGTATAAAAGCCGGTTCATCGGGTGGGGGGAGGTTATAGTTTGGATTAATATTTCTCTTACTCTCAAAATATGAAATAGTGCTTTCGACAATTAAATAATGGGGGACAAATGAAATATCTAATAATTGAAGGTATTTAACCCCGATTGTATGTGAATCTTCAATCTTAATATTTTTAACTTCATCATCACAACATGGTTCGCAACAAGAATTACCTTCGCATTCGCAAGCGTCAGAATCGTTAATGTTTCTGAAAATACTTACGGAATCAATTTCACCGCCACAGTAGTGAGTTATGATCGTAAATCCGGTAGTTCCCGCCAAATACACAAGAAGGAAAAATATATTCAAGATTTTTTTCATGGTTTAATATAAAACAGTCTTTTGGGAAATGCTATTCAAAAATACATACGGAATAAGTGCAGAAAATTTTGAAATGATGGATTATAGATTCTAATAATTTAATTACTTAGTTTTACTCTAAGATTATTTAGCTAAAAATTATTGGATAATATTCAGCATCGTAATGTTTACTCTAAAAAAAATTGCTATTCTCATTTTGATGTTCTCATTTTTTGCCGGATTGATTTATCTCTCCACAAATAATTTGGATTTTAATAGTTTGTCGTTCGCTCAGGATGATTCTAAATCATCCAGAGATAAAATTGGATTCAACTCTCAAAATCAAGCAAAGCAAACAATTTATTTTTTTAACGTTGAATATTTTCCTGAACAAAAACGACTTAAAGTTATCCAAAAAATATTATGGACGAACTTCGACCAAACACCAACTAATGAAATTTATTTCAATCTTTTCCCAAATGCATTTTTAAACAACAAGACTAATTATTTGAATGGTGGAGGACTAAATAGTGAATCGAAAAGTGGTTTTACATTCAGCTCAATTTTGGTTAATAAAAAGGATGGGAAATTTGTTAATGTAATTCCGTCAAATATGAACAAATATGACAGCACTGTTGCAAAAATAGTTTTAGATTATTTTATTGGTGAGAATGATACTGTTTTAATCGAATTGGAGTATTTTCTAAAGGTACCTAAAGCAGTTGGAAGATTTGGTTATGAGTTGGAAGGAGATTTTGTATTTTTTGCTCAGTGGTTTCCGAGAATCTGTATTTATCAAAATGGCAAATGGGATTATAATCACTATCATCCATTTGCTGAATTTAATTATGAGTTTGTTTCTTTCGACTTTAACTTGAAACTGCCAAAAGAATTCTCTTTTATTGCAACCGGTATACTTACCAATCAAAAACAAATTGATGATTTTAATCTTTTCAATTATAAAAGTATTAATGAAATAGATTTTGCCTGGGTTGTTGCTAATGAAGCAAAAATAGTAGCATTCGATGTTGAAGCCCAAAACAAGAAAATTATGGTGGAGATTTTTCATAAGAATCTAAATGAAAGCAGGTTAAATAGAATTCAAAAATCTACAATGTATGCGATTCAGTATTTGACAGAGCGAATAGGTGAGTTCCCCTATAATAAACTCTCATTAGTTGAAGTACCAAATAAGGATTCCAGAATTGCAAACATGGAGTATCCTTCACTTATAACTTTTGGTTCGCAATACTTTTCACCTGAATTTACTCTTAATCCGGAAGAAACAATTACTCATGAGATTGTTCACCAATATTTTTATGCGACTTTGGTTAATAATGAAACCGAATTTGCCTGGCTTGATGAAGGATTTGCAAATTATTTAACTTCAAAGATTCTTGATCAATTTTATCCACCTAAATTAAGCTATTTTAAGCTTTTTGGTGAATTACCAATTCGTGGTCTACTTTTGTTGGAATTAGAACAAGTCCCTTTAGTCTACTCACTTGCGACTATTAAAAAGCCTTCAAATATTAATTCATTAACAGCCTATCTTAAATGGGGAGATTATGTTTCTTTAACAGATTCATCAAGTAAATTCAAAACATATAATCATTACTCCACTCACGCATATGCAAGAGGCGAATTGTTCCTTAAGAATATTGAAAACATGCTCGGCGAAGAACGTTTTTTTAAAGTATTGAAAAATTATTATTCTAAATATCATAAACAAAGAGTTGCATCAGATGATTTTCTTAATCAACTAAAAGAGTATTTAACGGTAGAAGAATTCTCATTTGTGAATTCATGGTATAACAGTAAGGAAGTGTGTGATTTTAAAATAGTCTCTATTTCAAAAGATTTTAATGAAAATTCTTATAATCTCCTTTTAGAGAAAGAGGGCGATATCATTTATCCTTTAGAAATAGAAGTTCATACATTAAAAGATACGTTAAAATTTAATTGGGACGGAAAGACTAATTATACAAATATCCAATTCAATACAAAACATGAGATAGTTTCTGCGGTGATTGACCCTCTTTACAAGAATTTATTCGACAAAGATAGATCAAACAATTCAATTACAAAATCGACACAATTTGGCGGTGCTTTGAGTGTATCGCTGAGATTTTTCTTTTGGGTACAAAACTTTTTAATGGTTTTCGGAGGTATATTTTAATGTTAACCATTAAGGATATACTAACCCAAAGTATCCGATTAGTTTATCAAAACAAAAAGTTCATTCTTATTTTTTGGCTGACTAATATTTTATTTGCTGCAGCTATTTCTCTCCCATTATTTGCATTAGTCCACGATCACATTTCTCATTCAACAATGAATAGAGAACTTTTGTTCGGTTTTGATTTTGTCTGGTTCACACAATTTATGAACATTTACCAAAAATCAACCGATACAATCCCAATTTTACTTTATGCTGTAACAGGTATTTACATATTTATTCAACAATTTTATACAGGCGGATTAATTGCAGTCTTCATAAATAAAAAGAAAAACCACCACGTTGATTTTTTTTATGGTGGAGTAAAATATTTTATTCGCTTTACAAAAATTGCCTTAATTGCGATGCTGTTTTACTTTATCGCATTCAGTTTCAATTCTGTGATGAATAGTTTGATTGTCAGATTTATTATTCCGGGAGGAAGTGAACTAGCTCTATTTCTATATCAATTGGGACGTTATACTTTATTTTTAATTATAATTTGTATCATTAATATTATTTCAGATTATTCTAAAGTAGCGGCTGCCGTAAATGATTCTTATAAAGCGATTTTGAGTATGATAATTTCATTAAAATTTCTTAAAGAGAATTTCTTTAAGGTTATAGTTTTATTTCTTATTGTTGCTTCGTTTGTAGCTATAGGTGGAATTATTTATAATGTCATCGAAAACTTTGTACCGAAAACGCCAGTCTATATGCTTCTCTTAACTTTTATTATTCAACAGATGTTAATTATATTAAGATTTCTAATTCGTATGATTTTTTATTCAACAGAAATAATATTATTTAATGAACTTCAGGCTGAAATAGTAAGTCCTGTTGTAGAGGAGCTTGGTGGAGTTTAGGATGGGTATTTTACCGGTTACATTGTACGGCGACAAAATTTTAAGAAAAAAAGCAAAAAAAATTGAAAAAATTGATAATCCTGTTATTAAGCTAATCGGTGATATGTTTGAGACAATGAGGAATGCTGATGGAATGGGATTAGCGGCAAACCAGGTTGGAAGTGATTCATCCCTTTTTATTATTGATTTATCATTGGTTAAAGGTTACGAAAAATTAAAACCGATGGTGTTTATTAATCCCAAAATAATTGGTCAGTCAGAAGAAGAATCACTTGTTGAAGAAGGTTGTTTGAGCATTCCTGATATCAGAGCAAAAATAAAACGTCCCGAAGCGATTAAAATAGTTTATAACGATCCTGAATTGAAGGAACATACTCTCGAAGCAGATAAACTGCTTGCAAGAGTTATTCAACACGAGTACGATCATTTACAAGGAATATTTTTTACAGATAGATTGGATGACGAAACTCTGAAGAGATATAAAAAATCGTTATTAAAAATCAAAAATAGAAAAATTGAAATAGATTATCCTGTTACTCCCAAAAATGTATATTAAATGAAAATTATTTTCTTTGGAACACCCGATTTTGCTATTCCCTCATTAGATGCTATTCTGAAAAGTTCGCACGAAATTGTTGCAGTGGTTACTGCACCGGATAAAGAAAGAGGAAGAGGTCAAAAAGTCTCATTTACTCCTATCAAAGAATTTGCACTTAAGAACACATTAAAAGTTTTACAACCTGAAAAGTTGAATGACGAAATTTTCTTTTCCGAATTACTAAATCTAAATGCTGACTTATTTGTTATAGTTGCATTCAGAATATTACCCGAATCAATTTTTACAATGCCTAAATTCGGCTCTTTTAATTTACATGGATCGCTTTTACCAAAATATCGAGGAGCCGCTCCAATTCAATGGGCATTATTAAATGGTGATAAAAAAACCGGTGTAACTACATTTAAACTTGAAAAAAAAGTTGATACTGGTAATGTTTACCTTTCAAAAGAAATTGAGATTGATGAGACTGATAACTTCAAAACTCTTCACGATAAACTTAGCATTTTAGGAAAAGAAGCTGTTATTGAAACAATAGATTTAATCGCTAATGATTATGTCCAATTATTTAAGCAAAATGATACACTTGCTTCACCTGCACCCAAAATAACGAAAGAACTTACACAAATAGATTGGTCTTTTCCGGTGGAACAAGTATTCAATAAAATAAGAGCATTTTCTCCTTTCCCTGGTGCATTTTTTATTCATGAGAATAAACTATATAAAGTTTATTCATCTGCAAAAAGAACAGAACCCGAATTAAATGAAGGGGAATTCACCCAAAACAAATCACAGCTTTTTGCCGGTTGTAAAAATGGTACTCTTGAAATTCTTGAGATTCAACCCGAGGGAAAGCGAGTTATGAAAGCTGAAGAATTTGTAAGAGGTTATAAAATTTCTTAATTAGATTTAGGATACTAAAATGGGTTTTTCAACAGATGCAATTCATGCGGGTCAACAGCCTGATTTAACCACCGGAGCAGTAATCACACCTGTTTATTTGACTTCAACTTATGCTCAAGAAGAATTAGGTGTCCATAAAGGTTACGAATATGGAAGAACCCATAATCTAACTCGTTCATCACTTGAAAAAAATATTGCTGTATTGGAAAAAGGAAGAGCAGGAATTGCTTTCTCTTCAGGCATTGCTGCAATACATTCTTTAATGGGACTTGTCAAATCGGGGGATCATGTAATTGTAACAGATAGTGTTTATGGAGGCACTTATAGATTATTTGAAATGATTATGACTCAGTACGGTATAGAATTTTCATGGGTTGATACGCGGGACATTAAAAATCTAGAAAAAGCAATTAAATCGAATACTAAACTTGTTTACACTGAAACTCCAACAAATCCGATGCTTACGATAACCGATTTATCGGAAGTTGCTTCAGTTTGTAAAAAGAACAATTTAATAAGTGTTGTTGATAATACTTTTATGAGTCCTTACTTTCAGAATCCCCTTAACTTCGGAATTGATATTGTTGTTCACAGTTCAACAAAATATTTAAATGGCCATAGTGATATTATAGGCGGAATTGTTGTGACCAATAATGAACAAATTGATAGAAAACTGAGATATACACAAAACTCACTTGGTGCTGTTCCCTCACCTTTTGATTGCTGGCTCACACTAAGGTCGACAAAAACTTTAGCAGTTCGAATGGAACGACATGAGTTTAACGCAAAAAAAATTGCTTCTTTTCTTGAACAGCATAGGGCTGTGAAATCGGTTATCTATCCCGGACTTTCTTCTCATCCACAACATGAATTGGCAAAGAAACAAATGAGAGGATTTGGTGGTATTGTCTCTTTTAAGGTAGAGAACTTTGAATTAGTAAAATCATTCATGAAAAAAGTTAAAGTATTCACTTTAGCCGAGAGTTTAGGCGGAGTTGAGAGCCTTGTTTGCCATCCAGTTACGATGACACATGAATCTGTCCCGAAAGAAAAAAGAGAAAGTTTTGGACTTACAGACAATCTAATAAGGTTATCTGTTGGTCTTGAAGATATCGAAGATTTAATTGAAGATATTAATAGTGCACTAAAATAAAATCTTCTTTTACTGCTCGTTTTTTTCTGCTTATGAGATTAATAATCATTAATTTTGTAATTATTAATTAAACACAATTCGGGGGAATTATGTCGCAAACAAAAAATGAATATTTAGAATCTCAAAATATTGATGATTCTAAATATTCAATGGAAACGCACTTAATCTATGGAAAAAATGTTTCCAAGAAATGGGATTATTCACATCACGTTGTTCCACCTGTTACTAATTCTGTAATATTCCGGCTTGATTCTGTTGAACGAGGTGCGGAAGGATTTGCTGAATTTGCTAACCTTGACCCACTTAACGAAGATTCAAAACCAATCTATATTTATGACAGACTTGGTGAGCCAAATAAAGATTTACTTGAAGAAAATCTTTCTTATGTTGAAAAAGGGGAAACCGCTGTAACTTTCGCTACAGGAATGGGAGCTATTTCTGGAATTCTTTGTGTGCTAACTAAATCCGGCAATGAAATAATTTCGCACAAAACATTATACGGTTGCACTCTTTCTTTACTCAATAATTGGTATCCGCGGTATAACATTAAAAATATTGCAGTTGACCTGAAAAATGTAAATTCTATAGATGAAGTAGTAACAGAACAAACACGAGTTATCTATTTTGAAACACCATCAAACCCGAACCTTGATATTATTGATCTCGATGCAATAAGAAAAAAAGTTGATTTTCTAAACATAGACCGCAATGAGGAAAAGAAAATATATATTGTTGTCGATAATACTTTTGCAACTCCTTATTGTCAGAGACCGATTGAGTTTGGAGCTGATTTTGTTGTTCACTCTTTAACAAAAGGAATTGGTGGTTTTGGAACTGATATGGGTGGAGTAGTTATCGGACCAAAAAGATTCAGAGATTTACTACTAATAGTCAGAAAAGATTTTGGAGCTGTACTAAATACAAAATCAGCATGGACAATTTTAACGTACGGATTACCAACTTTACATCTTCGTATTTCAAGACAAATGAAGAATGCACAAAAAATCGCTGAATATTTAGAAGCCCATCCAAAAGTTGATCACGTTAATTATCCAGGACTTCCTTCATCAGAAAATTATGAAATTGCCAAAAAGCAAATGACTGATTTTGATGGCAATTTTGCTCCAGGCAGTCTAATTTATTTTGCATTAAAAGGAGATGATGCAAAACAAGTTCGTGAAAATGGAAGAATATTAATGAATTATGCAGCTAAAAATGCTTACACGATGACACTAGCAGTCAGCTTAGGACACACTCGAACGCTTATAGAACATCCCGCGTCCATGACACATTCGGTAATACCGGCGGACAAACTTCTCGAGTATGGAATTGATCCAGGTGGAATTCGTATTGCAGTCGGACTTGAAAATATTGACGATCTGCTTTTTGATTTGGAGAAATGTTTGGAAATAATTTAAAATCATAAATCGAAATTAAAGTAGGAAATAAAATGAAAAAATTACCACCGTTGGTTAAAGTTGATTATATCTCGTCAATTCAAGACATGATAATTCAATCAGAAAAAAAATATTCAAACAAAATTGCTCTCGAAGATTTGACAAACACACCTCTATCAGCCTTGACATATACCGAATTGTTAAATAATATTTTACGATTCGGAAATGGTTTGAAAAACCTCGGAATTCCCGAAAGAACTCATATTGCTTTAATAGGCGAAAATCGTGTTCAATGGGGATTAGCATATTTGACGCTTCTTTCTTTTAATTATGTGGTTGTTCCTATTGACAAAAATTTAAGTCCGAATGAAATATTAAATATTATTCATGAATCTGATGCTGAAGCAATCATTTTGTCTGAGTCATATGAATCATTGATTAGAGATGAAATATCAGTATTAAAGAAAATTAAACATTGTATAAGTATGGATGTTCGTGAAAAAAATGATATGTTTTATTCAATGACAGAAATGATAAGAAAGGCTGAAAAACTTTCTATTGATAACCTTCCTCAGATAAATCCAAATGAAGTTGCAGAAATTATTTTTACTTCCGGTTCTTTAGGAAGAGCAAAGGGAGTTATGCTGAATCAACAAAATCTAGCATCAAATCTGATGGGGATGAGACAGATTATTCTGATTAAACCTGAAGATAGATTTCTATCAGTTTTGCCAATTCATCACACTTACGAATGTACGTGTGGGTTTTTATGTCCGTTATACAGCGGCGCTTCTGTACATTATGCACGTTCATTAAAAACTGTAGTTGAAGATTTGCAAAAGGTTAGTGCTACAATTTTACTTGCTGTTCCGTTATTATATGATAAAATGTTCAAAAGAATTTATAAAACTATTAATGATGATAAAGTTAAATCGAAAATTATTAAACCCCTCATAAAAGTAACTGATGTACTTGAAAAAGTTGGATGGAAAGATTCAAAGAAAAAAATATTTACCGAGATTCATAAAAAATTTGGTGGTTCAGTTCGATTATTTATTGCAGGCGGAGCCGCTCCTGATCCTAAAGTTGCAAAAGGTCTTGGTGAATTTGGATTCACATTTATTCAAGGTTACGGTTTAACAGAAACATCTCCAATTTTGACTCTTAATCCAATTGAATTTTTCAAAGATGATGCTGCCGGAATTCCTTTACCCGGAATCGAAATTAAAATTCATGATAAGGATTCAGACGGAATTGGGGAAGTCTATGCAAAAGGAAAAAGCGTTATGCTGGGTTATTATAAAAATCAACAAATGACCGACCAGAATTTTGATGGTGAATGGTTCAAAACCGGAGATTTGGGTTATATTGATACTGACGGTTTTTTACATATTAGCGGTAGAAAAAAGAATGTTATTATAGCTAACAATGGCAAAAATGTTTTTCCTGAAGAAATCGAGGATATTCTTAATAGAAGTCCATTTGTTATGGAATCACTTGTGTATGGTATGCAAGATAGTAAACATGATGAAATTATTGCTGCTCAAATTGTAATTGATTCAGAGGCATTTATTGAATATGCAAATAAACTTAATCAACAGATAACGGAAGAACTGATCCAGCAGACAATCGCAAAGGTTATTAAAGAAACTAATAGTCAGCTTACTTCTTTTAAGCAGATTAAAAAGTTTGTAGTAAGACAAAAAGAATTTGAAAAAACGACAACGCAAAAGATCAAAAGATATTTAGTTAACAATGATCAATTAGTTGAAAATTAATAAAAAATACTGCTTATTGCAGTCAGTCAGAATATTTAATAATTAAAAATTCGGGATATTATGAGAATAGGAATTCCAAAAGAATCAAAATTTGAAGAACGCCGTGTGGCTGTTGCTCCAGCAGGAGTTGATTCATTAATAAGAGCCGGACATACAGTTTACATTCAAAGTGGTGCAGGCGAAGGGAGTCACTTCACGGATGACGAATATAAAAATCTTGGAGCTATCATTGTATATAGTACAGCAGAAGTATTCCAAAGATCAGAATGCGTTATCAAAGTAGCGAGGATTACTGAAGAAGAAAGTGAATATCTTCAAGAGAATCAAATAGTATTTTCATTCCTTCTACTTTCGATAGGTGAAAAGAAAATCCTTGATGCTTTAATTGCAAAAAAAGTTACAGCTATAAGTTATGAGTTAATTGAAAATGAAACAGGTTTACCAGTGCTTCAAGCTATGAGTGAAATCGCTGGACAACTTGCCATTCAAGTTGCTGAAGGACTTCTCGAAAGTAATCATCCTGTAAGTCGGGGTATTTTATTAGGCGGGATTCCGGGAGTTGCACCGGCAGCAGTTGTAATAATAGGAGCAGGAGTTGTAGGAACAGTCGCAGCTAAAACGGCACTCGGAAGAGGTGCTCAGGTGATTGTACTTGATAAAGATCTAAATCGTTTAAGAAAAATTGATGAGACATTTGACCGCAAAATTACCACTGTTGTTGCTAATCCTTATACAATTACACGAGGTGTTAAATTTGCTGATATCCTAATTGGTGCTGTTTTAATCAAAGGTGAAAAAACACCACACATTGTTACTGAAGAGATGGTTAAAACTATGAAAAAGGGAGCAGTAATTGTTGATGTTTCAATTGATCAAGGCGGATGTATTGAAACAAGCCGCCCAACCACTATCTCTGATCCAACATTTGTAACACATAATGTTATTCATTATTGTGTTCCAAATATGCCTTCTTTGGTTTCAAGAACGGCAAGTTACGGATTAACAAATTCAGCTCTTCAATATATTCATAGTGTTGCAGATGATGGATTAGCTAATGCAATTTCTGAGTTTCCAGGGCTTCAAAAAGGGGTCTGTACATATAATGGTTTTTGCTCGAATGAAATTCTTGCAGATACTTTCGATGTAGAGTACAGACGTATACATTTTTTTTCAACTAATTAATTGAGTTAAATATGGTTACTGAATTATCAAATAAAGTAAATTATTCCGCTTCAATATTAAAAAACTACCGCTCAAAAGTAGTTACACCTGAAGAAGCGGTTAGTGTTGTTAAATCAAATGATAAAATAGTCGTTCATTCAAATTGTGCTATTCCATTTAGATTAATCGAAGCACTTGTAAAAAGAAATGACCTGGAGAATATTGAACTGATTCATGCTCTTTCGGTAGGAACTCTTCCTTATTTGCATCCAGGATATGAAGGAAAATTTAGACATCTCGCTACATTTATGGGAGGTGAAGCTAGAAAAGCATTCGCCGATGGTAGAGCTGATTATGTTCCTGTCTATCTATATGAAGTTCCGCTTCTTTTTTCAAGAGGAATTATTAAACCGAACGTTGCATTCGTTCATCTTTCACCTCCTGATGAGCATGGATTTTGTAGTTATGGAGTGGAAGTAGGAATTACAAAAACAGCTGCAGAAAAGGCAGATATTATTATTGCTCAAATAAATCCAAATATGCCGCGCGTACTTGGTGATTGTTTTATTCACATTAATAGAATTAATTATATAATTGAAACTGATGACTTAGTTTCAGAACTTCCTCAAAGTGAAAAAATCCTATCTCCTGAAATGGAAGAAGTATATTCAAAAATTGGTGAACATATTGCAAATCTAATTGAAGATGGTTCTACATTACAAATGGGAATTGGCGTAATTCCAGATAATGTTTTAAAATTCTTATACACAAAAAAAGATTTGGGCATTCACTCAGAAATGTTTTCTGATGGAATAATCGAACTTGTTGAGAGAGGCATTATCACCAACAGTAAAAAAAGATTACATCAGGGTAAAATAATTGCGGGATTTGTCCTCGGAACTCAAAGATTATATAGCTTTATTAATAACAATCCTTTAATTGAATTTCATCCTCAAGAATATGTCAACGATCCTTTTATTATTGCTCAAAATTATAAAATGACAGCAATTAATTCTGCCATTGAAGTTGATATAACTGGTCAAGTTTGTTCTGATTCAATTGGACCCAGAATTTACAGTGGTTTTGGTGGACAGGTTGATTTTATTCGTGGAGCATCTCGTTCTGAAGGTGGAAAACCGATCATTGCACTTCCATCCACAACTAAAGATTTTAGCACTTCACGAATAGTACCATTCTTAAAGCAGGCTGCCGGTGTCGTAACAAACAGAGCAGATGTACATTATGTTGTTACAGAATATGGTGCCGTCCAATTACATGGACAAAGTATCAGAAATAGAATTAAAGCATTGATAAGTATTGCTCATCCCAAATTTAAAGATGAACTCGAATTTTATGCTAAGAAACAAAATTACTTATAAAAGATGTATGCTGTAATTGGCGATGTACATGGTTGTTTTCATACACTTGTCGGTTTAGTTGCTGATATTAGAGATACATATGGCGACATGGCAATTTATTCGGTTGGTGATTTAGGTGACCGGGGTAGATATACCCCGGAAGTCTTTAATCTCTTTGATGGCGAAGGAATAAAGTTTGTGAAAGGGAATCATGATGTTATGTTTTATTACGGTGTAACCGAACCATCAAATCCGATTTCTCTCCCGTGGATTTACAATGGTAATGAAGCGACAATAGAGGCATATAAACTACAAAGTCATCTGCTTACAAAGCATTTGAAAATGATTGAAGATGCTCCATATTTCTTTCTATTAGAAGATGCACTTATTTCACACGCCGGAATTTCAGAAAAATATGCCCACAAGATATTTACGAACAAGATAATTGATATTCAAAAACTAAGGAATTTTGCCGAAAAATATTTTGATGACGAATCAGGTATGCTTTGGAATAGAGGACTACTTGCAAATGTGGGGAAGCTACAGATAGTTGGACATTGCAGATATAATGAAGTTGTTTATAAAGAAAATAATAATTCTCTTTATATCGACACCTCTGTTTACATGGCAAATAAACTAAGTGCCGTAATTATTGAGGAGGGTAGATTAATCAAAATTCTATCTACACCTACTTTTATTGATGACTTAGTTTAGATGCTGATTGACTATTCCAAATGAGAACTCATGTCAAAAAAATTACCTAACATTAGAATAAAAAGTTTTGTTATTTTCTCACTGTTATTTTAATAATTACTTAAAAACACATTTATATATTTTATACTTAAATCATAAAATGTTTTCAACTTTTATATTGAATTACTTATATTTCGCAGTTAAAAAAAAGGAGTCTTTATAGAATATTTTTACAACATTAAGCGATTATAAAATAAGTTCAACAGGGTCTTCTATCAAACGTAACAACTTATCTATTGTAGATAGTATTTTGAAACTGACCGCTTTACCGGCGGTTATTTTTATAGCTGTTTTATCATATGGATTTAATTCTAACTCACCGAGTCAGATCAATAAATTACTATGGTTTGACGGGTGGTTTAATTATTACTCTCAAGTCAGTAAAACAGTTTCTAATCAAGTTCAAAATGAAAATGAATTTTCATATCCATCATTGGATGAAATATCCCAAACCCCATCTGATCTAAATATCCAATTTCTAAATCTTTTTGGTGATTCCTTATTATCTAAAATAAACCCGGACTCAATTCAAATCATAACGGATTCATTGGCGGGAGTCGGATTTGACACAACATCTATTATTGATGATTCTTTAGAGATAATCCCTGATTCACTCAAACCTGATCCTCGTACACTTGATTCGATTGCAAGAATAGAGCATTTTAAATACAAACCGGTTGATGTTCTTTATCTGACTTTCCATTCCAGAAAACAACCCAACTTGTTAGGGCAACCTTCGACTAATTTAAAAAAGCGGATAATTGAAATAGATTCAACAGGCGAGTTTGTTGAGATTAAAGATAAAATCGGTGATCAAGTAGTTAAACTTATTCTGAAAATCCCTCTTTCTGAATACATTGAATTAAAATTAAAATCACGAGAGCAAACTCTTTGGGACGAACTTGCTTATAAGTATGAGCTTAAAGATGCAAAAATAGGTCTTGGGGATTTAATAAAAGATTTTACAGATTTTGAAATTCCTCTACCGAGTGTAGGAATTCTGAGTATTTTCGGTCCTCCCAAAATAAATTTAAAAATTGGTGGTGCAGTTGATATTCATGGTGCTTGGCGTAATGAAACTACGGAAGGTTTAACTGCCTCAAGATTGGGCAATTCAAGGAATGAACCCGATTTTAGGCAACAACTTCAAATTAATATTAATGGAACTATTGGTGATAAGTTACAAATTAATGCTGATTGGAATACAGAAAGAAATTTCGAGTATGAAAACCAACTTAAAATAAAATATACCGGTTATGAAGATGAAATAGTTCAAAGTGTTGAAGCCGGTAACGTATCTCTTCAAACTTCTCCACTTGTCGGAGGAGGCGAAGCATTGTTTGGAATTAAATCAGTATTTAAACTTGGTCCACTAAATTTGACGGTTCTTGCGTCTCAAAAAAAGGGAGAAGTTAAAGAAAAATCAGTAAGTGGTGGTGCACAAACACTGGAATTTCAAATTCGAGCTTTTGATTATAGCAAAAACCACTATTTCCTAAACTCAGTATATGCTGATACAAGTGCTTCACTCAATTTATTTTATCGTTACTATGGCAGTCCAACACCGGATATTGACCGACAGTATTTTGTTAAAAATATTGAAGTGTGGAAATCGATTGCACAAACTTTAAGAAATCCGAATGAAAGAAATGCGTATGCATATATAGATTTACCTCAGGTTGTTTTGGGACAACGTTATGCAGACTCATTACGTAATGAAAATCGTCAGGAAGATCCAGGGAAAAGTTCAAAAGGTCGTTTCATCCTATTAACTCAGGATGTTGATTATACTTTACATCCGGAGACCGGGTTCATAACATTTAAAACTAATTTACAAGAGAGTGATGTAATTGCAGTTTCATATCAAATTGAAGGACCAAATTTCCAAACTGATCAGGACGATTTATTCTATGGTGAATTTTTAAGCCAAACTCAACAAGATACTTCTCAACGCTTAGTTCTTAAACTTGTTAAACCACAAACTTTATTACCCAAAGATACTGAAGCATGGAAACTTCTCTTAAAGAATATTTATCCAACAGGAGGTAGAAATATTAATCGAGAAGGATTTGAATTTGATATTAAATATGAGAATGATGCAAGTGGTGGTGAAGCACAAAATGTAATTGGTGATGTAAAATTATTGAACGCCTTCGGATTAGATAGAGTTGACGCTAGCGGAAACTTACAGCCGGATGGTTTGTTTGATTTTAAAGTTGGGCAAACTATCTACCCGGAGACTGGGGAAATAATTTTTCCTTATTTACAACCTTTTGGAAGGAACATACCAAGATCATTAGATAATGCCGACTCACTCCGTTTTCTTGAAATTTATGATACAACTTCGCAAGGTGCAAGAAATAATAAAGTTAAAGATAAATGGCTGCTTTATGGTAAATATACAGGAACAGCATCTTCAGTATATCAACTCGGATTTAATATTGTTGAAAATTCAGTTCGTGTAACCTTAAATGGGAGAGAATTAACGCCCGGGTCTGATTATTTTGTTGATTATAATATTGGGCAATTAACAATTCGTAATGATGCGGCTCTTGTTCCAGGAGCAAATCTAAAAATCTCTTATGAAGAGAATGATTTATTCCAATTAGCCTCAAAAACCTTATTCGGTATGAGAGGTGAAATCGCAATATCTAGAAAAACAAAACTTGGCTTTTCAGCTTTAACACTTTCACAGCAAACACTTTCGGATAAAGTTCGTATTGGTGAAGAACCACTCAGCAATTCTATTTATGGTCTTGATTTTTCAACATCAGCTGATTTACCATTTTTAACAAAATTATTAGATAATGTAATTTCTACACGGGAAATGTCAAGTCTCTCATTAAGAGGTGATTTTGCTTATATGGATCCTGATCCGAATACTAAAAAAAGTACAATCGCATCAGATAATAATAAAAGTATTGCCTACATTGACGACTTTGAAGGTTCAAAAAGAATTATTCCGATCGGTGTATCTTACACTTCCTGGAAAGATTTAAGTGTCCCGACCAAACTATCGGATATTAACAATATGCCTGATTTACCGGATTCATCAAAGATGAATTATAAAGGTAAAAGTTTTTGGTTCAACATTTTACCTTCCGATGTTAATGTAAAAGATATTTGGCCTGATAGAAAAGTAGCCCGCGGAGATGAACAGGTAACTGTACTTGATTATGTATTTATGCCAACAAGACCCGGTTCTTATAATCGTAATTTGCAACAAAATAATCTAAACCAAAACTGGGGTGGAATGATGAAAATTCTTTCTTCCACTGCAAGTAATTTGGTAGATGAAAATATTGAGTTCATTGAATTGTGGATCAATAGAGATACATTAATAACTGATCCTTCTCTGTTTGATAATGCAAAAATTTTCCTTGATCTAGGTAAAATAAGCGAAGATGTTATTCCCAACGGGCAGCTTGATACAGAAGATAAGAACAGTAATGATTTAATTGATGAAGGTGAAGATACCGGTCTTGACGGTTTAACAAATGATCAGGAGCGTGCACTATATGGCTCAACTGCCGGAGATCCCAACAATGATGATTTCAGTCTGCGTGGTACTAACACCAACGATATAATGAATTATTATTACATTAATGGAACTGAAGGGAATGCCGCTTTAACAGATATTGGCAGATTTCCTGATACAGAAGATCTAAATAGAAACGGAAGCTTAGACCAGCTCAATAGCTACTTTAGGTATGAGATTCCGTTGAAGATTGATGGCAATCCTTACATAACGGGCGGCAGCGACAAAAAAGGATGGTACTTATATAGAATACCATTAAAAGATTTTAAGGATGAAATTGGTTCACCTAGTTTTTCGGTTGTTGAATTTATTCGATTCTTTGTTACAAATGTTGATACAACATTTCGTGTAAGAATAGCCGAGTTTAATCTTGTTGGTAATCAATGGCAAAAAAAGATTCCTGATGATGAAGTCATGGCTATCTCTGTTGTGAATGTCGAAGATAATCCTAATTATTTAAGTCCTCCCGGAGTTCAACGTGAGCGCGATAGAACCCGCCCTGATCAAGACATTCTTAGAAATGAGCAGTCTTTAAATCTTATTCTTAATGGATTAAGAGGGGGAGAGACAAGGGAAGTTATCAAATATCTTTATCGTCCAATGGATGTATTTAATTATTCTGAAATGAAATTATTTATTCACGGAAATGTTGAAGGTAAAGTTGTTTATTCAGATGAAAATCTAAATCCTGCAAAGGTTTACTTCAGATTCGGTACTGATTCAAATAACTATTATGAGTATCGTCAACCGATTTTACGCGGGTGGAATGAGATTTCATTACTTTTCAATGAACTGACTGCAATTAAACAATTACGAGATTCAGTTAGTCAAGAAATTGCCCCTGTACCTGTTAAGGATTTGCCGGGACGGTTTTATTATTTGAAAGGTAATCCAAATTTAACATCAATAAAGTTTTTATCAGTTATAATAGTAAATAATAGTCATCCAAGAGATTTTAATGATTTGTATGGTGAAGTATGGGTAAATGAGCTTAGAGTTGTTGGAGCTGATGATACTCCCGGATGGGCTTATAGTGTTGCTACTTCCTTAAAACTTGCTGATTTGCTTCAGGTGAGTTTTAATATGTCTCAAACGAGTCCATACTTCCATAGACTTCAAGATAGATTTGGTTCGCGTGTTGAATCAAAAAATTGGGGTATTTCTACCGATGTCGATGTTTTGAAACTTCTTCCATTTAATATGCAGGGAAGTAATTTAAAACTTAATTATTCGCGCAATGAAAGCATAGGTTCACCTATCTTTTTACCGGGAACCGATATAAAAATTGATGAAGCCGCTACAAGACTTGAAGAGAGATTAATTAATCCCACTGATTCAACAGTAACGCCACTTTCACCGGAACAAGCAAAAGTACTTGCAGAACAGATGAAGGTTGAAGCAAAAACTATTTCTACATCTGATACATGGACTGCATCAAATATCAAATTGAAAATTCCAATTGAGCATTGGTTAATTAGAGATTCTTTTAATAGTTTAACATACGGCTTCAACTATAATAAAACTTTTTCACGAAACCCTACAACACAATCAAACCTAAATTGGATTTGGAATGCTAACGTAGGTTATGCAGTAAATTTAAGTCCGGATTATTTTTTCTATCCTGCAAGTATACCAGTATTTGGAACTGTAGTCGCTCTTTTTGCCGATTATAGAAACTCAAAAGTTTTTTACACTCCACAGACTTTCAGTTGGACAATCTCTGCAAAAAGAAGTCGCACAACTAATGTTAGTAGACAAATTGGTAATGCTTTATCACGTGAAACTATTTCCAGAGATTTTACTGCAAATCGTGGTCTGAATGTTTCATGGAAAATAACTGAGGGAGGTTTCTTTAATATCGCAACCTCTTACAATTTTGATATAGCATCATCGTTAACCTATCTTGAAGTTGATGATAACAATTTGCAAAGACCGGAATCACAAATATGGAAGGATATTGCAAGTGGAAATATTTTTGGCAAAGATTTTCAATTCAGACAAACTTTTGATCTTAGGACTTCACCAAAACTTCCAAGCTTTTGGGACTTAAGTAAATTTTTTCAATTGTCTTCAGGTTATTCAGTCACTTATCAATGGCGAAATGATTTCAGTCAAGTAGATTTAGGAAGACAAGCAAGTTATTCAAATAAAATTAATTTTGGTTTAACCTTACGTCTTAAAGCTTTAGCAGCTCCATTATTTAAAGAAGACGATCAACCAAAGACACCACAAACTGCCCCTCAGCGTCCACAACAAAATAGAGGTCGAACTCGAGATTTTGATGCGGAACTTAGAGATCCGAAAAATGTTCAAGCTGCAATTGATTCACTTCAAAATGTTAACAAAGAGTTATTTGTTGAAGACTCAACTTCTCAAGTTGATACAATTCCGGCAAAGCGCTCAGCATTATCAAATGCTTTACAATTTTTAAAAACCACATCAAGGTTTTTCTTCTTCGATTATGAAAACATTAAAATAAATCTTTCTAATGATAATCTTTTAAGCTCATCTGGAATCTATGGTGATGGAACAGGTCTTGGCAATTTCTGGAGTTATAAATTCACTTCTGAGAAAGGACCTTCACGTGCTTTCATGCTTGGTTTAAGTAATAATGTTGGAAGACGGGCACCAAATGGTGTTCTTTCTGATAATTTCTCTCAAAAAAATAATATCGACCTTTCAACATCAAGACCACTTTGGGAAGGAGCAAAAATTGACCTTAACTGGAAAGTTGGTTGGTCAATTAACAAATCAACTTCATTACAATCAGATGAAGATGGAAATACTATCATAACTAATATCAATTCAACTGGAACATTAGATAGAACATTTTTTTCTCTACCTCCGACATTAATATTTAGCATGTTTAAAAGTGGAATAAAAACGGTTAATGAATTGTACAACCCAAATTCTGCAAATCCCTCTCAGAGTTTATCAGAGGCATTTGTAAAAGGTTTTGAAACATTACCACTTGGATCAAAAATTGGTTTCTTGAGTGAGTTTGCTAAATATATTCCACGCCCTAATTGGAGAATCACGTGGGATGGATTAGAAAAATTATCATTGTTCAGTAAGTACACTAAGAAGGTTAGCTTGGACCATGCATACCAGTCAAATTATACAGAAGGCTGGAAAATGAATACTGACGGTACACAAGGTGTTCAAACCCAAAAAATAAGTTTTGGATTTGCACCGCTTATTGGAATAAATACAACATTCAATGAACTTTGGTCTGGTAATCTTTCAGGCAGTGTCAAATATTCAACCCGATCAAATTATGATTTGGGAATAACTACCAAGAATATTACTGAAACATTCTCAAGAGATATTGGTGTTACATTGAATTATTCAAAATCAGGATTTGAAGTCCCCCTATTTGGTATCTCACTTAAAAATGATATTGAATTCAGCTTCTCTTATACAAATACTAAAAATTCAACCGTTGTTTTTAATATGGAACAATTCACAGATGAGGGAACACCACAGGACGGCACAACCCGTACATTATTAGAACCAAGAATAAAATATGTGATAAGTTCTAGAGTTACCCTTACTGTATTTTATAAACGATCATCTGTTGCTCCCGAGGGCGCTGCAAGAGTACCTCCCTCAACAATTAATGAGGCAGGTCTCGATGTCAGAATACTAATCCAATAAATAAGACTAATTGTTTAAATGATAATTCGTTTTTTATTCTTGATAATATTTTTGGTGGGTGCATTTATGTTCCCATCCTTTACACTTATGTTCGCTTCAATTATTTTGGTAATAATACTTATCTTAAACCTGCATGGCGTAATTGAAAACCAAAAACTTAATGTAAATAAACGAATTAATCAAGATTTTCAAGTTGATCTTGATATAGGGGCTTATAATGTGACAAAACCATTCTTTTATTATCCTGGCCAAAAATATAAAAGAGGAGTTTTACTTATTCATGGTTTTTCTGCTTCAACGTCTGAATTCAAATATTTGATGCAAGAATTAAAGTCTCTAGATATCCCTTTTTATGCTCCAACTCTTACCGGATTTGGGTTGATTAATAGTAATCTTTTAAGAGCCGTTAGTCCTGAAGATTGGAAACGAGATGTTGTTTATGCTTATGATAATCTCAATTCACTTTGCGATGAAATAGATGTAGTTGGCCATTCGATGGGGGGACTTCTAGCGATGCATCTTGCGGCTGTAAGGGATATTAGAAAATTAATTCTAACTTCTCCTTATCTAAAAGAAAAAGAGAATCATTCATGGTACAAAAAATATCTTCTTAAAAGTTCTTTTTCCGGATTGATCAAAAAAATAAGACCGGTAATAGTAAAATCATCCAAAAAGAATGAAGAAAACTCCAGATTTGTTTACTCTGTGGTTCCAATTGAATCAGTAGAATCTCTCTGGAAATTGACAGACTCATTAAATTCATTAAAATTATTTGTTAAAGATTTAACACTTCTTTTAGGTTCTAAAGATTCAACAATTGAATTGAAGTGGACTACAAATTATTTCGCAGAAAAATGTGAAAAATATGAATGCATCACCTTTGAGGAATCGGGTCATAACATCCTTGAAGATATTGAAAGTGAAAAAATAAATTCACTAATTATTAAAAAATTAAGTGACTAAGACTAAAAATAATTAAGTTCCATTTGCATTAAAAATAAGTTGATATTATATTTGTAATCTAAATTTAATTTGATAGTTCTGAAATATTGTGTAAATATTTGCGGGAATAGCTCAGTTGGTAGAGCGCAACCTTGCCAAGGTTGATGTCGCGGGTTCGAGTCCCGTTTCCCGCTCTACAAATCCCGAACTATTCGGGATTTTTTTCTTCGTTCTTTTCTTAGTTTACTATTTTAAATGGCGCTGTACCCAAGTGGCTTAAGGGGAAGGTCTGCAAAACCTTTATTCGTCGGTTCGAATCCGACCGGCGCCTCTAATAAGTTTGATTTCACAATGATTTCAAACTTTTTTTATTTTAAAGGCTTACCAGATTTCAAAGAAAATTGACTTTTTGTAATCAAAAAGGGAATCAATTTTTTGACTATTATTTTAGCAACTAAAAGAACGTTTATAAAACTAAAAAGCCCAAACAGAACTGAAGGGATACCACGCCCTAAAACTGTTCAGGCTTCTTCTATTTTCAAAATTATTTTCATCGTGGTATTTATCAGTTTTTTAAAATTTATTTATCTATTAAACTG
>JAUXVN010000076.1 GCA_030684555.1 Ignavibacteria bacterium
TACTTTCAGTCGTTTTCTTTCTTTTGTACTCATTGTCAGTTTTTGCTCCATTTGGATCACCTTTTTTTGATGCTCCAAGTTTACCATTTTACTGACATTTCTATCGAGTTAACAACATGACATTTCTATTGTGTTATAACAAAAATTTATTTCTTTGTGACATACGAGTACAATGCAGGAATTATATATAGTGTAAGGAATGATGACAGCATCAATCCTCCAATAACTGCAACGCCCATAGATACTCTACTTTCTGAACCGGCTCCTAAAGCTAATGCTATTGGTAAAATACCAAGAATTGTTGAAAGACTTGTCATCAAGATAGGTCTCAAACGAGAAACTGCAGCATCAATAACCGCTTCTTTAATTCCTAAGCCTTTATCTCTTCTCTGATTGGCAAATTCTACAATCAAAATTCCATTTTTAGTTACGAGTCCGATTAACATTACCTGCCCGATTTGACTAAAAATATTCATGGTCTGATCGAAAAACCAGAGTGAAAATAATGCGCCGGCTAAAGCTAGGGGTACTGTAAACATTATCACAAATGGTGCTCTGAAACTTTCGAATTGTGCTGAAAGAACAAGATAAATTAGTATGAGTGCCAAAATAAAAATAAAGTAAAGATTAGACGAACTTTCTTTAAAGTCTTTTGAAGCTCCATCTAATGCAGTGCTAAAAGTTTCATCCAATACTTTATCTGATATTCTATCCATCTCATCAATCCCCTGCCCCATTGTTTTACCGGGTGCTAATGCAGCAGAAACTGTTGCAGATACATATCGATTAAACCTGTATAATTGCGGTGGGTTACTCGATTCCCTGAGAGAAACAATATTATCAAGTTGAACCAATTCACCTTTATTATTTCTTACATAAATAGCCGTAAGATTTGCCAGGCTGCTTCTATTATAACGATCAACTTGTCCGATAACTTGATATTGCTTACCATCCATTATGAAATAACCAAATCGTCTGCCGCTAAATGCGAATTGTAATGTTCTCGTCACATCGAGAATAGATATACCTAAATTCTTCGCTCTTTCTCTGTCAATTTCGACAATTATTTCAGGTTTAGTGAATCTCAGATTTAATTCTGATACTAAAAAAACCGAACTGGCTCGTGCTTCTTCTACAAATTGCGGAAGTATTTTTTTTAACTTCTCCATGTTAGGAGCTTGGATAACATATTGTATGGGTAATCCTCTCCCTCTTGAACTTATAGATTGTTCTTGAATTACTATTGCTCGAGCATCATTAAGTTTGCTGAGTTTTGTAGAGAGTTCATTATAAATCTCTTGTTGAGATCTTTTTCTAAATTGTGGATCAACTAATCTAATTCTAAGAAAGCCTGAATTTGTAGATGATGAACCACCAAACCCGGGAGATGTGATTGATATTATAGCATCAGCTTCTGGAACTATATCCGAAACCATTTCAGTAAGTTCATTCATGTAATTATCCATGAATTCAAAATTAGCTCCTTCTGGTCCAGTAACACTTACTCTTATTCCACTTCGATCTTCGTATGGTGCTAACTCAGTTGGGATTAGTGAGCCAAAAAGATAAATTAACCCGAAAGCAGCTAGTATAATAGGGAACGCTAAATATCTTTTTACCATAAAATATTCAAGTGTAGATTTATATTTATCGGTAAGCCAAATAAAAAATGGTTCAGTCAAATAATAAAATTTACTATGTCCTTTTTTACCACTTAAAAATCTGGTACTCAACATCGGTGTTAATGTTAAGGCGACAAATGATGATATAAAAACTGCTCCCATTATAACGAATGCAAATTCACGGAATAATCTTCCCGTTAAACCCTGCAAAAAGATTAATGGAAGAAAAACCGAAATAAGTGCAGCGGTTGTTGAAATAACAGCAAAAAAGATTTCTTTAACACCTTCAATACCTGCATCAACCGAGTTCATTCCATTTTCAATTTTCTTATAAATATTTTCAAGAACAACTATAGCGTCATCTACCACAATACCTATTGCCAGTACCATGCCTAATAATGTCAGCACATTTATCGAAAACTCTGCAATAAACATTATAAAAAATGTACCGATTAATGATATAGGAATAACGATAATCGGAATCATCGTACTTCGCCAATCTCGCAAGAATAAGAAAATAATCATTACAACAAGAATGAATGCTATAAAAATTGTTTCTTGCACCTCACTAATTGATTCACGAATAAACTTTGTTGTATCAAAACCAATCCCTAACACAATATCGGAAGGAATATCTTTTTTTATTTGTTCAACTCTTTTGTAAAATTCATCGACAATCTGAATATGATTTGAACCTGGTTGCGGTATTAAAACAACTCCCACCATCGGAATACCATCACGCCGAAGCAAAGTTCTCTCATTTTCAGGACCAAGCTCAGCGTACCCTAAATCTCTAAAACGAATAACCCTTCCGTCAGTTTCTTTTACTATTAAATTTTCAAAATCATCTGTAGTTTTCAAAAGCCCGAGAGTTCGAATAACAATTTCAGTTTGCGCTCCATCTAAACGACCTGATGGTAATTCAATATTCTCTGTGTTAATTGCATTTGCTACATCAAGCGGTGTGAGTTTAAAAGCAGCAAGCTTTGAGGGATCAAGCCAGAGCTTCATCGAATACCTTTTCTCACCCCAAATCTGAATTTGACTTACACCAGGTATGGTTTGTAATCTTTCCTTAAATACTTTATTTGCTAAATCACTTAACTCTAATAAACTTCGCATATCACTTTTAATATTCAGGAAAACAATAGGACTAGCATCAGCATCGGCTTTTGCAACTACGGGTGGATCGGCATCAGGAGGAAGATTGTTAACTGCTCGCGCAACTCTATCACGAACATCATTTGCAGCAGCTTCAAGATCAATGCTCAAATCAAACTCTACGGTAATATTTGATCTGCCATCACGACTTGTAGATGTGAGTGATTTAATTCCTGCAATTCCGTTTATAGATTCTTCAAGTGGTTCAGTCAATTGGGTTTCGATAATATCGGCATTAGCACCAACGTAAGAAACACTCACAGTTATTATTGGTGGATCAACATTTGGATACTCACGTACACCAAGAAAAGTTGCTCCAATTATTCCAAAAATTACAATCAATAGAGACATTACTATTGCAAGAACAGGTCTACTTATGCTTATTGATGCAAGACTCATACTTTTACTCCGTTACTCTATTGTTGAGATTGTTACTGGAGCATTCGGACGCATATTTACAATCCCCGAAACAATTACTGTGTCTCCTATTTTTGCACCAGCCAATATCTGTACATTAGACTCATTTCTTGCACCAATATCAATAGTTACAGGAAAAACTTTTCCACTTTTATACAGAAATATTTTATGTCCGGTTATATCAGGAACAACAGCAATACTAGGTACCAATAAAGCATTTGAACTTTTATTCAACTCAAGTTCAATTTTTACGAAAGCACCCGTTGGAATTTCTCTTCGTGGATTACTTATAACTCCCCTAAGTTGTAAAGTTCGTGTTTCAACATCAACCTTCGGCTGCACTGCATAAATTCTTGCTTGATATTTTTTTTCGCTTCCTTGTAAAGAGAATGTGATGGAACTTCCCGACTTCACACTTCCGAAATATCTTTCAGGAATTGAGAAATCTATTTTGATTTGATCCAACCTTTGGAATAAAGCAATTTTAGTTGATGAATTAATAAATGCTCCTACACTCACATACCGAAGACCAACAATACCATTAAATGGCGCACGTATTTCCGTTTTATTAATTTGTGCTTTAAGAAGTTCTATATCTGCATCAACACCGTTTAGCTCATTTAATGCTGCATCATAAACTTCCTGACTTGTAGCATTTTTGCTTAATAACATTCGTTGACGATATTCTTTATCAGCAAGTATCTGTTTTCTCAATTCCGCTTTTTTAAGTTGAGCTTGTAATTCTGCATCATTAACTTTAAGAAGAAGTTTTCCTTCATTAACATAATCACCTTCTGAAAAATAAATTCCAGTTATTCTGCCTGAAGTTTCTATGCGTAATTCCACTTCTTCAAATGCCTGTAGACTTCCCGTAGTGTTAATTTTTTCCTGAAATTGTTGAGGCTTCAGTATTAAACCACGAACCTCCATTGGGTTACCACTTCTTCCTGAGGTTTCACTTTTTCCTTCGACTTCAGTTTCTTTTAACAATTTTGGAAGAATAAAGACTGCAATAAGTACTACTATAAGAAGTATAATACCGGTTCCGGTTAATTTCTTGAACATGAGATGATCCTTATCTAAATATATTTTCTATCGATTAATTTAAGAAAAACATCTAAAATAATTAGAGCAAAATTCCTTACATTTCATTTAATAATAAATTAATATTATCAATTTAAAATTCGGTTTTCACCGAGTAATATGAGGAGGATGTAGTGAATACACTAAAGATTGAAAAGATTCAATCAATTATAAGAAAAATGAATATTGACGGTTGGCTGTTTTTCGATTTCAGAAATTCAAATGATTTAGCGCTAAGTATTTTGGAAATCGGAGAATCAGCTCATCTTACTAGACGATTTTTTTATTTTATCCCTGCTAATGGAAGTCCCGTAAAAATTGTAAATGCTATTGAAGTTCATAACCTTGCACATTTACCGGGAACCGAGTTAAAATATGCAAGTCATACATCTTTATTTGAACACCTAACATCAATACTTAAAAATGTAAAATGTATTGCAATGGAGTACTCACCTTTGAACGCAATTCCATATGTCTCCAAAGTAGATGCCGGAACAATTGAATTTGTAAAATCATTCAATGTTGAAATAGTGAGTAGTGCTGATATGATTACGCTTCTCGATGCTGTTTGGACAGATGAACAGTACAATGAAAATATTGAAGTAGCAATTGCATTAACTGATATAGTAAAGGCTGCATATAGATTAATTAAAGAAAAAATTATAGCCAAAGAAACAATAACTGAACTCGATGTTCAAAAATTTATTTTAAATGAATTTGATAAAAGAAAATATTTCACCGATCATCCCCCAATTGTCGGTGTAAACGAGAACTCAGCAAATCCTCATTATTCACCAACTGAAAATGAGTTCAAGGTTATTAATAAAGGTGATTTTGTTCTTATTGATCTTTGGGCTAAACAAAACAAACCATCAGGAGTATGGGCTGATATTACATGGAACGGATTTATCGGAGAAACTATTCCTGAAAAATATATTAAAATCTTTAACATAGTTTCGGAAGCACGGGATGCGGCTTTTAATCTTGTAGCCGAGCGAATGAAAAATAAGGAAGAAATTCGCGGTTACGAAGTTGACGATGCAAGTCGTAATGTAATTGAAAAAGCAGGTTATGGTGATTATTTTATTCATAGAACAGGACATTCAATTACTACATCACTTCATGGAAGCGGACCACATATGGATAACTTTGAAACGCGTGATGAACGACTTCTTTTACCGGGAACTTCATTTTCAATAGAACCTGGAATTTATATAAGTGGAGATTTTGGAGTTAGAAGTGAGATTGATGTTTTTATTCATCCAGACGGTCGTGTTGAACAAACTGGTGGTGAACGCCAGAAAGAGTTAATCGCTATTTTAGCATAAACGAATTAGAAAAACGATTAAAAAAAGCGGATGATGCATCCGCTTTTTTTATAATATGGGCATCTCTAAAAACAGCATTTTATAAATCGACTGGCAGACTTTAGAAAAAGTTCGTTTTTTCAGAAAGCTATTTAATGTTGTTTTTGATTTTATATTCTTTTGTATTCTCGTTTATCATTTTATCTAAATGATTC
>JAUXVN010000043.1 GCA_030684555.1 Ignavibacteria bacterium
GGGCAAACTCCCGGAAATAAGTAACCTGTCATAACAGGAAAGCGTTAAGCTTATTTTTTCTTTGTAGGTTTCCGTTAATATTTTCATATCCCAAATTTACTGATTTTTTCCTTTTTGGTTCTGGCTTGTCCAGGTTAGGTAAATATAAACTATTTATTTTCCAATGGACAGATAATCAGGAAATTCATAATAAGTAAGATTAGACAGAACTATTAATAGTTTGACTAAACGTAATTGCAATTAAATTCCTTTGAAACTCAGGTACATTTACGCTCATTACTTGTGCAAAAGTTGCATTCTCTCTATCCACGCTTTTCTTTCAGAGTGTATAAAAATTACCGATGCTCGGCTCTTAAAATGGAGGCAAATATGCCTCCAACCAGAGAACTTTTTTTTGAGAACTCAGAAACCGCAACAATAATCACAGCAGAAATCAATACCTTGATTGCATAATAAATCATTTTATTTCGCCTTTCCAAATTTGTAAAACAGACTTGGGACAACTATCATATTTAAAGCTGTGGAAGTTATGAGTCCGCCAAGAATTACAATTGCCATTGGCGCTTCAATCTCTTTACCAGGTTCACCACTGCCAAATGCTAGCGGAATAAGAGCAAAGCCCGCAGTAATTGCCGTCATTAATATCGGGTTAAGTCTTTCCAACGACCCTTGTATAATAGCTTGTGTAAAATCTATTCCTTCGTCAAGTAGGTGTTGGAAATGAGAGATCATCAAGATTCCGTTTCTGGTGGCAATTCCAAAAAGGGTTATAAAACCAACAAGTGATGCCACACTTATAATTCCATCCGTAAAGAATACAGCCCACACTCCGCCAATTAAAGCTAGAGGAAGATTCACTAAAATAAAAAGTGCTGATTTAAAATTACCAAACTGCAAAAATAAAATTAGGAAGATTGCACCAACAGATACGAAACTAAGCAATGTTATTATACGAGTTGCTTCCTGCTCACTTTCAAACTGTCCGCCAAATTCGACAAAGTATCCCTGCGGCAATTTTATGTTTTCATCTATCTTTGATTTCATTTCATCAACAACACTTCTTAAATCCCTGCCTGATACATTTGCCTGAACAACAATTTTTCTCTGAACATTTTCTCTGCTGATGCGGTTTGGTCCTTTTTCATTTACGACTTCGGCTAATTCAGAAAGAGGTATTTTTGCACCCATAGGAGTATCAAATAATGCTGACTTGATTTTTTGAATATTACCACGATTATCCTCATTAAATCTTACTATAAGGTTATATGTATTCTGACCTTCCCTTATTTGAGTTGCCACTTCACCATTGAATGCAATATCAATTGCTTCAGCGAGTTCGCCAATAGTAAGTCCATATCTTGCCATAGCAGTACGATTGAACTTTATTTTTGTTTGGGGCACTTCAACTTCCTGGTCAACTGCAACATCAACAGCACCTTCAACACTTACCATTTCATCATTAACCAGTTTAGCAAAGGATCTTAATTGTTGAATATCCGGACCAAATATTTTTACTGCTATATTTGCTCTTGTACCTGATAACATATGATCGATCCTGTGCCCGATTGGTTGACCAATCGTAATATTTGTCCCGGGAAGCACTGAGAGAGCATTTCTCAGGTCCATGATAAATTCTTCTTTATCTTTTTCATCAAGTTCAAACCTAACATCAAGTTCGGCACCATTTACTCCCTGGGCATGTTCATCGAGTTCAGCCCTCCCGGTTCTTCGTGCAGTTGATTTTACTTCCGGAAATGCGAGAATTATATCTTCAGCAAGATTGCCGATTTTATTTGCTTCCTCTAAAGATGTACCCGGTAAAGTAACAAGACTAAGTGTAAGTGATCCTTCATTAAATTCAGGTAAGAAAGATCTACCGAGAAATGGTATTACAGATATTGTTATTGCAAATGCAACTACGGAGGCTGTTAAAATTGTCTTTGGGTGTTTTAATGTGAATTTTAAGACACGTTCATAAAGTGTTTTGAGTTTTGTTACAACAAATGAATCACCTTCTTTAGACATAAAATTAGCTTTGGGTAAAAGATAATATGCTAAAACCGGCGTAAGTGTTAAAGCAACAAAAAGTGAAGCGAGTATTGAAGTAACGTAAGCAATACCCATAGGTCTTAATAACCTGCCTTCGACACCGCTTAAAAAGAATAGTGGCAGAAATACTATAACTATTATAATAGTTGCATTAACCATTGGTATACGGATTTCTCTCGAAGCCTCGTAAATAACTGCTAATGGATTTTGTCGTTCAGATTCCGGTTTGTGCCGATTCTCTTTTAATCTTCTGAAAACATTTTCCACATCGATTATTGCATCATCAACTAAAGCGCCGATTGCAATCGCAATACCACCCAGCGTCATTGTGTTAATCATTATATCAAAAAGCTGGAAGATCAAAATTGTAATGATTATAGAAAAAGGAATTGCAAGAACAGAAATAAATGTTGTTCTGAAATTCCAGAGAAATAAAAAGATTACAATAATTACAAGTACAGCTCCATCACGTAACGCTTGTATAACATTCTCGATTGATGTTGTAATAAAATCTGACTGCTTAAAGATATTTGAGTTTATTACTATACCGGGAGGAAGTGTTTTTTTAATTTCACTTAAAGTGCTTTCAATATTTTTTGTTAACTCGATTGTATTTGTCTCGGGTTGTTTTTGCACTGTAAGTATAACAGCAGGATTTGCATTAGCTGAACCATCGCCTATTTTAATTGCAGGGCCAATTTTTATTTCAGCAACATCACGCATATAAACAGGAACACCATTCTTAATCGTTACAACACTATTAGCAATATCTTCGATTTTTTCAACTCTGCCTATACCCCGGATTAAGTATTCACTTCCAGCATCCATATAAGCACCACCGGAAGAATTTTCATTTGTTTCTTCTGCAGCTTTCATAATTTCATTAAGGCTAATATCAAATGCGGCTAATTTTTCCGGTGCAACTAGTATCTGATATTGCTTAACCGCACCACCAAGTGGTATAACCTGGGATACTCCGCTTATTGATAACAATCTTCTTCTTATCTCAAAATCAGCGATGGAACGTAAATCCATTTCGTTTAGATTTTGGGGATTGTTTTTTTCATCAATGCTTAAACTGATCAACATTATCTCACCCATAATTGAGGAGATAGGTGCAAGAGTCGGATTATCTATACCTTTAGGTAATGTGGGGATTGCATTTTGCATTTTTTCATTTACAATCTGCCGGGCAATAAAGATATCTGTACCCCAATCAAATTCAACCCATACGATTGAAAAGCCTGCTGAACTTGATGAACGAACACGCCTGACATCAGTAGCGCCATTTACTGCTGTTTCAATAGGAAATGTTACAAGTGCTTCCACTTCTTCGGCTGCCATACCGTGTGCCTCAGTCATTATTGTAACTGTAGGTGCAGTAAGATCAGGAAATATATCAACCGGAAGATCAAGTGTGATGTAAGTACCAGCTATCAAAAGAATAATCGCTGTGATCAGAACAATCAGTCTTTTATTTAATGCAAACAGGATTAGTTTATCAAACATTTTTTCTCCTTGATAATTAGTGAACGTGACCGTGACCGATTGCTGATTCTGGTGAAAGGGCTGCAAGACGCACCTGGTAACCACCAATTGTAACAACCCGTTCACCTTCATTTAAGCCTTCAATGACCTGGATATATCCACCATCGGTTAATCCTGTCTTAAGTTTTCTTTTTTGAAACGATTCTCCTTCTGCCTGCACATAAGCAGTATGAAGACCATCCTCATCAATTATTGCAGAGATTGGAATTGACAGATATTTTTCTTTTTCATTAGTCTTAAGAAATACTTCAGCATACATTCCTGCTTTAATAAAATTTTTCGGGTTATTAAATTCAAAGTAAACCGGAAGTGTCCTGCTTTTATTATCAAGACTTGAGGCAACGGAAATTTTTCTACCGTTTAGAGAACTGATACTTAATTCATTTTTGTATCCTTCAACTATAAACGATGCATCTTTTGTATTGTTAGCAAGTTCAAACTTACTGGCAGGGACGTTAACTTTGAGGATAAGTCTTGATGGATTTATGATACTGAAAAGTTCTTGTCCACTGTTTATTTGGCTGCCAAGATTGATTAAAATATTTTCAATATAACCGCTGATCGGGGCAACAATTGCATATCCGTTTTCAGTAAATTTTATCTGATCGATCAAAGCATTGTAGCTTGCCTGCTTAGCTTCAAAATCAAATTTGGTTTCATCTAATCTTTTTTGTGCAACGGCTTTCACATCATAAAGTTTTTTTACTCTTTCATACTCTGATTTTGCAAGAATAAAATCGCTTTTAATTTTTTCTATGCTGTTATTTACATCTGCTGAGGGTGATATGGTTATTACTAATTCGCCTTGTTTAACATACATTCCAGGCTTAGGAAAACTTGTATTGATCTTTGGAGTTACAATTCCCGAAACAGGTGAAACTACTTTTGAATAATAATCCGGTTTGGCAGTTATTTCTCCGCTTGTCTTAAATGATCCCTGCATATCTCTTAATCGCACAACTTCAGTTGCAAAATCGATTTTCCATTGTTGTTCTTTCAGGAATCCTATATCTGCAGTACTTTGTTCTTCTTCATGCGGTATGTCATTATCTAATGAATAAACAATTACATTATTTACAATTATATTATCCGAGACCTGTTTTCCGTTCAGATTCATTGTCATCTTGTAATTGCCTGCATCTTTAAAATTTATAATAGGAATATAAATACCATCACGAGCAGGTTTTTCTTCAGTTACTGAAAGTTTGTTTCCATTTTCATTTACAAAATCAATTTGCAAAGTCCCTTCAGTAACTGCCTTAAAGTTCTTCATATCCGAGAGATGGATTAAAAATTTTGCATCATGTCCGACAACTAACTGCGGATATTCCATAAACAGTTCAGTTGAATCAGACCATAATGTGATAGATATGGCTTCGTGTTCGTGTGTTTCAGTTTCATGTTCGTGATCATGAGAACAGCTCATAAGTGTTACTAATGCTGTTGCTATAATCAAATTTAAAAATATTCTTTGCATTGTAAGTCCTTTAATTTTTTTTAACAGTTAATGATGTAGCTGTAAATTGTTCAAGTTCATAAAAACTTTTATAAAGATTTAATTGAAGTTTATAGCTGAGGGTCACTCCTTCAACGTAAGCATTTAGACCGTCAATAAATTCTATAAGAGATAATTCACCAAGTTCGTATGAATAGGATACGGTATTAAACAGATTTTGGTAATCAAATACAGATTGTTCTAATAACAGTTCTCGATTATTTTCAAATTTCTCAAAAGCATCTACTACTTCGGCTTTAATTTTTTCTGCCAGGAACAGTTTTTCTTTTTCTAGCAGTTCCATTTGAATTTCAGATTGTTTAATATCATATTGATTCCTCCTGAACAAGGGGATCTCAAAATCTACTTGGAAAACTGTTCCGCTCATATTTATATCCTGTTTTTTATAACCTGCGGTAAGGTTAATTTCAGGAATTACTTTAAGAATATTGTATGTTTTTGCTGACTGTTCACTTGCAAACAATGCATGTGTTGCAGCAAGGTCATTTCGATTCTGCAATGCAAGTTTTATTAACTCTTCTAACGTTAAAGTTATTTCTTTTATTGGTTCAGGTTTTTCGGTTAACAGTACAGAATCCAAACTGTATCCGATAATAATCTTTAATTCGTTTTCATTGCTACGTTTATTTATCTCCAATTCAGAGATAATTGATTTAAGCCTGGCCAGTTCAATTAAAATTCTCTGCACTTCATACTCTGAAATATCGCCCTGTTTAGCTCGATGTTTAGAGATTTCAACAAGTTCATTTATTTTTGAATATGCTAAAATCAGGTGTTTATATACTTCACTATATATTGATTGGCGTGCATAAATTTCGCTGACTCTTGAAGTCAGATTAGACTTCAAATGAGAATAGTAAAGTTTTTGTGCTTCGAAAACTTTTTCTTTTGATTCTATTGCTGACCACCTATCCCAAAGAAAATTTATTGGTAACGAACCCGAAGCTGACCATTCTTTATATTTCATTATATCGTCTTTCAAATTCTCTCTTGAATATGAGAATAAAGGATTTGGGAGTCTGCCAGAAGCATCTATCTGCAATTCAGATTTCTTTACTTCTGCAAATTGTTTTTTCAAATCAATATTTCTTTCAAAAGCCATATCTATAGCTTCAGAAAGTGTAATTTTATTTTGTCCGTTGATTGCCAGAGGTATATAAACCATCAATGCAATCAGAAGATAAAAGAATCTCACGATCCCTCCGATTTATTGTTAAAAAATTATATTAAAAGAAAGATTATGCTAGGGGTGGTGAAACGTTTGCTGCCGAGTGGACGTATTTATCCTGTTGATACTTGATAACAGAGGGTTTTTCAAAATTTTTGGTAATACATTGATTGAGGAATTTATCAGGGATTGAATTAAATGTACTTGTTATGTAATCAGTGCTTACATAAATGTTTCTAGAAGTAAAGACAAAGCTCTGAATATTTAATTGGTCAAAATGATTATGCTCAGTTTCCGGATTGTCAAGTATTACTCCACTAGTAATATCAGAATCGTTGGCGCGAGCCTCAAATAAATGTGAATGAAATACAATGTCAAAATGATTTATCAGTTCTTCTGAATGATGGTGATGGAAAAACGGAGAAATTAAGAAGAACTTTAGATATATGAATATAAATGCAACTGTGAGTGAAGAATATTTTTGAGATTGGACAATCATAATACTTATTTGAATGGTACCTTAAAGTCTCGAAATAGATTTAACATTAATAATAATACTCGATTTAATTGTGCAAAAATATAATACCTGATACGAATAAATGCAATGACATAAAATAAAAGTTTTGAGAGACACATTGCGCCAAAAATAATATCACCCAATGGAATGGGAAAAAAGGACGTTGCGCCATAATATATGTAACCCAAATAATTGAGGTTATCCATGAGCGGAAAAGCTAAAAGTGAGTATTTAGATGAAATCAAGAAACGGTATTTTACATCTACGAAATTAGGAAAGGGGTAAATCCTCGATGAGTTCTGTACGAACTGTTCCTACAACAGAAAATAAGCAATAAGATGAATCCACAAGAAAAAATTACCAAAGTTGGGCGTATTCTTTATTTGTCTTTCAATTCATTAGCTTTTCGATTTCATAACTAATCCACAAACCTGGTTTTTTTGGTTTATCAAATTGAATCCAGCATTTAGGTAAATATGAACTATTTATTTTCCAATATCCATTCTTTTGCTTTTTTGTTTGAAGGTACTCTTTCGCCAAATCGCAACGTGAATCTGAATCCAAATTATTATCTTTTAATAATCTGAGTATCTCAATCACGTTTGTTTTATACGAAAACGGATAAGTCAGTTTAGTTATGTCTTTCGTAATCGGTTGCCCATTCGATTGTCGCAGATAAATTTGATGGTCAAGAATATACTCCAATCCGGTTTCTAATTTATTTTCAATTTTGTTATTGGTTAAGTAATCAAAACGTTTTTTATAATCGGAAAGTGCTATCATAGCTTTTACAATCCCTATATAACAGGGAGTTGTCTTCATGCAGCCGCCATATTTTAAAATCCGCGAACCGATCCAGTTATTTTTTACACCACGATCAACATTTTGATAATTTACGATCCATTCGATTCCTTTATCAATGCGGGCTTTGTCAGAATAATTCATTCGTATCAAAATACTTGTTATCATTGAATTATAGCACGACAATATATCATCACTTTTTCCTGTAATTGAGAACCCATCATCACAGAAAGACAAATCAGCAAGTTTATTAATCCATTTTTGAACTCTCTCAAGTCGATATGCAAAAGGTATTTCTGTAATTTCAGTTAATCTGTTGAGAAGGTTTAAAATATCAAAGTCAAAATCGGTCAACAAATCTTTCACAATCTCTGATTTGTCAAGATAATCAGATGCTTGATCGAAATCTTTAATTTCTCCGGAGTCAACTTTTTGTTTTAAAATCAGTGCTGTATCCATGTCTGTTTCATTCTCCTAATATTATGCACAACGGTTTCGGTTTTGTTTTGCGCGGGATTACGGGTCGAAAACTTATCAGTATACACCGGCTTTTTTTACAAGCCACTAACGCTCGCAAACCTCTGTAACCCGCATGCACTATACCATTTGTTAGCGATTCGTTGTTCTTTCTTTTAATTCTGCATGACTATTGATATAAATTTTACCTTTTTTAGGATGCGTGAATTTCAATGCAGACCAAGTTTTGTTTATACTCAAACATGTACTTTCTACCAAGCCAAACGAATAACCAATTTTAATTACTACCGGTAAAGTTAAGTCAGTATCAAGCTGTTTGTTTTTGGGCCACGATACCCAAAGTTTACCATCAAGTTTAGAGCCTGTGTGATAATTCAATTTTTTAAGAAATAAGTTTTGATTTTAGCTCATAATCAAAGCCAAAATCAACTTGACACCCTATTTTCACACAGCCTCTTTAAGATGTGATTTTAGCTTCGAGAATAATTCTTCCTGCGTTTTTTTGTTGATAACAAATAGGTGTATGTAGTCAAACTCACCGTGCAAAGTGGTTTGGTTGTTTATTTCGGGTAGATTAATATCTGCCATAACTTCGGCTGGTGAATTTATAAGAATACTTCGACTGCATTCTTTAATTCCCATTTTTTGAGCTACTGTTTTCATCTTTTTAGTGATTTATGTATTTCAAGATAATGAGGGTTGTATAAAATTCCAATTAACTTTTCCGAAAATCTAAACTGACCCATTACTTAAAACAGAAACTGACTTACTAAAAGAGTATGAGTAAAATTATGGCTTTATCCGCATTCTTATTAATCTATTTGTCGCATTGCAGCGACACGATTTTAATGTTTAATGTAGGCGTACGGCAACAAACAAAATAATACCAAATCATTCTTGCTGAATTATGAGACATTAACTCTTCCGAGTGTTGGCACTATTTATGAATATTTATCTTTGTCAATCAAAAAAAGAGGGTATTATGAAAACAGAAGCTACATCAAAAAAAATTTTCAAGATTCTCATTCTTGGTTTATTTTTTTTAACCGGGGTTTCTTACTCCCAAATAATGTTTGGTAGTGATTCAATTATGACTCAACCAACGGCGACCTACTTTGATTTTAGCGCCGGACATGGTTCGAACGATTCCACCGGTACAAATTTTCTCGCAGACTTTAGAGGTACTTCAAACGAAGGGACCAACTTCGGTGCAGAGAATACACAAATTCCCGGAAATAGATATTTACGTTTTTCTACAAATGGAAATCTTGATACGGTAACAACTGTCCCTCTTTGTACCAACACTGCTCCCTGGGTTTCAGTTTCTTGGGATTGGCCAAATGGGACTTCCGGTTATCCTGTGAAAGCCGGAGAACTTTGGGTTGTGTACACCCGCGAAGGTCATTATGCATGTATGCAAATAACTTATGCGGATACAAGTTCAGATGGAACTCCGGGTTTTGGAAACTACTTCAAATTTAATTATAAATATCAACCGAATGGTTCGAATGATATTACGGGTGTAATACCTGTTGAACTTACTTCCTTCACCGCTTCGACGATCGGTAATTATGTTGAACTGAAATGGTCGACTGCTACAGAAACAAATAACAAAGGATTTGAAATAGAGCGCGCTTCTCTAAACAATTTTAAGTCAGTTGGTTTTATAGAAGGAAATGCAACTTCAACAACACCGCAAAGTTATTCTTTCACTGACGAAAATCTGAGTGCGGGCAAGTACAATTACCGTATTAAACAAATTGATTTCGACGGCACATTCAAATATTTCAATTTAAGTGAAGTTGTTGAAGTAGGTGCCCCGGATAATTTTTCACTCTCACAAAATTATCCGAATCCATTCAACCCTAATACAATCATCAGTTGGCAGTTGCCTGTTAAAAGTTATGTAACATTAAGGGTATATGATGTGCTTGGAAAAGAGGTGGCGCTTCTTGTTAATGAAGAGCAAGAAGCCGGCAGTTACAAAGTTGATTTTTCTTCATCAAACCTGGCAGGCGGCATCTACTTTTATAGTTTGCAAGTTGGGCAGTTTGTTCAAACAAAGAAAATGGTAATTCTAAAGTAATTTTTCCATTGTAACAATTAAAGGGAGGTGGTTATCCATCTCCCTTTTTAAATATCCTGACTTCTGACGGGAATTTGTTTTTATGTTTATTGTTATGAATCAAATTTTGAACCGTCCCATTCAACTCCGGGAGGAAATAATTCTGTTTTTCTTTTTTTCATTTCTAATGCAATTAAGGCACTGCTTCCACCTTGCTCTTCAAGTTTTGAGATAATATTTAGATAACTTTTTTTATCTCTATTTTGACTCAGTTTAAAAACATTCTCAATTTTTTCTGCTTTAATTTCAAAACCAACAATTGCAGGCATCATTTTATTTAAAAATTCATCCGGAAGATTGTCGTAAGTAGTTAGTGATTCTGTATTCCCATTTTCAAATTTTAATGTCAATTTTCGCATAAACTGAATTAATTCATCTTTTGACATAAAATTCATTTTTCCGTTTATATGAACACTCATATAATTCCAGGTTGACCCAATTTGTGGATTACTATACCAGGACGCACTTACATAAGAATTTGAGCCGGTAAATACAACCAAGGCTTTAGGGTTTTCAATGAAGGCTTTATGATGATCAGTGTTTCGCATAATATGCCCTTGTATAAATAATTCTCCATGCCTAACCTCAATGAGAATCGGAATTTGTGTTGCTACTTGTTCACCGGATAAATTGCTGCCAGTTAAAAAAGCAAAGGGATTTTCTTCTATAAAATCCAAAATTGTTTGCTTGTCTTTTTCTTTGAAATATGAAAAATTATACATTTCTAATTCCTTGAAATTAGTGCAGCCATTGGTTCTGTCTGCGAGTGTTTAACAGTTGCAATTGACTTTGATATTGTTTCCACTTGACTATGTCGGTTGTGTTAGCTATTCACAATGACCGAAAACGTTTCGGGGGTTTGATTTGTTGCTGAATGCTGGGTACTTTCCTGTAGAAAAACACCGAGGCTGATGCGCGGCAATACCCTTGATTATCAGGATGAAAACCGCAATTAATTATATACGCTGTTATGCCGTGGTGGTTTAATTAGTTTTGAAATATTATCCCGTTTTTATAATACCATTTAGCCATCTTACCATATACATCAGATACTGAATTTCCTTTAAATTCCTTTTTATCTTCCATAAATTCTCCGATGAATGTATCATAAATTTCGCTTTTTAGTTTTAATACAATCGGATTTGTCTTTCTGTCATAAATAATCAACTTCCCAGAATACATTACCCACTCTTTTGATCGAAGGTGTTTTCCAATTACCTCTTGGTCTGATTGATATATTATTACGTCTTTGGGCATTGTCTTTTAAAAATCTATTTTTTTATACGCAAAGCAATTAAATTCCTGCTCGCTTTGTTGGTCAAATCTATTCAGATTACAAAGCAATTCTTCATTTGGGTCATCATTATGGAGACAGGTTAAACACAAGGATGGCTTTTTAATCAAGTCGATATTTATCTCGTACCCATCATCATCAAATAATCCATGAATCTCATTTGGATTAATATCATCGATATGTCTTTGCCCTTTTCTATTTTCTCGTTTTTTAATTGCATCTTCAATCTCATAATCATCTGTCGGCGAACTTTCTCCTGTAATACAAGTAAAACAGCTATTTCCAACCGAGGCAGAACCAATCACCCAGATATCATTACCACAGGAACATTTTACTCTATTTTTATAATCTTTCAAGGCACTTAAAAGTCTTCTCTCCAAATCCGCTTTATTCTCGGTAGGATTGTTCTTTAAGTGTAGTTCAATATAATTATCAATCGATATTTTCTTAAATCCCATAATCTATTTTGCCTGCACAAACTGAGAACGAGCACTGCCATCATTTTTTATCCCTCTCAGTTTGCAATGTTCTATTAATTCATCCATATTTACAACAATGTCAATTACTTCAAAACCTTGATTTATCAAACCCCGTTTTGTTGTTTCAAAAGCTTTGTGCCAATCATACCAAGTATCATGCATACTTTTCCCGGTCATCAATTATTTTGATGAATCTTTTCCAATCTTTCTTTTGATAATATGCTAATTTAATTCCTATCATGTTGCTTTCTTTGTTAGCATGCTGCTAACCTCTCAATAAACGCATTACGTTTATCAAGTCTATAAGCTAATTATATACAAGTTTATTACGAAAATTACTTGATTAAGTATGAAAGAGCAAGATAATAGTTGGCCGGAATTGAGCAATCATTTTAGAAATTGCTCTAATTTCTTTTTGGGAATTTTCATCTTCTTCATCAAAGTCAGTTTTATTGGCATTAGAAGTATATCCAAAATGAAAAGTTCCAAAGTTTAGGACTTTAATTTTGTCAGTTCTGGTATGGCAACTAAGTAAAAATAATGTGCATAAAAGTAAAATTGTTTGTTTCATTTTTGTTTTATTAAATTGGCTGCAATTGTTGATCGCATTGTGTCGTGTGTGGGAGTACGAAGCGATTTCCAATCAAGATACACTGAACTTTTTTACGAGCCACTAATCTCTGAAAATATCTGTGACTTGCATGCACTATAACCATGTGTCGCAGCTGGCAATATTTATAGTCTTTTGTAATTCTTTAATTATCAAATTTGGTATATCGTTAAGGTAAATATTTTTAATGTCAATTTTAAAGTCTGCTCGATTATATGAATTTCTAAAATAGTTATAGTCTTCTTTGATTTGTTTTAAATATCTCTTTTTCTTTGATTCATCTAATCTTTCTTTAACAGGATTTGAATCTTTGTCATAAAACGTTAATCTGTCTAATATATTCTCAAACGAATCATTTATATAAATTGAATATAACTCTTTGTTTAATTTGTGTTTTTTATACACTTGAAGATATGAAAATTTTAATCCGGATGGCGGTGCAGAAATTACAGAATCAATGTTTTTGGAAAACAGATTATCTAAAACAATACTGGCTTTTTCTCTGTAACCGTTCCTTGTAAAGCACTCATCTTGAATTCTCTCAATAGGTTTTTTGTAATAATTCTGAATTTCTTCATCCAGGTCAAAGAATGAAAAGCCAATTTTTTCAGCCAGCATTTTTCCAATTGTCGTTTTCCCGACACAACTAATACCAACTAAATAGAAAATCATAAAAATTTTAGTGATGTTTAAAAATCATAACCATGTATTGTGCCTTCGTACTTTATTTTAAACTATTTGGAAGCATTTCTAAAAATCCTAAACATTTGTCATAATTCAATTCGTAATAATTTACTCCCAAATTTATTGTCTCATAGTATCTGGCTTGGTTTACTTTATAATATTCCTCTGACGATATTTTCCAAAAATCACGTCCCAATTTTTCTGTAATAAACCACTTTTCAAGCAATCGAGCAGCTATTCTGTTCCCATCTCGAAAAGGATGAATATGTGTAAATCTTAAATGAATCAACGAAGCAAAATAAAAAACTTCTTCTTCGTTTAGGTCTGAAGGAATCAGTTCTTCAATATCATTGAAAGCAGATGAGTTTATTGAAACCAATTATCAAGAAAAACATAATATTGATCAAATTGCTGCTCATCCCGTAATTATCACATTTACTCCCACGTTAATAACTATCCGTTATTGGTATATAGTTTTTTTTAAGATCATATTTTCCCTTATGTTGTATAAGCACAGTTGCGCTGTGCAGTATTCCATTTCCAAAATACCACACAGACGCAATGATAACCCAGTGTATTGAAAATAACCAGTTCATCAGCTTACGATTTTTATGTTGAATGCTCCGTTATTGGTTGCACCATAAATACTCAACCAAATCGGCAAATACATTTCAGTTCCTCTTGCTTTTGTAATGTCGCCAAGGTCAAGAATATTTTTATCATTCCATCCGAACGATTTTAAAATCTCCTTCACCTCCTCCTTAGCAGAAGCATCATTACCGCTTACAAAAACATTGTGGTCGCCTCCGTTAATCATGAGGGGATTTACCATGAGACCGCACCACATGGTGTTTAAAGTTTTTACCACTTTGGTTTGTGGAAATGTTTTCTGAATTTCTTCACCAAGCGAATTAGTATTCACGATCGCAAGCGATGGAGGCATTCCTTTTGAAAAGTCAAGCGGATTGGCAATGTCCACAATGATTTTTCCATTCAGGTCTTTCTCTACTGCCATTTTTAATGCATCAATTGAACCAACGCCTGCGGTGCAATTAAAAATGATTTCTCCGAATGCTGCCGCATCAGCAAATGTTCCAACACTTGCTTTACCATTGTGTTTTGCAACGAATGCTTTTGCTTTTTCGTTGTCTGCTGTTCTGGAACCCATCATTACCGGGTGTCCCAATTCAATTAATTTTGAACCGATTGTATCTCCAACCATTCCTGTTCCAAATACTGCTATCTTCATTATGTTGTCTCCTATTTGTTAAAATTTACGTTATAAAGATGATGACAACTATTCGAAGTGGAAAGGTCAATAAGTTGGTTGTAATGGTAAATTATTTTTTACCTGCCTGCTTTCTGAATTCAATTGGTGTCTGGTCGGTGTGCTTCTTGAAGAACTTTCCAAAATTAGCTGGGTCTGAAAAATTTAGCTGATAAGCTATTTCAGCAATGTCAAAATCGGTAAACAGAATTAATGATTTTGCTTCTACTAAAACCCTTTCGTTGATGTAACTCAATGCTTTTTTATCAGTTGCAGATTTAACAGATTGAGAAAGATGATTTGGCGTAACATTCAGCATTTCCGCGTAATCTTCAATCGTTCTTTTTTCTATGTAGAAGTTGTTCACCAACTGAATGAATTTTTTAAATAAAACCCGCTGCGGTGTTGTAAATCCTTCTTCCCACTGTTTGAATGCATTTGTAAATTCTTTCATCTGATATAGCAAAGCAAGGAATTTTATAGATGCGACCTTATGTTGATTGTCACTTGCATTTTCGTAGGCAGTAAACACCTCTTCAAAATGAGGAGCAAATTCCTGAAACTTTGCTTCGTTAAGTTTGAAAAAGTTTGTGTGTAAAATATTAAAGAATGGGAACTCTTTTTCAAAGTCGGGCTTAAAAAATGATAAACATTCTTTCTTGAAGTAAATTAAATAGCCGTATGCAGAGTTGTCTCTGTAAAAACTATAAATCAGTCCCGGAGATTGGAAAACCAAAAACGAATTAAGTTTAGTAACATTCGTGTTGTCATATGTTATTCTGGTCTTACCAGCGTTTGATACTAAAGCAATGAAATAAAAGTCCTTACGAAATGGCGGCTTGTAATTGTTTAAAGATACTTCGTTTTCCTTTAACCGTAAACAAAAGAAATTCGGATTTTTTGTCTCATAGTCCGATTGGATTGATTTTAAAAAATCATTAATATCCTTGTAATATGGTATGTTAGATTTAAACTCGGTCATCAAATGTTTTTTAATTTATTTTAAGTTATCGGGTTCGTCTTTACGCTTGCACATAACGTTTTGCTGCTTGGTGAAGTGACTGACTTAGAAGCACAAATGTTCATTTGGAGAACTGTACATTCTGTAACCACAAAATTGTCTGAGGAGCACGAAACCCCGCACTTAATAACATAAACTGTTAACGCCAGGTCTCAATTGTCTTTATGCAAGATTTACTTTCTGATTTAGCATCTCAACATTGAAATTAACCTTGGCATTCAGTGCTTTGAAAACCTTTATTATTGTTTCAAACCTTGCATCAGTTAGGCTATTCTCAATTTTTGAAATCTGAGCTTTTTTGACACCTACAAGTTCTCCGAGTTGTTCTTGAGTTAAATTTCTCTCTTTTCTTGCATGCTTTATTGCCTCTCCAAGTAAATCGAGCCGAAGTTCATTTTCAAAAGTATCTCGTTTTGGGGTACCAACTTTTCCGATATACTTATCTGTAATTTCGTCTAAGCTATACGATTTTAGTTCTTTGTTTTTCATTTCCTCAGCCTTTTAAGTTTAAAATAATGATTCCGTATCCGTTCTGCTTTATCAATCTCACTTTGTGGTACTTTACCGGTTTTTTTTACAAATCCGTGTGTTGTAACCACTATGGTTTGAATTTCATTTGTCTTGTCCCAAAATGCTAATAGTCGATAATGGGTTTTGTTGAACAAAGTACGAAATTCCCAAATCTCTCCTTTGAGTTTTTTGGATAACTCCCTGTCTGTTGAAAATTCAGCTTTCTTGATATTGTAAATAACTTTGTCTCTTGATTTTTCATCAAGTTTATCAAGAAAAGCAGCTGCTTCTTCTAAAATTTCAATCTTAAATCTTTTGACCATTATCTCTTTTTATTGGCAAAGATAAATGTTTCTTTATTGGGAAACAAATCTAAATGTTAGGATGCAAAATAAACTTGGTGTTAACGGTTCGGGGCTTTGCGTTATTGAGGGTTTGTAAACTTTTAGTAGATGCGTGGGGGTATATTTCAGTAGTTCTGCTGTCCTAAAGGGATCCCTTCGGGACTTCTGTGCCCCAATAATTCTTGTGTGTAACGCAAGTCAGTAACGGCTTCTAAAGAAGTAAGCCAGAGAAAAGGAATGTTTATAATTAGTCCGGTTGTTATAATTAATGATGATTGATAATGAATGATTCCAGAAATTATAAACAGTTCATCACGTAATTATCACAGCTTCTCCCATGTTAATAACTATCCGTTATTGGTATATAGTTTTTTATTTAACTTAACATTATTTTTCCTGCCAATAATGTAAAATGATCAAATAATTTACACACATTTTTATAAATCGGTTGCAAAGTAAAACACTTTTTTTAATTTTTCTATTTTTATTAGGTTATGGTTTTTTTGAGATCATATCTTCCCTGGTTTACTATACCGAAAGCGGTGTTGTCTTTAGCTGGAGTGATAAATTTATTTCGCGACTTCCAATTTATTTAACCTGGATTCTTTTCATTCCATTTATTTATGTTTTTGTTATTAAGCATAGAATTGAAAAACCTAATGTTCTTACTAAAATAATATTAATTGGTTTACCTGGAATTTTAATTGCGGCACTTCATCGAACAATTGCAGAAATAATAATTGAACTTTTACAAGGATTGTTTTTTGGATTACCGATTGACTTAAAGGAAATTCTGATTACAAAAAAATATTTTCTTTTTGCTTATATGTTCGATAGTTATTTGATGTACTGGATGATTGTTGCTGTTATTTTTACTTTTGATTATTACAAAAAGTTTAATGAAAACCGTTTGATTGCATCGCAATTGCAATCAAAACTTTCACTCGCTGAATTGAACATGTTAAAGATGCAGATACATCCACACTTTTTGTTTAACACACTTAATACAATTTCTGCACTAGTTCACAAAAATCCGGATGATGCAGATAAAATGATCTCACGGCTTAGTGATCTGCTAAGAACTTCGCTTGAATATTCTGGTAAACATTTTGTAACGTTAAAAGAGGAAACCGATTTTTTAAATCTTTATCTGGAAATTCAGAAAGTAAGATTTAAGGAAAGATTAAACGTGGTTTTTAATCTTGATCCATTTTCGCTTGATATTTTAGTTCCCGCCATTATTTTGCAGCCGATTGTTGAAAATTCAATTAAGCATGTTTTGGAAAAAACTAAAGATGTTTGTGAAATCAAAATCAGCTCATCACTAAATAATAATATATTAACTCTTGAAGTTATCGATAATGGTCCCGGAATATTGGAAGCTAATTACATGAATAAAGATGGTGTTGGATTAAGCAATGTTAAATCAAGACTTTCCCAGATTTACAGTAATGAGCAATCGTTAAAGATAAAGAATTTGGAAAACCGGGGATTGTTGGTCTCAATTGAGATTCCCATACAAACAAACAGGAATTTGGAATGATAAAAACATTAATAGTTGATGATGAATCACTTGCACGTGAGAGAATAATATCACTTCTTAAAAAAGAAAATGATATTGAAGTTGTTGGTGAGTGTTCTGATGGTGAAGAAGCACTGCAGAAAATTAATTCCCTAAAACCCGATCTTGTTTTTCTTGATATTCAAATGCCTTTAATAAATGGTATTGAGGTAATAAAAAGTTTTAACAAATTTATACCGCAAGTTATTTTTGTTACAGCTTATGATGAATATGCAGTTGAAGCATTTGAGATGAATGCTCTTGATTATCTCTTGAAACCTTTTGATCAAGAGAGATTTTCTAAAACATTGGATAGGGCAAGACAAAGATTATTGGCTAACAGTACTAAAGAAATATCAGAAAAACTTAATAATCTTATTTTGACATTCTCTCAAAATAAACCTGATGAAAAACACCTCACAAAATTTGTTATTAAATCTGCGGGTAAAATATCTTTTATAAATGTAGATGAGATAAACTACATTGAAGCCGAAGGAAACTATCTGATTCTTCACACATCAAATAGCAAAAATCTTTATCGAGATACTATTACAAACATTTCTCAAAATCTTAATCCCGAAATATTTATACGTATCCATAGATCTTACATTGTTAAAATCGAAAATATAAAAGAAATGCAAAGTCATTTTAACAGTGAATATATTATTACTCTGAAAGACAATACAAAAATTAAATCCGGCAGAAGTTATAAAGCCGAAGTTGAAAGGCTGCTGAAACATTAAATCATCACAACGATAATTCATTTCAAAACTCATTTTAATCGTTTAGGCACTTTTTGATTTTCTGCGTTTAACTGTAAATATATATTGCTAATAAAAAAGGTACATTTTATGAAAGCGTTATTAATTCTATTCACTTGTTTGTTATTTGGTTTTGAATCATTCACACAGCAATTTGTAAAAATTACAGATGGGCCACACGTAAATGATGGAGGAGACTCACGTTCTGTAAACTGGATTGACTATAATGGTGATGGCTGGCTTGATCTTTTTGTAAGTAATGGTCCAAATGGCGGACAAAATAATTTTCTGTATAAAAATAATGGGGATGGAACCTTTACAAAAATTACAGGCATTGCCATAACCTCAGATAACCGCTCATCAGATGGAAGCACGTGGGGAGATTTTGATAATGACGGGGACTTAGATTTATTTGTTGCAAACTGGTATAATCAAAATAATCTTCTCTATAAAAATAATGGTGATGGAACTTTTGAACTTCTTTCAGGTTCGATTGTTGCAAGCGATGGAGGGTATTCCGAAGCCGGGAGCTGGGGAGATTACAATAATGATGGACTTATAGATCTTTACGTTTGCAACAGTGATGGAAATAAAAGAAATTTTTTTTACAAGAATAATGGTGACGGAACGTTTACTAAAATATCAACCGGCCAACAATCAACGGACGCTTTTTATTCGCGAAATGCAGATTGGATTGATATAAATAACGATGGTTATGTTGATTTATTTGTTGCAAATGAAGCAAATCAAAATGAAAATTTTTATAAGAATAATGGAGATGAAACATTTACATCATTACAAATGCCAAATCTTCTAACTTCAAATGGCAATTCCACCAGCAGCAGTTGGGAAGATATTGATAACGATGGCGACTTTGATCTATTCATTGCGAACTGGGGAAGTCAGAATAATTTTCTTTTCATTAACAATGGAGATGGAACATTTAACAAAATTACTACTGATCCTGTTAGTATAGATATTGGTAATTCTTTCGGAAGTGCTTTTGGTGATTTTGATAATGATGGTGATCTTGATTTGTTTGTTACAAATGCATTTACATCAGGAAGGACAAAAAACTATTTTTACCTAAACAATGGTGATGGAACGTTTGTAAAAGATTCGACCTTTGAGTTAGATCTCGGCTGGGCTTACGGTTGTGCTTTTGGTGATTACAATAAAGATGGTTACTTAGATCTTTTTATCGCAAAATGTTATGGTGCAACTGAAAATAACTCACTGTACAAAAACAGAGGAGGAAACAATAATTGGTTAAGTCTTGATCTTGAAGGCATCATTTCAAACAAATCTGCAATTGGTGCTGTAATAAAAGTAAAAGCAAATGTTTTTGGTAATTCTATTTGGCAGATGAGAAGAGTAGCGGGTCAAACAGGTTACTGCGGGCAAACACTTCAGCAGCATTTTGGACTTGGAGATGCAAGTTTAATTGATTCAATGATAATTGAATGGCCGTCTGGTATTAAACAGCTTTTGCAAAATGTTAATGTAAATAATCATTTAACATTTATTGAAGACACAACATTAACTTCAGTAGAAGCTGGAGAAGTCTTACCGAAAGAATTTATGTTATACCAAAACTATCCCAATCCATTTAACCCGAGCACAAAAATTAGCTGGCAGTCTAATGTTAGTGGCTGGCACTCTATAAAATTATTTGATGTTCTTGGAAACGAAGTAGAGACAATTATTAATGAATATAAAGAAGCCGGTTATCATTCGACTTCTTACATTGTAAATCCCGAATTACCAAGCGGAATATATTTCTATCAATTAAGAATAAATGCAAATTCAGAAACAAAAAAGATGATTGTATTAAGATAGTTTCATTGCCATAAGTTTAATGTTTTATTACTAAAATCTATTTCTATGGCGTTAAAGCGATTAAAAAAATCATTCCAGGTAATGCAGAAATATTTTGTTATCCATATGATTGCAGAGCTGAAATAGGCTTTCCATTAAATAATGTTACTTCATTAAATAAAATATTTGTCTCATTTCTATTGACAAGTTCCGCATCCCTAAGTAAATAAAGTTTTTCATAATTGTTAATCTTCCTCAATTGAGCTTCTGTTTCTATCAATGCCATTGATATCCATCTGGCCAACATGTCAGGTGACTGCCAGTGTTTGATCTTTCTTAAATAACCACTTAATTTTGAATTTATATTCACCATTAAAAATGAATATAGACCCCCTATGGATTTATTGATAGATATAAATATGGATAAGCAAATTAAAATTATTCTAATTGTCATTAAGTTTCTCCGAAAGTTGAAACCAAAAAATGTATATCTGAAATTTATTCTCTTATTTCCAATTGAACAAACAAAATTTTGTTAGATTGAAAATTACTTTTATAGAGGGATTATTAGGATCAAAGAAAAGGGAAGGATTTGCTTTACCCATAATATTTAGATGCTGACCCGCCTGGGGCGGGCAAGCATGACATCTGCGTAAGGGGAGTTAATAAATCGTTTTAATTAGTTGATTGATTATAAACGTTTGTATCGGTTTCAATAAATTTTTTAACTGAGATAATAACGGGGAGAATAGAAACATCATCCCTTCTAAAAATGAAATGAAAAGAGAAATATAAACCGGCAAATGAAACTCCGGTCAGGAATGAAAAAAGTTCTTTCAATTCAAAGTGTTGAAAGATAGAATATCCGGCGAGTATTCCAGCAATAAATAATACCAATGGCACTAAATATAATTGACTGCTCGCTTTTAATATATTCCCCCCATTAACTGAAAAGCGAACAATGTCCCCCGGAGCAACTCCAAAAGGATCAACTACTTCAATACTATTTTCAAAATCTGAAGATGGTTTACAGAAAAGTTTTGCTGAGCATTCTTTACATTCGTCTTTATTGGTGATAATAACTTCCGCATATTTCCCATTAATTTTTCTGACGATACCTTCTTCAATAAATACTTCGTTCATATTAATTCTAATTTTTAGAGAAGTTTTGTTTACGGATTACCTTTGTACTACATTTATCAAATGGAATTTTGGTTTCATCAAATTTTTCGTAATCGATAACAGCAAGATAATTATCCATTACAACGCCGCCGTCAGATTTTCTTGCGCAAATTCCGCATCCCATACAAGAGACATGACAAACATTTTTTGATGTTTTCGGGTCATCATGATTTTTGCAGAAGACAAATACTTCGCGGTCTTCGGGATGCATTTCAATAATGTTGCGTGGACAAGCTTTAACGCACATTCCGCAGCCGGTACAAAGTTCATCAATTACTTCAGGCAACCCATGTTCATTCATTACCATTGCATCAAATGGACATGCGACGACACAATCAGCGCCACCGAGACATCCGTATAAACATAGTTTATCGCCGCCTGAAATTTGTGCCATAGCTGAACATGAAAGCGGTCCATAATACGAAGTCATTTTTTTAACAGCTTCTTCATTATCGCCACAGCATAAAATTCTGGGTAACATTCTTACAGATGTTGATGCATCAATACCCATTAGTGTCGCAACGTCGATTGCTGTATCTTGTCCTCCAACGGGGCATCCTGTAACGGGAGTTTTTCCGGCAACTACGTTTACTGAAAAATCGTAACATCCGGCATAACCGCATCCACCGCAATTTGCGCCTGGAAGAACTTCATTAACTTGAGCAATTAAAGGATTTTCTTCAACGCGAAGTTTTTTATCAGCAACGGCGAGCGCTCCGGCAAATATGAATCCGAGTCCTCCCATTGTTGCTACTGCGATTAAAATTTCTAATTCCATTAATTATCTCCAAACATATTTGTTAAATCCCGATGATAAAAAGATCTCACCGGAGTCACTGATAATCATTCCTTCAATCGAAGTTTTACTTTCGATTAATTCCATTCCATTTTTAACACCCATAACAAAAACACCGGTTGCATATGCATCTGCCGTTAAATCATCATCTGCAATAATAGTAACGCTTTGACAACCGTTTGCCGGATATCCGTTAGCGGGATTTATTATATGATGATAACGTTTTCCGTCAATTTCAAAGTACTGTTCATAATCGCCCGACGTTGCAACCGAAATATTTTCGATCATTAAAGTTTTAAGAATCTCATTTGTTTTTCGTGGATGCTGAATTCCAATTTTCCAATTTTTACCTGAAGTTCTAATTTCACCGCCGGCATTAATTAAATATTCTGTTATGTTTAAGTCACTCAATACTTTAGCCGCACAATCAACGGCGTAACCTTTTGCAATTGCTCCAAAATTAAATGAAACGTTTTTCTTTTTGATTAAGATTGAATCGTTTTTAAGTTCAACATTTTTCCAACCTGAATTACTTAAACTTACTGCCAAACTAGAGTCATTTGGAATTGCCGGATTCACCGCAGCAAAATCCCAAAGTTTAATAATATTTCCGGTTGAAACATCAAACGCACCGTTTGTGGTTTTATATATTTCATCACACTTTGAAAGAACAAAATAGATTTCCGGTGTAATTACAATTTCTTCACTTAAATTTTTATTAATAGTATAAACATTACTTATGTCATTGTAAGAAGAAAAGATGTTATCGATTCGACTTATCTCATCAAATGCTTTGTTGATTGCTTCATTAGCTTCCAACTCCGGAACATCTCGAATAATTATTTCGACCACAGTCCCCATCAGAATTCTTTCCCGCTTAACAGAATTACTGTTTGAACCAAAGTCATAATTCCCTATAAAATAGCCGACAACAAAGAAGAAAAGAAAAATCAGACCGGCTGTAATAAAGTTTTTCAAGCTTGTTCAATCCTTAATATAATTTTATTCGGTGCACATGCTATAAAGTCTCTGTTAGAAATAGCTCTTCCGCTTTGTTTGCATAATTGATGCTTGCAAGATGAAGAATGAACATGTGCAAATCCGTCACCAATATTAAATACAACTTTCCCTAAACTTCCGTTTACAGAATAAGTAACCGTTTTTCTATCAAGTGAAATTTTCTCTGCTATCCCTTTTTCATTTTCAATAACTGCAACTTTATTGTTGCTTCTAAATAAATCGAATAACGAATTTTCTTTAATTTCAGCTTGAAGAAGATAAACCCCATCTTGTCCGGAAAATGAATTTCTTATATCAATAAATCTTTGCGAAAAATCCGATTCGGGAGAATAGATATTGGAATTACTTTCTTTAAGCAGAATATCTGCCGGTAAAGGGGAATTGAGTTTGCTGATATTCACTATAACTTTGTTTCCGGAAATGATATTATTACCGTTGCTAAGAATTCTTGATTTAATTACGGAAGCTAAATAATGATCGCCTTTTACAGATAGTTCAAACGGAGTATTTCTAAGGGTTGAATCTATAAATGAATCCAACAAAGTTATTATGCTTTCTTTATCCCCCGGGACAAACCCGCAAAGAATCAGATTTTTGTTTGTTGAATTATTTGAAACAAATTTCCCGACCGTTAATCCGCCACCTAAAGAAACGGCAGCTAATCCTGATAACTTTAAAAATGATCTTCTAGAAATCATTGAATTTATTCCTTATAAAAAAATTATGAAATCATTCCAGCAAAACCCATAAAAGCAAGCGCAAGTAAACCCGCAACAATAAGAGTTATCGGTGCGCCTCTAAAGGGTTTGGGAACATCAGCCAGTTCGAGTTCTTCACGAATTCCGGCCATAATTATCAATGCTAAAGTGAATCCGGCACCTGCTCCAAGTCCGAAGAAAATTCCTTCAAGAAAAGAATAATCTTTCATCGATATAAGCAGTGCTAAACCTAAAATTGCGCAATTAGTTGTAATCAGCGGAAGAAAAATTCCGAGTGCGCGATAAATCGGCTGACTAACTTTTTTAATAAACATTTCTACAAATTGAACTAAAGAAGCTATTACAAGAATAAATGCGGGAATTTGTAAAAACTCAAGATTATTCGGAACAAGCACTAAAAACCAAATCAGCCAACTGACAACAGATGTAATTACCATTACAAATGTTGTTGCCATTCCCATTGATAAAGCCGAAGAAAATTTATTTGATACACCGATAAAAGGGCAAATGCCGAGGAACATCGAAAGAACAAAGTTGTTAATTATTGCCGCTGATATAAATAATAAAAAGAGTTCCATCTTAAACCCCCGGCTCTGTTAATTGTACTTGTTTGCTCGAACGGTATTTCTGAATAATGCTTTCACGCTCTTTCGATTTTTTACTTTCGACATAAAAATTTGCTAATCCCATTAAGAGTCCAAGCGTTAAAAATGCGCCTGCGGGAAGAATCATTATCAACCATGGTTCAAAAACTTGCGGCATAATTTGAAATCCAAGAAGTGTTCCGCTGCCTATAATTTCTCTTATTCCGCCAATAATAAATAATACGATTAAGAAACCGGTACCGTTACCAAGTGAATCCATCAATGCGCGAATCGGAGTATTCTTTGATGCGAATGCTTCTGCACGTCCAAGTATTAAACAATTCACTACAATCAACGGAATAAATGGTCCAAGTGCTTTACTTAATTCGGGGAATTGCGCTTTCATTACTAAATCTGCAATGGTTACAAATGTTGCAATTATAACTATGTAAGAAGCAATGCGTACTTGTGGAGGAATTAATTTTCTGATTAACGAAATAATTAAATTGGAAAGGACAAGTACAAACGTAGTCGCAAGAGCCATCGCAATACCATTAATTGCGCTTACCGTAACGGCTAATGTCGGACACATCCCAAGTACTTGTTTAAAAACGGGATTTATTTCCCACAAACCTTTTGTATATTCTTTTAAGAGAGTTACCTGTTTTTTCATAGACTGCTCCCTTCCTTTGCTTCTGCTTTTCGAAGCGCTTCAATTCCATTATTGATAATAGCAACAACGGCTTTTGAAGAGATCGTCGCACCGGTTATCGCTTGAATCTCATTATCCTTTGTCGGAGGTGCCCCTTTAACCCATTCTATTGGTGAGGAGGTATTTAATTTATTAAACTGACTTTTAAACGGCTCTTCTAAAATTTTTGTGCCGAGTCCGGGCGTTTCAATTTGGTCAAGTACTTCCATCGCAAGAATAGAGTCTAGATCAGGTTTCAATCCAACCATTAATCTGATTTTACCCTGAAATCCGTTTCCTTCATAAGGGAGTGAATAACCGATGAAATTTTTCTCTTTATCGAAAACTTTATAAGCTTCAAAATTTACTGAAGTCATTTTTTCATAAGAAGAAGCATCAGGCTGAACAAGAAAAATAGCCCGTTCGGTTTCAGCCTTTTGGTTAGCGGCGATAAGTGGTGTTGCCCAGCTATTAACAAAAGATAAAGCTCCGCCGGCAACTATTCCGATAAATCCAAGAGTGATTATCATTTTTGCTGTATTATTCATTTTACCGCTCCGAAAGTTTTTGGTTGTGTGAAGCGATTAATTAAAGGAACAAATCCATTCATAAAAAGAATTGAGAACATTACTCCTTCAGGAAGTCCGCCGTAAACTCTTATCAAAACTACAAGGAGTGAAATCCCCATTCCGAAAATCCACATTCCCTTTGCGGTTATCGGAGAAGTTACCCAGTCGGTTGCCATGAAGAACATTCCGAATAAAAATCCTCCCGCAAAAATATGGAAGAAGGGATCGGGATTTTTTACGGGATCTACAAACCAAAGTATTCCGCCGAATAGTATCATCCCCAATATCATTGAAACGGGAATTCTCCAATTAACAACGCCGATTGCAATCAGAAAAACTCCGCCGATAATAACAGCTAATACAGAAGTTTCCCCGATCGATCCACCTATATTTCCCCAAAAGAAAGGGGATAATGATGTATGAATTTGATCAAATTTCATTGATGCGAGCGGAGTTGCTTTTGTTGTTGCATCTAATGCAAAATTCGGGATTGTCCATGTCGTCATTGCAACAGGAAAAGAGGCTTGTAAAAAAGCTCTCCCTGCTAAAGCGGGATTAAAAATATTATATCCTAATCCGCCGAAAACTTCTTTGCCGATTCCGATTGCAATAACCGCACCGATTACCGTTCCGAATAAAGAAAAATTAGGAGGAAGTATAAGAGCTAAAAGTAAACCGGTTATTACTCCGCTCCCGTCACTAATAGTAATTTTTCTTTTTCTGATATATTTGATTAACGCTTCTGTTCCTAAAGCTGTGCCGATACTAAATCCGATGATAACAAGTTGATACCATCCGAAAAAAAGTACAGCCGAAACAACCGAAGGAATTAATGCTCCTACTACAAGCCACATTGCATATTGAGTCGACCAGCGCGAATGAATATGCGGGGAACTTGTGAGTTCTAATTTGTATGAAGGATTTTCTGTAACTGTTTCCATTTATTACTTTATTGATTCAAAAAGTTTTGCAATTGTGATCACGCTTCTTTTATAAGCGGATTATTTTACTTTCTCCATAACTTTCTTTTTCCCAAGTCTTATCCATTGAACAAGCGGAATATTTGCGGGACAAGTATATGCACATGTACCGCATTCCATACAAACACGAATATCAAGAGCCTCAGCCTCTTCAATTTTACCAAGCTGGCTGTAACGTGCTAATTTTGTTGGGATAAGATTAACTGGACAAGCTTCAACACATTTACCGCATCTTAAACAGGGAGTTTCCGGTTTTTCGGCAACTTCTTGTTTTGTTAGAACAAGTATTCCTGATGTAGCCTTCATAACCGGAGCAGAAAAATCGTATTGAGAAACTCCCATCATCGGACCGCCAACTACTACTTTTATTGCATCATTTGTAACTCCGCCGCAATAGTTTAGAACTTCATCAATCGGGGTACCGACACGGACAATCAAATTTTTACTCTCTTTAATTCCATTTCCCGTTATTGTAAGTGCGGCTGTTATAGAAGGCTCCCCTTTAACCACTGCTACATAAATTGAAACGGCTGTTCCGATATTTTGAACAATTATTCCGGAGTCCAACGGCAATTTACCGGGAGGAACTTCTCGTCCGTTTAATGCTTTAATCAACATTTTCTCGGCGCCTTGCGGATATTTAGTTTCAACTGCTTCAACTGAAATATTGTTAAAAGTTTTAGCCGCTTTTTTCATTGATTCGATAGCGAGCGGTTTGTTGTCTTCAATTCCGACAATTCCTTTATCAACTCCGGTAGCTTTCATAATAAGTTGAAGTCCCGCCAACACCGCTTCAGGCTGTTCGAGCATGTAGCGGTAATCTCTTGTAAGATAAGGCTCGCATTCGCATCCGTTTAAAATTATGTAATCAATCTTTTTATCTTTTGGAGGAGATAGTTTAACTGATGCGGGGAATGCAGCCCCTCCTTGCCCAACAATTCCGGCAAGCCGAACACGTTCAATTATTTCTTCAGCAGAAATAGTTTCACAGTTTAACGTGGGAAGAAAATCAAATTCTTCAATCTCTGAAGGTTCAATAATTATAGATTCTTTTGGAAATCCGGATGTATTAACAGTCGTTGTTACTGCAGTTACTTTTCCGGTTACGGGACTGTGAATTGGTGATGAAACTACTCCCTGAGCCTCTGCGATTACCGATCCAGTTTTAACCTCACTCCCTTTTTTTACTAAAGATAAAGCAGGTTTACCAAGATGCTGTGATAATGGAACGATAATCCTCTTCGGAAGGGGCATTATTTCAAAAGGTTTATCTTTTGATGGGTGTTTATATTCGGGCGGATGTACACCGCCTCTAAATGTTTTATGCTTTGATAAAGAAAACATCATTTTATCCGATATTCATTAATAGCGCCCTATGTAGCCATAAACTATGCCAATTTACAAGAGAAAAATGTTTTGTTTTTAGTGAAATTTCAAAAAAAAGATAGAAGACTTTTCAATTATGAAAAATCTTTTTTCCATAGAATGGAAAGGAAAAGATTGCGTTTTATCAATGATAACTAATAGACAAATAACTAACTGACCTTACGCAGAAGATATGGAAAAAACACTACTTGTCATCCCGCCCGACTTAGGCGGGTCGGGATCTGTTTTCCCATAATATTTAGATGCTGACCCGCCTGAGGCGGGCAAGCATGACATCTGCGTAAGGTGACTAACTAAATTCGATTTGCTTTTGCAGGAAATGTAAATGTTGAAACGATGTCAGCAAAAACATCCGCAAAGTTTTAAAGACTACTTTTCTTTTTCGTTTTTTTGATTTTGTATATTTGGAATGTGCACATAATAATCTTTGCATTTTTATATTAACTCAATAGGGGATTATGTCCTTAAACTTGATAACAAAACTATTAGTTATAATATTACTCCCGTTACTCTTTACTGCGGTGAGTTGTAATAAGCCAACCGAGCCGCCGCCACCCGAGAAGTATTTTTTAGAAATTAATGGAGCAGATGCTAATATAAAATGAAAGAATTTAGGATGAATAGAAGAATAAGTCTATTGCTGATATTAGTCACTATTTTATTAATTGCATCGTTTAGTTGTAAAAATAATCCTTCCCAACCTCCGGAAAAGGAAACGGATTGCTCCTTCCCGCCCGGAAACAGAAATTTTTCCTGGCATGCCGATACTGTTGCCATCTTCCCTTCATTTATGGGTGGTGTTTGGGCTTTTTCAGACTCAGATGCTTATGTTATGGGTTCTATTTTTTTAAGAGATGATGATGGTAATTTGCAAGGATATTTTGGTTTACATTGGAATGGAACGAAATGGGATAAAAATATTAATGGTACTGTTTTCGAAATTAACCATGACAGTAGAGATGTTACTGGAGATGATTTTTACATGGTATCAGTGGGAATGTTAGGTTATAATAATCCCAGAGCAGCTATAGGTGAGTTTGACAACAAAACTAAAAAATGGAAAAGTTTTTTGTTTGAAACTGCCGGGGAATTATACTCAGTATGGACAGACAAAAATGGCTATTTTATTGCCGGCGGAAGTAACGGAATGGTTTATATTAAGGATGGTTACTCAGCATCGTGGAATTATATTAAAGCTCCAACCGATTTCAGTTTTTTCGACATTGATGGAATAAACAAAAATGAAATTTATTTATTGGGTTATAAAAACTATGTCACAGGTGAAGGTCATCGCCAATTATGGAAATATTATAACGAAAATTGGATCAAACTCATCGATACCGAGGATACCCTTAGTTCATTCATTAATTTTCAAGGTGTTTCATATGATATAAATGATATTGCTGCTTTAAGATGTGAAATTACTGATTCATTATATTTATTCCTGATTGGGAATGAATCCTTTCGATTAAATTCTTACAAACACACTACGAATTATTTTACTGTAAATCTTAAAGAATTTGGTTTGCCAAATTTTTCTTCGGCTGTAGATATACGACTCTTTTCATTAAATGATTTTTTTGTCGGAGGTTATTATTTCACTTTATATCATTGGAATGGTTTTGATTTCAAAAAGATTGAACCTTTACCATACTTTTCAAATAGTAACCAAAAGGGTAGGATTGTAAAAATAACCAAAAGCAGTTCCGGTAAAATCTGGATACTAATTGAAACAACTTCACAAACTTTTCAAATATTGCAAGGAGAAATATGATATGAAATGGAAAAAAAACTTTCCCCTCCGGCTGTCGAGAACCACTTCCCGACAGAGGATGCAATGTTTTTATTAAAAAATAATGTTTATTACCCAAAACCAATTAGAAAGAAATTATGAAAGTCATTTTCACAATAATTATAACATTACTGACATTGATGCCTGTATATAGTATGGAAAACGAACCCGAAAAATTTGAGAATATTACATTTGTAAATGACTCAACCGAAGTAAAACAGGAAAATATCCGTACAGTCTTTGTTTCGTTACTCGGGTTGGGATTCTCTGATTTTATGTTCGTTCGTTTAGGCTACCAAATTAACAAGAAATGGAGTTTCGCATTAAAAGGGAATATCTTTTTGTGGAAGTATACAGAGAGATATGTTAGACCAGCTTATGGTGTTGGGACACGAGTAACATATTATCTTAGTTCTAATATATTGGGTATTGTAAATAATTATTCGGGTGAAATAGTTTTGACACCTGCTATGGGAAAAATTAGAGCCGGCATGATAGAAGCAAATGCAGGATATGAAAATGTTCGAGATCGATTAGTAACATTTTACTACGCAATAGGAGTATATTTTATATCATTGGACGGGAGGTCCCCTTATCTATCACCCGGTTTTAAATTTGGTATGAATATTAACTTTTAATTGTGAACCGGAACCTTCTGGTTTTTGATTTTTAAATTATACCCATCAAATCAAAGAAATTATTACTGATGAAGTAGAGACTTAAAAATAAAAAACCTCCGAGGTTTTTAAAACCTCGGAGGTTTGGGATTTCAGAATCCATCCAATGTCAAATGAAGTTTGGGAATTCCCGTACCGCAATTAAAAATACCGGCGAGGACTCTGAATATGCTGCATTTTTAATTTCATTCTATGATAATTCTATTTTATATCGAATAATTCTTCCATCAAAATATGTCTTAAGCCGTTAAACACCGCCAATATTTATCATCGCTCCGATTACTACCATTCTTCTCCCGAAATAACTTTCTATATCCTCTCTTTTGGAATAATCAGGAGTATAAGTATAACCGAAAATATTATTTATGTTAAATATGTTTAGCCCTTCAATATAGGCTATAACCGGATAGTCGAATACCTGATCAAAGTAAGTTAGGCGAATATCGAGACGTTTATAATCCGGATATCGCGCCGAATTAGTCAAGCCGTAAATCGGTTCAAACAAATTATTAGCGGCATTAAAAACCGAACCGTTAATCGGTGTGAATGGTCTTCCTGTAGCATATTTAGCATTCATACCAATCTGAAAGCTGTTGGTAATATTATATTTTGCAACAAGAGTAATATTATGAGTTATATCAAAAGAGCTGTTTACATCTTTATCAAAGTCCATCCAATTACGTTTTGTGTCGATATATCCGTATGAAATCCATCCGTCAATTCCGGCGATATTTGATTTAAGAATAAGGTCAATACCGTTGGCAAAACCGAATCCGCTGTTATCAAAATTTACGAGACTGTTTTCCTTCGGTAAATCTTTATATTTCTTATGATACACTTCAACTCTGAATGAATTGAAATCAGAAAAGTTTTTGTCGAATGATAAAATAAAATGCTCTGCATTCATTGCTCTTAAATTTGGATTGCCATCATCACTTCTAAATAATTTTGGGTCCGGGAGCTGATGATAAATTCCCCAGCCAAACCTTACTGAAGATGATTCATTTATTTTGTAAGCAATGGCAGCACGCGGGTCAATCCAATTTACTTTTAATTGAGTAATAACATCATATCTCACTCCACCGGTAAATGAGACATCACTTAAACCAAAAATTGCACCGGATATAAGCTCGCTGTAAAATCCGAAACGACTGCCGGAAAATCCCGCATTAATAACCTGAATATTTCCTTCGGGACGAATGTCATACTCCTCTTGCGGAATTACACCCACGAAATTTGTATTTCGAAATTCAGCATCAATTCCGGCATGCAAACCATAAACCGGTGAGAGTGTAAATTCAAAATCATGTCGGGTTGAATATACTTTTTCGGTTTTTTCTAAATCAAGTGAGCCTAACCTCCAACTGTTTGAATAAGTATTATAAGCGACGCTGCTTTTAGTCATTATATTTTCTGTTAAAAGATTTGAGTGAGTTAGATTAAGAAAATAATTCTTTGTATTTCCGTTAAAGATACCATTATATTCAGCACGTTCTACCTTTACACCTTGTTCATCTTTTGAGGCAATACCAAAGAGTTTGAAACGTCCGGTATTTGAATAAGAATAAACCAGACCTCCTGTAGCATTACCCGAAATTGGAGCAACAACCATTCTATCGTTTCCACCGTTTAACCAGAATATCGGTTTAGTAAAACTTTGTCTCACATCAAGATAAGCCCCCAATTTATTGCTTATCAAAGGTAATTCGGTTGTCAAAGAAATATTAGCCATGGAAATACCGATTTGGTGTTTTGTGTTTTCGGTTTGATTTTTTGTTTCAATATCGAGTACGCCGGAGAGAGCGTTTCCGTATTTGGTTGAAAATCCACCGCTTGAGAAATACATTCCTTTCACAACACTTTGACTCAGATTAGAAAAAAGTCCTCCGTATGCCGACTCAAAAGTAAACGGATGATAAAGTGCAGCACCGTCAATCATTGTTACCGTTTCTATCGGATCTCCGCCGCGGACATAAAGTTCTGCACTTTCAGAAACCTGGGTTAGTCCCGGTAAAGTTTTTAATGCTTGATAAATATCTGCAGCACCGCCCGGAGTAGTGACAATATCAATCCTCGAAATAACTAATCCTTTTTCCTTTTCGGAACCGAATGAACTTCCGGTAACAACTAACTCTTTGAGCTTGATCGGAATTTCTTTCAATACTATTTTCAACTCAATTTTATCACCGTTAAGAATCAACTTCTTTTCCTGTTTTTCATAACCGACACTACTCGCCATAAGAATTACTTCCCCCCTTGCGGTAGTTCTGAAGAAAAAACTACCATCATCATCTGAAGTAGAACCTTCATTTTTATCAAGTAGAAAAATATTAACATAAGGAATCGGGTTTCCTGAACTATTTATTACAGTCCCTTCAATTATCGTCTTTTGCTGTGAGATGATTTGCATAGATGCTGAAAAAAAGAATAACAAAACAACAATAAATATTTTTGAGAGAGAAATTTTCATATTTATTTTCCGTTCATTTTTTTCTGAAGATTTGGCAGAAGGTTCATTTTGACCCACATAAAATTTGGTTCTACATTCAAAGCTTTTTTGTAAGCGTATAGAGCAGTTTCATAATTCTCTAAAGCTGTGTTAACTCTGCCAAGCCATGCTAATGATTCTAAATATCCCCAATTTGGAGCAGTAGAATCAACAATTTCTTCACGCTCAAAAATGGAGATTGCTTTATTGAAATTTTTCATTGCATCTTCTTTGCTTCCACCAAACATTGAAGGAGTATTAAATTTCATAATCCCGCGGATTATATATGACCTTGGATTCTTTGGTTGTAGTTTTTGTGCATCATCAAGCAGATCGTGAACTGTGCCTGAAAGTGTTACCGCTGAGAAAGGGGAGTTTGCAATTTTCATCATGTAAATAGCGGCGAGTAAAGTTTTCCCTTCAGAAGAAAGAATTTTATCTGATGAAATTTGTTCCGCATGTTTTACACTTTTTTCATAATACTTATCGAATAAATCCTCATTCCCTTTACTTAAGCTAATCTCAAGTAATCGATATTCGGTAAACGTAAGATGGTATAATGCAATTTTATTTGAAGGCTCGTTTTTAAGCAGTGATTCAAAAGAATTTGCAGCTTGTTCAAACATCTCTCTATCGTAATACAAATTTGCTTTGATGGTTAATGCGACAGCATCTTTTAATGTTTGTGTGGTTTCATCTTTACTTCCGGCTATGTTTAGTGAGACGAATATAAATGTGAAAAGAATTGTAACAGTGATTAAATGTTTCATAACGGATTCCTATTATTTGTTTATATGTAAAGTACTTTGAATAACAAAGTAATTAAGCAAAAAAAATCATTTTTTAATTAAGTTTTCAAGACTAATGAGATATTGGTTAAACGCTGTTTTTCCGGTTTTGGTAAGAGTGTACATTGTTTTCGGTTTTCTGTCGATAAATTCCTTCTTTACAGAAATATATTCAGCCTCTTCGAGTTTTTTCAGATGGACACTCAAATTACCGTCGGTTGCTTTAACTTTTTCTTTTAGATAATTAAATTCAGCTTCTTCAACAGAGATGAGCAGAGCCATAACAGCAAGCCTTATTCTGGAATGAATAATTTCATCAAGAAGCTGATAATTAAAGTCGTTCACTATTGAGCCTTCTCTTTTTTATACTTTTTATAAAGTAGAATTCCGGGAACAACTTGCAAAAAGATCATCATTAAACCCATCATCAGCATTGTGTACAATCCGGGATAGTAAAACATAATTGTTGCACCAACCCACCACAATATTGCAATCCAGATCATCCATTTTTCATCATGAATATAGCTGGAAATAAAATATGCCATACCGAGTACTGTTGAAATAGCAGGTGATACGTATATTCCGCCGAGCGCTCCTGCTGTTGTAGCAATAAAACCGAACATCGACATAGCTATTCCGGCAGACATCCAGATTGCACCGAGAAGTTTTCCGGCAAATGTAGAAACACTTCTCTTTCTGCCCTTTGAATAATGCTCATAAAAAGTATAACTCCAACCAGAACCAATTAATACAATCCAAAGGTAAAGTGCATTTATTCCAAACCCCAGCAAAAAATTGAAATACATAAAGAACAACCCCAGTGAAACTAAAATGCCCCAATAAATGTAATCTTTGCCGTTACTTACAACCGTTGCACGGCTTTCTGACATCAATTTTCGAATGAACTGAAGTTCATCAAGAGCGGTTTCTTTATCCATTTGAATATCCTTTTTATAAAGTACTTTGTTTTACAAAGCAAACATAAAACAAAAATTGAATCTTGTCAAGTGATTTTTTACATCAAGCCACTTTTTAATATGGTGACCCCCTTTCATTACGAATCTTTATGATAATAAATAAATGTTAGGACTTCACCAATATCATCATATTTCTCAATACCGGTCTCAATACAAATTATCTTTGGAAACATGATTTCGGTACAAGCAGATTCAGTCATTAAAATATATTCATTTTCTTTTACGGAATTTTTTAACAACCGATGAACAATAATTACATCAATTCCTGAAAGCTCAGTAAAACTCCCAATCTTAACAAGCTCAGCAAATCCCGAATGAACTATAACTTTAAGTTTCAGTGTTTCTATCGCAATACAAATATCACCGTCACAAAACACAGAATTTCTTAATTCGTTTATCTTCTGAGTGAAGACGTCAAAAAAAGTTATCAACCTCGAACCGATATTTTTTCTTAACATCTCCCACTCTGTATCGCCATCACCTTTAAGCGCAAAAAGGAAAACAGCATCCCCCTCAATTTTAGCAACTTCAAGCGGGAGTTCTATATGCTTTATGATCGTGTTTATAAGTTCAATAATTATCTTATGACTTTTGGAGATTGTGTTTCGGTTTGCCAGCATAAACTTAGTATAGCCGCTGATATCGGCAATAAGTAGAATTACCTTGCTCTGATTAGTGTTCATTTTATACTTTTTTTGTTTTCACAAAATTATCCTAAATATAAACGAACGACAACTACAAATCATATTCGTAGAAATAGATGAACTAATATTTTCGAAAAAAAAAGAATCAACTAAACCGCATTACTAAATCTTACCATCAAATATTTAAGTAAATGTTTAAGTGGATATTACAATCAAAGTGATTTAGTATTCCAAGATTATTCCCATGTGAACAACAAATTCACCATCATTCATCAATTCATAAGTTTGTTTTAAACTTATAGTTATAGCAAAATCCGGGCAATTTTAATAACTCCCATTACGTAAAAATTGTGATTGATTAACCACGTCCTTCAGGACGTGGACTAATCAACCTTACAAATACAGGCTTTAGCCACAAAAATGAGTTGTTTTGTGGCTTAAGCCTGGGTTTTCTGTCTCTTTTTCTCCACGACTTAATTCGCCGAGGCGAATCGTGATTATATAAAGTATTATTCTGCATAATGTGAATTTAATAAGATACTACTAAGATGTCTGCTGGATTATTAATATAAGGGCATAAATAAATCGATTTTGGTTTATACTATTTTGTATTTATATTTGTTTTACAATTTAGGGGAATTATTTCGATTTTGTTTTCGTAATTAATAAAAACGATTGAAATAAAAATAATTCTCCTCAACGTAGTCTACTCAAACAAAACTTAGACTGAATAATATCAATCTAAGGCAAACAACAGAGGTTGTTATGAAAACGTTTCTCTCCCTTCTACTTTTCTTAGTAATTTTCTCATCGTCAATTTATTCGAATGGTGTTGCAATCATAAATGCACAAAATGCTGTCTACTTAAGATTAGATTCAACAGTAGTTAAGGTTTCAGTTCAAAGCCAAATTTCAGTTACAACTACAATACAATATTTTACAAACATCTATTCCGCAAACATGGTAAAATATGGTTTCCCGTTACCTGAGCAGGCAAGTGCAACTCAATTGAGATGGCAAGTAAATGGAGAGTGGTATACTGCCTCGGTTGTCGGGACAAGTCAAGATACAACATTACCCGGTGGAGGAACCCCTCATCCAGATCTTGTAACATACCTTGGTCAAACACCACTCTATTTTAATATTCCTCAGCAAGTCGGAAGCGATTCAACTCTCGCTGTAGAATTGACTTATGTTGAGTTGTTGCCATATGCTTTCGGAAATGTAAATTATGTTTATCCAAGTGATTATCATTTAATTCAATCAAGTGTAATAAATCTTCAGAGACTTGAATTTGAATTAACATCACTTAGATTAATCGACAGTATAAGCGTACTCAGTAACCATCCCGTTGAACAGATAACTAACAATGGAAATATTGCGAATGTACTAATAAAAATATACGAGCTTCAGGTAAATCAAAATTATTCGATTCAATATACATTGAACGCTAATCAACTTGGGTTGTTTACTTATAGCACACTTCAGCCGGACAGCCTTGTCCCCGATGCTTTGGGAAGAGGATTTCTTACTTTCATTGCAGAACCAGACCCGGGTGCCACAACGGCTACGATTGCAAAAGTTTTTACTCTCATTATCGACAGATCCGGAAGCATGTACGGATCTAAAATCGTCCAGGCAAGAGATGCTGCTTCTTTTATCGTTAACAATCTAAATCCGGGAGACAGATTCAATTTAATTGACTTTGACGATGTCATAACATCATTTCGTCCGGCTCATGTTCCATACACAACACAGGCGAGAGATTCAGCACTTTCTTATATCAGCACACTGACAGCCCGTGGTATGACTAACATCTCAGGAGCATTTTCAGCGGCGGTTCCTCAATTTGCAGCGGCAAATTATAGTACCGCTAACATTATTATTTTTCTTACAGATGGTCAGGCAACAGTAGGAATAACAAATACTGAAGACTTAGTTCAACACATAAATACACTTATACTTACAACTGAAACAAATATTTCCTTGTTTAGTTTTGGTATCGGAAATTATGTCGATCAGCAGTTGTTAACCCTTATCTCAGCAAATAATAAGGGCTTTGCGGAGTTCCTCGGAAACGATGAACTTTATTCTCGAATAACTAACTTTTACATGTCAATCAGAAATCCGGTTTTACTAAATAGCCAAATTAGTTTTGATCCGCCAATAGTGAGTCAGATTTATCCTGATTCATTACCGAATCTCTACAAAGGTAAACAAATGATTGTCGCAGGTAGATACCAGGAGCCGGCACCGGTTCAAATAACTTTAAGTGGAATTGCTTTCGGTAATCCGGTAAGTTATTCATACAATCTTCAATTGAGTAATATTACAGAACCAGGTTATCAGTTTCTGCCAAAAATTTGGGCAAAGAAAAAGATTGAATCATTGATGATACATTATTATTCACTAAATCCAACTTCCCCCGAAGCAATAGCTATTAAAAATCAGATAATTGAAATTAGCCGTTTGTATGGTGTTATTAGTCAATTCACAAGCTTTACAGGGGTAAATAATATCGAGGAAGAAAAAAATGAAAATAATACTTCTCCCGTCGATTTTGAATTATTGGGTAATTATCCTAATCCATTTAATCCGTCAACTACAATACAAATTCGTGTAAATACAGAATTTGTGGGACAACTTGAGATTCGAATTTATAATATTCTTGGACAGATTGTTAGAGTGCTATATATTCAAGTTAATGGAAGCGGTTTATACAATATTATGTGGGATGGTTTTGGAATGGGTGGTAGTTCCTTGTCAAGCGGTATTTATTTCTATGGGATAGAATTAAATAACACAGTTCTTGTCGGGAAGATGAATTTGATGAAATAATTAACGTAAATGTCCGAGTAAAATTAATATTTCACTGAAACTAAATTTGAGGAATAAAATAATAACATGAGAACAACACTTATTCTAATCTTTATAGCTTTATTAATACAGCCGTTAAAAGCTCAAGGTGAAGCTGCAGTTCCGTTTTTAACCTTACAACAATCACCTCTTTTATTTGGCGCAGGTTCAGTTGGAACTGCAATTTCGACAAATCATCCTTTCGGATTTTATTACAATCCGGCACAACTTGGAAACTCTTCCCGGGAAAATAATATCTCAATTTTCTTTATGCCGGAGAAATCAAAATGGCTTGAAAGAATTTGGTCGAATCTAACATTTCAAACCAGTGGGTTTCAGTCGGTTATAATTTTAAAACTGAAGAGGGCGGTCTACCATTATCAATAGGGTTAGGGTATCTTGAAAATAAGTTTGATTATGGGAAATTCGTTGTAACTGGATCTGACAGACCTGAACCTATAGGTGAATATAACCCGTACGAACAGTTCAAATCTATTAGTATCGGGGCGAGTTATGATTATTATCTTCTCTTCAATTTGGGATTCTCCATTAAAATGTATAAATCAAAACTTGGAAAATATTTTGTAGACAATAGAATTGAAGAATCAATAGCTACGGGGACAGCATTTGATTTGGGATTGATGGTAACAACTCCGATTACAAAACTTGTTTTTAATGATTACAAGATTAATTTAAATACAAATTCGAGTCTTAAACCGAATTTCGATTTCACACTTGGTTACTCTTTATCGAACCTCGGGAAAGAAGTTATATATAGTGACCCGGCGCAAGCTGACCCGCTTCCAAGAATGGCAAGACTTGGTTACTCGTTTAATTTTTCATTGGAATTTTCTAATACTAAAGTAGAGAAGTTCAGTTTTATTGATTATTCATTTACAGCCGAATCAGATGACTTTCTTATCAATAGGAATACAACGGGTAAATATGAATATCAAAATCCATTTGGTGGTATAAAACCCGTAAAGCATTTAATTGAGTTGAAAGGAGATGACTATGTTATTGTACATAAAGGTCATATTCTGCGGTTATTTGAAACTCTGACACTTGTTTCAGGTCGTTTTAATGGGCGTGGTTATGATCATCGTAAAACTTCAGGAATCGGGGTTTCTTCGGAAGGGTTATTCAAATTATTAAATAGCGCATTTGATGTTCCCGGTCTCAATTATTTCACCAAGCATTTTGTGTGTGAATATTATGAAACAATTATTTTTAAGGAATCAATCTTAGAAACCAGAATGAATGGGATTGTACTTAGTTATAAAGGATTTTTTTTCTAAATACAAAAGCTGGTGCGTAAAACAACAGCTCCAATTAATATTGCTGATTTGCTAAAAAGTGTTTTTATTGATAAATAGAAAAGTGATAATTTTACATTTTATACAGAGGATAAAATGATAAAGCTAATATTTAATTCCAGTTTCTTAAGAAAAAGTTTTTTCTTTATGATAGCGGTAATTCTGGCTATCGTTAACATTGGATGTGAAGAAAAAGTAACGACAACCGAAGAAGCTAAAATTTCATTCAACGAATTTTATATCGAAAAAGGGAATGATATTGATACAACCTTCATTTCCTTCAAAGGAACGATTAAAAATTCAAATACTCTCGAAATTGAAGCAACCAGTTGGGGAGTTTGGGAGTATGGACTTTCTCTCAATCGTTCAAATCTGAACAAAGAAATTATGTTCGTTTTGATGGGGTATTGCGGAACAGTCTCTTCTCAAACTTATGCAAAGGTTACGTTTACAAGCTCAATCTCGGCTGCGGAAACAGATACATTAGAAAGAATTAGTTTTTCTACTTCTAAAGATACAATTACAGTAAGAAAACCAAACTAAAGATTTGTTTTCGGTTTGTTCGGAGAAGTTAATTTACGTAAAAAATTATTTCACCTTTAGCTTAAGGTGATTATGCGTTTTCTTCTTGTTATTTTATTTTTCTCAATTTCAGTTTCAGCACAAACTGATGAAAATTCTAAAAATTACAATCAAAATAGTAATCCTCAAGAGACGATTGATTTAATCATCAAGAAGTTTATGCAACTTGAACAAGATTATTTGATTAAATTAAATCATAAAGATTATACACGCTCGAAGAGAATTATAAGTGAGGTTGAAGAACTGATTAAAAGCCTCCCTTTGCATGAAGAAATTATACCCGGGATTTCGCCAATAAGCGATAACGATTTTAAAAGACTTTTTGATGAAATTAAAGTTGAAACTTTTGAATCCGATCAACTTATAATAATACAAACAGCCGGACTTTATCAGTTTTTACTGTTCTTCAAATGAGTGAGTTGTTAGATTTATTTAGTTTCCCTTCGGGAAAAATAGAAGCGGTTAAAGCCCTTTATCCAAATATAATTGATAAACAAAACTCCCATCTCATTATCGGGAAATTCAATCATTCATCGGATAAAGAAACGGTTAGGAAATTGATTTCGTCGTTTTGATTTAAACTCTTATAAAATCTCTTTTAGTTGAAGAATTGAATTGATAAGATAATCGGGATTTTCTTTTTCTAATTGTGACTCTGTCCTATATCCATAACTAACACCGCAAGTTAGCGCATAAGCTGATTTACCGCATTGAATATCAAGTTCAGTATCCCCAACCATCAAAGTTTCTTCCGGTTTTATATTGAGAGTTTCAGCAATTATTAACAGCGGCTCGGGTGAAGGTTTATGTTTAATATCCGGTCTTCTTCCCATTATATAATCAAAGTATTCAGTTAATTTGAAGTGCTCTAAAATTAATTCAGCCTGACCCTGCGCTTTTGTGGTCAGTAAGGCGATTTTGTAATTATTGTGATGGAGATACTCTAATAATTCAATTACTCCCGGATATAATGTTGAATCACTTATAAAATCAAAATAGATAGTTTTATAGACTTTTATAAAATATTCCAGATCATCAACTTGAATATTCAAATCATTAAATATGTCAGCGAAATGAGCACCAATTCTTTTATCTAATTCATCTTTTGGCAGATTAACTTTCATCCCGAGTTTTTCAAAAGTAGCGATTGTAGCTTTGTATATTGTGCTTCCAGAATCAACAAGTGTTCCATCCAGATCGAACGTAACGAGTTTAATTTTATTCATATTTCTCTTTGTTTGTCTCTTTTTCATTATCAACATTGGATGAGCTTGTAGTTTCACCGCTACAGCACTCATCTATATTTGTGCGGCAGTAAGCACATTGTCCGTGTCCGTGAACCCAAATCACTTCAGTAACATTTCCGCAATATTGACACTGAAATAAGTTTTTAGAATTTTTAATTATCATACATCTGTAGTTATTCATAACAGATAATATTCCTCGGGAATAAGTTTTCTTGAGGCAAATCCCCCCTCAATCGGGTGATAATAAAGTAGCGTTTCCTCATCGCTTTTCCAGCATAACAAAACTTCTTTATCATTTATTATGGCAGGGAAGTCGACTAATCCTACTTCAAAGTTCCAATCCTTAAAGTAACAACCAATTTCTGCAAGCTCATCAGTGTAATTTTGAATTTTGTGTAATGAGTTTTGAATCGCCATATCATTACTGTCTGCACTTAGGATTTCACTTTGATATGATTTAATAATCTCGCCTTCCTTAAGAATATCACTTACAATTTTCTTAACGAGCGGAAGCGTTTTTTTCGCCGAAGCCGGAGTAAAATATATTTTATTACTGACCATCTGATTTTATTTCTCTGGTAAAATTTAAACTCAATTTCTTAAAATGGTTTTATCGATTATTATTAATGAATTAAACCTGATTTGAAGATTTTCTTGTAATTAAAGAAATGACCAATATACCTTATCTAACTGAATATTGAAAATATACCGAAATCAAATCATTTGTTGCAAATACATGGTGAATTACATAATGATGAAAGAAGGCAAGCCTCTGAAACCAAATATTATTTTTAACGTCAAATAGTGAAACAAAGCGAAGATTTTGGTGTTCGATTTATGTTGTTTGAAGAAACCATTTTTTTTAGCTTTGACAGTTAGTAAACAAAAATAATTATGGAGGTTTATGTGAATACGCTTAAAACCGTATTCTTGATGACGCTGATGATGGTTCTGTTCCTCTTTGTTGGAAATCTGCTTGGGGGACAAACAGGATTGATGATCGCTTTTATATTTGCACTTTTGATGAATTTTGGCTCTTACTGGTTTTCGGATAAAATTGTTCTTGCGATGTATAAAGCAAGACAGGTTGATGCTCAAGCAGCTCCAAAATTGTATGGAATGGTTGAAGAACTTTCGCAGCGTGCAGCATTACCGATGCCGAAAGTGTATGTTATTGATAATCCGACTCCAAACGCTTTTGCAACAGGAAGAAATCCTCAAAATGCTGCGGTTGCAGTTACAACCGGCATACTTAAAATTTTAAACAATGATGAGCTTGCAGGTGTTATTGCTCATGAACTTGCTCATATTAAACATAGAGATATTTTAATAGGGACAATAACGGCAACACTTGTTGGAACGATTACTTACCTTGCGCAAATGGCAAGCTGGGCAATGATGTTCGGCGGTAGAAGCGATGATCGTGAAGAAGGAAGTCCGATTGCTTCACTTGTGATGATAATATTAGCCCCAATTGCTGCTACAATTTTGCAGCTGGCAATCTCAAGATCGCGTGAGTTTATAGCCGATGAAGGGGGCGCACAAATGACCGGTAATCCGTTAAGTCTTGCTTCCGCATTAACTAAACTAGTTCAAGCAAATGAAGTTAGACCGATAGAAAATGCAAAACCGGCAACAGCTCATATGTTTATTGTTAATCCTCTGTTCGGTGGTGGGGTTACTAAGCTTTTTTCAACGCATCCGCCTATTGAAGAGAGAGTAAATCGATTAAGAATGCTTGCACAAAAAATCTAAAGTTATTGTAATCTCTCTTTTTGTAAAAGATATTTAATGTTAATTTACCCTTGAAGTTTGGCAAAAACTTCAAGGGTTTTCTTTTAATATTGTAGAAATTAAAAATCTATGAAGTCATTTCCTTTATACTTGCTTCTTCTTTTAACCGTAATGGGATTTACACTCATTGCACAGACAGATTCTGCTCCCAAAACAAACCTGACGATTTGTTTTGAAATGATTGATTCTATTATCATCGGGCATGTCTCTAATATTGATAAATCAGAGGTTAAAACATTTTCTTCTAACTTAGTCTCAGACTATTCGATATTCACCAATTTTGTTTCGGATAAATTTGCCAAATTGAATTTTAGTCGAATAGATGAAACCCCGATAACTTCTAATATTAATTTCGTAATTTCAAATATTAAAGTAAGCTATAGCAAACCAAAAAAAATGAGTTTCTTTGGTGACTATTCAGTCGAACGAAATATTTTAATTGAAGGAAGTTTTTTATTTACAGGAACTAAGAGTGATTTAATTAGTTTTGATAAAACTTATTCCGATGTTATCACTTATAATTCAATTAAAGAGGTTGAAGATATGTCACTCCCATTTACAAAGGGAGAAATTCCGGAAGTTCCCTTATTTTCATCAATTTTAGAACCTGCAATAGTTGTAGGTTCAGCCGCATTAATTGTTTATCTCTTCTTTTCTGTTAGAGGTAAGTAGCAAAATTTACCTTTGAGAAGGGGACATATTTAATTATTTTTCCAAACTTATTTGAATAACAGAATTTAAAACATGAAAAAAATATTAATAGTACTTATTAGCGGTATAATTTTTTACGGCTGCTCCGCTTCAGTTGATACTTCAAACATGACAGCAGAACAGCGGTTACAATATGCCATTTCATTATTCAACGATGAAACTTATGATGTCGCTATTCCCGAGCTTGAATCCATTTTGTTGCAATTCCCCGGAAGTGAAGTAGTTGATGATGCCCAGTTTTATCTTGCTAAAACCAGACTGAACCGAAAAGAATATATCATGGCGGCTTTTGAGTTCAGTCGTTTGATTAAAAGTATGCCGGCAAGTGAGTTCGTCATCGAGTCACAATACCTGCTTGCTGACTCTTATTATAGATTATCCCCCGATTATACTCTCGACCAAAGATATACTAAAAAGAGCATAGAAGAGTTTCAGGCATTTATTGACTTTTTCCCGACTGATCCAAGAGTAACCGGAGCTGAACAAAAAATTTCTGAAATGAATACTAAACTTGCTCAAAAGGAATTTACAAGCGCCGTCATCTATGAAAAACTTGAATACTACACCGCAGCAATTAAATACTACAGTAATGTTGTGGAAGTTTTTCACGATACCGAATTTGCTCCAAAAGCATCCTACAATAAAATTAAACTTCTTGTTCAACGTGAACGAAAAAAGGAAGCATTATTAGAAGTAAATTCATTTCTTACAAAATATCCGCAAGACAAAGCATACAGCGATGTATTGAAAATAAAGGATGATCTTTCTCAAATAAGTATTATGTAATGGAATTGATTTTAGAAAAAAAAGTAAGTGCCTCCACAATAATAATGACAGAGTTGGTATTGCCCCAGCATACCAACCAACTCGGAAACTTACTTGGTGGACAGTTAATGCATTGGATTGATATTTGTGCTGCATTATGTGCAGCTAAACACTCTCAGCGGATTTGTGTAACCGCTTCAGTTGATAAAATAGACTTCCATCATCCTATAAAATTGGGGGAAGTTGTATCTTTAACAGCATCCTTAAACAGAGTATTTAATACTTCAATTGAAGTAGGAGTTAAGGTATTTGGAGAATCATATAAAACCGGAAAACGAATTCACACAAACACAGCATATCTTACTTTTGTCGGTGTTGATGAAGAAGGCAGACCGGTAAAAGCACCTCAAGCAATTCCCGAAACGGAAGATGAAAAAAGACGATTTGAAGAAGCATTACAAAGAAGAGAAAACAGACTCAAGTTCAGAAGAAAAGATATTTAAATTTTTCTTTTGGATATTATTATTGCTGCCGCATAATGTATCCCCTCAATTCTATTTAAACGGTTTTTGTAAATATGATTCTTTTCAAATCCCTTCGGAAGGCGAATCTTTTTTTGCATTAAACTTTAACGGCGATTCTTTTAACGATTTTCTGATTTTAGCCAATTCAAAAAAAACAGCTTCAACTTTAATTGGTGAAAATGAAGGGAAGTTCAAGAATGGTTATAACAATTTTTCTTTTCCACCAATCAATTCATTATCTCCCATTTACGATTTTTATGCAAAAGCACAATCACATGTATACTCTTTGAGAGCATCCAATACAGTCGGCTTTGTGCGGTTTAGGGGGAATGGAAATCCGACATTTAGCAAGAAGTTTAAATTTAATTCATACCCCGAAAAAATTTCTACTGCAGATATTGATAAAAACGGGCGCACCGAAATACTTGTAAGCGGAGCTTCTTTTGAAGGCTTATCAATTCTTTATCAGACCGAAAAAGGTTTGGCCGAAAAAAAGATTTATTCGAAAGAGTCGTTTTCACAATCTGTTTTTATTGACTTGAATGATGATGGTTATGCAGATATTGTAGCTTTCGAATTATCAACTTATTCGCTTTACTATTTTTACAATAACACCCGTGGCGGTTTCAGATTGGAGAGAAAAGTTGTAGTTCAGCAACCTATTTTTAATCTGCAGACAGTTGATTTTAATCTTGATTCATACCCGGATTTGTTATTCACAACCGGGAAATCAATTATTATAAATTACGGCGACCCGATATCTTCATTTGAGAAGCAAACGATCATTAAAGTCAAACATAATCCATCTAAATTAATTTACGGTGATTTTAACAGAGACGGGCGAATAGGTTTAGTTTATCTGAGCAAAGAAAATTCATCGATCTCTATTCTATTCAAAAAAGATGATGAAACTTTGCAGGATGAAACTGTTTATTTTACAGAAAAAGGATTAGTTGATTTAATTCCATTTTATAGCCGTTTCATCGATGGCTTTGCTGCCCTCAGCAAGGATGGTAAGATTCATCTTTTTTCAAAACTGATTTCGTTCTCAAATTATGCAAAACTCTATTTTGGCGGTAAAGCTGATAAGATTGTAAGTTTCGATTATTCTGATAACGGTATTTATGATATTTCTTTTATCAATACAGACAATAACACTTTTAATTTAGTTTTAAGAAATAATTCAGGTATTCCAATAATACTTTATTCAATACCCGCCTATCTGAATTATCAAAATTATACTGTTGATGACAGGCAGCCGTTTGTGAAAACATTCTATTTCTATAATGAATTTGACCGCGTTATAGAATTACTTGAAGTTGATCTTAAAGCATTTTCATACAAACGAAATTATATCTATACGGATGGTTCAATATTAGATTTAAGAATAATCAATAATCCCGAGGAACAAAAAAGCAGCATTCATGTTGTACACCTAAAAGAGGCTGTGTTAAGTTCATCACTTTATACTTATAAAGATTTTCGTTATAGTGCGGTGACCTCTTCAAATCTTGCAGCAAATGTAATAACCGCAAAAACAAGCGGGAGTTCTTTTATCTATTATTGGCAAAAGGAGGATGATAAAAACTCACTTTTCGTATTATCGCCAACCGAAAAATTGAAATCGACAAAAATTTTTTCGTACAAAGCCGGAAAGACACTTCCCGAAATCCGAATTTTATTTGACATCTTCAATTCAGAAAAAGAAGTGTTGGTAACAACGGTTATTAATGATGGAGAATCTGCTGCCCTATTCGCCAAGGAAGATTTTACCGGATTGGTGAAATTTGATGATGAGAATAAAGATTTTTTCTCTAAAAACGGTATGTTGTATGGGGGTGACTTTAAACCTAATTCGTTGAATAAATTATTTTTATATTTACCGGATAAAAAAAGTCTGAATTCCGTGCAATATCTGAAGAAGAAAAATCGTCTTGTAATCTCCAGGATTCATACGATTAAGGATTTACACAGTTTCATTGTACAAAAATTCAGCGCAAATAATTATTATGTAATTTACAGTCTTTCCGAGGAGAAGTGCTTAATATTCGAACGATTATAGTTTTAGTTACTATTTATATTTTTATTCCTTTGAATTTTGTATCAGTTGCACAGAATAATTCTGCTCTTGATTCGCTAACTACATTTTTCTTAAATGCACACAATATTTCAGTTGCCGGGGATGTTAATATTCCATCTACTAAGGACTCCACCATTCACAAATGCGGATTTGCTGCTGCTGCTGTACTTCAATTAAATTTTAATAATCTGTCAGAGACCAATCAAAAATTATTAAAACCAGTATTGAACCGCCCGAACTTAGATACAAGTATAGTTTCGCCGGGAAATTTTTTTCGAATTCATTTTAGAAAATCTGGAACATCCGTTCCGCAGTATGATGTAAATGAATTTGCAAAGGCTTGCGATTCCTCTTTCAATTTTGAAGTAAATTATCTCGGTTATCCCCCGCCGCCTTCTGATAATGGTCTTGGCGGAGATGATAAATATGACATCTACATTCTTGATTTATCCGGACTTTACGGATACACACAACCGGAGAGTGAAGTTAGTCCGGGAGCAAAAAAATTCACAAGTTATATTGTAGTCGATAATGATTTTCTCGGTTATTACACCACCGGAATAAATGCCGCCCGTGTAACAATTGCACACGAATTTCATCACGCAATTCAGATGGGGAATTATATTGTGCGGGAAGAAAACTCAGAAATTATTGATGGGTTTTTCTATGAACTCACATCAACAGCAATGGAGGAGTTTGTTTACGACTCGATTAATGATTATTACGCCTATATGAGTGATAATACCGGAATATATTTTAATTATACCGATAGAGCTTTCAGCAAAAACGATGGTTATAATCTCGCTGTATGGAATATCTTTTTGAAAGACAATTTCGGGTTTGATATACTAAAAAGCCAATGGGAATTTCTGCGTGATGGTTCGCGCGCTCTTTTTGCAATTGATAAAAGTCTTAACGAAATAAATTCTAATTACAGATTTGCAGAGGCACTTAACACTTTTAATATCTGGACATTCTTTTCGGGACACAGAACGATTCCGGGTAAGTATTTTGAAGAGGCTTCTTCATATCCGCAAATAAAAATTAAAATGTCTACTGTTCTTTCAGGTTCGGAGAAATCAATTTCATTAAATGTGAACCCGACAGGAAGTACATTTATTAATTTCGTTAACAGTTCTACATTAGATTCGATTGTTGTTGCAATAACAAATTCAGATTTAATCGCAGGTATTGATGCTCCTACTAGCAGTGCAAATATTAAATACATACTTTGCCATTATAAAGCAGATGGAACTTTCAGATTAACTGACAATTATTTCGCTAAATTTGAAGTTGTGCAGCCTTCATTTTGGAGTACAGCAGAATTCATTAATAATGATTTGGCAAAAGAAGGAAACTTCGCTTCATTGGAGATAGAAACTCCCTATCCCTCACCATTTTTTTATGGTAAATCAGGATATTTGAATTTCCCGATCAAGGATTTCAAATCAGATATTTCAGAATTATATATATATTCAACTTCAATGAGGTTAGTTTATAATTCCATTGTAAATGTTGATGCGGCAAAAAAACGAATTAGATGGGATGGTAAAGATTACAACGGCAATAAACTTGCATCCGGTGTTTATATTTATGTGATAAATATTAATAATACATTACACAAAGGGAAATTGGTAATAATTAATGAATAACTATTCCTTGACAATTGATTCAATTACCAAAACTTTCGGGAGAAGATTAATATTTAAGAATGTTATCTTGAAATGTGAAGAAAATGGTATTTGGGGAATTGCCGGACCAAATGGTTCAGGTAAATCAACTTTTGTGAAATGTTTGTGCGGAATAATTTCCCCTACGAGAGGAAAAGTTATTCATTCACTAAACAATAAAGAGATTGAGCCTGAAAAACTTCATAATCACATCGGATTTGTCTCTCCTTACCTCGTTTTATATGATGAGTTTTCAGCGGAAGAAAATTTACATTACTTTGCGGAAATAAGAGGAGTGAAATACAATAAAGAAAAAATTGATTATCTTCTAAACGAATTTTTATTGTATGACAGAAGAAGCGATTTTGTAAAAGCATATTCATCGGGAATGAAACAACGACTTAAATTTATTTTTGCTCTGATGCACTCCCCTGAATTGGTAATTCTTGACGAACCGATTTCGAATTTAGATAATTCCGGTAAAGAAAAAGTCTACAAAATTGTGAACGAAGAAGCAAAAAATTCGGTTATAATTATAGCGTCAAACGATGATAGTGATTTGGCTCTCTGTTCATCAATCCTTGATCTTAACAATTATAAAAACGACTAAAGGCAGTGCAAAAATAAAAATGACTTCAACAGCATTATTCAGAAAAGATTTAGCTTCAGAAATAAGAACGCGTTATGCTATCAACTCACTTGTAATGTTTATTATAGTAACAATTAGTGTCATTCTTTTTTCTATCGGAAATGAAAAGATAAGCGATTATCTTTCGGGCGGTCTCTTTTGGGTCGTAGTCTTTTTTACGGCAATGTCGGGACTATCAAGAGCATTTGTTTCGGAAGAAGAAAGAGGGACATCATTACTTCTTCAATTGATAGCTTCACCATCTACAGTTTTTTCGGGTAAGCTTATATTTAATTTGATATTAGTTTTTTCAATGAATGTCGTAATAGCAAATTTGTACACGGCACTTTTTGAAGCCTTCGTTATAAAAAATCTTCTTCTCTTTTCAGCAGCTTTTTTATTCGGAAGTATTGGAATTGCAATTTCATCAACTGTAATTGCTGCAATAATAGCGAAAGCAGGCTCAAAAGGAACTTTATATCCGGTTTTATCGTTCCCAATTTTATTACCGTTAATTTTAATATTAATCGAATTAACAAAAATGTCGATGGATGGCACAACATTTGAAGAAGGTATGATTGAAGTTGCAGTACTTATATGTTACGATGTGATAATGATTTCAGCCTCTTATTTATTATTTGATTTTATATGGAAAGATTAGCAATTTTCAACAATTAACAACTAAAAATTTATGATCTGGCAAATACTACTTTTTTTTATTATAGCGTTCGTTTCAGTGGCGGGAATAGCCTTTCCTATTGTAGAGAATCCGATTCATTGGTATGAATTCCCTTTGATTCCAGGACTTGAAGAAAATGCAAAAATAATTTTCTTTCATGTACCAACATCATGGTTGACGGTTATAGCGTTTTTTATGTCAACAATATTCAGTATAAAATATCTTCGCAAAAAAGATTTAGTAGATGATGCAAAAGCTCATACAGCTGCACAACTCGGGATGATTTTCTGTATACTTGCAACGGTTACCGGTGCGGTATGGGCAAAATTTGCATGGGGTTCATTCTGGAGCTGGGATCCACGTCAAACAAGTATTTTTGCTTTACTTTTAATTTATGGAGCATTATTCGCACTTCGTTCAGCGGTTGAGCAGGAAGAAAAAAGAGCAACTCTTGCTTCTGTATATTCGATAATTGCATTTGTTACAGTACCGTTTTTTATTTTCATCATGCCGAGAATTATGAAAGGTCTCCATCCAGGCTCTGCTGACGATACACATTCCGGTCCGGTTGTAGATTTCAAAATGAATTCGAATATGTTATTAATATTTTATTTATCGCTCTTTGGTTTTACCATCCTTTACTACTGGATGTGGAAGGTTGGTTATAAATCATTGATTTACAAAGACAAGTTGGACAAACAAATTAAATAGAGGTTATTTTGGAAGGTTTATCATCATTTTTGGCAACTAACGCAATCTATGTGGTTTTAATTATTGTTTTGATTGTATGGGCCGGTGTGTTTGGTTATTTATATATGCTTGATAAAAGATTGAAAAATATAGAAGATGAAATGAAAGGAGAAAAAAAATGAAAAGTAAATATATATTCGGTGGAGTTATAGTAACTGTTTTTTTATCGCTAATGATTTATTTGTTTACACAAAGCAACATCCAGTATGAAAGTGACTTTCAAAAAATAATGGAAAAAGAACGTGTTGTAAAAGCAACCGGCAGCTGGGTTAAAGAAAAAAGTTATAAAATCGATAACGAAAATAGAACATTCACATTTTATTTAACCGATGACAAGGGTCATCAAATGAAAGTTGTCTATGATGGTTCTATTCCAAATAATTTCGAAATAGCAACCAGCATGGTTGTAACCGGACAATATAAAGACGGTTATTTTCATGCGAAAGACATTTTAACAAAATGCCCATCCAAATATCAAGATCAACCATCAGAATCAGCCTCTTCATAATAGATGCTGAATAATATAAATTGGAGGAGTTTCAATAATGGCAGGTAGTATTCTACTAACTTTAGCGTTGGTGTTTAGCCTCTTCTCGATGATAATGTATTTTTTTACATTTAGAGGATCGAAAAACACTATAAATCTTGCGCGCATTTCTTATCATGGAATGGCTATGCTTGTAATAGTAGCATCGGCATATCTATTGTATCTAATATTATCACATCAATATCAGTTTAAATATGTTTATAGTTACAGCAACAGCGATCTTCCTCTTGGATTTTTAATCTCTACTTTCTGGGCCGGACAAGAAGGAAGTTTCATGCTTTGGTTGTTGTTGACTTCGATAATCGGAGTTTTTCTTCAATCATATACTTCAAAACGAGGCGACCTCGAACAGCGGGTAATGTCAGTTTTTGCTTTGGCAACAACATTTCTTTTGGCAATGGTTTCGCCGGTTCTTAAAAACCCTTTTGAATATATTTGGATTCATCCAATATTTCTTGATATAAAAAGTATAGCACCGGCTTTCCTAAACTTACCGTTTATTCAAAATTTCTTATTCAGTGATCCATCAAGCGGACAAAATTTTGTTAAAATGAATACTGACTTATATTCAGCATTAACAACTGCAGGAATATCGGTTAACGATTTTATTATTCACGGTAAAGGATTAAATCCGCTACTCCAAAATTTCTGGATGCAAATTCATCCTCCTATTTTGTTTATCGGTTTTTCTATGGCAACTGTTCCTTTCGCATTTGCTATCGCCGCTTTGATGAAAGACGATTATAAAGATTGGGTACGCCAATCCTTCCCTTGGGTTGCGGCAGGTGCCGGTATTCTTGGACTTGGAATTATGCTTGGTGGTTACTGGGCTTATGGAATCCTTGGATGGGGTGGTTATTGGGCTTGGGATCCGGTTGAAAATTCAAGTCTTGTTCCATGGATTGTGAGTGTAGCCGCCATTCATACAATGCTTGTTCAAAGAAAAACTCAAGCAAAAGGAGATGGAATCGGTAAGTTTGCTAAAACGAATTTGATACTTTCAATAATGGTCTATGTACTTGTTATTTACAGTACATTTTTGACAAGAAGCGGGATATTAGGCGATGCTTCCGTTCACTCTTTCGTTGATCCCGGAACTGTGGTTTATCTCTTTTTAGTAATCTTCATCTCTACATTTATTTTATTAGGCGTTGGAATGATAGCCTTCAGATGGAAATCTCTTAATGAACAGAGTGATTATCAGGAGGGATTGCTATCGAGAGAGTTAGCATTATTTACCGCCTCAGTTGCACTTGGTGCCTCGGCAATAATTGTTTTGGTTGGAACGTCAGCTCCGATTTTCCATCAATCAGTTGATACAGTTTTCTATAATGAAATGCATGTTCCGTTAGCAATAATAATCGGTCTATTAAATGGTCTTAGTCTACTATTAAAATGGAAACATACTGAGGGAAATGAGATAATAAAAAAATCACGTTTTTCAATTATTGCAACTGTTCTTTTTACTCTGTTAGTTGTTGTTTTTGGAGAAGTGCACAATATAATGATGATTTTGTTAGCCTTCTCTGCTGCATTCACATTATTTGTTAATGGTGAAATTGCATATAAAATAATTCGCGGTAACAGAAAAATGCTTGGGGCATATATAACTCACATGGCATTTGCGATATTTATTCTTGGTGTAATCGGTTCATCTGCATATAGTGAGCAAAAAGATATTAATCTTATTAAAGGTGAAACTCAGGAACTTTTCGGTTATAAAATTAAATTTACCGGTTATCAGCCTTTTCAAAATGACAAAAAATATTATTTTAATATTGATGTTGAAGATGGTGGTAAAGAATATCAAATTAGACCTGTCATGTATGTTAGTGATTTTAACATGGGATTAATGAGAGAACCTGATATTCTTAATGGCTGGATTCGCGATTTCTATATTTCTCCTTCAGGTTATGAAGATGGTTCTCAGGCAGACGGAGGACATTCCGATGTTATCTCTCTCGGTGAAGGTGAAGTTGCTGATTTCCATGGCGCAAAAATAATGTATAAGGAATTTACCAAACCCGACATGCAGGCAATGATGGCGGGTAACGATTTCAAAATGGGAGCTAATTTAGTTGTTGAAAAAGATGGTAAAACTTATCAAACAGAATCATATATGCAGAGTGTAGGTGGTCAGATAAGTTATGTAGAAGCTGACATAAAAGAAATTGGAATCAAATTAGTTATTGGTAAAATTGACCCGATGAGCCGTAAAGCGGAATTTACAGTAACTGAGGCTGAGGATGGTGTCAGCCATTCAGTTAAACCGGCGAAAGAAGTTCTCTCAGTTACAGCAAGCATCAAACCGTTTGTAAATTTAGTATGGATTGGTGTTCTCGGTATGTTTGTTGGATTTGTTTTATCTACAATGAGACGATTGAAAGAATCAAGTCTCTAAGAACGGTAACATGAATTGTTTATATAAACCCGCAGTTATTGCGGGTTTTTTATTTTCATCCTTAATTTGGTATTATATTTTTCACTATTTTTGGATGCAAATTTTAATAAATAAAACAGAAATAGTTATGTTTAGCAAACTGCTCCCTAAAGAAGAAAAATATTTTGATGATTTTAATGATATGATTGGAGTCTGTCAAAATATGGCTTCGATTACTCATGAATTATTTTCTAACACACTTTATGACCCCTTACTTTTACTAAAGCTTAAACCATTCGAAAATCGGGGAGATGAAATTTCTTTCCGTGTGGTTAAACGTCTTAACAAATCATTTATTACTCCCTTCGACAGGGAAGACATTTTTACACTGATAAAAAAACTTGACGATATTTGTGATATTTTGTTAGCCGCTGCGATACGTCTTGAGGTTTTTAACATCACCGAAAAAGTGCCGATGGCAGACGGCATTACTTCAATAATAGTTGCTCAAATAAAGGAACTCGAAATCGCAATAACAGATTTGAGGAGTAAAGATTCAAAGTTTAACGAATGTAAAGCGGTAAAAGATTTAGAATCCGAAGCAGATAATCTTTATCGACAAGGGTTAACATTTATTTTCAACGAAGAAAAAGATGTTTTAAAAGTTATCAAGTATAAAGAAATTCTTGATCTGTTAGAAAATGTATCTGATAAATGTCAGGCAGTAGCAAATGTAATAATCTCGATATTTTTAAAATCATCTTAATTCTATGGATTACCAGATTTTTATTTTCCCTGTAATAATTATCACATTTGCCCTGATTTTTGACTTTTATAACGGGATGAATGATGCCGCAAATGCAATAGCAACAGTTGTTTCAACCAAAGTTCTTACTCCTTTGCAAGCAGTTACTTTCGCAGCTTTTTTTAATTTTGTTGCTGCATTTCTTTTCCCTGCCGCTGTAGCATTAACAATCGGGAAAGGTTTAGTTGATGTAAGAATTGTGGATAACATTATGATAATGTCCGGGCTTATTGGTGCCATAGTAGTAACGGGAGGGGCAACTCATTTTGGTATGCCTATAAGTGCTTCACATGCAATTATCGGCGGTTATGTTGGTGCCGCATTTACAAAAGCAGGACTTCCTGCAATTATTCTAAGTGGATTTGTTAAAATTTCCATCTTTATTTTCGTAGCACCACTTCTTGGATTTTTATTTGCATACATTTTTTCGGTAATTACCCTTTGGGTTGTAAAAGATAAACAACCGAGAAAAGTAGACAAACAGTTTAGAAAACTTCAATTAGTTTCAGCAGCTGCATATAGTTTGAGTCATGGTTCAAATGATGCTCAGAAAACAATGGGAATTATCACTGCTATTTTAATTGCAAATCAATTCATACCGTCAGATATTTCTCGTCCCCCGTATTGGGTAATTTTAGCGAGTCACTCTATGATAGCAATCGGTACACTTCTTGGCGGTTGGAAAGTTATTAAAACTTTGGGAATGAAAATGACAAAAATCACTCCCTTTGGTGGATTTAGTGCTGAAACCTCTGCAGGTTTAACTATCATAACTGCAACAATTTTAGGAATTCCTGTTAGTACAACTCATACCATAACAGGAGCAATAATTGGCGTAGGGTCAATAAAGGGACTTTCTGCAGTTAGATGGGGTGTTGCTAAAAACATTTTGTGGGCATGGATATTAACCATTCCACTTTCAGGTTTTGCAGCAGCAGTTACCTACTTAATTTCTTCGTACATAGTTACGATAATATAATTAAAAATAATTTTACATATTTTATTAGAATTCAAATGAGATTACAATTAATTAGTTTTTACCTGCTTGTCATTATTGGGGTAGCGTTCCCCAATAGTATAAATATAAAATCAATCGAAATAAATAAGAAAGAAGTTTCTGTTAATGATTGGAAATCACTTTCTCTAACTGTTCAAGATGAAATTACTTTTTTTATTGATTTATCGATGATTGAAAATAGAGATGCAGTTCAATTCAAAGTTTATCTTAATGCCTTACCTATTCCAAATGAAGTTGATGTTAACGGAGATGCCAGCGTTAGATTTAATTCTCTTACCGAAGATGTTTATATCTTTAAGGTAGTTGCTTATTTGAATAACGGAAATGAGATTGAAACTCCGGCAATCAAGTTTATAGTTACAGATAAACCAATCAACAAACCGGTGAGTGCTTCCGACTCGAATAATTCAAATTACATCTACGTGTTTGGGGTTATTATTATCTTAATCTTTTTGGCTGTATGGTTTTTATTAAAAGCGCGTAAAGCAGATGTTAAAATTGCAAACGTCAGAAATGAGAAAGATGAGGTAGATAAAAGAATATCTTCATTGTATAGCGAACTTAAAAAGGAAAAAGATGAGAACCACTTTTTACAAAAACAGATTCTTGACCTAAAATCAGACATCGAGAACCTAGAGAAATCAAATGAAGAACTTTTAGTCCAAAATGAACGATTAGAAAACAGTAAACAGCAATTAAGTGAATTGCAGGCAGAAAAAGAAAAACTGTTTGCTATAACTTTACACGATATAAAAAATCCCGCATCAGCAATTAACGGTTATATAGATTTGCTAAATAGATATGATTTTAATGCAATTGAACAACAGGATATTCTGCAATCATTAGCTGCAAGTTCGATGCAAATTATAAGTCTCTCGCAAAAAATGAGTCGTGTTTTAGTTGCAAAGAAAAAAGAAGAGGCAGATGAATTAAATTTAAACAGTGCTTCATTAAAAGTAATTATTGATCAAGTATGTAAGCGCAATTATGCTTATGCCAAGAATAAAAATGTTGAGTTAATTAATAATGCATCACTCCATACACCTGATATTAATGTTGATCCACTCAAAATCGATGAGGCTCTTGATAACTATGTAAGTAATGCAATTAAGTTTTCTCCTGAAAATGCAGTTGTTAAAGTAAGTTCTTATTTTAGTGAGAAAAAAGTTTTTGTGGAAGTTACAGATAATGGTCCCGGTTTAACTAAGTGGGATTCAGAAAATGCTTTTCAAAAAGGAAAAACATTAAGCGCTAAACCAACCGGTGGTGAATCAAGTACAGGTATGGGGCTCTGGATTGTTAAACAAATTGTTGAACAACATGAAGGGGAAGTTTGGGTCAAAAGTAAAGTCGGTTATGGAGCCACTTTCGGATTCAATCTGCCAATCTAACTCTTCAGAAAATATTTAGAATAAGAAAGGGGAGTCACAGTCAAAAATTCCGGTATAAGGGATAACTAAAGTATTTATTAATAATTTTTGTGGAGTTACCCCATTAAAGCCAGAAAGAATTTTCGCTACGCACTTTGTGACTTTACGGTTATTTAAACAGCCAAGCAACGCTAAGTTTTATTTCAAACCCACTCTACGAGTTCTACTTTTAGGATATTCATCCCATACCCGCCCTTCAAACAAACGACCGTTAACTTTCTTATTTCTCTTAACCTCATCAGCCCCCCAGGTTCCCCACTGCTTAAAGAAGAACGCCACTTTTTGTTCCTTACATTGTTGAAATATTCCATCAACCCATTCCTTTTTGATTGGTCTGGCTTGCCGTCCCGATTCTCCCCCGACAATAGCCCAATGAATACCGCCTAGATTAACTTCTCCAACATCACCTATTAACGGCTCGAATGAAATAAACCTGATATTCGTTTTAATTTTCCTCAAAGTAGAAATTCTTTTCTTGAATGTTGCGCTCTCAACACTTACCCCAAGCCAAACATTTTTCGGGGCTTCATTCTTAGAAAAATAGTCCAACATATTTTTATCTCTTTTAGTAAGAATTTGATAAATATGATGCGGAGTTTTTCTTATAACATCAAATACCATATCAAGATATTCATATGGCATCTCCTCATGAAATAAGTCGCTCATTGAATTAACAAAAAACTTAGTCGGCTTTTTAATTTTTAGTGGCTCTTCAAGTCGGTGTGGTAAAATCTTAAACAGAAATCCATCCTTATAATCAGCAGTCCCCATTGCCTTTAACCGTCTCGCAAAGCTTTCCGCATAACAAAATTTACATCCCGAGGAAACTTTGTCACACCCGATACTCGGATTCCAAACTTTTTCTGTCCACTCTATTTTTGATTGTTTCATTTAGAATATTTGATTTGTAAAGTAATTTATTTATTTTTGTAACAATCCAGTTCATCTGGAGGTGGAAGGACGCATGTGCCTTTGCCCCGAGCAATCGGGGTTTTTCTTTTTATGGAAGTAATTTTATTCCATATCCTTCAATCCCGTTTTTCCCTCTATAATATTTTTTTTCTATCACATCAATTATTTTGTCACCGAAAGCGAACTCAATTCCAACATTGATTCCATACTTTCGAAACATGAATCTTCTTGAAGGATGAGCGACTAAATCAGTTAATTGCAAGCACGCGATGTTTAACATTTTCGGTTTTACTTTTAACTCACAACTTGTCAAACGCTTCTTTAATCTTTCTGTTTCAATAAATTGTGTTCCGGTTTGGTATATTCTTGAATATGACTTCTTTAAGCGTATGTCTTCTTTCCCACCCCTTGATTCTATCATTACATCACCAACCGAATCGACCGATTCAAGGAAGAAAAAAAATCTTTCGATGATTATTTCCATACAGTAATGATATGGATCATACTTCCATGTTTGATATTTAGTCTTATGCTCCATTTTATCAACTAAAACCGAGACGACTACATACTTCAAATCAGTCAATAACTTTAGTAGTTGCGAGTTAAACTCATCTTCAATTTTGGGGTCTTTTAATGCACCGAACGGAAACTTTTTATTTACTAATTCTTTTCTGTGGAGTATTACCGGTTCGTCAGGATGATAAGGGAAGTACTTCTGTTTCAAATTTTCTAGTGATGGATTTACAATTTCTTTCACATAATTTAATTCAAATATCAATCCTGTTAAACTCAAATACCGGTGGTTTGGGTTAACGGAACTATTCAAATCATTGTTCCCGACTTCATCAATGTAAATTCGATATTTATTCATTTTAATTAAAACTATTAGTTTATGGAAAGTTCATATTGCTTTTCAAAGCATAAAATTTTTTATTTATCGTTTTCAGCAAATTCATTTTGTCTTCCTTTACGCCCTATGCACCTCTGCGAGAAATTGTTTTTATCGTTAAGTAATTGCAATAAAGTTAAGGGTAACTCTAAAAACTTTATTTAGCTCTCTTCGAAAATCCGGTTTGGCAGCATATACCTGTTATCCGCTAGTCTACGGATTAGTTTTTAGAGGAGCCCTTAAGTAACCAACTCACATAATCTTTTTTCTTTTAAACCAAATAAAAATTGTAAGTGCAACAGATACCATAACTCCTAAAATTATAAAGTAACCACTTTTCCATTCCAATTCAGGCATAAACTCAAAGTTCATTCCATAGATTCCCGCTATGAATGTCAAAGGCAAAAAGAAAGCTGAAAATATTGTTAATAGTTTCATCACTTCATTACTTCTTTGAGCGGTAACAGAAATGTAAGAGTTTAAGATTGTTGTTGCATCCTCCAATACTTCATCATAATGTAATAGAAACCTTATAGTTGTTTCTCTCAAGTCCTGTAAAGTCGAATTCAGTTCGGGTTTTACAGTGATAAGATTTAATACGTTTTGGGTTAAGTGTAATATCTTTTTGGAGATCCTGGCTTTTGATTTTTGATAATAGAGTGATTCAATTGAAATCGATCCACCACTTTTAAGGAAAATCTCTCCTTCGAATTTATCCATCTTATCGCTTTGAAACTGCAGTGGTTCTTCAAATGTTAAAAGCATACTATTAATGATACTCAACATTACTGATTCGCTGCTGTTAAACTCACCTGTCAGATTTTTTAAGAAGTCGAAAGATGCTCTATGGATAGTAATAAGTCTCTCTTCATTTATAAAAAAAGCAATTTTATTTGAAAGCTCTCCTATAGTTGTAACATTGTCGGTTAAGTTGGCGGAATAAGCTCTTAAAATTATAAACGTATAATTATTTACATTTTCAATTTTAGGTAAATGTCCATATTGTAAAGTATCGATAATCAGATTAATATCGATATTAAACGGTTCGATAACAGTATGTAATTCTTCTTTGTCCGGATTTTCAAGATCAATCCATTCAAAATTGCTATAAGTTTTAACTACTTTGCTCATATTCACCAAAAGGTTTTATTGTTCGATTTAGAAATAGCGACTCTATAATTCTTCTCGTAATATTGTGAAAAATTTACTTCCTCATTTGGTTTTGCATTTGAGATGTTCTAATTCTTCTTAAACTCCAAATATTTATCTCCACAATCAAGGAAGTAGTGGAAGTTATTCATTGTGTTACCGGTATTCTGGATTGTGATAGAGTTATCCTTATACTGTCCCATAACGGTTTTGGGCGGAGTATTTCCGATAGGACCATCGAAAGTTACATAATAAATATCCTCTTCAACATGAACAATTGCAATTCCTTCCAAATCAAGATGTTCGCCTTTAAAGTAATACTTTAAAAGACCATTTTCCTTTACTATGGTAAGTGCAATATTGCATCCCAACTCGGGTAATTGATAATAACCGGTAACATCGGGCATATCAGTTTTTGAATTTTGCAAATTGATGTCTTGCTCTTTGCTTGAGTCATTATTATTGTCCGCATTTTTACATGAAAAGCCTAAAGTAACCATCAGAATAACTATAAAAAACTTCCGGTACATTTTCTTTATCCCTAATATTAAATAATGAAACTAAACTTAATTAAATGTTATAGTACGACAAAAATAAATTCAGAGAATTCAATCGACTCAATATTCCCATTTGTTAAATGATATTTACCTTTGCGTTCTCAGCGAGAGAAAATTATTTCTCGCAAGATGGAATCTTCTAACTTAATAATCATCCGCACAAAGTAATATGAAATCAAAACCATCTATCGATAATTATCATTGAAATTTCATTTTATCGCTTTTCTATTGTTCCATCAGAATAACGGGCACTTTTACCCCCTTGTTTTAAGCGTTCGTCATCAAGGGCAAAACCTTTGACAATATATTCTTTTAACCGTTGTGTTGCCCAGATACGAAACTGGGTACCACGTTGTGATTTTACCCGGTAACCTACCGAAATTATCACATCAAGATTATAGTACTGGGTGTCGTAGTTTTTGCCATCATCTGCAGTATGTCGGAAATTCCGACATACTGAAGTTTCCCCCAGCTCCCCCTCTGTAAAGATGTTTTTAATGTGTTCTGTAACAGTAACACGGCTTTTATCGAACAATTCAGCAATTTGCTTTTGAGTTAACCATACGGTTTCGTCTTCAAGCTTTACCTGAAGTTTTATTTTTCCGTCATCGGCGGTATAAAACAATATTTCCGATTGATTTCCCATAACTTTTACCCTCACATGTACCCATCGTAACAGATTCCTTTTCTCGCCAAGCCGCTAAGAATTTACTTCAATTATTCTTACTTAATCAATTGCCGTTTGACTTCCTTTGCGTTCACTGCGAGAGATATTCTTCATTATAGATAATAGACCGGGTAATGAATTGTATATATTTTATACTTGACAAGTGCATAATAGTTGTGTTAAATTGACATCAAACAAATAAATCCTTATGCGTGGGCTGCCGGAATGGTTGCTCCTAAATAGCGCATAAGGTTTTGTTTTTTAAACGAACAATCCATTCTCTTCAACAATTTTACTTTTTATTAAGTCGTAATAAGACTCATCACCATATTCATATTTTCTGAAAACAGCCCAACTTATAAAATCAACTGCTTGTAAAGATTTTTCTTCCGCCGGAGTTTTTATTTCTGTTTTAAGTTCAAGTCAAAAGTTATTTTTTATTTGACCTGAAAGGTATTCTTTAAAGTTCTGATTGAGAAATTTGTTCGTTTCTTTTCGCGAGGCAATTAAATGAATCTCTTTATCAATCGGAATCAATTTTTTTGTATAGACTCTATCGAGCAAAATATTTGTAACAAAGTTATATAACACTTCTTTTTGGTTTTGGAGTTTTGTATAAACCTTGTTTTTATTAAGGTAGATAACCATAACAGAAATATCTTTTTCTGATAGGGAACTTAGCATGCGGTTTTTCGTTACAGGTTTTTCTTTATTTGCATGCAGTGAATTTATTTTGTGTTTGTATGTTTTTGAAAGTCCTAAGTGAGTTTTTTTGACTACCTTTTCTATTGGTTTCTTTGCCGTCGCAAAGAGGAGTGTAATAATAAAATATTTTGTCGTTTTCTTTTTGGAAAAATCGAAACCAAGATCACCACTTTCGTCTAAAAAGATAAATGCCACTTAAGCCTCATTGCTAACAATGATGGTATCCAAAAAATTTGGCATCTCAATTATTTTCACTTCTTCAACTTTTTTCATTTTTTGTTTTCCAAATTATTCATTCAAAATGCCTCAAGATTTTCTATTTCCTTCTTTTTTCTTTTATGAACTCCATTACGTAATGAATGAAAGTTTAGGTTTTAACAATACCAAATTCCGCAAGAATTTCTTTTACCATTCTCTCAGCAATAGCCCAATCATGAAGTTTTTCTTTAGCATTTGCCTCAAGATGTTCTTTTAGTTTCTGAATATACTTATCATAATTTTTTAATGTCTGATCAACAACTTTTTCATCGACTGGAATTTTAATTTGATATGTGGGTTTTCGAGAAATTAATTCAGCAAATTCGGCTTTACTTTCACTATCTAACTTAAAAAGAGTTTCCCCATCCTCGGTTTTCATTTGAAAATGATTAAAAAATGAATCTGAATTAAGGGGTTTGCCGTTTGTCGGAAATGAAACAAATTCTAATTCGTTGTAATTACCTTTCGTATAAAAATCTTGTGGGAATTGCCTTATGCCATTCGGCAAACATTCTTCAATTGCAGCTTCTTTAATTTTACCGAAAGCAAATTTTATTTCATCCTTTTGTTTCTTTTTGCGCATCTTTGGTAATTCAAGGCGTTCTTTTACAAGCTCGCACAAGCTATCATAAATTTTTGGCAAATAGATTTTAGAATCTAAACCAAGAGCTTCTAAGATTTTTTTGTCGAGTTCTATTCTGTCTTTTTGTTTTACTTCAATAGGAACGGATTTAATTTCACGAACTAAAAGTTTAGCAAAATGGTTTTTTGAAAAAGAGAGCATTTTTTTAGGGACTAGCATATTCTCAACTTCATAAACTGGTGTTTTTAATACACCATCCCCAAGTGATTGGAATGCTGTTATTTCTCTAAATAGATTTACTAAAGTTGAATTTAAGTATATCCCATAGTTGTGATTGTCTTTTGTTTCTATAGCGTAAAACTTATCACTCTCAAGCATTTCTTCATCTGTTAATAATGTTCTGAAAGAATCGAAATACATTTCAGTCCACAAGATTTTCGGAAAGCTCCTAAAGTTAATTCCCCACCAATATTTTCTTCCTTTAACTGAAGGGACATCGGGCCAATTAACATTTTCTTTTGTGCTTTGTTTTTCACCCCACTCAATATACTTAAGTGCGTACTTATCACCCTTTTTACGCAGTTCACTTTTGCTTTCGTTACACAGAAAGATTTTAAATTTAAGTTTAGCGGGATCAATAGTAATACTTTCCGATTCTTTTGGGCTTTTAATTACCGCACGTAAATATTTTTCTTCTATATAACCTTCCCAACCGCGTCCATTTTTACTGTAAACACATCCGTCAACTTTTTCTTCATTATCAATAATTTCCAAATAAAAGAATTCATTGATGCCAGACTTTATTCCGAATCTAACTTCTGCAATATTTTTTAACGGAATAAGTTTATCTTTACATTTTTCGAGTAGATCAAAGTAGACATCGGGGGCACGTAAGTATTTGCCCCATTTAGCAAGCTCTCCCTTATTTACAATTTCTTCTTTTAGAAATGTTTGAGTAACCAACCGCACTCTCATTTCATCAAGATTAAGAGAGGAAATATTTTCTGCAACTTTTTCTACTTTAGAATTATTCTCAGCAGTTTCAATTAAATCGACAAGATATTCAATTGTCTGCCATCTTTTGATTGATTCGAGTTTGAGATCGTGATAAGGAATAAGTTCGGCAAATTTCTTTTTCAGTTTAACAAAGCGGGTAATGTTTTTCTCCCGCTCAACGCTATTACTTTCTTTTTCAAGAACCGTAACAATAGTATTAACCGCAGCATCATCAAACCATGGTTCTGCCCAAGAGCCAATTACGGCTTTTACTTTGAAGTTATCGAGGAAAAATTCTTTAAGTACTGAACCGTATGAAACATCCAGCCATGAATTAGAAGTAATGATTGCGAACATTCCATTTTGAGCCAGAAGTGTTGCGGTGTGAATAAAGATGTAAGTGTAAATATCCGCCTGCCCGGAAAGTTTTAATTGAATATTCCCCTTTTCGACATAACGGTCAAGTTCTTTTAATAATTGATCTTGAGGAAGTTTTTTAAGGTGTTCGACAAAACCTTCGTTAATTCCGCTTGTAATAAAAAGCTTATCGTATGTTAGAAAGTAATCATTAGCCAAAACCTTAGTTAAATATTTTTTGTATCCTTTAACTTCCTTTTCTATCAATTCCTGGCGTATAAAAGGGAAATTCCCGACTAAGGCATTAAACTGAGGAAGTTTGATTTTAACTTTGTTATAAACTTTAGTGGCTGATGGAGGAGGGAATTCAAATTCATCACCTTTGTTAACTTTGAAAATATCGACTCTTCTAATGCGTGGAAAGTTATCGAAATTAGAAACGTCTTGTTTAAATAAATTTATTGTAGCCAATTCAGCAGGAAACTTTGCAATATCGAAACCCCAAATTTTATTTAATAGGTCATTGTGGCTTGTGTTTCTTGATAGATGTTTTAATCGGTCATAAATTCGATTAAGAAATGTTCCGGAGCCGCAGGTTGGATCGGCAAAAAATGCTTTATCATCATTAACGACAAAGCCAAGAATGAAATCTACCAGATTTTCGTTAGTAAAGTATTGACCAAGCTGGTGGCGTTTTTCGGGATCAATAATTTCTTCGAACAATTCACCAATAACATCTTCTGGCAACTCACCAAAATGATATACCTTCATTTCCACAAAGAAATCTAAAAGATCTTTATAACATGATTTAGGGATACCAAATTGTTCAATTTCCGATTCTTCAAAAACAGCCTGCCAATCTTTTTCCTGAGCTTTAGAAAATGCAATTTTTAGGTAATGTTCAAGGTCGGGTTCATCATTTGAATATAGATCAGGGAGATCTTTGAAATATCTTCGAACGGTTAAGTAGAAAATAATTTTTGTTACAAGACTATAGACACTTTGCCGGGCAATTAATTTGTAATAATCTCCGGGATTGTTGTAAGCGATTCCTTGTTCTTTACCATAAGAAATTATACTTGATCGTTTAGTTTTCTCTATTGCAATATCTGTGTAGTGTTTTTCGAATTGCGGTACGAGTCTGTTTACAGTTTCGCGGATATAATTGACAAAATATACTTTGTCCGGAATGAATTTTCGAAACTTACCGGTTTCATTAAGATGAATAATCTCTTCGCAAATACTATTGATGTATTTTTTAATAGTTGCCTGAATATCTCCGCGTAACCAATCGTCAATATTATTCAATACCTGGGTTGATTCAGAGTTAACAAGTGTGAGCTTGTTCCTTTTTACTTCATAAGCATTCAAGTTCTGAAAATCCCACGTAAAGCAATAATTAACACCATAAGAAATTGCCTTCTTTCTTAAAGTTTCAAGATTTTCTTTTGCAGCAAATGGAGGTTTTATTTCAATATATGAAAAAGAGCTTGCGGACTCTCTATTAATCCATAAAACTATATCTCCGAAGTAGGTAGTAGAATCATATTTGGCTGGTGATTCATTTGTTGCTTCTTTGAAAGGAAATTTATTATGTTTTATGTGATCGTTAAACCATTCGGTAATTTTACTTACAAGTTCACGTTCGCTAGTTTTTGAGATTTTTTTTGCCATATGCAACACGTTGTTATTAAATTATTTTTAAACTCTAATTCTTTTGGGGACTAATAAATGTCATTTGCACCGGTAATAATAAAGCAATTCACAACTGAATTTTTATTTAAGCCCTTCTTCAGAATTACTTTTTAATGATTAGCAAGTACAAGTGCTGGTATACATTATCAGCCTTAAATTAATATTATCTAAAAAGCAAAATAGTAATAGATTAAAATAGTAATTGATTTTTTATGGTAAAACATTTTTACAATGATTAGTGCATTCTTTTTCGTTTTTAATGAAAACCACGCTTCCCAAACGATGCTCAAAATGGCATCATAGTGGGGCATAGGGATGTTTTGTTCAAATAAAAAGTGGTCTTTTCGGTATAGGCTCTATCTTCTAAAAACCATGCATCGGTAAGGATTGTTTCCGGTTCTTCGGGAATCTAAGTTTACTTGAGTTTCACTTAATATTGTTGAATTCGAAAGGAATAATATTTAACTTCACTGTGTATGAATTTGAATAAATTATGAATAATCGTATCAAAAAGTTTTTATCACTGCTTAACGCTCTCCAAAGAGAAAATGTAAATTATGTATTGATCGGGGGATTCGCTGTTGTTTTGCATGGTTCTTCTCGTTTTACCGAGGACATTGTTCTATTTGTCCGTAACACAGAGAATAATATCAACAATTTAAGAAAAGCTCTCTCTTCAATTTTTAATGATGAAAGTATCAACGAAATAACATCATCGGAATTAAGTCAGTATGCCGTCATTCGATATGGTGCACCGGACGAAATTTTAATAGATATTATCGCAAACCTTGGTGAAACATTTTCCTATGATGATATAGTTTCCGAAGAAATTGAAGTAGAAGGGCATAAAGTTAGAATTGCTACTTTAGAAAGCCTATATAAACTAAAAGAAAAAACTTACAGAGCAATTGATCAAGAAGATTTATTCTTTATAGCTCAAAAGATTAAAGAGAAGCATTCAAAAGATGATTAAAAAATTCAAGACCTTCGAAGAAGCAAGACGTGATCTATGGGTAATGAATCCCGATGCTGAATACTACAAAAGACTAATGGAATTTTACGAGTTTGCATCAAGATTCAGCAAACGAAAACACTTACGCGGAATCTTCAAATTCAAAACCATTGAAGAAGCTCAGGAACACCGACAAACACACCGATATTAAAAACTACTCCCATCGCAACAAACATTTTCTGTGTTTCCTCTGCGTTTTCCACGTCTTTGCGAGAGATTGTTTTTTGTCTTCCTCTGCGTTCTCTGCGAGAAATAGTATTTGGTTTTCCCATCTCACTTCATTTGATTTCCCTCACGATTTAGGTAAATTTATGCTTATATTTTTTCACAATCTGATAGATACTGATTATGCGTTATCCCTTTCAAGAAGTTGAGTCCAAATGGCAAAAATATTGGGAAGATAATAAGGTTTACAAAACCGATTTCTCTAAAACCGAAAATAAACTCTACACCCTTGTTATGTTCATTTATCCAAGTGGATCTAAATTACATTGCGGACACTGGTATAACTACGGGCCAACCGATTCATGGGCACGATTCAAAAAATTAAAAGGCTTCAACGTCTTTGAGCCGATGGGTTACGATGCATTTGGTTTACCCGCTGAAAACTACGCTATCAAAACCGGCATTCATCCTTACGACAGCACAATGACCAATATTAAAGATATTCGTCAGCAGTTAAAGAAGATGGGTTGTATGTACGATTGGGATAATGAACTGATGACATGCGTCCCCGAATACTACAAATGGAATCAATGGTTATTCTTACAGCTTCTCAAAAAAGGATTAGCCTACAGAAAAAATGCCCCCGTTAATTGGTGTACATCATGTAAAACAGTCCTTGCAAACGAACAAGTCCTTGGCGATGGCACATGCGAACGATGCGGCTCATCCGTTATTCAAAAGAATTTGACTCAATGGTTTTTTAAGATAACCGATTATGCTGAGGAATTACTTCAAGGATTAGATACAATCAACTGGCCCGATAAAACAAAACTAATGCAGCGTAATTGGATCGGTAAGAGTGTAGGTGCAGAAGTCCACTTCAAAGTTGAAAATAGTGAAGAAGTAATTTCAGTTTTCACAACACGCCCCGATACATTATTCGGTGTAACCTATGTTGTTATTGCCCCCGAACATTCTTTGGTTGATAAACTGGTTACTTCAGAAAATAAATCTGCCGTTGATGAATATAGAGAATCAACAAGAAAACTAACAGAAATAGAAAGAACCTCAACAGTAAAAGAAAAAACCGGTGTACCGCTTGGTACTTGTGCTATTAATCCTGTTAACGGTGAACGTGTACCGATTTGGATTGCAGATTACGCCCTTCTAACATACGGAACAGGCTGTGTTATGGCTGTTCCCGGGCATGATGAACGTGATTTCGAATTCGCAACAAAGTATAATCTTCCTATAAGAAAAGTTATTCTTCAAGAAGGAACAGAAGAAACTGATGAATTAAAAGAAGCATTTACTGAAGTCGGGACTATGGTCAACTCGGCACAATTCAACGGTCTCCGTTCTGATGAAGGAAAATCTTCAATCATTAAATTTCTTGAAGAAAATAATACCGGTAAAAGTAAAATAAATTTCCGCTTACGTGATTGGCTTATTTCCCGTCAACGATATTGGGGAACGCCTATTCCGATTATTCATTGTCCGAATTGCGGTGAAGTTCCTGTCCCCGAAGATCAGCTTCCGGTTGAACTTCCATATGATGTAGAGTTTAAGCCTGCAGGAGAATCTCCCCTTGCAGCAAACGAAAAGTTCATTAATGCCAAATGTCCCAAATGCGGTGCAGATGCAAAACGCGATCCCGATACGATGGATACTTTTGTCGATTCAAGCTGGTATTATTTCCGTTACTTAAATCCGAAAATATCGGATGCAATTTTTGATAAAGAATTAACCGATAAGTTTGTTCCTGTCGATATGTATGTCGGTGGTGCAGAGCATGCAACAATGCATTTACTCTATTCAAGATTCATCCATAAGTTTATGCGCGATATTGGATTAACCAATTCCAATGAACCATTCCAAACTCTCGTACATCAGGGAACCATTACAAATTCCGGCGCAAAGATGTCTAAGTCGAAAGGGAATGTTGTTAATCCCGATGACTTCACAAAAAATGTCGGTAACGATGTTTTCAGGTTATACTTGATGTTCATGGGACCCTATGAACAAGGGGGTGATTGGAGCGATAAAGGAATTTCCGGCACCGAACGATTTGTGCAGCGTGTTTATGATCTTTTTATGAATCACGAAAATGTAGCAAAAGAATTTTCTGCAAAAGAGAAATACGATCTTTCAACTTTAACAGATGTTGAAAAAACCATTTACAGAAAAATAAATCAAACTATAGCCAAAGTCGAAGTTGAATTACAGCACTTCAGATTTAACACTGCAATAGCAAGTATGATGGAATTAATAAATGAATTAAAATCTTTACCTCATTGCAGTAAAGAAATTCAATCTTACACATTAAACAGATTTGCGGTTATATTGGCTCCTCTCGCTCCTCATCTATCAGAAGAATGCTGGGAAAAAGTCGGTAACGATAATTCATTATTTAAATCCCCGGTTTGGTTTGAAGCAGATAAAGATGCACTAATTGAAGAGATTGCAAATATCGCAGTTCAAATTAACGGCAAGCTTCGCGCTACAATCGAAGCCCCTACAAACAGCGAAGTTGAGGAAGTTAAAAGAATCGCTTATGCCGATGAACGTGTAAAGAAATGGTTTGAAGATAAAACTATCGTTAAAGAAATCTTCGTTAAGAATAAAATTCTTAATGTGGTAGTTAAGTAGATTGATAATGTTTGTTACGCATAGTATCTTTGTTGTAGAAACATTTTATTAGGATAAAAATGAAAGTTAAAGTTCAGAAATGGGGAAATAGTTTGGCTTTGCGTATTCCGAAAGCTTTTGCTTATCAATCTAATATACGTGAGAATGAGTTTGTAAATGTTTCCCTCGAAGATGATAAGATTGTAGTTGAACCGATAAAAGAAAAAGAGTTTACTCTTGAAGAAATGGTATCTGCAATAACTAAAAATAATCTTCATACAGAAGTAAGCTCAGGAAGTAAAGCCGGAAAAGAAGTTTGGTAAAAGTTCAAAAGTATATTCCGGCTAAAGGTGATATTGTCTGGCTCGACTTTAATCCTCAATCGGGACACGAGCAGGCAGGGCGCAGACCCGCTCTAGTTATTTCACCAATTCACTATAACGAGAAAACCGATTTAGCTATTTTCTGTCCTATTACCAGCCAGGTTAAAGGTTATCCTTTCGAAGTAAATCTTCCTGATGGATTTCCTGTTTCCGGCGTTATTTTATCTGATCAAATTAAAAGTCTTGACTGGAAGGTGCGCAACGCAGAATTTATTTGTAATCTTCCCGATCAACTTTTATCAGAAACCTTAAACAAACTAAATGTGCTAATAAATAATTCATTAAATAAAAGAGTATAGAAATTCCTTTAGGAGTATGGAGAATAAATGTTAGATGTTAAATTAATCCGCGAAAATCCTGAACTTGTACGACAAGGATTATTAAATAAAAATGCAAAAGATATTGTTTCTGAAGTTCTTGCAGTTGATGAAGAACGAAGACAATTAATTCTTAGAACTGATGAATTAAAATCGAAGCGTAACCAGGTTTCTGCTAAAATTCCGCAAATGAAAAAAGCAGGCGAAGATACCACACTGCTTCTTGCAGAAATGAAACTTGTTTCCGATGAGATTACACAACTCGATATTACTCTTCGCGAGAAAGAAGAAGTATTGGAAGAAATTTTACGTTACACCCCCAATCTTTCACACTCTTCTGTTCCGGTCGGTAAAACAGCGGAAGAAAATGTTGAAACCAAACAATGGCTTCCTGAAGGTTTTTCTTTTGAGAATGATTTCAAACCTCTCGATCATATTCAACTCGGGAAGAAGTTAAAAATCCTTGACTTCGAGCGTGGCACTAAAATCTCAGGTTCAGGTTTTCCATTATACATTGGCAAAGGGGCAACTCTTGAAAGAGCATTAATTAATTTCATGCTTGATTATCATCTTCAACATCATGGTTATTCGGAAGTAATGCCGCCGATATTAGTAAATCGTGAATCGATGAAGGGAACGGGACAAATTCCGAAGATGGAAGAAGATATGTACTTAATCGAAAAAGATGGTTTATATCCGATACCAACCGCAGAAGTTCCGATTACAAATATTCATCGAGATGAAATTCTTACCGAAAAAGAACTGCCGGTAAAATATGTCGGTTATTCTCCATGCTTCAGAAGGGAAGCCGGTTCTTACGGAAAAGATTCAAAAGGATTTTTACGCGTTCATCAATTTAATAAAGTTGAAATGGTTAAATTTGTAAAACCTGAAACTTCTTACGATGAATTGGAGTTATTAGTAAAAGATGCAGAGGATATTCTCCAGGCATTGAAAGTTCCATATAGATTATTATTATTGTGTACGGGCGATTTAAGTTTTTCAGCGGCTAAATGTTACGATATCGAAACATGGTCTCCTGCAGAAAATAAATGGCTTGAAGCCTCGTCATGCAGTAACTTTGAGGCATTCCAGGCAAGAAGGGCAAATATAAGATTCAGAAGAGAAGAGACTAAAAAACCTGAATATCTTCATACATTAAACGGGAGCGGATTAGCCACAAGTCGTTTAATGATTTCGATTCTTGAAAATAATCAAACACCTGAAGGAAAAATTGTTGTTCCTAAAGTGCTTCAAAAATATACCGGTTTCGAGATTATCGATTAAGAATTAGAAAGTATATCTGCCACCAAGTCTCTAAGGCACAAAGGTTGTATTAAATTATCTTGGTGTCTTGGTGCCTTAGTGGCAATTATTAATCAACAGAGTTTTAGTTTTATTTAATACCATCCGGGCAAGACAAGAATTTGATGACAAATCTTTTCACATTAAAGAAATACTTTCTTCGTTATAAATGGAAGATTGTACTTGGAATTATATTCATTCTCCTTTCCAATGCGGGAACGGTTTATGTTCCTCTCATTATTAAGGATTCAATTAACGAACTTCAAAGCACTCTGCATCAGGAGTCTATAACGCGTTATGCAATTCTGATAATTGTTGCCTCTCTTTTTTCGGGAATTTTTAGATTTTTAATTCGTCAAACAATTATTGTTGTTTCACGAGAAATTGAATATGATTTACGCGGTGATTTTTGGAGTCATATTCAACAACTTCCGTTAAGGTATTTTCAAAACACTGCAACCGGAAATATTATGGCGCATGCAACCAATGATATCAATGCAGTGCGCATGTTTATTGGTCCCGCAGTAATGTATTCAATCGATACTATTATTCGTTTAGTTATTGTTGTTGTAATTATGGTAACAATAAGTCCGATTGTAACTCTTTATGCGCTGCTTCCGTTACCTCTTCTCTCAATTCTTGTCTATTTTGTAGGAAAGAAAATACATGAACGTTTTACTCTCATTCAGGAAAAGTTTTCTGAATTAACAACCAAAGCGCAAGAGAATTTTTCGGGAATACGTGTTGTTAAATCATACGTCCGAGAAGAAAACGAAATAGATTCCTTCAAAGTGTTGAGCAAAGAATATCTTCAAAAGAACATGCATCTTGTAAAACTGCAGGCATTATTTCAGCCGATATTATTTTTAGTTACAGGTCTATCTGTAATCATTGTAATGTGGTCAGGTGGTGTTAGTGTAATCGAAAAAGAACTTTTACTTGGTGATATAACAGCACTAATAATTTATCTCGGTATTTTAACATGGCCAATGATAGCATTCGGATGGGTTGTAAATATTATTCAGCAAGCCGAAGCTAGCATGAAACGATTGAACAAAATATTCAATGAGCCTTATGATATTGAAGATACAGCGGATACTAATAATACGATTGACAAAATAAAGGGCGAAATAACTTTTAAAAATGTCTCGTTTAGATATAATCCAAACTCTCCCGAAATTTTGGAGAAGATTGATTTAACTATTCCATCAGGGACTTCGTTAGCTATTATGGGACATACAGGAAGCGGTAAAACTTCATTCGTCAATTTAATTCCGCGTCTTTATGATGTAACCGATGGAGAGATCTTAATTGATGGTCATTCAATTAAAACAATTCCTCTTTCTGTTTTAAGAAACAATATTGGATTAGTTCAACAAGAAACATTTCTTTTTTCCGATTCATTATTAAACAACCTTGGCTATGGGATGAGAGATCCTGATAAAGAAAATATTCTTAAAGCAGCCCGGATAGCTCAATTTGATAAAGATGTAAAAGAGTTTCCAAATCAATATGAAACAATAATCGGTGAAAGAGGTATAACCTTATCCGGTGGACAAAAACAAAGGGCAACTCTTACAAGAGCTTTGGCAATTGATCCCCAAATTCTTATTCTTGATGATTCTTTCTCGGCAGTTGATACAAATACCGAAGAAGAAATATTAAGAAATCTAAAATCGTTTATGAAAGAAAGAACCAGCATAATTATTAGTCATAGAGTATCAACGGTAAAAGATGCAGATAAAATAATTGTTCTTGATAAAGGTAAAATTGCGGAAGCCGGTTCACATAATGAATTGATAACGCTTAATGGAATTTATGCAGACATCTATTACAAGCAGCTTCTTGAAAAAGAACTCGAAGAAATAAACTAAAAGTTGTAACACGGAAATATATGGCACAAGATACCAAATCAGATGACGAAATACTCGGTAAAGCATACGACGCAAAATTAATGAAGCGTCTGCTTGGTTATGTTAAACCATACAAGAAATATGTTATAGCCGCCATAGTATTGAATATTATTGTTGCCGCACTCGGACCTCTGCGCCCTTACTTAACTAAAATTGCAGTTGACGATTATATTGTAAACAGTGACTTTAACGGATTATTTTATATTACCCTTGCTCTGTTTGGTTCGCTGGTTTTTCAATCGGTGATGCAATATTTTCTTACTTACTACACGCAGTATCTCGGACAAAAAACCATTTACGATCTTCGCGTTAAACTATTTTCTCATACACAAAGACTTGCCGCAAAATTTTTCGACAAAACTCCAATCGGAAGAATAGTTACTCGGGTAACTAATGATATTGAATCATTAAACGAACTCTTTTCATCTGGAATTGTAATGGTATTCAGTGATGTCTTCATAATACTGTGGATACTGGGTTTTATGTTCTTCCTTGATTGGCGGTTATCTCTTGTTTCACTTTCTGTATTACCGATATTGATTTACGGAACATTTCTTTTCAGAAAAAAAGTACGCGAAAGTTACCGCGATGTAAGGTTTCATCTTGCAAGATTGAATTCCTATATGCAGGAGCATGTAACCGGAATTTCAGTAGTTCAAATATTCCATAAGCAAAAAGATGAGATGAAAAACTTTTCATCTATTAACCAGGATCATACAACAGCGAATATTAATTCGATATTTTATTATGCAATCTTTTATCCTGCTGTGGAATTAATAAGTTCGGCGGCTATAAGTTTAATTATATGGTACGGCGGCGGTGAAATTATTCAACAGAATTTGTCACTCGGAGTTCTTTTCGCATTCATTCAATATACAGAAATGTTTTTCAGACCGATTCGGGATCTTTCCGAAAAGTATAATATAATGCAAACAGCAATGGCTTCTTCTGAAAGAATTTTTAAGCTGCTTGATAACGATACAGTTATTAAAAATCCGGATAATCCCGTTTTACTAAATTCTGTTAAAGGAAAAATCGAATTCAAAGATGTTTCTTTCGCTTATAATGAAGAAGATTATGTATTAAAGAATATTTCCCTTCAAATAAATCCCGGAGAAACGGTTGCCATTGTAGGCGCAACAGGAGCGGGTAAAACGAGTATCATTAATATTTTAACCCGCTTTTATGATATTAGCAAAGGGAAAATTTGTCTTGATGGAATTAATATTCAATCACTTGATAAGCGTAAATTAAGAAAATATATATCGGTGGTATTGCAAGACGTGTTTCTGTTTTCGGGAACCATTCGTTCAAATATTACAATGAATAATCCAGATATTAGTGACGATAAAATGATGGAAGCTGCTAAACTCGTTGGGGCAGATCGTTTTATAAATAATCTTCCATTGAAATATGATGAACCGGTTAAGGAACGTGGCGCAACTTTAAGCGTTGGACAAAAACAATTAATCTCGTTTGCGCGGGCACTCGCCTATAATCCGCAAATCCTTATTTTGGACGAGGCGACTTCGAGTGTTGATACCGAAACCGAAATACTCATTCAAAGGGCTATAGAAAAATTGCTGGTGGGAAGAACCGCCATAGTAATCGCACATAGATTATCTACTATACAAAACGCTGATAAAATAATAGTGATGCACAAAGGTGAGATTAAAGAAATCGGTAATCATCAAGAATTGCTAACAAAGAAGGGTATTTATTATAAGCTCTATCAATTGCAGTATAAGGATCAAGAAGTTATCGTTTAGTTTCTACTCCTTTGATTTGGCTTTAACAATCCTACAAACTCTTTGAAGTCCTTGCTGAACATCTTCGTTCCCTTTCATCAAAGTAATATACTGTTGCCGAAAAATCTCAACTGCCTCAATTTTTTCCTCATCGGAAGCATTCCTCCAGTAATCAGATCCCTTTTCAGGTTCACTTCGCTTTTTTATATTTAAGACTTTCTTCATCGCTTGCACTTTAATTTATTAATATCTTTTGCATAACAATTTACTAATTCCACCTGCTGAAGTAAACATAAATATTGTTAGTCGTCTTAGCTTATTTAACGAATTCAAGTGAGGATAAATTTAGAAAACATCATGTTATTATCTCAGAATACTTTCTCTTATATTTGGGACAAGCAATTCTAATCCAATATAAATAGTTTTTCTAAATTGTAAAAAGTTTTAGGAGGTTCTTTATGTCCAAACTTCGATTTATGACTCTCGAGCGTCATATCATTGAGGAAGAAAGGAAACACCCCGAGGCAACAGGGGAATTATCCCGGCTTCTTTCTGATTTGTCGATAGCTGCAAAAGTAATTTCCCTCGAAGTAAATAAAGCCGGTCTTGTTGATATACTTGGACTTACAGGCGATCAAAATATTCACGGAGAAAATGTTAAGAAGCTTGATATGTATGCCCATGATATGCTTTTTAGGGCAATGGATCATGGCGGACATTTATGCGTTATGGCATCAGAAGAGGAAGAAAATATTATTCATATTCCTTCACATCACAGACTCGGGAAATATGTCTTGTTATTTGATCCGCTTGACGGATCATCAAATATTGATGCTAACGTAAGCATCGGAACAATTTTTTCGATATATAAAAGAATTACTCCCGATAACACGCCGGGCACGCTTGAGGATTGCCTACAAGCCGGAATGCATCAAGTGGCTGCAGGTTATGTTGTTTATGGTTCTTCAACAGTTTTAACTTATACTGCGGGAAATGGGGCACACAACTTTACTCTTGAACCATCAATTGGTGAATTTTTACTTTCACATGAGAATATTAAAATTCCTGCTAAAGGAAAAATCTACAGCATTAACGAAGGGAATTATAAATACTGGCATCCGGGACTTAAAAAATATATCAAATATCTTCAGGAAGAAGATACAGCTACTGATCGTCCATATTCAACCCGGTATATTGGTTCAATGGTTGCAGATATTCACAGAACATTACTATATGGCGGAATATTTATGTATCCCGCTGATTCAAGAAGCCCTAACGGAAAACTTCGATTAATGTATGAATGTAATCCGGTTGCAATGATTATTGAAGCGGCGGGGGGAAGAGCAACAGACGGGAAAAAGAGATTGCTTGAAATTGAGCCGTTCGAGCTACATCAAAGAGTTCCGATTTTTGCCGGAAGTCCCGAAGATGTACTTTTAGTTGAAGAGTTTATGCGTAAAGAAGAAGAATTTTTTAGGAGATAATCCATTTTATTTGGGGCGGTCTAAAAAGTTCTTTTTTCATTAACCAACAGTTTCAGAGGCTGTGTGAAAATTATTAGTCGGGTAGTGCAATCTCCTTTTTGTCCTTCGTTAAAGTTGTGTTGAGGTAAGCTATTCCGGCATCTAATGAATCAAGTATAAATAAACAGATGCCGATATTTCGGTAAATAATTACAAAAACACAAAGTATTTTACACACTCAATGTCAATGAACATAAACACTAATTCATATATTTCTTTATTTTGCAGGAATTCTATTCTCCTTGTGATAACAATTTGTGGGCTTACTCTCAGCAGAATAATTGCACAGCCAAAAAATATAAAGTTCGATCAGATAGGCTTGGAGCAAGGCCTTTCACAATCGACCGTAAATGCAATTGTGCAGGATGCCCAGGGGTTTATGTGGTTTGGTACTCAGGATGGGCTGAATAGGTATGATGGTTATTCTTTTAAAGTTTTCAAGCACGACCCGAAAGATTCAAACTCTATCTCAGACGACAGGATTAATTGTTTACTAAGCGACTCAAAAGGTGATTTGTGGATAGGTACAGAAAGCCGTGGTGTTGACAGATATGTCCTTGAAGAGGGTAAGTTCTATCATTATTCGCACGAAGAGAATGATTCTCTTACAATAAGCAATAATACTATTACTTCACTCTTTGAAGATTCCGGTGGGAATATTTGGATAGGTACTAATTCCGGACTAAACCGTTACAACCGGAAGAACAATACTTTTAGACATTTCTTTTTTGATATGAAAAATTCTTTAAGCTTAAATGGGAATTCAATAACAGCTATATGTGAAGACAATGATAATAATATATGGGTTGGCACCTATAAAGGATTATTTAGGCATAATTTGAAGATTAACTCTGGTTTTATGAGGGATAACGAATTTAATACTAATCCTGCAACCTTATATGGCGATAATGTCACATCGTTGTACACAGATCGAACCGGTTCATTATGGGTTGGAACGTATGACCAATTTTTGAAGCGATATGATAAAAACACTAATTCTTTTTATAGTTATATAAATACCATTAAGAATGTCAAAACAATTCATGAAGGATCGGAAAACTATCTGTGGTTCGGGTCAGTCAATATGGGTTTGAGAATACTAGATACAAGGACAAATAATATTCCACAGATTCAAGCTATTCAAAATGATCCTGTTAATGCTCTATATGAGGATAGATTCGGGCTGCTATGGGTAGGAACAAGTTTCCATGGTGTTTATGTTTATAACCGGAATAAAAACCGATTCAAACATTATCTTGATGATCCTTATAATCCTAATGTAGTAATGACAATTTGCGAGGATCGGGGTGGTGGACTTTGGGTGGGAACTTACGGAAATGGATTAAAATATTTCGATAGAAAAAGGGACAGCGTTGTAACCTATAGATACAATCCAAAAGATCCTAAAAGTATTAGTAGTGATAAAATTTTTACGCTCTGTATTACATCAGATGGAATACTCTGGATAGGAACAATCGGAGGGGGTCTTAATTATTTTGATAAATCAACAGGTATATTCAAACGATATAAACAACATTCTCCGGTTGATTCAAAAGGATTGAGTAATAATGATATAACAGCTTTGTATGAAACCATTGATGGAAATTTATTAATCGGCAACGTAACAGGTGGAATTGACATTTTAAATAGAAAGACAAAAACATTCAGACATTACTATCACGAAGAACAAATCCCTAATACTATTGGGGCTGGAAGATCGGTAACGGTAATCCGTGAAGATGAAAATGGTACAATATGGGCAGGAACTCTCAATGGTTTAAGACAATTCGACCCGGAATTAAATTCGTTTGTAAATTATAACCTGAAACAAAAATTTGGAAAACAAAACACAGAAAATGAGAGTGTTACAAGTCTGCTGTTTACCGGAAGTACCATTTGGGTTGGAACATCACGGAATGGATTATTAAAATTTAACCCTGAATCAAATTCATTAATCTCATACACTGCTAATGACGGATTACCCGATAATGTAGTCTTGGGTATTTTGTCAGACTATTCAGGCAATTTATGGTTAAGCACTAACAAAGGTATATCTAAATTTAATCCCAAAACTGAAATATTTAAAAATTATGATGTAAGTGACGGTTTGCAGGCGAAGGAATTTAATCAAGGCGCCTATTTTGAAAGTTTAACCGGGGAAATGTTTTTTGGAGGAGTGAACGGATTTAATGCCTTTTTCCCTGACGAAATTGAAGATAACAAGTTTATTCCTCCTGTTTATCTTACAACATTTACAGTTTTTAATGAAACCCTGCCTTTGCCCGATCCAATCCCGGATAATTTTACTATAGAACTTTCTTATTCTCAAAATTTCTTTTCATTTGAGTTCGTTGCTTTAAGCTACACGTCACCCGAAAAAAATCATTACGCATATATGCTGGAAGGTTTCGATAGTGATTGGCATAATGTGTCAGCGCAGCAGCGTTACGCAAGTTACTCAAACCTCGATCCCGGGGAATATTTATTAAAAGTTAAAGGTTCTAATAATGATGGTCTCTGGAATGAAACCGGGACATCAGTTATTATAATTGTTACACCGCCTTTCTGGATGACCTGGTGGTTCCGCAGTTTAGGCATTTCTTTAGTATTATCCATCGTTCTATTCTTTTACAAACGAAGGATTAAAACTTTGAAAAGAGAAAAGATATTACAACAGGAGATATCTCACCGTTTAATTGAAAAACAGGAAGAAGAAAGGAGCAGGATTGCCCTTGAGATGCATGATAGTCTTGGTCAGGATTTGCTTTTTATTAAGAACCGGGCAAGTTCAATAATAAAAAAAAACTTTAATATTCAAATGGCGACCGAAAATTTTAACCAAATTTCTTCTTATGCTTCCAGGGTATTAAATATCGTGCGCGAAATTTCTCATAATCTCAGACCCCCTGAACTTGATCAGCTTGGTTTGACAGAAACAATTCGTTCTATCCTGCTGACAGCAAGAGAATCCACTACAATAGAAATAAATGGCGAAGTAGAGAGTATTGATGGATTGATTCCGCATAAACTGGAGATCAATCTTGTTCGAATTCTCCAGGAAGCGCTAAGTAATATTCTCAAACATTCAGGTGCTGCTAAATGTGAAATAATTGTTAGAGCTCCAGGCAACCATGTTGTTCTTAGCATAAGCGATAATGGAAAAGGATTTAATCTTAATGATACTCAAGACGTTAAAGCAAAATCCGGTCTTGGATTAACCGGAATGAAGGAACGTGTTAGAATTCTGGGCGGAACTTTTGAAATAGATTCAACAGTTGGAAAAGGTACAAGAATTAAAATCCAGATACCGGTAGGGAAAATGAATGATTAAGTGTATGATTGATAATTATTTTAAAAAGAATAAAATAAAAGTTAACATAAAGAAAAATAAGAGTTGGACTCTTTTACGTTTAAATGAATTATTTTGAATTGTCAAATCCGGAGCCGGGTTGTGAAACTTAAAGAATCTGAAACCATTGAATTCAAAAAATCCGTTGCAGAGTTGAATGATGCTGTAAGATCAATATCAGCTATTCTTAACAAACATCAAAAGGGCGAGCTTTTCTTTGGTTTGAAAAATGACGGTTTGCCGGTTAAAAATTTAATCTCAGAAAAGACTCTTCGTGATATTTCGCAAACTATAACGGATAAAATTGAACCCAGAATCTACCCAATAATAGTTACTTCAAAAATAAAAAACATAGAAGTTATCAAGGTTGGTTTTGAAGGAACACAAATACCTTACTCAGCAGGAGGCAAATATTTTATAAGAGTGGCAGATGAAGATAAACAAATGACCGCTGCCGAACTTAAGAGGTTAATTCTAAACAACAATAAGCTTCATTGGGATTCAGGTATTCATAAAGCTGCTGTGCTTAAAGATATTGACACACGTAAGGTCAAAGATTTTTGTCGTCTTGCGGAAATTAGTTATACAAACCTTACGGACGTTCTTGACTCAATAAATCTTATTCACAATAAAAAACTTACTAATGCTGCAGTAATCCTTTTTGCGAAAAACCCTTACAGATTTTTCTTTAATGCTAAGATGATATGCGCTGTTTTTGCAAGTAATAATACAGCCGTCATTCTCGATCAAAAAGAATTTGCCGGTGATTTGTTTTCTTTGATTAAAGAAGCTGAACTGTATATCCTAAAAAACATTCATATTGGAATGGAAGTTCATGGGTTATATAGAAAAGATATTCCTGAAATCAATCAGGAAGCCCTCCGGGAAGCAATCGTCAATGCTTTTATTCATAGAGATTATTATGATCCTGATTTTGTATCGGTAGGAATTTTTGAGAATAGAGTCGAAATTAGAAACCCGGGCGGTTTATATGGAGGCTTAAAAATTCAAGACATTATAAAACGTCATATCTCAAAAAGAAGGAATGAACTTATTGCCGATGTTTTCAGTCGCGCTCATTTTGTTGAACGTAAAGGAAGAGGAATTTCATTAATCCTCACGAGGGAACCATCTACTACTTTCGAGGAAATCGGGGAACTATTCATTACAACTTTTGAACGAAAAACCTCTCTTGTAAAACGGGGGTTGGGTGATAGGTTGGGTGATAAGTTGGGTTATAGGTTGTCTGATATTCAAAAGAAAATAATTGATTTAATTATCGAATCACCGCAAATATCAATTACACAATTACATCAAAAGATAGGCGTTTCAACAACTGCAATTGAAAATAACTTAAAAAAATTAAAAAATATAAACATAATTGAAAGAGTAGGAAAAGCTAAAACCGGATTTTGGAAAGTCAAAGCTGATTAAGATAATTTGTTAATCGTTATTGAGAACTAATCTGATAGTAAAATGGAACAAGTTGGTAAACAAAAAATAACAATCATTATTGCTGATGATCACCCGCTTCTGCGTAGAGGAGTTAGAGAGCTTATTGAAGCAGAGGGTATATGGAATGTTGTCGGGGAGGCAAGCGATGGTGAAAAAGCTCTTGAATTAGCAAGAAAATTCCCTGCTGCTATACTTATTATTGATATAATGATGCCGAAGATGAATGGATTTGAAGTTGTTAAAGCAATACGCGAAAACAAGCTTCCAAATAATATTATTATCCTGTCAATGCACAATAAAGAAAGTTTCTTTGATCGTGCTATGGACCTGGGAATTCTGGGTTATGTAATAAAAGACTCTGCAGATACAGAAATAATTGATGCAATTAAAAATGTATCAGCAGGAAAATATTATCTTAGTCCCTCTATTTCAGGTTTTGCTGTTAAGCGTGGTCAGTATATTACTTCCGGCTCAGATGATGTTATTGGAATTTCCAGACTTACTGTTACTGAAAGAAAAATATTAAAAATGATTTCTGAGAACATGACCACTAAAGATATTGCCAATAAATTATTCATAAGCATTCATACTGTGGAGAGACACCGGGCAAATACCTGCCAGCGGCTCAATCTTCATGGTACAAATTCACTTCTCCGGTTTGCCCTGGAAAATAAAGATATTCTCTAATTAAATTCTTCTACATACTACTATGTAGAAAAATACATACTTTCCATTATTCCATACAACTTCACTTACTTATATCTTTACGCTACAAATGAAACATAACTATCAGTTGAAACATAACTATCAGTAACAAAATATTATTGAAGATGAAATACATGATCGTTGATGACAATCCTGCTATGCTGAAACTTATCAGGCAGGAAGTCTGTTCAGAAGAGGACACAATTGTAGAATGTTCAGATGGGGAAGATGCACTAACTGCATACTCCAAGCATTTACCCGATTTTGTATTAATGGATGTTAAGATGAATAAAGTAAATGGAATTACAGCAACAAAGATGATCATAGATAAATTTCCGGATGCACGGATTATTATTCTAACAAATTACAATACAACTATCTTCCGGATTACTGCTAAAAAAGCTGGTGCAGTAGCATTTGTTTCAAAAGAAAATCTTTTTGAAGTAAAGGATTATCTGAGATAAGAATCGCGATAGATATTAATTAATAAATGTAAGTAAACTCAAAAGAAGGAGAAAAATTCTTATGAAAAACATTTCTTTACTTTCTTATTTCTTGATTGTTACACTCTTGTTTTCGTCAAAAGTAATTCTTGCTCAATGGAATCATACAGGACCCAAGGGAGGCGAAATAGGAGCTTTTTGTGTCAGCGGTATTAACCTCTTTGCCGCACCGTGGAGTGGCGGTATCTATCGTTCTACAGATAATGGCACAAGTTGGAACGAGGTAAACAATGGTTTGACAGAAATTAACATTACAGTAACAGCACTCGGTGCCGATGGATCGAACATCTATGCAGGGACGGGGGGTAATGGAGTGTTTCTTTCTACCAATTTTGGTGATAGCTGGGTAGAAATTAATAATAGTTCAACCGCCACTACTAATGTACATGCTTTTGTTAAAAGCGGAACAAGTTTATTTATGGGAAGTCAGGGTGGCGGTGTGCATCGAACAACCGATAATGGAGCGAGCTGGGAACAGGTGAATAACGGTTTACTTTCATTGGATGTCCGCGATCTTGCTGCGATGGATACAGTTATATTTGCTGCAACCTGGGGAGGAAATAAAGTATTTAAATCTATTAATAATGGGGTAAACTGGACACAATGCAATACTGCAATTATTCCTCCCACTCTCGATGATCCTTGTATTGCTGTCAGTGGAAATAATGTATTTTTAGGAGATTATGGTCATGGTGTTTTCCTTTCAACCGATAGTGGAGATAACTGGGTAGAAGTTAATAATGGAATCCCGGCAAATGCTACTATACGAGAAATTGCCGTCAAAGATTCAAATGTATTTGCAGCAACCAGAGGAGGAGGAGTATTTCTGACAACAAATAATGGTACAAGCTGGAACACTGTAAATATTGGGCTTACCACTAACCTGATTGAGTCAATAATTATAAATACGAATCAAGATTTATTTGCAGGGACTTTTACAAAAGGTGTTTTTCGATCGACCGACAATGGTGCAAATTGGTTTGAATCAAATACTAATTTAAATGCAAACACAATTGCCGCATATACAACTATAACAAATGGTGCAGGCGGACATTATTTGTTAGCCGGAACCTCGAATGGAGTGTATATGTCAACTGATGACGGGATAGTGTGGAACTTTTTAGGATTGGATGATAAATGGGTTACCGGTTTAGCTGTACTTGATTCAAATATTTTTGCAAGCACTATGGGGACAGGTGTTTTTCGTTCGACTGATGGTGGTGCGAGCTGGACGCCCAGCGGATTAGCGAATAGACTGCTTCAAACTATTTACACTAATGGAACGGATCTTTTTGCTGGTATTGCCTTTTATGGTGGTGCTCAAAGATCTACAAACAGAGGGACTACCTGGGCTTCAATACCCGGATTAGCATCTAAATGGGTGATGAGTTTTACAGAAAACGAGAATTATATGTTTGCCGGTGCAATGTTCGGGGGCGCTTATCGCTCCAGCAACGGTGGAGGTTCCTTTACAACAATAAATAACGGGTTGAGTAATAATAACGTTAGTACACTTGCAGTGATGGACAGCAGTATTTTTGCAGGGACAGGTGATGCTAATGGAGTTTCGGCAGCTGGCGTTTTTCGCTCCAACAACAATGGCGATAGTTGGACACAAATCAATAATGGCTTACCACCCACTCTAATGGTTTGGTCTCTTGCTGTTACAGGTAACAATATTTTTGCTTCTTCTTCTTCAAGTGGGCAGAATAAAGTCGCCGACGTGTATCTCTCAACAGATAGAGGTGAAAACTGGTCATCGGTAAGTACAGGTTTAATAAGCAATTATATTCAAGCCGTATTCATACATAATACAAATATTTTTGCAGGTACATTAGGAAGTAGTACCTGGTGGAGACCATTGTCAGAAATGATTCCAGGGTTACTTCCCTTCGTACCGACAAATCTTACAGCGCTTGCAGATACTTTCTCTGTAAACCTTAACTGGACAGATAATTCCGACAATGAATTAGGCTTTAAGATTGAAAGAAAAGATGATTCGCTACACATTGCTGCGCCCTGGATTTTAATTGATTCGGTCGGCGCTAATGTTACAGCTTATACTGATATCGGGTTGACACCTTATACAACTTATTCATATAGGATATATGCATTTAATGAATTCGGCAGTTCACCAATGAGCGATTCAATAGGAACTGTAACTATTATCCCTGTTGAGCTCACCTCATTTACAGCAAGCATCTCTAAAAACAATGTTATTCTTAATTGGACAACTGCAACGGAAGTTAATAATCAGGGATTTGAGATACAAAGATTACAATCCGCCAAAGGCGGAGAAAAATTACAAGATTGGGAAAAGGTTTGTTATGTTGCAGGAAATGGAACAACAACAGATCCTAAATCATATTCATTTACAGATAACAAAATTGAAACCGGTACATATTCATACCGGTTGAAGCAAATTGATTTTGACGGCACATATTCTTACTCAAAGATTATTGAAGTAGAGGTCGATTTAGCTCCGAAAGAATTTGCTCTTTACCAGAATTATCCTAATCCGTTCAATCCATCTACAATAATTAAATACTCACTTCCTTTTAAAAGCAGTGTAAAGGTAGAAGTATTCAATATGCTTGGCGAATCGGCCGGTGTATTGATAAACAGTGTACAAGAAACAGGCTATTATGAAGTAAACTGGAATGCTGGAAACCTTGCCTCCGGAATTTATTTCTACAGACTGGAAGCTAAATCACTGGATGCCCCGGCAGAAAATAATTTCTTTTCAACCAAAAAGATGATATTGTTAAGGTAGAGCATCTGAATAAGTTAACCAAAAGCTGATCAGAGATGGTCAGCTTTTTAAATTTTAAATAATGAAGCCTCAAGTTTAATATAATTAGTCAATACCTGTATGAAAATATTAATCTACTGAAAATCATAGCGCGGCAAGCCGTCCTTTAGCTTACGGATAAAAAATATCTTGACACAAAAAGCAAAAATATTATTTCCAATACTATTGGAGTTTTCTGTTTGTAACGTGAATAACAAAGAATTATTTTAGCTCCGTAGGAGCGGTCTGTTGCTTCTTTAAACACATGAAAATTTACAATTGCATCCTTTACATGTCGCTCCTACGGAGCTTATTTGTGTGGGGTGTATCTATTTCTACCAACAGTTCGTTCCTACGGAACTGAATACTGGTTTATATAATACCGCTATTGTCATTTTCTTTTTAACTCCATAGCGCGGCAAGGCACAAGTAAAAAG
>JAUXVN010000128.1 GCA_030684555.1 Ignavibacteria bacterium
AACCTACCTCAAAAATTAATCTCAGAGGGAATAGATCCAAGAATACCTTGGTTATATAATTTTAAGTTAGATTTTAAATTTAAATAGCTCAGTAAAATAAATTGTACCTAAAAAATCTCTGATTTATCGGGACGATTTCGAGACGAATTCTAAAGATTGCTTCATGAGTTTCTGCTGAACAAAGTGAATGTGTTCGCAATGACGGATACAAAATAAAGCTTTTAAGATTGGACCCATAAATGTATGTCATAATTAACCTTATTACCTTAGTAACCAAGATAATCAAAAGAATATCAACCTTATTACCTTATCTTCCATCGTAAAGAATTCCGATATTATTTTATCTTTATAACAATAAGGTAATAAGGTAGAGAAACAGTCCGCCGCGGCGTATCGTTTTATTACTAAGGTAATAAGGTTCTATTTTCTACAAATATAAACATCGTTAACATGTTAGTGATAGTGATTTTCTAAGTTCCTAAATACATTTTCGAGCGATTTGTTTTTTCTGTAAAGATATTTTTTATGTTTTTAACTTTTTGCACTTCGACAAGCTCAGTGCAAGCTTTTTACTTGCAGCTTGCTGTGCTAGATAATTTAAGTTTATAAATAAAGATGTAACACACTAAACCAAAATTATTCAATGATTTGTGTTGATACAATAGCCAGTTTGTGTAAGTGTCATGTGGCTCTCCCTGTGAAACTCTGTGCCTACTTTGTGCTCTCTGTGTAATTCAAAAAAAAAATTCTGTCACAGAGTACCACAGAGCGAAACACTGAGAACCACAGAGAAAAGAAGGCAGTAGACTTTGTTTATTTTTTACAATTATTAGGTTTTGAGATATTTTACAACAGCTTCGGTGCGGGAATGCACTTGCAGCTTTTCGTAAATTTTTCTGATATGATTATGAACTGTATCGGGGCTGATAGAAAGTTCAGAAGCTATTTCTTTATATAAAAATCCTTTTGCAAGTAGTTTTAATACTTGTTCTTCTCTCGGAGTTAAAGAGTTTTGTTCCTTGAACGATTGTTTTTTTTCGCTTTGAAATGACTGAACTACTTTTCGGGCAATAATTGCAGACATTGGTGAACCGCCTTCGGAAACTTCTTTTAGAGCATTTAATATTTCATCAGGCTTTGTTAGTTTTAATAAATAACCTACCGCCCCGGCTTGAAGTGCTTTAAAGACTTTTCCTGTATCTTCATAAACCGTAAGCATTACTACAATTATTTCGGGCATCAATTCCTTCAATTTATAAGTACATTCGATTCCGTCAATTCCGGGGAGATTAATATCCATCAAAACAATTTCGGGGGATTTATTCGGAATATCTTCCAGGGCAATCTCTGCATCCGGGTAAGCGCCGACGCATCTGAAATCTTTCGATTGTTCAAGCAGCATAATCAGATTATTGCGGTTTTTTTCATCATCTTCAACTATTGCTACTCTTATCATAAATATCCTAAAGTTTTTCCTCAATATTAGTTTTAATAAACCAGATTAAAAATGACCTATTATGGCTATAACGATTTTAAAAGATATGTTGGGATAATAATTTTTATTGATGTACCATTATCAATCATGCTATCGATAGCAATTGTACAGCCGATGCTTTCAATTCTCGATTTTATATTTTGTAATCCGTTTCCATATTTCCTTGTATTATTAACGTTGAAACCAACACCATCATCCTTCACTTCAAAAACTAATTCAATTTCATTTATTGTTAAATTGAGTTGAACAATTGATGCACCGGAATGCTTTACTACATTATTCATCAACTCCTTAACAGTAAAAATGATGTTATGTCTAATTTCAGAAGTTACCATGTAATTAGGTAGTTTGTCCGGTAAGTCCAACCTGCATCTTATATCAGCTTTACTTAAAAAATCTGTTGATTGCTGGCTTAAAAATCCTATCAATTCTTCAAGTAAATCATTTTTAGGATTGAGCGACCAGACAATTTCACCAAATGTGGATGATACATTTTCCGATGCGTTTGAAAGCTCTATTAATTTTTGTTTTACTTCGGAATCATCCAAATCTTTTTCTGCAACCATTTCGCTAATCATTCTTAATTCCGTTAAACGTGAACCGATTTCATCATGCAAATCGCGGGCAATTCTTAATCGTTCCCGCTCCATAGCTGCTTCATGTTCCGATTTAATTATTCTTTCACGTACTCTGCGGTAAATAACATAGCGTATTATTGAGCCGACAATTAATAAAACCAAAAGCACAACCACAGTTTTAAACCACCATGTCATATAGTAAGGTGGAAGGATGATAAGATTAATAAACGCTTCGTCCGTTCCCCAAACACCGTCACTGTTTGCTCCTTTTACGCGGAATTTATATTCCCCCGGATCAAGATTTGTGAATGTTGCTTCACGTTTTATTCCGGCTTGAACCCAATCGCTATTGAATCCCTCAAGTATGTACTGATAAGTGTTATGATTAGGCGTTGTGTATTCGAGTGCGGCATATTCAAAAGTAATAACGTTTTGGGAATATTGAAGTATTATTTCTTTGGTTGATTCAATCGCTTGTTTTAAGGGAGATAATTCATCTTTATAAGAAACATGTTTGTTGAACAACTTGAAATCGGTTATTACAATTTGTGGTCTGTTTCGATTTGTCTGAATATCTTTTGGATAAAAAGCATTGTAACCAAGTATACCACCGAAATAAAGTTTTCCATCCGGACTACGATAATATTCTTTTCTATTAAATTCGTTACTTTGAAGTCCCGATTCAACATCATAATTCTTAAAAGATTTTGTAACGGGATTAAAACAGCTAATTCCATTGTTAGTACTTATCCAAAGATTGCCGGCTTCATCCGGTAAAATTCCGTAAACAATATTATTTGGTAATCCGTCTTCTGTGGTGATATGTAAACAAGTGCCTGTTGCTTTTTGAAAATGATTAAGTCCGCCCCCTTCAGTGCCTATCCACAAATACCCCGGGTTTTGCTCATCTTCAAAAATAGAGAGGATATGATCACTACTAATTGATTTTTTATCAACAGTGTTTTGATGATAATTAGTAATCAATTGTTTTTTATAATCGAAACGTATTAATCCTCGATCGGGAGTACCAAGCCAAAAAATATTATCGCTATCAACAAATACTGCAGAAATATCAGAATAACCGGCAGCCCCCGATTTGTTCAAGTAATCCGCACTTTTCTTTTTATCATCATAAAGACGATAATAGATAAATATATTTTTTTTATCATCATAACGGCTTAAACCCCCGACAGTCGCAATCCAGATGATCCCCTCTTTATCTTCAAACACATCACTAACCGCCCAAACCGGATACGATGGAACATCATAAGGATTTGTATCAATCTTTTGGGATGATTTACCGGTTTCATTAATTATTATCAAACCCATCCGCGGGGTTGCAATCAGAAAATCACCTTTAATTGTTTTATGAATAGGCAAAAATTCTGTTCCTCTACCTTCAAGTAGTTGTTTAAATAGACTATATTTTTTTTGTAACACATCAACTGCAACCGGATAAACTTCCTTCAAAAAAACACCGGCTTTTGAATTAAACATTTTAGTATTCGGGTTATACTTCATTACTCCCCAGCCTCCGGTTCCCAACCAAAAAATACCGGATTTATCTTTACACACTGCATTAGTAAACCATTTCTCAGCCGGATCATAAAGTATTGTATATTTTTTATCTGCTTTATCAAATACTGCAAATATTTGAAACGAGGTAATGTATAATTTGTTTTCTCTTTCCATGATGTTATTGATGAGGCATGGTCTTCCTTCCAAATCATTAATAGGAAAGCGCTGCAATTTACCGGTTTGCGAATTATATAGGTTTAATCCAGATGCAGAGCCGAACCAGATCATACCGTCTTTGTCGACTAAGAGAGAAGTAGCATCGTTTTCATATTTCAACTCCAACCCTTTTTGATCATTAGGTAATATGTGAAAGAATGTATTACTTTTTTTGTCGTACCGGTTTAATCCGCCTTGAGCTGTTGCAATCCATAGAAGTCCATCTTTGGATTCACTAATTCCTGATATAAAATTTGAACTTATGCTAAAAGGATCACCCCGGTTAAAAGTGAATTGTTTAACTGAATCGGTGGAGGGATCAAGTCTGTTTAAGCCGCCATCGTTTGTCCCGGCCCAAATAAATCCATCGCTGCTTTCATATAAAGATGAAATAAAATTGCTGCTAAGAGAGGTTTCATTTTGACCTGTTTTAAAATGTTTGAATGTTTCGGTAAATCGGTTGAAAAGGTTTAAACCACCCCCGTTTGTTCCAATCCATAATCGTTCTTTTGAATCTTCAAAAACAACCGAGACATTATTTCCGGATAATGAAGTTGAGTCAAATGGATTAAACCTGTAATATCTGAAGCCATATCCGTCAAAACGATTAAGTCCGTCTTTTGTCCCGATCCAAAGAAATCCTTTTTTATCCTGATAAATAGTGAAGATATAATTTTGAGAAAGACCATTATCGATGGTTAAATAATCCATTGTTTGTTGTGCAATAGAAGAGAAAAAAGAGAGAAACAAAACGAAGAGAGTTAAACTCAAAAATCGCATTAATGATTTCTTTATTTTTAATAATTTAAAGATATATCGACTTCAACGAAAACAAATCCTATTTTCGGTATATTAAAATAAAACTAAAGCACTAATCGAAAAACTATAACTTTTGTGAATTATTAAATTCTGAGGTAAAAACTCTGTGAAACTCTCTTTTCATTTCTCAGCGAAACTCTCTGGTTAGCCTTTCGCATAGTGTAGAAAACATTTAACCGCAGTGTCACACAGAGTTTTGCACAGAGTCACGCAGAGTTTAAGCTATTCCTGTTTTACTATTTCATAAATAATAGTTTCTTTACCGATCTGAAGTTTCCGGATTGCAATATGTAAAAATAAACGCCGCTTGATAACTTACTTCCGTCAAACTCAACCTCATACACTCCCGGCGGTTTTTCTTCGTTAACCAGTGTTGCGATTTCTTCGCCTAGTACACCATAAATTTTCAAAGTAGTAAATCCAAAATCCGAAATCGTAAATTTTATTCTGGTTGTTGGATTAAATGGATTGGGATAATTTTGATAAAGCACAAACTCATCCGGCATTCCTATCTCAACTTCAATTTCGTTTGAGTATTCAAAGCTGCCGTCATAATCGATCTGCTTTAATTTATAGTTATACTTCCCCGGTATTATTCTGTTATCCGTAAATGAATAATTATGTATTTCACTGCTTGTTCCCTGCCCGGAAACTAATCCTATTTTTTCCCACTTTAACCCTGAAATTGAACGAAGTATTTCAAAACCTGCATTGTTCAATTCAGTGGCTGTTGTCCATTTCAACTCAACACTTCTGTTCTTAACCATTCCTGTAAATGATAAAATCTCAACAGGAATCCCTCCGTTATAGGAATACAATATCATTTCATAATTACCCGCAATCCAGATTTCACCGGTTTCACAATGAGCTATGGATTCAAGGCTATTATAGATATTGTCTTCATTTAATGTCCAGTTTGTCCCTCCATCAGTTGTAAACCAAATTTGCCCTTCAGCAGCAACAGCCCATCCGAAATTATCATCTTTAAAATAAACATCATTAAACCTGAAAGAATCTTCGGTAATATCAAGCTGTGAAATCCAGGTAATTCCACCGTCTGTAGTTTTATAAATACTCGAAATACCACCACTTGATTCATCTGCCAGCCATCCTGTACTCTCATTTAAAAAGTAGACTGAATTAAAGAACTGTACTCCAGCAATTGATAATTGCTGCCATGTTAAACCACCATCTGTAGTCTTCACTAAATTACTATATGAACCAGCCGCCCACCCAATATCCTGGTTAATGAAATATATTGAATGAAACCAGCCGTTTGTTCCGGTATTTGTTAGAAACCATGTCTGACCGCCATTTGTTGTTTTAATAATTAAACCTGCATTACCGGCAGCCCATCCTGTCTCTGAATCAATAAAATAGATTGATCTGAGCGGAAGTGTAACACCACTGTTCTGCTGTATCCAGTTAATACCGCCATCACTAGAATGATATATACCGCCATAATGACCAGATATCCAAACATTTTGTGTATCAGGAAAAGAAACAGAATAAAACGACCACGCTTCAGAAATATTTGTTATTGACTCCCAATTTTGTCCGCCATTAGTAGTACGAATTATTTTACCACCATGCCCTACGGCAACTCCGCTATTCCTATCTGCAAAATCAATAGAGTTAAGGTTCCGATTATCCCCGTAAGAAAGGGTTACCCAGGTTTCGCCGCCTTCGTTAGTTTTAATAATTAAGCCTGAGCCATTAACTGCATAACCCACATTTGATCCCCAAAAGGAAATAGAATTTACTCCGGCATTAGGTAAAATATTATTCCATGTTATACCCCCATTTGTTGTTTTCAGGATGTCCGAACCTGCTGCAAATGCAATTTGAGAATTTACAAATTCAAAATCGCTGTACCGCCTTCCTGTAAAGTTAATACTCCAGCTAATTCCGCCGTTGGTAGAAATGTATATATATCCGCCGTCACCTGATAATGTACCATCTGAGCCTGCAGCAAAACCAGTTGTTGAGGAAATAAAATAAACTTTATTAAGGTCATGAATACTTATTTGAGGATATTCTGTCCAGGAATTTCCTCCGTTTGTAGTTTTTAGAATAACTGCAGACAAATTCCCAACTGCCGCTGCCCAGCCAATTTGTGCATTCAGGAAAAAGATAGACTCTATGTATGATGTACTTAAATACTGCTCAAACCAGGTAATTCCGCCGTTGATTGTTTTATATATGCGGTTATATCCCGTTACCCATCCCACGCTGCTGTTTACAAAAGTCATATCCCAAAAAATAAAATCTTCCAAATCAGCTGCAAGAAACCAGTTATTTCCGGAGTCTGTTGTCTTAAAAATTCTACCGAAGTAGAAGTCCAAAGCCCACCCAGTATTTTCATTAATGAATTCAATATCAACTAAATAACAGTAATAACCTAAATCTTTTATTTCCCATGAAGCTCCTCCATCGGTTGTTTTTAACATCATTGCTTCATCACCGGCAGCAAAGCCTGTTGATTCACTAATAAACTCTACACATAGAAACCCATTTACTGGAGGCACAGGATTTTGCCTTGCCCACTGGGTATAACCAGCTTGAACTAGCAATAAAAAGAAAAATAAAGTTTGTAATAACTTTTTCATAAGTATCCTGCTGTTTAAGGATTAATAAAATTTTACTTCGGACTAGACAAAGACTCACACCTACTAAATTATGGCTTCTGATTACTGTAGAAGAATCATCTTCTTAGTTTGAACATAACTACCTGCACGAAGCTGATAAAAAAATACTCCGCTTGATAACTTGCTTCCGTTAAACTCAACCACATACTCTCCCGGCGGTTTTTCTTCGTTTACGAGTGTGGTAACTACATTGCCAAGTATGTCGTACACTTTTAATAAAACCCTCACCCGTCCTTCGGACACCCTCTCCCAAAGGGCGAGGGAAGGAATGGAATATTTAATTATTGTTGTTGGATTAAATGGGTTTGGAAAATTTTGATAAAGTGCAAATTCATCGGGTAAGGCAATTTCAACTTCAATTTCGGTTGAGTATTCATAGCTGCCGTCGTAATCAATTTGTTTTAAACGATAGATATATTTACCGGCTGATACGTTCTCATCATTGAATGAATAAGTGTTTAATTCTGTCGAAGTGCCATTGCCATTTACAAAACCAATCGTTTCAAAATTCTTTATTTTTAAATTTGAATTTTGAATTGAACGCTCTACTTCAAACCCTTTGTTGTTAGTTTCGGATGCAGTCATCCAGTTTAATCTTACATTGTTATTTTCGATAAAAGCAGAAAAATTTATAAGTTCTGCGGGAACCGCTGATGGAACATAAGCTGTTGCTTCATTGCTCCAGGCAGTGCCGGAAGGACCTGGACCGGATAGAATGGTAACTCTGTAAGTATAAATGGTGTTCAATTGAACAGATGTGTCAGAATAGTTTAATGTGTTTAAAGGAACGGTTGTCAACGTTGTATATTCACTATTATTTAATGGTAAACCTGTTTTCCTTTTAATCCTATATCCCGTGGACGGATTAGGAGAACTGCCGGCATTCCAACTCAAATTGACTTTTAGTTCTGAAGTATCTGCTTTTGCTTTTAATAGAGTGGGTGGAATGGGTCTGGATAACGGACTACTAATAATAATATCGTCGATAAACCACCCATCGGTATTGTATGAATTGCCGATAAAATAAAAACCTATCTGCATGTTGCTTTCATCAGGTAAATTGAGGGAGATTGATTCGGGTCCCAAATTAGCAGTTGGATTTATTTCCCAGATGGAAGTCCAGCTAATTCCCTCGTCGGTAGTATAAGCACACCCAATTGTTGATGACCCTGAATACCATTGAAAACAATGGTTAAACCAAAAAAAAGAATTATAAGGATGCGTTAGGAAAATCGACTTATACATAATAAATGACGATCCATTTATTATCGGTGAGTATTTAAATTTTAATTCCGGCGATTGTCCCCCGGAGAATGTGCTGTTTGAAATTGTCCAGTTATTTAAACCTGTAGGACCTACTATTTCCCAATTTGTTAATCCATTTGAAAAACTCTCATCCATATATGGGTAATTGCCGTTTGTTTTGAAATACCAGATATCGCCAGGGTTACTTCCATTAGAATCATATTCAACAACACGCCAATAATGTTTTATACCGGGAGTTAGTGTTCCGACAGAACTTAAATTAACCGAGTTGAAAACTGTATGTGGGAAACCACTCAAGATTAATGCAGTTGGCGACTGATTGATTACCAAGATGGAATCTGAACTAAAAAAGATTTCGTTATAATTGACAGCAGTCGGATTAGCCCAATATAATTCATGAGCATAACCTCTAATTCCCCTGGCTCCAGGGGCGGTCATTGGGGCGAAGGCTATTTCTGGCTGTGCGTCAATTGCAAAATTTATTGATAATAAAATAATGACTATTAGGAAAATCTTTTTCATAACCGCCCCTCTATTTTGTTAAAACCATTTTATTTGTTTGAATAAAACTTCCTACTCTCAATCTATAAAAATAAACTCCGCTTGATAACTTACTTCCGTCAAACTCAACATCATACTCTCCCGGATGCTTTTCTTCGTTAACGAGTGTGGAAATTTCATTGCCAAGTATGTCGTAAATTTTTAATGTTATCAGGCGTAAAGACGGGGCACGCCCCGTCTCTACAACTGGAATGGAATATTTAATTATTGTAATTGGATTAAATGGGTTGGGATAGTTTTGAAATAGACTAAAACCTGTAGGTAATTCTTTCTCATCAACTTTGGTTATCAATGTTGAATTTGACCAAACACTATGTCCATAAATTCCAGAAAACAGAGTCTCATCAATAATTGCCAAAGATAATGGGTATAAATATGGCAATCCATTGTTTCTAAGTGACCATTGGCTTCCTCTATTCTTAGACATATAAATACCATCTGGTGTTGTTCCCGCAAAAACAGTTTCTTCAAAACCGTCAATAGCAGTCACCATTTTATTTGATAGTCCTTTAAACGCCCAGGTTGAGCCGTTATTAGTAGATAAATAAATACCATATATGGCTCCTACATAAATATAGTTTCCAATTATTTTTATGGTCTGAACACTTTTAGAAGGGGTTAAGTTAATATTAGCTTCAATCCAGGAATTTCCATTATCCGAGGAAATGAAAAGGCCGTTAACTGTACCTGCATAAATGTTAAGTTCATCGCTTGCTAAAGCATTAATATAAATTGAACTTAATCCCTCATTTATCTGAAACCAATTATATCCGCCATCTGTTGATTTCCAGATACCATTCATACCAGAAGTTCCGATAAATACGTCCCCTTCTCGTATTGCTATTGATGTAATGGAAGAAGTAAAATAATTCAATTGATTCCATGTCAACCCAAAATCAGTTGAAACAAATAACTTGCTGCCTACTGAAGCAAAAAGGGAGTCGCCTTTAAATGCCATACATCCGACCGATAAAAAAGAACCAGTAATTTCCCGTGCATTCCAAGCCACTCCCTTATCAGATGAAATGAAAATTTTTCCATCCATTCCGCCAGCTATTATTAGGTCCTCTTTTGTAATTAAAACTCCTATATTGGCGCCTAAAATATTACTATTCATCACTTCCCAATCTAACTGTGGATATTTATTAGCATGAATACCGGAAGTTAATCCGGCATAAATAGTATTATCTTTAGTTAATAAATCATAGGTAAGCTGCCCGGAGGGATAATTGAAATTATATGAGTCCCAGCTTTCCCCTAAGTCTGTCGAAATAAACATTCCATACCAGAAAGTACCAGCAAATAAAACTGAATCTAATGCGCATAGTTTACCGGAATTGGTCGGTGTTATCGGTAAACCGGAATTACTTGAAAACCAAAGGCTATCGTTATTAGTTTTTTTAAAAACTCCATCTAAGGTATAAGCAAAAATAGTATTACCAATTATTTCGAAATCACTAATTTCTTTATTGCTTAAACCGTCGCTTCTTTCAATCCAGGAGTCTCCAAAATCTGATGAGATAAAAATTCCGTTTTCAGTCCCCGCGAAGCAGATAGAATCTTTATAAATAAAGGCTATTATATTTCGATTAGTTAATCCATTATTTATTGGATACCAGTTAAGCCCGTTATTTGATGATCTGTAAAAGCTATTGCTCATTCCAACATAAATAAAAGAATCTGCTTTTGCGAGAATACTTACAGAAGTATACGGCAGACCGTTGTTCCTGGGTTCCCAGCTTTCACCATGATTAGTTGAAACAAAAATCCCTCCTGAAATCAATCCGGTAAAGACATAATTATCTTTCACAAGTAATGAGATAACTCCGAATTGATTTAAACCTGTATTTCGCCTTTCCCAATTTATACCGTTATTTGTTGAAACATAAACTCCCCCGGAAGATACACCTGCGTAAATTCTTTCGCCGTCAGAAACTAAAGCGCGTACACTTCCACTTTGTGGTCCATTTGTTTGAACCCATTGTGCATTAGTTAAGATTGAAAATAAAACAACAACTGAAATAGATAAATAAAACGAATGCTTCCGTACATTTTTCAAATTATGCCCCTGTGTTAATTATTAAAATAAATTACTTTCTTTATAATTCTCTTTTACCTCATTAAAATCATTTTGTTTGTCTGAATAAAACTTCCTGCTCTCAATTGATAAAAATATACTCCGCTTGATAACTTGCTTCCGTCAAACTCAACCTCATACTCTCCCGGATGTTTTTCTTCGTTTACGAGTGTGGCTACTTCATTTCCTAGAATATCGTAAACCTTCAATGTTACAAATCCGAAATTCGCAATTCGAAATTTGAAATTGGTTATTGGGTTGAATGGGTTGGGATAGTTTGGGTAAAGAGCAAAACTATTAATGGGAATATGCACTCTATTAGTTACGGATACTGTACTTGTACTACGATAAATGCCTTGAACTGTATTTATATACAGGTAATTATTGTCGCTTACAAAAATGCTTCGAATATAAGATAGCGATTCACCAAACTGATGCCATGTATTTCCTTTATCAGTAGACCTAAGTATTCTATTATATTCTGCCGTGTAAATATTATTTTGGCTATCGAATTCTAATCCTTCAATAATTTGCCCGGAATATATGATTCTTGTCCATGTATTGCCAAAATCATCGGATGTGAAAATACTGAATAGGGTTCTTAAGTATAATTTATTATCATTATCTGTTTTTAGCTCAATTATTGAGAAATCATTTAGGCCTGATGCATTAATTAAATACCAGTTTAATCCAAAGTCGTTGGATCTATAAATTCCTATTCCAGGTACTCCGGCAAACAGTTGTTTATTGTTGTTTAAAGCAAGAGTGACTGGTTCAAGATTACCTGTTTCCAGCTTTGGCCATTCAAATACTGTGGTATCTAATTGACCTCTATAAATTCCTCCATAAGTAGTATCACTATTTTTCCTGGCAGCAGCAAAAAAATAATTTGAATCTTTTTCGTAAACGATAGATAAAACTTCTCCTGCTTCATCTAAACTCCATAAACTTATTTTTTTATTTTCAATTGCGGCTATCTGCTTAAACCCTCTCACAAACACAATATTATTTGCATAGGTTAAACCTAAAGAGAGAGGAGGGAGGTATTGATATATTAAAGGTCTCCATAGTTCTCCATCATTCAAAGAATGAAACAAATCTCCTGATAAAACATAAAGGTCTCCAGATTGATTTTGTACTATATCTTTTATATTTATCGGAGTTATTTGTATTGAATGTAAAGAGGAATCTAAAATTTCTGCACGGGCAAATTCAAAGCTGGAACCAATTAGCAAGGTATTAGCAAAAAGTAAAACAATATTTGGTAATCTAACCTCGCTATTAAAAATCGCTTTCCAATCATGGCCTCTATTTGTTGTTTTATAAATTGTGCCTGTACCCTTAGCCACATAAAGATTATTATTTTTATCTTCTATTAAACATCTATTGTAATCATTTATTGGAATTCCATTAGATGCATTTTCCCAATTTTCACCCCCATTAGTAGATCTGTATATTCCATGTTGTGTAGTTGTGAATAATTCATCGTTCATCGTACAAATGATATCGCGGATGTAATTATTTGATAAGCCTTCGTTTTTCATTGCCCATGAATTCCCACTATCCGTCGATTTAAAGATACCTTTATTAGTACCTATATAAATATTATTTAGATTATCCAATGCTATAGATAAAATTGATTGTATGGAATCAGGTTGGTTTAAATGAAATTCCCAGCTAGTTCCACCATTTGTTGTTCTTACCATTCCGCTATCAACAGTAATAGCGTAAAAATGTAGTTGAGGACTCACTGCAACTGAATAAACATCCGTATCTATATATTTTGAATGTATAATCAAACCATTATCATCAACTATCATTAAATAATCTCTGCAGCCTATATACATTTTTCCATCACTTCCCATTTTCATATCCCGGTAGAAAAGAGCGGCCCCGGTATCATAAATTAAACTCCAATTTTTACCACCATCAGCAGATTTAACTAACCCCTCAAAATTAATTGCTGCAAACAAATTATTATTTTGCCCGATAGCACCACATGCAACCCAATCTTTTGAAGGACCCTTCACTTTTTCCCAAACCACTTGTGCATGTAGAGTAAATGATAATATTATAAATAATAAAACCAACATTTCTCACCTCATTAATATCATTTTATTTGTTTGAATAAATGAACCAGTCTTCAACTGATAAAAGTAAACACCGCTTGAAAGTTTGCTTCCATCAAACTCAACCTCATACTCTCCCGGCTGCTTTTCTTCGTTTACGAGTGTGGTAACTTCATTTCCAAGTATGTCGTACACTTTTAAGAAAACCCTCACCCGTCCTTCGGACACCCTCTCCCAAAGGGCGAGGGAAGGAATGGAGTATTTAATTATTGTTGTTGGGTTAAATGGGTTTGGATAGTTTTGATAAAGTGCAAATTCAACGGGCAAGGCAATTTCAACTTCAATTTCGGTTGAGTATTCAAAACTGCCGTCAAAATCAATTTGTTTTAAACGATAGATGTATTTACCGGCTGATACGTTCTCATCATTGAATGAATAAGTGTTTAATTGTGTTGAAGTGCCATTGCCATTCACAAAACCAATCGTTTCAAAATTCTTTATTTTTAAATTTGAATTTTTAATTGAACGCTCTACTTCAAATCCTTTGTTGTTGGTTTCGGATGCAGTCATCCAGTTTAATCTTACATTGTTATTTTTGATACCGGCAGAAAAATTTTTAAGTTCTACGGGAACCACTGATGGGACATAAGCTGTTGCTTCATTACTCCAATTACTGCCCATCCCTGGAGGACCGTAAATAATCTGAATTCTATATGTATAATTTTTTTTCAACTGAATAGATGTATCTAAATAGCTTAATGTATTAAATGGAACATCAGTGAGTAAAGAATAATTGTTAGTGGAAATTGGAATTCCCTCTTTTCTTTCAATCCGGTAGTTACAAGGGCTCGGAGAACTGCCCGCATCCCAACTTAAATTTACTCGTAATGCGGATGTATCTGCTTTTGCTTTTACTCTTTTTGGAGGAAGCGGCCCGCCTAACGGCAACATCAGTCTCACATCATCAATGTACCAGCCATTTAAATTATTTGTATTGCCTTCAAAGTAAAATCCAATTTGCAAGTAGGTTTCATTTGGTAGTGGAAAATTTGCCATGCCGCTTATATTGCCGGAAGGGCTTGTTTCCCAGAGTTTTGTCCATGTAATCCCATCATCATTTGTGTACGCACATCCTATAGTTGATCCGGAAGCGCCATCAAAATAATAATTAAAACGTATCCCGGAGTAGACATCAGTTGCAAGAACTGTTTTATGAATTATTCTTGATATACCGTTAGAAGCCGGAATGTTGTCAAACTTTAGTTCCGGTGGTTGAGTGCCGGCAAAGGATGTGTTAGAAATTTTCCAATTGTTTATACCGTTAGGACCTAAAACCTCCCAATCATTAAGATTGGGAAAATACTCTTCTATATAACCGTTCAAAGCATAACTTCTAAAAAACCAAACATCACCCGGATTGTTTCCTGTTGAATCAAATTCAACAACACGCCAATAATATTTTTTACCCGGTGAAAGAAGTTCTGCTATGGATACTGAATCAAATACTGTTGCGGGAAAGCCGCTTTGAACTTTAACCGAAGGATCAAGATTATAGACTAATGAAGAATCGCTGCTTAAGTAAACTTCATTGTAAGAGATATCTGATGGATTATCCCAGTAAAGATTGCCGTATGATATTCCTCTGGCTCCTTGACCGGTCATAGGATGTATTGCTTTTTGAGGCTGCGAAAAAGTCTCAAGAAAGATAAATCCGTTTAATGCAATTATTAAAATAATAGATAACTTTTTCATACTTCACCTCATTAAAACCATTTTATTTGTTTGAATAGAACTTCCTGCTCTCAATTTATAAAAATAAACTCCGCTTGATAACTTGCTTCCGTCAAACTCAACCTCATATTCTCCCGGAGGTTTTTCTTCGTTTACGAGTGTGCTAATTTCATTGCCGAGAACATCATAAATAGTAAGTTTAACATCACCGAACGCTGAAAGCTGATAACTGATAACTGTTGAGGGGTTAAATGGGTTGGGATAGTTTTGATAAAGTTGAAAAGTAGTTGGTTTAATTTCACTATCATCATTAACATCAACCGGTCGGTTAAAAAATGAAATGACTTTTTCGAGTAATAGATTCCTTTTTGATTCCGGATAAATTGTTTCGAACGGAAATCCCATACAAACAACTTTACCGGGTGTGACTCCTCCCGAAAACAAACCTTCAAAACTTACTCCGGCAAACTGGTTCGTGACGTTAGAATATTTTAACGAATTGACTCCCCCGTTAATTCCGTTAATGACATCAGGATATCGCACATTAATTGTTCCTTGACTTCCATTATCAAAATTAAAAATTCCTAAACCGTCAAAAATAGTTCCGCTAATAGATTCAACTTGATAATAAACTCCTGCTTGTCCGTTAGGAGCATCATTCACATATTGTGATTTCAAATAATTATAAATAAAATCTTTATCTGTAGTTGAACCTTTATAATCAAGGTCCCAAGCAATTTCCGCACCGGAGACGAATAACTTTCCACCGTTTCTCAAAAATACTTTTATCGATTCTTGTTCTGCAGAGTTGAACGTTTCATCTGCTGTACTTTCATCACCAAGTATGTAATCAACTATCTGATAATTCTCAAGTGAAACTAATCCTTGCAAAATTGCTTCATTAGCTGCTGAAGAAAAAGAATATCCATTATTAAAAAATGCTTTTCCATGCTGCCGAATAAAATTATTTGTGTTTCCTGAAGAACCTCTATCAAATCCATTTACGATTAGAACTGCATGGGGATTTTGTGAAGGAACTGCGGCTAAAACTTCTGCAAAAAGTGAATAACCGGAACTGCTAAATGCCTGAAGTCTAAAAAAAAAGATTGAATCGTTAGGAAGATTATTTACTTCGATATTACCCGTGAATTCATCTGTTGAATCATCAAAATAAATTCCGTCTGTTCCGTAAAAAGCTTTGAATGTTTTTCCGGTTGTAGGTGAGGCAAAAATTTTAAGGCTGTTAGAACCATTCCAAAAAATACCAAAAGATTTCGGTGTGGGAGTTACATTTCCGGAAAGTGTGTAATAAGGTTTTGTGATAATTCCTTCATCACTTACTAATACTGAAAGCACCGGATCGGATAAAAGTAAAGAGAAAGATTTTGTAATACCATTTACTAAAACTGAATCGAGAATGAGACGAATTCCATGACTATAATCAGCATATGATTCACCGTGACCGTTATAAACGGGTTGAATCGGCTGCCCATTTAATTGATGCCAGCCATAAATTACAACCGGTTTAGGTGTGTTAGGATTTAGGTTTTGATAAATTCTGTTTGAAATTATTACATCTTTTTTTGTTCCGCCTACAATTGTTCCTAACGGATATTGGTTTAACAGAGGAAACCGAATCGATTTTACAGAATCATTATGCTGGGCAAAAACCGGTACAGTTGTCATTTGTGCTGTCGGGGGAATCGGTTGAGGAGGCAATTTACAAGGAGCTGATAAATATATTTGATCAACCATCTTTTTTGTAGGCATTGTACAATTAAGTGAATTTGCAATTCGCTGAGCAAGAAGCGGCGTCATTGGAATTAAAAAGTAATCGGAATCAGAACCAACTGAAAGATAATCAGGTACAACAAAGTAGTTTACTTCATAATTATTTCCACTAATGGTAGCAGATGATGTAACCTGTTTTAATAATCTCATAAAATCAGGAATGTTTCCACTCATAATTTGTGAATAAATCTCTTCTTCCCTCTGTTCAAGCGGCATATTCCAAATTAGATTTGCAAAGACAGTTCCCGATAGAGCATTTTGTTGGCGTGGAGGAAGTTGTAAAGTTTGTGTGTAGTTTAATTCACTGAAAAGTAAAATAGGTAATAAAAGAAATATTTTTTTCATTGATAAACTTCAAATTTGATAAAAGTAATCTTTTCTTGGTCTAAAATTACTCTTTATTGATTAAAAATCAACCATTACAATAGTGAATTCACCCGACGCATTGCGCCAAAAATAATGTCACCCAAGGGAATTGGGAAAAAGGACGTTGCGCCATAATATAGGTAACCCAAATAATTGAGGTTATCCATGAGCGGAAAAGCTAAAAGAGAGTATTTAGAAGAAATCAAGAAACGGTATTTCACCTCTACGAAATTGGAAAAGGGACAAATTCTCGATGAGTTCTGTACGAACTGTTCCTACAACAGAAAATATGCAATCAGATTAATCCGCAAGAAAGAATCATCGAAGCCAAAGAAAAGAGCTGGAAGACCAAATGTTTATTATAAGGAATCAATCATAAGATTTCTCAGAGATCTTTGGGTTGCAACCAATCTTGTGTGTTCCCAAAGACTTAAAGAAACTATCGCTTTTTGGCTGCCTTATTATGCGCTTCATTATAAAAATCATCTCTCTGAAGATGATAGAGAAAAACTTCTCCGCATTTCTCCACGTACGATTGATCGCCTGCTCAAAAGAAGTAAATCCAAGCATAAGAAACTTGGGCTTTCAACAACAAAGCCAGGTTCTCTGCTAAAGAAACATATCCCGATAAAAGTAGATCAATGGGATGAGTTCCGTCCCGGATTTCTTGAAGCTGATACCGTTGCTCATTGTGGAACTTCTGTCGCCGGACAATTTGTCTATACGCTGGATGTCGTTGATATTGCAACAGGCTGGACAGAACAGAGAGCGGTTTGGGGAAAGGGACAACAAGGTGTCTTTACTGCTCTGAAAAGCATTGTTGAGCAACTCCCATTCAAGATACTTGGCTTTGATTCTGATAACGGTTCTGAATTCCTTAACTGGAATCTTCTTGAGTATTTCACAAACAGAAAAAATCCCGTCCAATACACCCGCTCCAGAGAATACCGTAAGAACGATAATGCACATATTGAGGAAAAGAATTGGACGCATGTCAGGCAGTATCTTGGCTATCTAAGATTTGAAAACATTAACATTGTTCCATTGATGAACAATCTTTATCTGAACGAATGGAGACTTTTCTTAAACTTTTTTATTCCCTCTTTTAAGCTCATCAGCAAAGAAAGAGTTGGTTCAAAGATCACTAAGAAATTTGATCCACCGAAGACTCCTTATCAACGTCTTATGGAATCAACTTATATCAAACCAAAAATTAAGAAACAACTCACAAATACTTTTGCCTCGTTGGACCCTTTCAAGCTGCAAAACATTGTCAAAACCAAAATCATTGAAATCCTCCACCTTGCCTCTGGATAAATTGCTTCTGCTTTTTGCTGCTTCTCTTTCATGCTTCTTGATGCTTCTCTGTCGAGCTTCTTGGATTACCCACTTCAAGGACTTATCCACTTATTAACAAAGAAAGAAAAAAAGTAGCAAAAAAAGAAAGAAACCATTATTATTACTATTATTTTTTACTTTAACAGGTTTTGAACACAGTTATTAACATATTTTATTCTTTACAATTTCGGTTACCTTTTATTATGGCGCAACACGCGACAATAATTAAAGAAAAAAATAATTCTGTGTTACACAATTGTAGAAACGGGACAACCCGCTGAATCGGGACAAGTTACCTCGCCACTAAGGTAATCCCACTTCATAAGAATAAAACCTCTCCTCCCGTTGGGATTAAGAATTTTTTAAGTACGAATAATATTATCTCATCATAAATGTCCTCTACTTTTCTTTGCCCCGAAAGGGTTCGGGATAAACTCCAGAAAAGTAAAAGCAAATTTTTTAGGTGCGGTAAAAATAAAAAGACGCAGTTGAAACTGCGTCTTTTATAAATATTAGATGATTTTTTTTTACTTCATCAAAACAAATTTCTTTGTTGAGTTGAAATATCAATTACCAATTTATAAGTCCGATGAGTGCAGATCGACTCATAAGTAATGTAACCATAGAGTAACTATATAGAGGTGGTTTCCTCAAGCACATGCACTCCTATAAATTAAGGTTCAGACATTTGCCCTTCCACGCTTAAAGGAAGGGTGGGTTTGCTGCATAAAGCAAAACAGTTACACAACTCACCCAAGTCATCTCCCCGCAATGCGGGAAGAGGGCTTACATTTACAAAAACAACAAAGCATTTTTCATCCAATCACACAGGAATAGTTAAAGATACAATCTAATTGTTATAATGACGCAAAAGATTTTTTGTGTTCACTATATGTGCAGTTTGAATTTAGTGAATCAGAATGTATTCCTAAGGCAATAACTTTAACTGTCCTAAGTAGGATTTTCAGATTTAGAAAGAGAGAAACGTTTTTATAATAGAAGTAGTCCATTTTTATAAGATTAGAAGTTCCTAAATTCCTGCTGCCGAAAACCTGCCAGTATCCTGTGATACCCGGTTTTATACTTATGCTTTCTCTCTTTACATAAAGTAAAGGAGATGTTTTTTTAATTAGCTGAAGGTCTTCTAAGGATAATGGGCGTGGTCCTATAAAACTCATTTCTCCTTTTATAATATTTAATAATTGCGGCAGTTCATCCAGACCGGTTTTTCTTAAAATTCTTCCTGTTATAAGCACCTGGCAGAAAGAACCTATCTTATTAAAGATTTCACTTTCATTTTCTGAATGAACTGTATTTTTTAGCGTTCTGAATTTATAAAGAGAAAAATTCTTTTTAAAAGATAAGCCTCTCTTCTGGATAAAAATTGGATTGGATCCGGTTTCTAAAAAAACAACTAAAGCAATCGCAATTAGTATTGGTAAAAGGATTACAAGTAGAACAGCGGCTATAATTTTTTCTATCAGATAATATTTATTTTTATTCATGCTTATCGGTTAGGTTTTTATACCGTATTAATTGATTTAGATAGATGATATAAAACTTAAAATAATTGTAAACAGTGTAAATGCAGCCCAAAAACCTATTGATAGAAAAATTCTCCCAAACATTATTTCTCTTCTTCTTATCCATTTTTGGATTTCGGAATAATCGCTATTCGGATTTATATAATCTCCCATTGAAATATTCCAATCATTGTTTCTATTCAAGTCAGCCTCGTTATTATTTATTTATAAAAAAAAGATAACCCAAAATTCCAATTATAAAAAAGACATAGATTGCAAATATGATTGTCTCGAAAGACTCCGACAGATTCGCAAAAAATATTTTTAACCTGCCGGAATAAAAAAATGGACTAAACCTTTTCCTGAACCATTTCACAAATACATTCCTTTCTTGCAAACAAGCTTTTGCTCGTTTATCGCAATATCAAGTATCAAACGAATCCTAATATAAAAGAAAGCTCATCAGTTCTACTTTATCAGCATTAATTTTTTAGATTGGGTAAAACTGCCGGCTCCGCCTGAAGCGGTTAATCTATAGTAATAAACACCGCTCGATAAACCGTTTGCATTCCAGTCTATCTCATAAAAGCCCGGTTCTTTTACTTCATTAACTAATGTTGCTACTTCATTTCCAAGAGCATCGAATATCTTTAACGCCACTCGTAGAGACGGGGCATGCCCCGTCTCTACAACGGGAATGACATATTTGATTTTTGTAGAGGGATTAAAAGGATTAGGATAATTTTGTTCAAGTGAAAATTGAGAGGGAAGTCCATCAAAGTCCACTTCAATTTCATTACTATATTCATATTTTCCGTCTGTATCTATTTGTTTTAATCTGTATATTAATTTACTTGCGCCAAACGATGAAGAAGAACTTGTGCTGAGCATAGCCGAAGCATCTGTAAATGAATACTCTTTGGGTGAATTTGAATTGCCGTTACCTTCTACAAAGCCAATTGTTTCCCAAACTTGTTCAGTATTATTTCCTTCCGACTTCTGACTTCTGTTTTCTGACCTCTCTATTTCAAATCCATAATTATTAATTTCTGTTGCCGTCTGCCAGTTAAGTTTTACTTCTTTGTTAATTAATAGTGCTGAGAAGGAAGTAAGTTCTACGGGAAGGGGATCTCCGTTTTGATTAAAAGAAAAATCATCAACTGCAAGAATTTTATCAGTTGTTCCGGCGTCATCATTATCCTGCCATCTAAACCAAATTTCATCCCCATCAACCAAGGAGATAGCGGTAATTGTAGCGCTAATTGCTGTTTTATTACCAGATGCATTTCCGTCTAATACGTCACCTTGAGCACCTAAAATGGAATTATTCGGGCTTGAAAAATTTAAAGCTGCTACATTCGTCCATGTGCCTGAAGTAAGATTTGATGCGTTTATTTGATAAGCAAAAGTTATTGTTTGAACACCTGCATCCGATCCCAGTTTCCATTGCTCGCCTGTATAACTTATAGGTATTTGCGTAATTGTTGAACCAGAATTATTAATAAATCTTACTCCGTAATAAATAGGAGTAGTTGTTGGACTAGTCATTGATCCTAGCGCTCTATCACTTGCTGCTGCGGCACCTAAACTATATAAAAATGGAGTTGTAAAAGAACCAGTACTTACACCATATTGCGTGCGGTTAGAATACCAGCCGGCTATGGTTGAATTATCAGTCCATGTATACGCTGGTCCTCCGGAATTTGCCAATCCATCAAAATTTTGAGAATAAGTAAAAGTTGAAGATGTTATAGATATTTGTGCAAAAGAACCATTCGAAAAGAACAGAACTGCTGCAATAACAAGTAGTTTAGTTTTCATAAAACCTCTTTAATAAAAATTTTAAAAATATTAAATACTATAAAGTTTAATAAACACTTCCTTTGTTTAAGAGGTGTTTATAAGCTGTAACTTAAAACCGTTTTTTATTGCGGCCTTACGGGATAAATACCATTAGATACACAAATCATATAATTCAAAGCTAAATATGACGGCATAATTGAAAATGGCTGAGAACCACCATTATTGCCTACTGTTACAGAACCTGACCCACCTGTAACCGTTACTTGCGGGGGAGCTAAAAACTCACCTGGTGCAGCATCGGGATAATATATATTGCCACCATCAGACGTTCCTAAATAATTTCCTGCGGGGTTTGTACCTCCGGTGGAAAATCCGTTTTGAATCGGAATAGCTACTTTAATGTTAAAAGCAGATCCAGGTGTAAATGTTGCCGGATGACTATGCTGCGGCATTTGGTTTACAGTAAGAGTTACTTTCTCCATATCATTTTTAGCTGCGACAGCATAGTTGGTACCTGTTTTCTGGTTCTGACCAGCGCCGAGCGGAAAGCGACCTCTCATATCCGGCAGGTTAAAGGTTGTATTGGTAGTACCACCAAAAGTATTTCCAAGCAATGAATATAGCGCCTGGTATTGTGATACTGCTAAGGACTGACCCTGGCAAAGCATCCATCCTTCCGGTGCCCAGCTTAAAGGCCACAACGCAATTGATGATAAATAAGGTGCATCTGCACATGCCATAAAAGAACTCCTTTCTTTAAAAGATTGAAATACTATTTATTATTGTTAATTATCCAATTTCCATACTAGTAAAACTGTAAATATTATTTAATGATATTTTATGTTCTTTTCCTTTGTACATTCTTAATGCCTCTCCAATCTTTTTCAGTTTTAGTTCCTCCGCCAGATTAATACCATCCATATTCTGTACAGGTATATCTAAATAGTACGGTGTGCCTGCCGGGTAATGTGAAACAAGAGATGTTAAAATTTCTTTAGCAGATTCCCGATCATCAGCTATTAGCGGAGATAACCTGAAACCTTTTCTGCATGGCTTTAACAAGCCGAGCCCTTTATATTTATCATTCTCGTATTTGCCGAACAGAAGACTTTGGGGTTGATTCAGCCATTGATTAAAGAACATCTTTCCTTCATAGGGAAAGGTTTTTCCGTAGTAATCATATACTTTATCGTAAGGAGTTAAATGCGGACTGTTGATGTTTTGAGGCAGTTCATTTAATATTCCGTCAGATATTCCTTCATAGCTTATAATTTTAAATGCCGGTTTAAAGCCCGCATTTTCATAAAGTGATACATACTCTTCCTTGCAGTTTACTCCGATGTTTCTTTCACCGGCAATATCCAGAGCAACGGATAAAAGTTTTTCCATTAAGCCGCTGTTCCGGTAATGCTCAACAACAAAATGAAGTCCAATGAAAGCAAGATTATTTGGGTATTTTATTACCGCAATTGTTCCATTAACTTTATTATCTTCTATTGCGGCAATAAAGCCGTTGTTATCTGCTTTAAAAAGAAATTCTCCATCATTTATACCGGGATTTGTTCCTGCCATGGCAGCCAGATCCGTTATGATGAACATCTCCTCAGGAAGCAGGTTCCTTATGGTAACTTCAGTTGTTTGTTGTTGTGTAATTGCTTCTTCCATAATAATTTCCCTAATATTTATAAGGGTTGTAAGGGGCTAACTCCGGCATCTTACTTAAATAAGTGTAATAACAGTGGGGGAAGTGCTGATAAATTAATTGAGTGTACCATGCACCAAAATTAATGAACAAGGTATCAGGGTTATGTAAATATGAAGCAGTAAAGCAAATAATATTATTTGATGGTCTTGCATAATTAGGTAAAAGCGGCTGTAAAGAATCTATAGTATTAACAAGCCAGTCAGGGCAAGATGCACCGAAACCACTTTTGCTGTGAGAATCTGGATAAGCTCCCCATAAAACTTTTACGCTGTCCACACACACATAAGCTTTAGGAGCTATATCCGAGACATTGTACCAATAGTAATTATTGGGATATATAGAATCATAAAACTCTACAAAACTGCTGTCGCCCACAGTAGGCGGGGCAAATGCGTTTGGAATAATTAAACTACAGACTGGTTGATTACCTGCCTGGTAAGCATTGCCTAACTGCCATGCGAGAAATGCTGATACAGCTTGCGTAAGCGCCCCACCCAGGCTATGCCCTGTAATAATAAGTGGTATGTTTTGGTTTTCAGCTTCAACAGATTGAAGATATTGTATTAAATTACCCGAACCTATAGCTCCTGAATCTGCTAAAAATTCAGGTGTAAGGCTTAGCACTTTTCTTAAAGCTTCTGCTGATCCGAAAGCTATATGCGCAGAAGTATCTGTTATATTAATATTCCGGTTATAAACATTATAATCCTTCAACGAATCATAAAGGAATTCATTCCAGGGAAATTGTTGAAAAGCCGAAAAATCTTGGAATAACTGGTTAATAAGCCCGGTATCTGAAGAGGAAACATCTGTTCCCCGTAAGACTATTGCACGAAAATACATTGTATCAACTGTTCCATAGTTTACTATAAACACAAAATTGGAGTTATCGGGCGCCATTGAAGGTCCCCATTCAAGATTCCATTGTGCAGAAGGGGAAAACGCAAAGTTAGATGGATTCGGTATTTGCGGAAATGACTTTAATCTAATTTTAATGCTGTCAACTATATTACCTATGTTTTTAGGATCAGAATATGCCGATGTTGCAAGCGCAAGATAAACTAACCCATATTGATTAGATTGCAAAGCATTAATCAAATTTGAATCTTTCGGTGAATTGTCTTTTAATTTATCAGAACAGGAAATATTATTGATTATTAAAAAGATAGAACCCAGAGAAAAAATAAACAGTAGTAGATTTTTTTGTAGTACTTTCATGCTCATACCTTGATATTTTATTATTTAATAATATGAAAACTTGAACTTGTGCTATTTTTATTTCTGCTATAATCAACCTGCTTGTGAGTCGGGGAAAGAAGAACTGTACAAATTGCCCAAAGCCTGGCACCCAATATATATTCTAAAAAAAAATTGTAAAGAGTTAAGTGGATAAGATTGGCCAATCTTATCCATCAAGCTTGTTTTTTCGGATAAAATTGGTCAATTTTTACAATAGATTGGTGGGGAATATTTTTTTAGTTACTTTTGGAGAGTCATGGGCAATGGCTATATTTATTACAACTTTTCAGTACTTAAAAATGATAAAAATTCTGATACTTTTTCTATTCTTACAAGTTTTGCTTTTCGGGCAATACGGAAACAAAACCGACAGTTTAATTAGCTTAATCGTAAAATCAAACCCCGGTAATACTTCTGATATAGAAGAAGAACTTATCAAGATAATGTATATCTCCATTTACGATTCAGCAAAGACCTTAAGCGATAAGTTACTTAAGGTTACTCCTGATCTAAAGAATAAATCTTTATACATAAAAACTCTTATTCATTCATACAGATTTTACCCATTTGATGAGAAAATAAAAATGCTCAACGAAGCCACCGAACTGGCTTTAAGGGATGAAAACAATTATTTGCTTAACGCTTCCTATGTATTTAAAGCAATAGCCTTTAGAGATAACTCAATGGCTGACTCAGCATTAATATTTGCCATGAAATCTAGGGATCTTTCTCTTCAATACGGGAATGTAGAGGATGTGTCCGGTGCGTTACAATTAATAGCAGATGTACATTATTATGCAGGTGAATATGAAGATGCAGAAATAATCTACAAACAAATTCTTCACCAAGAGAATTATCAAAATTCTAATTGGAGATTTAAAATCATTCAGAATAACCTCGGATTGATAAAAATAAAAGAGCGGAAATTTGATGAATCAGAGAATTATTTTTTAAATTCATTAAATCGCTATAGCAATTCTAAAATGAGTTATGCTGATTCTTCAGGGCTTCCCTATATCTATAGAAAACTGCTTGAGGTTTCTCTACTTCAAAAGAAATACGACAAAGCTAACGAATACTATAATATAGGAAAACCTTTAACAGAAAAATTAAAACAAACAATTGAACTCTCCGGTTATTACATCGGGAAAGCCGAAATTCTTTATCAAAATGGTAAATATGATTCTTCCCTTATTTATCTGAAGAGAGCTGAAGAGTTAGAAAAAAGTTATCCCGATTTGAAGTTCAAGATTGATTTATATACAAATTACTCAAATGTTTACGGGGAATTGGGTAAGTATGCTGATGCAAATAAGTATCTGTTGCTTCTCCTCAATTCAACACGTGAGGCGGATTCTCTCTTTAATCGTTCTAGATTAATGCATACTTTTGCCGAACATAATTATGAGACCGCCGCAAAACAGAGAGATAATTATTTGCGTGAAAGGAATCTATATATAGCCATATTAATTCTAGCTGCAATTTCCCTTCTTGTAATTATTATCTTTTTTATTCGATTAAGAAATTCTTATAAAATATTGATTGGGAAAAACGTACAATTAGCATTATCCCCAAATATAGAATCATTTTCTCATATTAGTGATGATGAACAAAATACTTTCAATGATAACGAATTGGAAAAAATCGATATTCCTGAAATTGAAAAGAAACGAAGAGATATTGATAATGAGAAAATTGATGAAATAATTGGAAAGCTTGAAATAATGATGACAGAAGATAAAGTATATTTAGAACCGGATTTATCTCTAATCTCATTAGCACAGAAGCTAAAAACTAATAGAACATATCTGCTCACTGCTATTCAAAAAAAATATGATAAGAATTTCCTCAATTTTATTAATGATTACAGGATAAAAGAGGCAATCAAAATTATTTCTTCGGATGAAGTAAAAAATCTTAATATGGCAGGGATTGCAAATAAAGCCGGATTTAATAACCGTGTTACATTTACAAAAATTTTTAAACAGGCAACCGGAGTATCCCCTTCATTTTTTATTAATAATATTGAGGCTTCAAGAGCTGAGGCTGGTATTCATTGAGTAATTTTAAGTATTTCAGAATGAATGCATGGTTGGAGTGTGTCATGCTGAATTAACAAAATTCTATTTTATTTATCTCTTTCATTATGCGGTCGGTTTCTGATAAGGCGATTATTATTTTTTGATAATGCTCTATATCTTCATTGGTTAAGACCCGCCCTTTACGATCTTTAAGCCATTTTTGTGCAGGCTGATAACCCCCTATATATAAATTCCATGCGGTTTCGGGGACTTTACCGAAATATTGTTCGCTGTTTATCCAGACTTCACCTATCGAAACTCCGTTCTCTTTTATGTATGTTATTTTTTCAACTTCGCATGTACCGTCTTTTGGAAATGTTGTAATAAACTTGTTTACTACAGGGGATTCCAATAAATGTAGTTCTCTAAGTTCGGTGCCAAGATTAACAAGTTTTTTGAAGGTGGTTTTATCTTTTGGATATGGAACACGGGGAAAATCTATCTTTAAAAACTCTTTATATTTTTCTCTGTAGGATGGGGAGTGGAGCACTGCATAAATATAATCCAATATCTCTTCAGGCTCGGTTTTGCCGGTTATCTTTTCTATCTCTTTAACAATTCCCTGATTTAAGTTTGGGACTTTTGAACCGTCTTCGGAGTAGAGGTAAAGAGGAAAGATGTATCCCCATTCTTTGGTTTGCAGTGAAATTGCTCCGCTTTCGATCATATTTTTAGTAACTAAAATATGTTGAAAATCAAAAGTGCTCTGCTGTCTAACTGTAATAATTCCGTAGTTATCTTTTAGGAAATGCTTAAAAGTTTTTTCTCTCGGATAAGCCAAGAAACCTTTAGCTCTTCCAGTATAAGCAGAATCTCTTATATCAAACGGACGATAAAGAATTGGCTTAATTTCGTAACCAATTAATAAATCTTTTTTAGCCCATTTAATGGTCCAGTCTCGACCGTCAATTGGTAACGATAATATGGATCTTATTAATGATTCCTCATTAAGTTCAAAGGTTCTTATTATTTCTAGCAATTCTTTTGTTTTTATGGGAAAGCAAATTTTATCTCTTTTTGATTGTATACCAGAGTTAAATTCGTTCATTAACTCATCTAACTTAATCCAGCTTTTATAAACTTCATTTGATTTAAAATCTTTTGGTACGAAGAAAAAGTTTGGTTCTTGTATCTCTATATTATCCCATTTAATTACATCAATATCAGTATCAATAAGTTCTTTAAACTTTACTTCACGTTTTCCATAAAGCTCTGCAAACTTAACAACTGCGGGTTTATCTTTTTTTTCATTTTTTCGAATCATTATAGAGATAGAAACTCCCTGCATAATATCAAAGACATTTTCATCTTTACTTCCATCGGGGGCGGTTTCTTTTTTCTTTGCGTTACCGTGTAAATCAAGAATATAAATTTTATCAAATGTTTCGAGGAGATGTTTTCTCATTTGTCGATGAGTAATGCCGTCAAGAAATGAATTGTTGGTAATCATAGCAACAATACCGCTCCCATTCTTTTCAATATGGTGTTCTGCGTAACGGATAAATTTTATATAATCATCATCAAGATTTATTTTTCTCTCGTTCAAATCCTTCTTATAAACTTTTATTAAATCTGTAATCCATTTCCCTTTATTTGAAGAACTGACACTGTAAGGGGGATTACCGATAACAACCATAATAGGTGTATCATTTTTAATTTGGGCAGCTTCTTTAGATTCTTCGGCGATGCTTTCGGCAAACCCGAAACCGGTAAATAAATCAAGTTTATTATCGGCTTCTTCTAATGAGTTAGTAAGGTAAATTCCGAGACGTTTATTAAAGTGTTTAAAGCCGGTTGCTTTAAAAGCCATGCTGAGTTTAAGATGTGCAATAGTATATGGCGCCATCATAATTTCGAATCCATGAATACGCGGCAGTAAATCGTGATGAACGTAAGTCGTCCATCTTCCAATTTGTCCTCTATCTTTTAAGTTTTGGTAAATATTAGTGATAACCGCACTTAAAAAAGTTCCTGTTCCTACAGCCGGGTCAAGAATCTGAACTTTATGAATTCCGCTTTCAGTTTTAGTTGTATCGGCTAATCCGTTAAACAAACCAAATTCTTTTGAAAGAAGATAATCTACAGAACGGACAATAAATTTTACTACCGGTTGAGGAGTATAATAAGCGCCTAATTTCTTACGGAGGTCAGCATCATATTCCCTCAAGAAATCTTCATAAAAGTGAATAACGGGGTCGGAACCTTCTTCAGAATTTCCCCACAAGTCATCTCTAAAATACTGCTTCATTAATTCGGGTAAATTTGCATGAGAAAAAACTTCACACAGCTCATCGACAATAAACTCAAGGCGTTTGTCGAAATCGGGACCAACAATATGATCGAAAAAATGACGAAGGAAAGGATTTGATTTTGGAACAAGTTCACGGGCTTCTCTACGGGAAAAATTTTCCGGGGAAGTATCGTGGTATCGTGCAACAAACAATCCGTAAACTAAAGTCTGAGCATACATATCAGCAAAAGAGTCGTCATTTAAATCGTGAACCAATAACTTTTGAAGAGTTTTATATATCTTTTTGATTTCGGAATTTTTTTCTGAATCATTTGAAAGAAACCGTAATAAATTTTCACGAATACGTTGAGCCTTGCCCCCCATAATTTTAGCAAGATGAAGTCCGTTTTTAATCGGTTCTTTTTGGGATAAAGTGAAGTCAACTAATGTTTTTGAAAGATGTTCAAAATTTTGAGGGTGGTAAGAAATAGTTCTTTTATGGAGATCATAGTCGGCAATTTTAATCGGTTCATCATACCGCTGACCATTTCTGTAAAACCGGAATTCAAGGTAGTCGGTAAGTACTAAATTCATATAACCGAAGTACCTTACCATTTGTTGGGATTTTTCAATTTTATCTAATGAAATGCCAATATCTTTTGTTTCGATGTATAGAATGGGTATATCAAACTTTAGAATAACAAAATCGGGTTTATTACCCCCTTTAGCTTTAGGATCGTGATCAAATCTTGTAACATTAATAGTTTGAAATATATCTTTTAATAAAATCTCGAAATCGGTTCTGTAACCCATTTCGGAAGTTTCCGGATTATTAAATTTTTTTGAAACGGAGTTTAAATAATTTTCAAATGTTGTTTTCATACATAACAAAAGTAATAAAAATTAGTGTAAAATTTAGCAGTTAAAATCATTCAGTGTTTAATTTATTCAGGTTATGTATCGAAAATAGAAAAACATCCCAAAGCTGTTGAGAACCACTTCTCGAAAGCAGGAAACGGTCGCGACCGTTCCTTACATTTTAGAAATTGGACATTCTATAGAAAGTTCCTCCGGCTTTCGAGAAATGGTTCTCGACCTCCTTGGAATAAAACTAACTTTTTTATTGATGTGAATTTGAATTGCCATTACATTCAAAAAAACCTATCGTTTCCCAAGTTCCCAAACATCCGAGGTTTTGAAAACCCCGGAGGTTTTTTATGTAGCATCTACTAACCCTGATGTCATGCTGATGTATATCAGCATCTGTTTGCTGTCGAGAAATAGTTCTCTACCTCCTTGGAATTATGGTCTCCATGTTTTATGATTTATTATTAACTGAGAATTATCCATTTGTGTAGGGAACGGTCGCGACCGTTCCCTACATTTTAGAAATTGGATATCCTATAGAAAGTTCCCACGACTGTTAAAAAATTGTTCTCGACCTCCTTGGAAAAAGTATCCTCAGCCTTTAAATATCATAAGTCAGCCGATAAAAAAATATCACCAACCTATGAATTTTATAGGAGGGACATCAAAAAGGAAGGGAAACAGTAAGATTTTTATAGGTTCTCCTATTAAATTAATAGGAGGACCTATTCAGAAATAGAAAATCAACTAAAATGATAGCCTCATTAGTTTTTTTCATTCTGAGCTTTAGGAGTTTATATCACCCCTTCGGGGTTTTGTGGTATTGTCTTTCGATTAGCTATTATCATTTCACCCCGTTGCGTGAAAGGATTTTTTTAAGTACGAATAATATTATCTCATCATAAATGTCCTCTACTTTTCTTTGCGAAAGAAAAGTAGCAAAAGAAACAGGCACTTTAAATAATTGCTTGTATTAGGGAATTGATTTTTCTGTACTGCAAAGATTTCCTACGGAAAAATTCCCGACTTGTCGGGACAAACAGATTTTTCCGCTTAACGGAAATCTTTGCTAGGTAAATTTGATGAATGTTTGATTGAACCTACGTCTTACAAAGCAATTATTTAAGGTGCAAAACATTAAGTAAAAGCAAATTTTTAGGTGCGGTAGAAATAAAAAGACGCAGTTAAAACTGCGTCTTTTATAAATATTAGATGATTTTTTTTTACTTCATCAACACAAACTTCTTTGTGGAAGTAAAATTATTTGCTGTTAGTCTATAGATATAAATTCCGGTAGCTAACTCATTCGCATTAAAGTTTACTTGATGATATCCGGCTTCTTTGTTTTCGTTGTTGATTAGTGTTTTTACTTTTTGTCCGACAATATTATAGACTTCCAAAACAACTTTTGAATCCATCGGAAGAGCATATTTTATTGTTGTACTCGGGTTAAAAGGATTCGGGTAATTCTGATAAAGTGCAAACTCAGTCGGAATGTTGTTTAATTCAACTTCTACAATATCGCTATATGAATATTTACCATCGTTATCGATTTGTTTAAGACGATAAGCAAACTTTCCTGTGGTTGTAGATTTATCCGTAAAGCTGTACTCTTTAGGTGAGTTGCAGTTACCATTTCCTTGAACAAATCCAATGGTCTCAAAACCTCCGAGGTTTTGGTTACCGTTTTCATCCTCCAAACCTCGGAGGTTTACAGCACGTTCAACTTCAAATCCATAATTATTTACTTCCGTTGCTGTTTGCCAAATAAGGTTTACATTATTACCAACAATCGAAGCAGTGAAGGAGGTTAATTCTACGGGGAGGGGATTATCATTCCCGCCTCCAATACCAAAATCACTAAAACTTGTAAAACCGTTCCAAGTTAGTTTAGTACCAGCAATAAAATTCGCTACACCATAATCAGTCCAAATCCCACTTGCATTATTGCGCTTAATTAAATGTAATGTTTCATAGTTAGTTACTCCAGCTAAATCTGCAACATCAAACGATATTGAATATGTACCATCGACACCTCCACTGTTTACCGTTACAGTCCAATAGTTTGATGCCATATTTGTTAGACCCCCTGGTGGGGTTCCTCCAGGATTTGATGTAATGACATCGACTGTTAAATCTAACGGAGCGGCATTTGCACCCGTAAATTGTATTGTTGTTCCTGTTCCAGTATAATCAATAGGATCAAGATTATTACTCGGAATAACCGCTGTTACACTAGCAGTAGGTTTGACCCTAATTAAAATATCATCAATATATAAATCACTTTGGTTTGCAATACTGAAGCAATGCCAACCAATATAGTATCTACCAGAACTTATGACAGAGATAGTTCCCGTACCTTTGGTATAAGTAGTAGTTGTTATGTCCTCTTTACTAAATACTGCAGCAGATGTCATACTCGCAGAAGATTGAGATAAACCATACTTTACTTCAAGTTTTTCGGATCCAAAACCACCTTCTTGTCTGTACCAAAAGGATACTTCATAGTCTGTACCTGAAACTAGATCAATACCTGGACTAAATATCCAATCATTTGCTGGGCTTGAATTAATATATTGATAACGTAAAGAATTTAGTGATGAATGTGGATACAGTGTTGAATTTGTCCATTGTCTTTCATCTTGATTAGTGTTTTCAATTTTCCAACCATAAGGTAATTCCGGTGCTGCTACTCCATCAAAATTTTGAACATAAGGCGGTGTTCTATTGAATCTTAAGTTCGGGTAACCATTATTTACAGAACCATCCAAGCCCCAATAGTCGTTGGTCCCATTCGCTATTTCATTGATAAAATCCCAACCCGCAGTTGTAAATGTGGACATGGTTTTCATTTGGGAAGTTGATTTGCCTGTTCCACCTTTTGAATTTGCCTTTTGCGAGGATTCAGTATCCCAAAAACAATCTGTTACAACTGCATTATTACTTTTATTTCCGATAAACCCTCCATGATCCACATGACTTCCGGTGACCAAACCTGTTGAGTAGCTCTTTGAAATAGTCGAACTAGCAAAATGTACTCCAACAAAACCACCAACTAGTCTTTCCGCCACAGATCCTGGTGCAGCAGTACAATGGACAGATCCAGTAGCATAACAATTTTTGATAGTTGCCGCATTATTATTCTCACCAACGAAACCACCGACATAAATACTACCAATCACGGATGCAGTGGAATAACTATTTGAAATAGAAGACCAATCATTACGTCCGCAGAGACCTCCAGTAGAAAAACTTGTTCCAGTAACCGTTCCGCCTGAATAACTATTTATAATGGTTGAAGTGCTTAAATTTGCTCCAACAAGTCCACCAGTAGCATCAGTTCCAGAGATAACTCCGAAAGAACTGCAGTTTGAAATTGTTGAAAAATAATTACCCCCTACGAGTCCACCGACACCAATTTTTCCTGTAATATTTACGCTTGATAGATTAACACTCGCTATGTTAGTACCATTGGTTTTCCCGAATAATCCAATATAATCCGTGGTGGCTCTATTGATAAATAAACCGGTAATAGTATAATACTGCCCATTATAACTTCCAGTAAAATTTGTTGTATTATCTCCAATTGGTATCCAACCTTCGCCTGTGAACCAGGTTGAAGTTGAAGAAGCGTCAATGTCGGCAGTTTGAATATAGTGTGAAGCCCATCGAGAGGAGTTCTCGGCAATCCAATAAAGGTTATTTAAATTTGCGATTTGATAAGGATCAGCCAAAGTTCCACTTCCTGTGGAAGGCGAAGTTGCAGTTTGTGCTTCACAAACAGAAAAAGTAATTATTATAATTAAGAACGTAAGTATTTTTTTCATGACGCTTCCTTTTGGTTTATTAAATTTCATTTGCAATATGAAACTTGTAGTGTCTTTCTACAATCCCACGTTTGGGGGGTGACAAATGTGATTAGTATCATAGTTGGTGAGGAAAGCCGGTGAATGAATCGCCCATATTGAATGAGCTAAAATATTGCAACGGAAATATTTTAAATAGAGCAGATTATATTATTCCGTCCCAATGGGGGCTTAAATTATTTTGCTTTGTTGTGTGTATTATTAAGTCACCTTACGCAAGAATTGAAAAAAAGATACTTTCTCTGTGGTTCTCTGTGCCTGCTCAGTGTTTCTCTGTGTTATTTGTTGGTCTTTATTACACAGAGTGCCACCGACCTGCCTGTTGCAGACAGGGAAGTCTCAGAGTTACACAGAGATAAAACTTTTACGCCAGCCTATGCAGGCGCAGGCAGGTAAGGTGACTTATTATATTTCGCCACGCATAGATTTTGTAATAACTTCGGCTTTTGAGTTGACGTAGAGTTTTTTGTAAATGTTACTTCGGTGATTCCTTACTGTCTTGGGACTTATGAATAATTCATCCGCAATTTCCTGACTGCTTTTTCCTTTTCCGATTAGATTAATAATTGCTTGTTCAGATTGAGTCAATTCATTCTTTCCATTTGATTGTGAAATTGATTTAAGAAGAATGTGAGAGACTTGAGGACTCAAATAAAATTTATCATTTGATACATCGTTAATAGAGTTTACAATATCATTAACAGCACTTTCTTTAAGCACATAACCTTTAATGCCAAGCTCAAAAACTTTTTTAATCAGTCTTTCTTCTTTATACATAGTGAGAAAAATAATTTTTGTTTTAGGAAAATCTCTTAAGACTGTTTTTGCAACTTCAAAACCGTCAAGTACGGGCATTTGCACATCGAGAATGGCAATATCGGGTTGTTTCTCTTTAATTAATTTTATTGCTTCTTCCCCGTTTGATGCCTCCCCCATTACTTTGAAATTAGACTGCTTTTGTAAAATTTGCACTAACCCTTCACGTAGTAAAGGATGATCATCTGCAATAACAAGTTTGATTATACTATTCATAATTTTTCCATTGGAATTGAGATTTTTATTTTAGTTCCTTTCGGGTCATTCGATTTGATTTCGATTTCACCGTTTAACATCTGAACCCGCTCATCATATTTCTCAAGCCGAATCCTTCTTTAGATTTTTCTTTTTTCGAATTTTCTATACCTTTTCCGTCGTCAGCAATTGTAACTAATATTTTGTCATTATTATTCTTTATTTCTAAAAGGGCGTTGCTTGCTTCAGAGTGCTTCAAAATGTTATTTACCGCTTCTTGAATAATTCTGAATAAGTTAATTTCATTCTCTTTACTAAGTTTATTATCTATTTGTTCAATGTTGAATTTAAAATCGGTTTTAGAGGTAGCCCCGGACTGCTCCAAAGTAGTTATAATTGTATCAGTTAAACCCAATCTTTCAAGATGAGCGGGTCTTAAGTTAAATGCAATTTCTTTAGTTGTATCTAAAACGATCGAACTCAATTTATCAATTTCAGAAAATTGTTTTTTTAAGTTTTCGTCAAGAGCATCATTCTGTAATCCGAGTAAAGCTCTATTTTTTATAAGAAGAACATTTTGCCCCAAACCATCATGTAAATCCCCCGCTATTCTTTTTCGTTCTTCCTCTTGATAATGAATCAACTGTTTTGTAAAAGACTGTTGTTCAGCAATTTGAATTTTAATTTCTTCTTCTTCCTTAATATCAGAAATATCTTGAACGGTACCTGAAAGTTTTTCAATAACCCCATGTTCATTTCTCATAACTATTTTTTTTAATTTAATCCACTTCGGGTTATTATTGAAAATTAGTCGCACTTCAATCATATTTTCAGAAATATTATCTTCACTCAAATCGAAAAATCGTTCAAACTTAAATTTATCATCAGTATGAATATTATAAAGTATCATTTCTAAACCAATACTTTTAGTATTCGGAATATTGAATATGATATAGAATTGTTCTGAGAATGTTAATTGATTATTAAGTGGATTTAATTCCCAATTAGCAAGTTGAGCAGTAGATTGTGCATCTTTAAGATTCCGTTCACTTTCTAACAAAATATTATTTAGTTTTTCCAACTCAGCCTGTTTTGCCAGAACATGCATGTTTTGGGAATCAAGTAGAGTGTTGACTTTTTTAAGTTTACGATTAATTAAATAGACATAAAAAAGCATTATCGCTATAAAACTAATTGCAAAAATTAGCAGCAAGTTGAATTCCTTCTGAAATGAAAAACTTTTTGAAAGGTTTTGCTGTTCTTCTTTTAAATGTTGATTTTCAAAGGTTTTTCTTTCCGAGTCATATTTGACTTTAAGTTCGCTCAACTGCAGTGAAGACCGCTCCAGATACAAACTTTCGGTTATTCCTTTTGTTATTTGCATGTAGTTTGCGGATTTTTTCCAATTACCTTGTAATCTGTAAATTCTCGCTAAATTTTCATAAACATTTCTCAAAAGAGTTTTATATCTCTCTTTTTTACTTATAACAAGTGTTCGGTTAAAAATATTTAACGCACTTTTATAATCACCTTGCTTTACGTATCTATAACCTAGATTGTTAAGGTAAAGAACCAGAAGCCAATTGTCACCGATTGATTCAGCAATTTTAATTGATTCTTCCAACTTACCGGCAGCATTCAGGAAATTAGCGAGATAATATTTATGTGATTTATCCTGGGGGTTTTCTGCAATAACAAGAGACTGAATTGTTAAAGCTTTTTCGAGAAATTCCTTTTTCTCATCTTCATTTTTTGCCAGCATCCACTTAACATAGAATACAAGTGCAAGTGATTCATAATCTTTAGAATTTTTTAGTAATTCATCGACTTCTGAAAAATAATCTTCAAGCGGAAGCAGGTCGGCAAAGTAATATGCTCGTCGCAGTTTCAGTTTAGTTTTTGCAATGTTCAAAGTATCCTTTGCAGATTCAAAAATCCTTAAGGCTTTGAAATAGGAGTCGAGAGCATAATCATAAATGGATGTTGTAAAATAGATATCACCGATTTTAACATGAATTTTTGCTGCTTGAAGCGTATCTGATTTTTCAACCTCTCTTTTTAAGTCTGATTGAAACTTCTTTATTAAAGAATTATTACTTATTCCGAGTATGGTAAATTCGGTATTGATAATTCGCCGAATATCATCATGCTGATCAAAAGGGTTGTAAATTTCTAAACTGTCCGTAACACTCTGCGGAGTCACAGAAATGAAACAGCCAACCGTTAACCAAATGAGAAATACATTTTTAATTGTCAAAAACCTTGGACTCCTAATTAATATAAGTTCGGAATGATGGTTCAGTTATTTTCTACTAAAAATTGATGCAAATATAAATTATATATTTTAATATCTGTCATTACAGAGGAAGAAAATTAGTTATTTCTTTATGATGTGGGAGATGGAATATCCTATGCCAAATCAAAATATGCTGCAGATGGCAACTTACATTTTCTTGTAGAGGGAAAGTTGTCACGGAGGAAAGGATTAACGTTTGTCTATTTTAGAAGTTAATAAAATAAATATTCGTCCGCATTAGGTGGGATTAATCCCCGTTTAGCCGGGCACGCTTGTTCGAAAATCGTGTCCAAAAAATCAAGAATTTAATTGAGGAGACTATCCAATCGATGATTGTACTTTTAAGTTTCGTTTTACAGGTTTATGTATTAATCAACCGTCTCACCCCAAAGATGTAGTTCCTTTTTCATCCCATCGAACGATTGTTTTGGCTTTATTCCGATGATAGTTTAAAATCGAATTTGAAGTAATAACTTCAAAAAAAAATATCAACCCAATTTTTAAGGAGAACATCGATGAAAGGTAATGAAAAATTAATTACGGTTTTAAATTCGCTTCTGGCAGATGAACTTACTGCCATTAATCAGTACATGGTACATTCCGAGATGTGTGAAAACTGGGGTTATAATAAACTTCACCTCGCTATTAGAAAACAGGCAATGGATGAAATGCACCACGCCGAATGGCTTATCGAACGAATCATTTTTTTTGATAGTGCTCCAACAGTGTCTAAACTCAATTCTATAAAGATCGGTAAAACTGTTTCGGAAATGATTCGTAACGACGACCAAGATGAACTTGATGCGGTACACTCTTATAATGAAGCAATCAAACTTGCCCGTGAGGTTGATGATCAAGGGACTGTTGACCTACTATCCAAAATTCTTAAAATGGAAGAAGGTCATGTTGATTGGGCTGAAATACAACGTGCACAGATTGATCAAATGGGTATGGAAAATTATTTAGTCAATCAAACTGAAAGTCCGGCTAGTTAAATCTTTGCGTTTCATCGAAACAAGTCCAAGAGGTTTTGACTCTGGGAAATTATAAAGAAAGACAAACTAAAAAAATTGTAACATTGGGAATTATAAAATTATGCCTTCATTAGCATCCGTATCGAAAATTGATTTTCCTTTTAAAGTTGATCAACAAAAAGTAAAACAATATGCCAAGGAATTATTTGCACCATCTTTTCCGCAAGTGGAAAGAATGATGAGTGCTTTTGATAACACAGAAATAAAAACAAGAAATTTTTGCAAACCACTTGATTACTATTCCACTCTCCATACATTCCAGGAACATAATGCAGAATATATTAAGGTCTCTCTTGAATATTCTGTTAAAGCAATTGAAGAATGTATTTCTTCAGCACAAATTAATAAGAATGAAATCACAGATATAATCTTTATTTCAACTACAGGACTTTCCACACCGAGTTTAGATGCACTCATCATTAACGAAATGAAACTGAACCAGAATATCAGCCGCACTCCAATATTCGGCTTAGGCTGTGCGGGAGGTGTTGCGGGTTTTTCAAAAGCGAGCATTCTGGCAAAAGCTAATCCTGATGCGGTTGTGTTACTTGTAACTGTGGAATTGTGTTCTTTGACTTTTTTACGAAATGATTTCAGCAAAAGTAATTTCATCGGATCAAGTTTGTTTGCTGACGGTGTTGCTGCATGCATTATTACCGGAGATAACCATACAAATAAAACAAAAAACGCAATTACTTTTCTTGCCACACAAAGCAAATTGTATTATGATACACTTGATGTGATGGGATGGGAATTTCTTGACAAGGGATTTAAGGTTTTATTTTCACAAGATATCCCAACTATCATATCAGAAAATATTAGGAACGATGTTGATTCATTTTTAGAAAAACATCAATTGACACTTTCAGATATAAAGAATTTTATTTTTCATCCCGGAGGTAAAAAAGTATTAACAGCTTATGAAGAGGCATTATCGGTAGAGGGAGATTTTCTGAAAAATACAAGAGAAGTGATGAAGGATTACGGCAACATGTCCAGTGTTACCGTTCTATATGTATTGGAAAGATTCTTTTCTCAAGGTTATGAAGAAGGTTACGGATTAATGTTGTCTATGGGCCCGGGTTTCTCGAGTGAAATGCTTTTGCTTAAAATGAATAAAAACTAAAATGACTTTCCTTCTTTTCATATCGTTTATCATTCTTTTGCGGATCGGGGAATTATTACTTTCTAAAAGAAATGAGAAATGGCTTTTGCAAAATGGTGCAATTGAATATGGAGAAAAGCATTATCCGTTTATTGTAGTTCTGCATGTTTCGTTTATAGTCTCATTGATATTTGAATATTCCATGCTGCAAACTGTATCATATAGTTCCTTTCTAATCGCTTTTTATTTCTTACTCATTGCAGTTAAAATTTGGATTATTCTATCATTGGGAAAATTCTGGAACACAAAAATTTATCACATTCGGAAATTTCCCTTAATAAAAAAAGGACTGTATAAATATTTTAAACATCCGAATTACATAATTGTAATTGCTGAAATAGCTGTTATTCCCCTGGCATTTCATCTCTATTATTCCGCAATTATTTTTTCCATACTCAATGCGATTATGTTGTTCGTAAGAATTAATGAAGAAAATAAAGTTTTGGAAAATTGCGATGAGGTGGCATTAGTATGATGGACATGAGACAATATCGTGTAAAGATAAAATCATTTCGGTACATCATCCATGATTAACTGTAAATAAATACTAAAAAATATTTGGAGAATAAACGTTGGGAAAAATGAAATTAGTCGCAGCATTAGTTATTGCGGGGATTGTTGGTCTGCAAAGTATATCGATAACAAAAGACCGGATTATGTAGAAGCATTCTGGAACCTTGTAAACTGGGAAGAAGTAACCAAAAGATATGAAAGCTCTTTAAAGTAAATATGAAATTATTAAATCCATGATAATTAAAAAATAAAAGGTATAAAAAATGAAAAATCTAACATCAAACACATTCACCACGGAAGACGGAACAGTAATTTACTTCAAGGATTGGGGTTCTGGACAACCAGTCGTTTTCTGTCATGGATGGCCACTCAATTCTGATGCATGGGAAAGTCAGATGGTTTACTTAGCATCCAACGGTTATCGCTGCATCGCTCATGATCGCCGTGGACACGGCCGTTCGAGCCAGCCATGGAACGGTAATGATATGGACACTTACGCTGATGATCTTTCGGAACTCATCGAAACACTCGACCTGAATGGAATCACCCTGATAGGTCACTCAACAGGTGGTGGAGAAGTTGCCCGCTACATCGGACGCCATGGCACTAAACGTGTTGCCAGGGTAGTACTTATGGGTTCAGTGACACCGATAATGCTCAAGACGGATGCTAATCCCGATGGCTTGCCAATCAAAATATTCGATGACATACGTGCAGGTGTCACCGCCGATCGTTCACAGTTCTTCAAAGATATCACAACACCATTCTACGGTGCGAACAGAACGGGAGCGAAGATTAGTCACGGTGTCCGCGATGCATTCTGGTTTCAGGCAATGCAAGGTGGTCTTAAAAACGAGCTAGACAGCATAAAGGCGTTTTCCGAATCGAACTTCACCGAAGACCTTAAAAAGTTCGATATACCGACATTAATTATTCACGGCGATGACGATCAGATTGTGCCAATCGGCGCTTCCGCTCACGTATCGGTACAACTCATCAAAGACGCGACACTGAAAATTTACCCTAATGGTCCGCATGGTCTTGCAGACACGTTTAAAGACAAGCTCAACGCCGATTTACTGGAATTCATTAAATCATGATCCTGCTTTGTTAATGCCGTTACCAAACAGAAAAATGTCGTGCTCATTGGTAATAAACTGAAGTTACGCACTTTGTGATTTCTTAGTGTCTTTGTGCCTTGGTGGCAAAAGAAAACATAAGAAATTGAGCCACAAAGGCACTAAGTCACCAAGTTTCATTAAAATAATTCACAAAATTTAATTCATGTGTATCGTCAGTAATTAAAAAAATAATTATAAGTTAAGGAGTTATATAAAATGAACAACCAACAAAACATTCTTTTTAAGTTGATGTGCGCCTGCATTATTTTCATAGTTGTGTTTGCCCCTTCAGTCGCCTTTACGCAACAAGGGAAAATTATTTCAAGTTATGGTCCGACTAATCAGACTGAAACTTTCGATCAAATTAAAGCGGCGCGTATGGCTGTTAAATCTGAGCGCGCAAAACAGCATATGGAAATGTTAAACTCCCGTTATGATCTTTCAAAGAAAACTACTGCTGAAACCGTCATGTCAGGAGGAAAACCTATTCCAATAGGACCGACAGCCAACCTTAACGGAGTAACATGGGAACAGCTAAATAAAATGACTCCGGAACAAATCAAAGAGAAGGGAATTTTTCCGTATAAACCCTTACCGTTTCCTGATCATGCGGAAGGTGGAATGCTCTTTCCGGTGATGATAACTAAACCGCTTCCAAGATTAGTTCGCTTTGATTTGGATTTCGATCTACCCGAACATATTCTTCCTGACCCGGCTCCGGCAATTTACCTGACAACCCGTCCAGACCTTGGTGATGTAGCAAAGGGAGAACTGATCACAATCGACAATTACTATGAAATTTTTAACGGAATTCTAAATCCAAAACAACTTGAAGGTTTACGCCTCCTGGTAACTCAGTTTCCACAACAACAATTCAACGCTACGGAAGACAGACGAACAGACAATCACGATGGTAAGCTGGGCGTAACATGTTTTGACTGTCATGCCAACGGTCATAGCAATGGAGCCACTCATCTTGTTGGAGACATCCGACCTCAAGAATTTCGCCATCGTATTGAAACGCCAACATTGCGGGGAGTCAATATCCAACGCTTGTTCGGTTCGCAGCGTGCTATGAAAACGGTTGAAGATTTCACCGAGTTTGAACAGCGTGCTGCATATTTTGATGGAGACCATGTTATGGCTGCTAAAAAAGGTGTGAACGTTTTAGAGAGAGGTTCGCAGGTACATTTCATGGCGGAATTTATGGCGATCCTTGATTTTCCTCCGTCACCTAAACTAAATATTTACGGCAAACTTGATCAGACAAAAGCTACTCCAGGTGAATTACGCGGTGAGGCGCTTTTTAACGGCAAGGCTCAATGCGTTTCTTGTCATCCCGCACCATACTATACTGATAACAGTATGCATGACCTGAAGGCTGAACGTTTTTATAAACAGGAACTCGCAAATGGAATGATGATGGCGCACGACGGCAAAATCAAAACATTCCCTTTGAGAGGAATAAAAGATTCTCCACCTTATATGCACGACGGAAGGTGTTTTACCCTTGAAGATATTGTAGAGTATTTTAATCTGATTCAACAACTCGATTTGAAATCCGAGGAGAAGAAAGATCTTGTTGCTTTCATGCGCGCTTTATAGAAAAAGATATTTCATAAATAACTGAAGTTACACACTTTGTGATTTCTTAGTGTCTTTGTGACTTGGTGGCAAAAGAAAACAAAAGAAATTGAGCCACAAAGGCACTAAGTCACCAAGTTTCACTAAAAATAATTCACAAAATTCAACTCATGCGTAACTTCAGTAACTAATTGTAATGGAACAAATTGAATGAAGACTTCAGACCTATTTATTAAATTATTGGAAAATGAAGGGGTGAAATACATTTTCGGCATACCCGGCGAAGAAAACCTTGACTTCCTAAATTCTCTGAAGAATTCAACAATAAAATTGATTTTAACACGGCATGAACAAGGCGCCGGTTTTATGGCGGCTACTTACGGAAGATTAACCGGCAAACCGGGAGTTTGTTTATCTACATTGGGACCCGGCGCTACAAATCTAGTTACACCTGCTGCTTACGCACAATTGGGTGGAATGCCAATGGTAATGATTACCGGACAGAAACCAATTAAAAAAAGTAAACAAGGTAAATTTCAGGTTCTGGATATTGTTGACATGATGCGTCCCCTAACTAAATACACTCACAGAATTGTGGATGGGAATAATCTCCCATCCGTTGTGCGGGAAGCATTTAGAACAGCAGAACAAGAAAGACCGGGCGCAGTACATATTGAATTACCGGAAGATATAGCGTCGGAGGAAGTTGATTTTAGATTTTTCGACATTCACCCAATCCAAAGACCTATTGCTGATAGCAAAGCAATTGAACAAGCTTCTGAAATAATAAAAAAATCTAAGCTGCCGCTGTTACTAATCGGTGCAGGAGCCAATAGAGAAATAACTTCCGGTTCTTTAACAAAATTTATTGAAAAGACTGGGATTTATTTTTTCAATACACAAATGGGAAAGGGAGTAATTGATGAAAGACATCCATTGTTTTTAGGTACAGCAGCATTATCTGCTGATGACTTTGTTCACTGTGCAATTGAGAAAGCCGATTTAATAATTAACGTGGGACATGATGTAGTTGAAAAACCTCCTTTTTTTATGGAAGAAGGAAAAACAAAAGTAATCCACATTAATTTTTTCCCGGCTGAAGTTGATGATGTTTACTTCCCTCAATCAGAAATAGTCGGTGATATCGCTACTTCGATAAATAAATTAACCGACATGCTTTCTAAACAATCGCATTGGGATTTTTCTTTCTATGGCAGAGTAAAAGCGGAAGTCGATTTACACCTACCGAAATATTTTGAAGATAACAGATTCCCGGTTTTGCCACAAAGAATTGTAAAGGGTGTAAGAGATACAATGCCTGCGGATGGTATAGTTACTCTTGATAATGGAATATATAAAATATGGTTTGCAAGAAACTATCAAACCTATCAACCTAAAACACTTTTATTGGACAATGCCCTTGCTGCAATGGGAGCCGGTCTTCCTTCTGCAATTGCTGCTAAAATTGTTTATCCAAATAAAAAAGTGCTTGCGGTTTGTGGAGACGGCGGTTTCATGATGAATTCTCAAGAGTTAGAAACTGCAGTAAGGTTAAAATTAAATTTAGTAGTAATCATTCTAAATGATGGTTCTTACGGAATGATTGAACTGGCACAAGAGAAATTAGGCTTCGAAAATTTTGGACTTACTTTTGGAAATCCCGATTTCGTAAAATACGCTGAGAGTTATGGGGCGTATGGTCATAGAATAACTAAAACTGAAAACTTGAATGCTAAACTTGATGAATGCCTCAATACAAACGGTGTTCATGTTATAGATGTTCCCGTTGATTATTCTCTTAACTATACAATCCTTCATAAAGAAATTAAGGAAAAAACCTGCACGATTTAATAAATAAATTGAATGATGCAACCCGTTATAAATAGGCTTCAATTTGAATCGAAAGTAAATTATTTCAAATTAAAAAAGAGGTTTTCCATTAATGAATAAGAAGAAGAGAAAAAAACGTTACTTAACTACTATTTCCCCTTTAAAAGCTTTCTGCATCTCTGCAAAATTTGTGTAGCTCGAAACTCTGTTTCGACAATAGGAATATTTGCGAAACATAATTTCGCATTACACCGACTCACCTTTAAACGCTTTTTGCATTAAGCTTTGAAAAAGATTTTCTAACTCCAACTCTGATTGTTTCTGCTTTTCTTTTAATGCTTCTGTTTTGTTTACTATCTCTGCAAAATTTGTGTAGCTCGAAACTCTGTTTCGACAATAGGAATATTTGCGAAACATAGTTTCGAATTACACCAACACACCTTTAAACGCTTTTTGCATTAAGCTTTGAAAAAGATTTTCTAACTCATGCTCTGATTGTTTTTGTTTTTCTTTTAATGCTACTGTTTTGTTTACTAGCTCTGCGAATTGTTGCTGAAGACGAAGTGGAGGCAAAATTATTGGCAAACTTCCGAGACCTTTTGTATTGATATTAAATTGACCAGCGGTAGTTGAACATTTACTTCGTATAACATTTCTATAATTTGAATTGCCTAATAGATAAACTAAAAAGAGTGGGTTGGCATTTCCCTGTTTTACAACGGCACGAATGAGATAAGAAGCAAATACATATTTACCTTCCAGATCAAACAATGCACATCGTCCAACAAAGTGAGGATTCCCATTAGTCCTTACAAACAAAATGTCCCCATAATTTAGAACAATTTGGTCCTCCTCTTTAGTTGATAATTCGACCGTCTTCAAATCACATAAATCAACTACACCTTGAATGACGTTTGGTATTCTTAATACGGGAATACCTTGTTGGGAAGATTTAACAGATGTGCCATACTGAAATTTCTCGACCAATTTATCAAATGAATAAATCTTCCACCCTTTCGGATTCTTAACCGGATCGCCAAACATTTCTATAAAAACAGACTGCAAAAATTCATCTGTTAGTTTGTTTGCTTCTTTCCGTTTCTGTTTTGCTCTGTCTGCTTGTTCTAATATTTCTGCAATTTGTTTTTGGATTGGGAGTGGTGGGAGTGGAATTTGGATTTTTGAAACAGCGTCTAAACTAATTGAAGGATAGCTCTCATCTTTAATTAATCTACTTGGTTTAAAATAACTCAACCAACTAGCCAAGTATTTTGAGTCCAGATATTCATTAGGATAAATCACTGCAAGATGCGAAACTACATATGCAGATGATCTCAATACAACCACACGATCTTTCATTGCTGACATTCCACTTTTAGCAATAAGAATACATCCTTTTGAAAAAAGTTTTAGACGGTATTTATTTGCCTTTTCTTCTTCAATCTTTTCTAATTGATCGTAGTTATTTCCATCTAACAATTTTTCTAATGAACCTGCTCGAATAAATGGATAACCTTTATCCGAAAAGTTTTCAGAACCTTGAGGAGCACCTTGCCCGGCAGTAATAAAAGCTACCTCACCTAAAGATTTAACCTGCCAGTTTGAGGGGAGTTTATGCATATATTAATTCCATCGAACTCATCCCAAGCCCTTCTCCCCGCAAGCGGGATCTCAGACTTAAAAAGAGAAGGGAGTAAAACAGGAACACAAAAAGTTTATTTTGCCGGTTGTTATTCTTCATTTAAATGTAATCGCATCCAACTTATTTGATAATGTTAATCTATTATGATAATGTTTATTGAATTGTCTAAAAATTGCTTAAAATCGAAAGCATATAGGTAATAACTATCCTTCTGCACCTAATTAATAGACAAAATACCTAATTAATAAGATCTTACTCGATCACTTGTACCTAACTTATTAAAAAAATGAGGAAATGGTTCAAAATCAACTCTATCTATGTAATAAGCATCGTTCATTACATAGTTAACTATGTTATTACTTAGATCTTTTTCCACCTGGAATCTCTACCCATTTCAGTGCATTTAAGTTTGCCGTTTTTTCTTTCATCCCTTAATATTTTTCTAATCATATCCAGACTAACGCCCGGACATAAATTCTGAATATCCTTAACAGTGAATTCTCCTTGAATACTTTTCAGAATATCAAAGACTAAAGAAGTTTTACCGCCGCGAGCGGATGAAATCAATCCAACTCTGTTTTCAAAATCTTTGTATGCTTTTAATAAAATGCCGAGAAAATATTCCCACCAGGGAACTAAATTATGCTTGCTTTCGTGCCAGCCTTGCGATGACTTATTAAGAGCATCGTAGTAACTCTCTTTATTATCTTCAATCAGTTTTTCAAGACTTATAAATCTTCCAACTTCATAACCGGATTTATACAACAGCAAAAGTGAAAGTAAACGGGACATTCTGCCATTGCCGTCATTAAAAGGATGAATGCAAAGAAAATCAAAAACATAAGTTGCGATAATTAATAATGGCTCAAGCTGTGATTTATCCAATTCAGAATTAAATAAAGTATGCAGCTTATCCATTGCAGTTGGAGTTTCAAAAGCTGAAAGAGGTTTGAATCTTACAATTTTACTCCCGTCCGGATGAATCTCTGCAATCTCATTTTCAGTAGCCTTATAATTACCCCCGGGCATTGCTGAAAGTGCATAAATATCTCTATGAAATTGTAAAACTATGTTTGAAGTAACAGGTATATGTTCAAAACTGGAATGAATAGTATTAAGAACATTTCTGTATCCGGCAATTTCCTGCTCTGATCTGTTGGTAGGCGTAGTTTTATTAGCAGCGATAGCTTTTATTCTTTCTAACGGTGCAGAGATTCCTTCAATTCTGTTTGATGATTCAATGCTCTGAATTATTGCAGTCTGCTTTAATGTCTCAAGCAATTGAGGAGACTGCTCTTTGAACAGATCCTGTTTACCTTTGTACTCACCAATTAACCGGACAGTCTGTAACACATTATGAGTGATTGAAATTGATTCGATATAATTATTTAGAAATGATTTCATTATTTGGATAACAACTTTTTAATTGAATTAATATCAACGGTAATTTCTTTTTCCAAACTTAATACTTTTTCCATTATCAGATCAGGTTTTTCATAAACAACTTCTTCATACACTACAGGTTTATACCTTGAGATTGAGAGATCGTATTTATTCGCTTTGATATCATTAACATCAACAAGAATTGCTTTTTTGTAATCCGAAACTCCGTTTCGGGCTTTTGTCGAATCGGAGATTCGACTTACAGTCCAGTGCTTAACAATGTCCGGAATATCATTCTTATCGGATTTATTTCGTTTATCATCAAGAGTAAAACCGTCACCTGCCATATCGTAGAACCAAACATTATCTGTTGTGCCGCCTTTCTGAAATACTACAATTGCAGTTGATACACCTGCATATGGTTTAAATACTCCTGAAGGCATAGAGATAATTCCTTCGAGCTTACATTTATCAATCAGGATTTTACGGATATCAATATGAGCGTTGCTTGTTCCAAACAATACACCATCGGGCACGATAACTGCTGCTCTTCCACCGGTTACAAGCAGATCATAAATCAATTCAACAAAAAGAAGCTCGGTCTTTTTAGTTTTGGTTTTAAATCTTGGGTTAACATCTGTTTCATCAATGGAGCCTTTAAACGGCGGATTTGCTAAAACGATATCGTACATTTCTTTATCATTGTACGACTTAGAAAGTGTATCTGTGTATTTAATATTTGGATTATCAATTCCATGAAGCATTAAGTTCATCGCACCGATACGTGTCATAGTAGAATCAAAATCATAGCCTGTTAGAGCATGAATTTTGAGAAACTTAAAAAGCTTTTTATCCGTTATCTTGTCACCGATTAAATGATGCGGCATTCCCTCCTCATCATACTCAAGAACATCATTGCTTGTATTTTGCTCAAGTATGTGCATATAGGCATTGAATAAAAATCCTGAAGTACCGCAGGCAGGATCACAAATCCTATCACCGATTTTAGGATCAACAAGCTTAACCATCATTCTGATTATGTGGCGCGGAGTTCTGAACTGTCCGTTTTTACCGGCAGTGGCAAGTTGTCCAAGCAAGTACTCATAAAGATCACCCTGCACATCAATGTTTTGTTCTGTTATGTGAAGGTCTTCAATAATATTTACAGCCTCTTGCAGCAGTGATGCTTTTGGTAAAGCAAAATATGCATCCTGCATATGCTGTGTGAAAGTACTTGTTTCGGAACCAAGATTACGAAGGAACTCAAAAACTGTATCGCGGATATGTCTTAACATCTGATCGCCGGGTAATTGCGACCAGTAGGACCATCTGCATTTTTCATTTCCTTTAAATACAGAAATGAATTTTTCATTTCGTCTCTTTGCCATTGCAGCATTTGTATTATCATTATCCACAAGCCGTTTAAGGAATATCAGATAAGACATTTGTTCAATAGCAGTAAGTGGATTTGATATTCCACCAGACCAGAACTTATCCCAGAGAGCATCTATTTTTTGTTTAAGGATGTTACCATTTGTCAGCATTATATAACCTGTAGGTCGAAACTCCGTTTCGACAATTAATAATTAGTAAAAATAAATTTAATCACATACTCAAGTACTTAAAATTACAATAAGAATACTTCCAATCCTCCCACTTTTCACAAAGACCAGCTTTAACGGGATTATTAAGAACGTACATAACAATTCGTCTCAACTCCTTTTCATCACGCACAACGTGATCATAACTTTCGTGCTGCCAAAATGCACCGGAGCGATTTAACAACTTATTACATTTTACTGCAGTAAACTTTTTTAAATCCTGCAATATTTTAGTAACAATGTAATCCGAAACTCCGTTTCGGGAGTACTGTTCCTCATTCTCTGAGCTAACAACTAAATTTTTGTTGTTATTAACTTGTTGATTATTTTCTTCTGGTTTGTCTGTCGTCGAATCGGAGATTAGAACTACAGATTTGTCTGTTCTCGAATCGGAGATTCGACCTACAGATTTGTAATTCGAAACTCCGTTTCGAGAATTTAATAAACTATCATCTGTAGTATCTGTAGTATCAGAAATCCCATTTACAATTGGTGTAAAGACCTGATGAACGTGATTGTACATAATTGTATAGCAGATTAAATCATAACTTTTCTCATCATAGAAATGCATCGCATCTTTTACAATTTGTGCAACACTATTTTCCTTTAACCATATAGGACCGTAATCTGAACCATCCAACAATTTATCAAATTTACCAAAATATGCCGATTGGTATTTTTTATATTCTTCGAGCCGTTTTGTTTTATTAGTGTACCCGGCAATTACTTTTAGTTGTTGTTCTCTTTCTTCTTTTAATCTTTTAATTGTTTCAATAGGCAAAGAACCATTTAGTCTGTATGTAACAAAAAAAGTATACCCCGGTGGTTGGTAGTGAGGAAGATTTCTGTGGTAATATGTTTGAAATTGTTTCATCTTAGTTTAGTTACTCGAAACGGAGTTTCGAGTTACAATTTGAGGAAGCGAATTCGAAATTCCACCCGACCAGAATTTATCCAAGAGAGAGTCTGCTTTTTGTTTTAGGTTATTACCGTTAGTGAGCATCTCTTATAACTATTTACCCTTTCCTTTTCTTCTTGCGTGCGCACGTCTCTGTTTATCAGCATATTTTTTCTTGTTTTTATCTTTTAGTCTTAATTTGGTTAATTGTGCTTTAGTTTCTTTAAGTTCATATTGCCTGACATCTAAGACTATCTTTAATTCAGAAACTTCCTTTTCTTTTGCTACTAGTTTTTCTTTCAGACCTTCTTCTAAAGAATAAACAAACAATGGTTTGTCTAAATCAAAATATTCATCGATCGAGGAAGTATGCAAGTTACCATCGATATATTTATTAAAATCATTTAATCCTTTTTTATATGCTTGCTCTGCTCGGTTTATTAAAGTTGAAAAAAAATCTTGATATTTAGATTTATCTATAAAGTATTCTGTTGAGCGAAAATATGTTGAAATCAGCACTTCCTTAAACGCCATTGGTTTATTAATACGAGGAGACATTCTAATTAGAAATTCATATAAAGCATCGGGTCTAATTACAATATTCCTATTTACGTCTAATTCACATTCACGAGCTATTTTATTCAAAAACCCACCTTGAGATAGAAAAGAACATTCACTCTTATTTGAGGCATCAAGTAGTGACCAGTTATGAATAATCACATAAGCTTCTGCTTCAGATTTTTTCCTAAAGGATGATTTATCAAACTTGTTATTTTCATCCGCTTTTTGTTCAATAAAATCGAATACTTTTTCTTTTTCATATTTTATTTGATCAGCATTTTTACCAAAAGAATCTATATCAATTTGAAATATTCCATATTTCTCAGATAAAAATTGAGAAACTATATCTTTATTACTTAAATTTTTATTAAATATTATTTTCAAGTAGTCTTCAAAATTAATATGATCATTTGAGGCACAATAACGAATATAGCCATCAAGAAATGCATTCCTTTTATAAGGATAATTCCCGATGGCTGCACTTAATACTGCCACAGATTGGTCCCCATTATCATTTATTAGTTTTTTTGCCCACTCTGCATGAAAATAAACCTCATCTATCAAACACGAAGTAGTAACTAATTTAATTTGGTTTTCCTTACAAGCACCAACTACAGCATTAAAAAAATCATAATCTAAACAAGAATGGGCAAGTAGTGGAATGATGACTGTTGAATCCACTAAAATTGCTCTATTACTTAAAAATTGTTTACGAAATTCTTCTCCGATTGGATCAATTTGTAATGCTTGGATGGAAAAATATGCTTTAGAATAATACTCTAGTATATTTTCTTGAACTTTTGTAGGACTCGTCAACATATCAGAAATATACTTTATAAAATAGAATCTAACTGGATGATTGCTAATGTCCTTTGCTCTTAGATTTATCAATTTAAACAAGATAGAGGCTTGTTGTATAATTATAGGTTTTTTCTCAAAAATCATTTTTATTATCTCTATAGCTCTCTCTGAGAATAAATCTATTATAACATCAACAGCAGCTTTCTTGACTTGTTCAATATGTTGAGAATCAATCCCATCAATGTTTTTAACAAAGTTATTTGCAATTTCAGTTACATAACTTTCCAATAAGTCATCATATTGATGGTTATATCTTTTGACATATTGGAATAATTTCACAGTTCCTTTATACGAAGCATTATCAACTCGTTCAATGAAATTAACATCAACTAAATCTACCAACGCACTTTCAATGATTTTTAAGAATGAATCGCTCTTTACACCCAATAATTTATTTAGGGCAGTCAGTAAATCCTTTTGCGAAAACACAACCTTATAGTATGAATCATTAATGATTGTTAATAGGATTGATTTTATAGAGTCAATATCAAGGTTTTCTTCACTTTTACTAAGCTGAAATTTATGCCACATATATAAACTTTGAGCGCGTTTTAGATCGGTTTCATCTCTTTTAATTATCTGATCTTGATCTGTCCGAATAAATTTAGAAATGGCTTCAAGGATATTTGTCAGTTCTTTGTGCGTACCACTCTTATTCGTATAATGGAAAACCTTTATGTTACATCGATTGTTTAAATCTCGAATTTGAGAATTTGACACATCCGACAAGATGGCAAATATCGGGACCTGTCTTCTAAAATTTGCAGTTAATGATTTTAGAAGGTCGACAATGTAAGGGTCATTAATTGAATAACCCACGATAAAAAACTTTTGTGCAAGGAAATAGCTTTTCAGAAAATCTCTATAGTATTTATTTTCATCCTTATGCTGATAATTATCATACTGATCCTCTGTTAAGATCAATGTTTCGGGTTTTTCAATGGCTCCGTGTATTTTAATTATGTACGTAAGCGTATCCGGGTCAAATCTTTCAAGATCATCTTTCGAGTTTGTCAAGGTAGTGTACGTTTTATTATTGTTTGTAAGATGCCTTGACAAAATATTATCGTAGGTTAGTTGTGAAATAGCTCCGGAAAGGGAAACTTGAGATAAAATTGTAAACTCTCCCTTGTATTTTTGTATCAGTAATCTTATAATTGATTTTTTTCAGTAACCAGTCCTGTCCGTGCTTGTGCCATATCTCATTAAAAAATTTGGGGTAATCAGCTTTTGCGTGATATTCTTCCATAAAATTTGTAATATCAAGATTTTCACTTTTCATATCACTATAAATACCATCAGCAAGTTGCTTCCAACTGGGTAATCCAATTTCACAAGATGGTCCAGCCCCCACTAAAGCAAAACAATTACCACTGTTAATGTAATTTATTAGATCTTCCATATTAAGAGTCCCAAAAGTTTGTAAATTATTAATTATTTTATGAGGTATCCTATTAACTCAAACAAGTCATTCACATCCTCTTCTGCAAACAATTTAGCAACTGCATTACTTCCAAAGTTAGTAAATGGTTCTTCATAAAGATCTGCCGGTTCAAGTTTTCTTCTTTGAACAAATACATTTTGTACCGCTCTTAGAAAACGAGATTGATCCGCATTGTAATTATGTTCTAATATGAAAGCATCAAAAGCTTTTTTAACAACGTCTTCATAGCTTGGAATTTTCTCAATGTTTAAAGCGTGTTTTAAGAAATCAACAAAGCTACCAACTTTAACTCCGTATGCCTTTAACATATTTTCTTCATCAAGGGTAATGTCTTCTCCTTTTAATTCTTTACTAAGTGTAAGTTCAAGATCAAGTAAGTCATCAATACTGAGAGCCTCACCTTTTTTAAGTTTTATAATGGCAGGATGTTTATCTGCAAGTTCAAGAATCTTTTCTTCAATGCGTTTTCTATATTCTTCAATATAAACCTTCTGGTTATCTTTTCTAATAATTACCCAGCGGCGTGATTCAATTATGTCATCAAGTCCAAGTTCAATAACCAAAGAAGGTCTTTGCATTTTGTATTTCATAATCGGAGCAAGAGTTTCTTTGGCACTATCAAGTTTTTCTAATGTAAGGGTGTTCCAAAAGTTAGGTGTCGAATCTGAGATTCGACCTACAAGAATTTCATTTACCAAACGGATATGTTGCGCAACTTGAGCAAGGTTTGTTGGCAGCAATGAAATATCTTCTTTGATTGAATCTATTGCCGCAGCCAAATCTTTTCTTTGCAGGAAGTTCAATCCCAATCTTTCCATCTTGCTGATAAAGAAGGCTTCATCGTTATTCATTCCGGGAACAAATCTTAGAAGCGGCGCAACTTTTAATCTTAGAAATTCAATCTTATCGCGGGTGATAAAATTCCAGAAATCATTTTGCCAGGCAAACTTAACATCTTTATATACCTTATGTACAGAGAATGAATCGAGAGGGATATCTGTTATATCAGAACGTAAATTATTTATAATACGTTTTGCATCATCGCTTTCCTGATCACCCAAGAACATTTGGAGTTTAGCCAGCCGAGTATTGAAAATTGTAACTCTTATCGGAATCTGCTTATTAGTATCATCAATCTTTACTTGCTCAAAGTTCTGCCAGTAGTCTATAATTAAAAAGCTTTCCTTCTTACCATTTGGAAGCCAGCCATAAACTTTACACGCTTCGTGGCTTCTTGTACCTCGACCAATCATCTGCCAGAATTTAATCTGAGAGTTGACCGGTTTCATAAAAGCAAGGTTAACTATCTCGGGGATGTCAACTCCCGTATCAAGCATATCAACAGAGATTGCAATCCGTGGCATATCTTCCTTCTTGAACTTTTCAAGTAGAACATCAGCCCTTTCCATTTTGGAATCAATAACCTGAACTAGATTAGGGTACTGCGGAAACATTTCGTTAAAAACCTCTGACAATCGCATAGCGTGGTTATGAGTAACAGCGAAGAGAATCGTTTTGCCCGGATATTGTCCTGATTTATCTTTCAAACAATTATCCATAAACTCTTCCCACTGGGCACGAAGAGTATCTTTGTTCGTTACCTTTCTTTCAAGATCAGTACCTTCAAAGTTTAATTCATCAGGATCAATTCCATTTGAACGCAATATCGATTTTTCTTCTTCTGAGAGATCAATCCCTTTAACACCTTTTCTCTGGAACTTTGCTTGAGCAGCATAAACACTAAAATCTACCAGGTATTTTTCTTTAACTGCCTCATCGAATGAGTAGAGAAAAGTAGGACTCTTACCTTCACAATCAAAAAATTTGAAAGTATCGCGCTTGATAAACTCAGCAGGAGTTGCTGTTAAACCAATTTGAATTGCATCAAAGTAAGCAAGCACATCAGTGAACTTATTATAAATGGAACGATGACATTCATCAGTGATAATAACATCAAAATCGGCGGGGGTAAATTTATTGTAGCAAAGTTCTAAGGTCTGAAGAGTAGAAACATATACGCGAGCATCAGTGGAAAGGTCATAAGTTCTAATCCTGGTTCTCGATTCGTTTGGTAGATGCTGTTTAAATCCATCGGTTAGAGCTTGAGTTACTAAACTATCTCTATCGGCTAGAAATAAAATCTTCTGTGCTGCATTTGCTTTGAGCAAAACATCAATCAGAGCCACAGCTGTTCTGGTTTTACCGGTACCAGTAGCCATCACAAGAAGTGCTTTACGTTTCTTCTTAATATCAAATGCATCTGCTATTCTTCTTATTGCTTCGGCTTGATAAGAGCGATTAACGATTGTTTCTTTAATTTGGATTGAAATTAGCGGTTTACGATTTTGTTTAAGATGTAAAAGTCGTTCAAGATTTTTGCGGGAGAAAAAACCGGCAACGTGTCTTTCAGCAGCATTCTCGGAATCCCAGAAGAAAGTATCATCTCCATTACTTAAAAATGCGAATGGGCTGAATGATTGTTTCTTCTCTAACTCCTGAACATATTCCAGTACTTGCTGTTTACCTACTCGTGGATCGCGACTGGTTCTCTTGGCTTCAATAACAGCGAGAACATCGCCATTAGCTTTGTACAAACAGTAATCACTAAATCCGGTTACACGAGTTTTATCATAATTCTGAACAGGAATTTCAAATCCAACGTGGGTATGATCTGCAAGATTCCATCCTGCTTTTATTAGAAGCGGGTCTATAATAGAGTAACGGGTTTCTTTTTCACTGATATTAAGCGGTGTCAAAACTAATCCTTTAGTCTTTTAGAACGTATTTAATTATTGACTTACCAACTAACTCACCACCCCTGAATTAACAGAAGCAAAACAGAAGGGAGTTAAATTACCACTCGTAGTCTGAAGCATTCACAACGTAACAGGTAAAATTACAAAATTTTAATTTTAAGTCTATCCTAAATTGAAGGATTTCTCTCGACAATCATAAAATAAACCATCCTCAATATTCAATAAACACAAGAATGATGTTTTTGTGCTTTAATAGATTAAGTTTTGTCATTTAGTCGCTCGATTCTTAGCATCATTAAGCGAAAGTAAGAAGTGTCAGGAAAGTTCTGAAAGAATTTTCAGAAATCAACCTTCAAGAGAAAATTTCAGAGATAGTGAGTAATTGATTGTAAATGTGAAAACATTTCATTTCCAACCTTTCTCTTGTTGCGGGGGCAGTTCGCCGCGGCGAATTGAACCTACATCCAGTTTACATATAAAAAAATCCGGATGAACCGGATTTCTTTTGTAGCGGGGGCAGGACTTGAACCTACAACCTTCGGGTTATGAGCCCGACGAGCTACCAATTGCTCCACCCCGCGATATATTTTAATTTTAGATGACAAATATAACTTTTTTAACTATGCAAGTCAAACCTATCTTTTTTCACATTTTGTATTTCTTGAGTTCCCTCTCCAATTTTTGATAATCCGGAAGGATTTTTGCCACTTCCCGCCAATATTTATTTGAATGATTTAGATGAATCAAATGACATAACTCATGAATAATTATGTAATCGATCAATCTTTCCGGCAGTTTTATCAATTTGTAATTGAGATTGATATTTTTCTTGCTTGAGCAGCTTCCCCATTTGGTAGCCTGATTACGAACTGTTACTCTATTAAAACTAAATCCGAACCTTTCCCCTAACTCTTGTAAGCGTTTTGGTAAAAATACTTTTGCATATTTTTGGATATACCATTCATATAATTTCAGTTTATCTGTTTTTGAGTTTTTCGGACTGGTAATAATAAGCTCTGAATTGCCTTCATACTTAAAATTATGAAATTTATCTTCCGCAGTTTTTGAGTGTACGATTTCTAATTCATTCCCAAAAAGTAACGGTTTCTCCTGCAATTTTTTTAGTTTTGAATATCGATCTTTAATCCAGGGGAGTCTTGAATTGAAAAACTTTTCAGCTTCAATTGATTTTACTCCAAGCGGAATAACTACTTCTAATTTTCTATGTCGTGTTATTCGAAGCTGAAGATATTTAGCTCGTTCACTATATCGGAAAAAACATGGAATTTCTTCTTTTTCAATCTGAACAGAAATAATGAAATTTGCTACACTTCCCATTTCAATTCTTAATGAACTTCAGATATTTTATAAGTTGTTCCATCTTTAGAATCTTGCAGAGTGATTGAGAGTTCTTTAAGTTCATCTCGGATTTTGTCAGACAAAGCAAAATTCTTTTCCTTTTTTGCTTGAATTCTCAAATCTATTAAAAGCTTGATTAGCTTTTCTTCCAATACTTTATTTGAATGAGTTTCAACTTTTTGATTCAAGTCGATAATTCCTAAAACATCTTGAGCTGTTTTTTCAAGGAATCCTTTTAACTGCTCAACTAAGTCATTGGAAATATTTGAATTAATATCCAACAAACGATTCGCTTCTTTTACAAAATCAAAAATTACAGCAGACGCTTTAGATGTATTGAAATCATCATCCATAGCCTCTTCGAAGCCTTTGTAGAAAGGAGCAAAATCAAATACAATGTTATTGGTTGAATTTGAATTCTTATTCAAATCGTTTATGCGATATATCAGATTTTCAACTTTTTCTAATCCTTTTTTTGAGGCATCGAGTAGAGAATCCGAATAATTTAATGGTCCTGCATAATGTGTTTGGGAGAAGAATAATCTAATAACTCCTGCAGAATAATTTTTCAACACTTCACGTGTAGTGAAAAAATTACCGAGCGATTTTGACATCTTTTCGTTATCAATATTTAAGAAACCGAAGTGCATCCAATATTTTGCAAAAGGTTTCCCCGTAACTGCTTCGCTCTGAGCAATCTCATTTTCATGATGCGGAAAAATTAAATCATTTCCCCCTGCATGAATATCAAATGATTCACCGAGATGCTTGCAGCTCATTGCTGAACATTCAATATGCCAGCCCGGTCTGCCGTTTCCCCAGGGGCTTTCCCAATATGGCTCACCGGTTTTTGCTCTTTTCCATAATGAAAAATCAAGTGGATTTTTCTTTGATTCATTAATTTCAACACGCGCACCTGATTCAAGATCTAAAATATTTTTGCCGCTTAGTTTGCCGTATCCTTTAAACTTTACAACATCGTAAAAAACATTTCCTTCAACATTGTAAGCAAAACCTTTTTCTTCCAATTTTGAAATAAGAGCGATTATTTCGCTCATATGTGCTGTCGCTTTTGGATTTACAGATGCCCGCTTCACACGTAATTTGTCAATATCCTCAAAAAAAGCTTTGCTATAAAATTCGGCGATCTCGTCTGAAGTTTTTCCCTCAGCATTAGCTTTGTTGATTATTCTATCGTCAACATCTGTCAGGTTCATAACAAATGTTACATCATACCCTTTATATTCAATATATCTACGAATAATATCCGACATAATAAATGAGCGTGCATTACCAAGATGAAAATAGTCGTAAACAGTAGGTCCGCAGACATACATTTTGACATTAGATTTATCTAACGGAACAAATTCTTCTTTTTTTCTTTTAAGCGTATTATAAATATTGAGCATTTTTTCCACTCTGTTTTTGATTAACAAAAATAATGATTCCGGTGGGTTTATTGAAAAATATTATTAGAATTATTTTCTTAACTCACTTAATAAAGCAATTATATCTTGAGGAAGCTCGGTATCAAATCTCACAAATTCTTTAGTAATTGGATGAACAAAACCGAGAGTCTTGGCATGAAGCGCTTGACGAGGCATCATTTGAAGTAAATTTTCAAACCGGTTTTTCATTTTTGGTAATTGAGAGCCGTAGACTAAACCTCTTCCTCCATAAGTAGGATCACCAAAAATTGGATGATTTATGCTTGAGAGGTGAACTCGTATCTGGTGAGTTCTTCCTGTTTTAAGATTTAATTTTAGAAGAGACGCAAAGTCGAATTCTTCAATAACTTCAAAATAAGTTAAAGCGGTTTTCCCATCTTTTTCACTAATTGTAAATTTTTTACGGTCGGTATTGCTTCGAATTAAATTCTTATTGATCTCGCCCTTGGAGGTTTTCATTAATCCCCAAACAATTGCCCAGTATTCTCTTTCTATCGAATGAGCAGCAAACTGCTTTGCCAAAAAAGCATGTGTAACTTCATCTTTTGCAACAACAAGTAAACCGCTCGTATCTTTATCTATCCGATGTACAATCCCCGGACGCGATAATTCATTGGTCTCACTCAATTTTGAGGTATGATGTAAAAGTGCATTTACAAGAGTTCCGGTGTAATTTGCATACGCCGGATGTGCCACCATTCCTGCCGCTTTGTTTACAACGATAAAATATTCATCTTCAAAAACAATATTTAACGGAATATTTTCAGGCTCGTTATCTTCAGGTCTCGGAGAAATTGGAATTGTAACTTCAATTATATCGAATGGATTTACTTTATAATTTTGTTTAACAACTTTATTATTAACGAGGACTAACCCTGAATCTAATAATTTCTGAATTCTGTTGCGGGTAGCATTTTCAAGTTTATGTGTGAGGTGAACATCAATTCGTTCCTTCTTTTGACCTTCAGGAACTTCAACCCTGAACATCTTCTCTGTTATCAGGTTTGCCATTGTCTTTTTGTTCGTTACCTTCCGTAGGATTATCAGAATTAATTGAGATTTCCGATTTATAATCGAATTCTAAATTTTCAGTTTGATTATTTTCTAAACTCAGTTCTTTATCTTCGCCCAATATCTCTTGATGTTGCCGATAGAATATCAGCAATACAAGGACTCCGATTGATACAGCCATATCGGCAATATTGAATATGGGCCATCTGTCATAACTTCTTCCAAATATTTCAAAGTTGAAGAAATCAAAATCTAAAAAGTCAACAACTTTGCCATAAAATAATGGTGCATAGCCATAAAAGAGTCCGTAAAAAACTCTATCTATTAAGTTACCAACAGCTCCGCCCAATATTAAAGCTAAAGAAAATCTTAAACTAAAACTTTCATTACGCACATGATAGAGATAAAATAACAGACCAATACTCGCAACAACTGAAAAAAGAGATAACCACAATTTTACACCATCACCAAAGTCGATTCCGAATGCCATACCGGGGTTTTCGACAAAAGTGAATTGGAAAAAATCTCCGATTATAGGAATTCTCTGCCCGTAGTACATCCCCTCATAATTAATATTTATGAAAGGGATTGAGAAACCTTTAACTAAAATTTTGGTGAGTTGATCTAATACTACTATAACTAATGTATAATAAAGAACCTTCAAATTATATACTTTCCTAAGAACGATTCCAATCGAAAGCAGTTCAAATCTTTGATGCTTGAACTATCTTTCAAAGTTGGATAATTCTATCTTTTCTTTTCTTGACGTAATTTAATTGGTGTGCATAATTGACTATGCGGAACCGCTTCAAGTCTTGCTTTTGGAATCAACGGACAAGTTTCGCAAAGATGCTGCGGTTCATCAACACACTCAACGCAAATCCCATAAGTTCCGGCTTCAATTCTTTTCAATGCAACTTCGAGATAACCGAGAAATTTATTTTCTCTTTGTGCATAGAGAAATGTTTTTTCTCTTTCCATTGCATCTGTCCCTTGTTCAGCCATATGAAGCGAATAGGGGGAATTTTCATTAATATATTCACCTGTTGTCGGATCCATCATCTGATCACGAAGATTTTGTAATTGATCAAGAATTTCATTTCTTTTATCTAAAATAATTTTTTTGAAATGCTCTAAATCTTTTTTACCGTAACCTTTAATTTTAATTACTTTCTTCGGCGGTTCAGGTATGGGAGCTTCTTCAACTTTTTTCTTTGATACTTTCACTTTTTTTTCTGTCGTCTTTTTATCTGTCATCTTCTTTTCTATTTTCTTATTTAATTTTGGTTTAGACGGAGCTGCTTTAACAATCGCCTTTTTTACAACTTTAGCAGATTTTGCTACAGCTTTTTTAACCTTTGGTTTTGCTGTAAGTTTAGCTGCATTTTTTTTAACTTCTTTAACAGCTTTTACATTTTTTGCTTTTGGAGCAACTTTTTTTGGAGGTGCTTTTTTAGCAGTTGCTTTTTTTACTGCAACTTTTTTTGCGGTAGTTGTTTTTTTTGCCATGTTATTATCTCCTCTTTAGGATATTAATTTTTCTATACTAATTTTACAATATAAATCGTTTATGTTCCAATCCTGAATGAAACCCTCTTCATTAACAACACTGTTTACGGATTCGGCTAAGGTTTCATTCGCAATATAGTCATTGAATTGATTGATTGCATTAAAAAGCGTCTCATCTGCAGAAAAATTTATACGAATTCTGTCGGTCACTTCAAATCCGGCATCCTTTCGCATATTTTGGACACGATTTACAAACTCTCTTGCTAGTCCTTCCAGAATTAATTCTTCAGATAATTCTGTATCAAGGGCAACTGTTACTCCATCCTGGCTTTCAACTGACCACCCAGTAATTTCAGAACTTATTATTTCTACATCAGGCAGTGTAATCAGAACATCAACTCCATTCAAATTTAGGGAGATTTCTTTCCCTTCTTCCAAGGATTTAATTTCATCTTTTCCGAAAGAACGAATTGCGTTTGCAACCGGATTAACAATTTTCCCAAACTTTGGTCCGATTGACTTAAAATTAGGTTTAGCTGATTTATTTACTATACCAGAATCGTCTGCAAGTACTACAAGTTCTTTAATATTCAACTCTTCTAAAATAACTTCCTGCATTTGAGTTAATGCATCTTTTTTATCATCTGCAACAACAACCATAATTTTTTTGAGAGGTTGTCTTACTTTAAGATTCAATTTTGCTCTCATTGCTCTTGTTATATAAACAACGTTTTGAGCAATTTCCATTTTACTTTCTAAAGATTTATCCATAAAAGTATGCTCAGGGAAATATGAAAGATGAACTGAATCAAATTCCTCTTTTTTCGAAATATTGTTTAAATTTTGATATAATTCCTCAGCAAGAAACGGAGTAAAAGGGGAAATTAATTTCGCTATCGTATTCAAACATTCGTATAAAGTTTGATATGCAGATAGTTTCTGAATATTCATTTCAGATTTCCAGAAACGGCGGCGGCTTCTTCTTACATACCAATTGGAAAGTTGATCAATCGTAAATGATGATACAAGTCTTACGGCTTTAGTAACATCGTACGATTCAATATATCCTTCAAATTCAGATACTACCGAATTAAGTTTAGATATTATCCATCTGTCAATTTCAGGTCGATCTTCGTATGGCAATAAGGCTTCTTTGAATTTGAATCCATCAATATTTGCATATAGAGCAAAGAATGAATAAGTATTCATCAAAGTACCGAAAAATTTTCTCTGTGTTTCTGCAAGAGATTCTTCATCAAAAAGAGTTGGACGCCACGGTGGACTATTAAATACTAAATACCAACGTGTTGCATCCGAACCATATTTATCAAATAACATGAACGGGTCAACCGTATTCCCTTTTGACTTCGACATCTTCTGACCATTTTTGTCAAGAATCAAATCATTCACGAGTACATTTTTATAGGCTACTTTGTCGAATAACATAGTGCTTATTGCATGCATAGTATAAAACCAGCCGCGTGTTTGGTCAATTCCTTCAGAGATAAAGTCGGATGGGAAATTCTTTTCAAACCATTCTTTATTTTCAAATGGATAATGATATTGCGCAAATGGCATTGCACCGGAATCATACCAAACATCTATTAGTTCAGGTGTACGTTTGAATAGTTTACCATTCTTTTCAAAATAAATTTTGTCAACAAAAGGTTTGTGAAGGTCAATATTATCAAGGTCTCGAACCGAAATTCTTTTTCCTTCTTCTTCAATAAATCCTTCTTTTAATTCTTCAATACTACCAATAGCAATGATCTCACCATCTTCACTTAACCAAATTGGAAGTGGTGTCGCCCAAAATCTGTCACGTGATAAAGCCCAGTCTTTATTATCTTCTAACCAATTACCGAATCTGCCTGAACCGACTTCCGGAGGATACCAATTAATAGTTTTGTTTAGTTCAACCATCCGTTCAGCAATTGCAGTTGTGCGAATAAACCAGGATTCACGTGCATAATAAATTACCGGGACATTATCGAATCGCCAGCTAAATGGATAAGAGTGTTCGATCGTTTCTTTTCTATAGAGTTTTCCTTCAGCACGAAGTTTCTGAATAATTCCAGCATCCGCATCTTTAACGAATTGCCCTGCAAAATCAGTAATCGCTTCGGTAAAAAGACCTCCGCGTGTTACAGGTTGCAACATTGGAAGATTAAACTTTTTAGATATTTCATAATCGTCAGCACCAAAAGCCGGAGCAATATGAACTATTCCCGAACCATCTTCAGTGCTTACAAAATCACCCACTACAACGTAAAACGCTTTTTTATCAACGGGGACATATGGCATCAATTGTTCGTATTCTTTACCTTCTAATGCGGTGCCTTTAAATTCCTCGATAATCTCATAATCACCATCAATGACTGAAAGTCTTGCTTTTGCAAGAATTATATTTTTTTCTCTATGTTTAATTTTCACATAGTCAACATCAGCGCCGACTGCAAGGGCAACATTTGAAATCAAAGTCCAAGGAGTAGTTGTCCAAACAAGAATTGAAGCATCTTCATCCTTCAATTTAAAAAAGATATAAACAGATGGATCTTTTGTCATCTTGTAACCAAGCGCAAGTTCGTGTGAAGAAAGAACAGTCTCAGATCTTGGACATTGCGGAACAATTTTATAATCTTTATAGATTAAACCTTTATCAAATAAAGTTTTTAACGACCACCAAACAGATTCAATATAATTGTTAGTGCAGGTAACATAAGCTGTTTCAAGATCAATCCAGTATCCCATTCGGGTTGTCATTTTTTCCCAAAGGTCTTTATATGTGAAAACAGAATCACGACAAGCTTTATTATATTTTTCGACTCCGAAAATAGGGATTTCACTTTTGTTTTTTATACCAAGAGCTTTTTCAACTTCAATTTCAACCGGAAGACCGTGTGTATCCCAACCTGCTTTTCGATGAACCTGATATCCTTTGAGTGTTTTATATCGACAAGCCATATCTTTTAAGGTTCGAGCCATTACATGATGAATGCCGGGTTTTCCGTTAGCAGTTGGCGGACCTTCATAAAACGTAAATGATTTTTCTTCACTTCTCGAAGTGATACTTTTCTCAAATATTTTTTGATCTTCCCAGAACTTTAATATTTTTGATTCAACTGACGGGTAGTGAATATTTTCAGGATACTGCTTGAACATATGAATAATAATCTATCTAAATTTATTGTGATTAAATGTGAAGAAATCTACTCTTCGTATTTTTTAATTAATTCTTTTTCTATTTGAATAAATTCTCTTAATTCTTTTTCGATTCTCTCTTTTTTCATTATGATATTTTTTGAAGTGGATTCGGCTTCGGTCAATATTTGAAGCGCTTTAACCTGAGCTTCTCTCAATAATATCTCTGCTTCTTTTTTTGAAGAACCGATTGTCTCATGATACACTTGAAGTTTCTCTTTAATAATTTCAGATTCTTTTTTGATTTTATAAATTTCAGCTACTGCCATACCGAAAAACCCTGTAGCCCCGAGCAAAATATTTCGCAATGAAAACAAGAAAATATTTTCAACCAAAAATTCGCTTGATGAAAAGTATTCCTTAAAGAATGAAACGACCAGTATTGTTAATAATGTTGTTGCAATAGTTAACGAGAGAATAATATTAACACCGCTGTTCCATTCAAAATATTTATTCATTAACCAGCCAAAACCAAAAGCCAAGAATGAAATAACAAACCAGACCGCAAAATTATTTTCTCCGACACTGAATATACTTGTATCAATAAAGTTAGATATGAATATCATAACCGATAGCAAAAGCGGGAAAGAATACGAAACATATTTGTTTGTTGTCATCATAACCTCTGAATAACTTCTTTCATTATTAGAGTCATTTTCGGTTCAGCTTCCATTGCCGCTGAAAGAACATCTTCAATACTGACAGGTTTTAATGAATCAGGGAAACACTCATCTGTGATTATACTAAAACCAAGAACTCGCATTCCCATATGGTTAGCTACAATATTTTCAGGTACAGTTGACATGCCTACTACATCCGCACCTATTAATCTAAGGAATCGATATTCAGCACGTGTCTCAAGATTTGGTCCGGGAACCGCAACATAAACTCCGCGATGAACTTTAATACTGTTTTGTAAAGCAATATCTTCAGCTAACTGAACAAGTTTAAGATTATATGGTTCACTCATATCAGGGAAACGGGGACCAAGTGAATCATCATTTTTGCCGATAAGCGGATTATCTCCAAGTAAATTAATATGATCAATCATCAGCATAATATCGCCTCTGCGATAAACCGGATTCATGCCACCGCAAGCATTAGAGACAAGAAGAGTTTCTACTCCAATGCATTTCATTAAACGAATCGGATATGTAAGTTGATGCATCGAGTAACCTTCATAAAAATGAAAGCGTCCCTGCATTGCGACAACATTTTTATCACCAATTTTCCCGAATATCAACTTACCATGATGCGATTCAACTGTAGATAAAGGGAAATGAGGAAGATCAGCATAATCAATAGAATGTTCGATGTTTATTTCTTTTACTAAACCGCCAAGTCCGGTTCCCAAAATAATTCCGACAGAATAATTCTCCTGCGTAAATTTTCTAATGTAAGAAAGAGTCTGTTCAATTTTTTCTGATAGACTTGTCATAATAATTTCTCAATAATATCATCAATTTGAATTTCTACTTTTTGATTATGAACAGGCTTGCCAACCATCCTTGGTTCACTGTCTGCTTTTTCGACTTTAATTTCGAGAAGTTGCGATTGTGTAGACACAATAGCTTTAAGTCTCGCTATTATCAAATCGCGTTCTTCTCTAAGTTTGATAATAGAATTTCGAATTTCATCTGCTCCTTCTTTGGCTTTTTCAAAAATTTGTGCAGATTTTAACTCGGCTTCTTTTATCATTAAATTCGTCTGTTTTTTTGCTGACTCAATCGACTTTGAAGAATTTTCCTGTGCTTTAATAAGAGTATCTTGAAGATTTTTTTCGATTCTTCTGAATTCAATCAATTGGACAGTCGCCTCATCAAGAGAGCGTTTGAGAGTTTCATTTTCTGACTGAATAGTTTCGAATTCATCTGCAATTTTTTCAAGAAATGATAATACTTCTTCAGTGTCAAATCCACGAAGAGATTTTTTGAATTCTTGCTTTTTAATATTTAGAGGTGTTATTCTCAAAATAATTCCAATTAGTTATAAATTCTGTTGCCAAAAATAGCAGAACCGATTCTTACCATAGTTGCACCTTCTTCAATCGCGATTTTAAAATCGCTTGTCATTCCCATTGAAAGGTGCTTGCAAAAGTAACCTAATTTTTGAACTTCTTCTTTTAAATTTCTCAACGTTATAAAACTCTTTCTAATTTCAGCTTCTTCATTAACAAAAGGAGCTATTGTCATCAACCCTTGAAAATCGAGTGAGGTTGAGTTTGAAATATATTTAATAATTCCAAATATTTCATTTTTATCGGTTAAACCGTATTTACTTTCCTCGGGAGCAGTTTTAATTTCAAGAAGAACTTTTTGCCTCTTTCCAAGTTTTACTGCCATTTTCTCAATTTCAATTGCTATTTTTAATGAATCCACTGAATGAATAAACTCAGCAACCGGAACTACATACTTAACTTTATTGGATTGAAGATGTCCGATAAAATGCCATTCAATTTTCTCATCATTAAGCTCTTTAGCTTTTATATTTAATTCCTGAGCTTTATTCTCACCAAAACTGATAAGTCCCGCATTAATAGCAGACTTAATATCTTCAACACTAAAAGTTTTAGAAACTGCAATCAAGTTAACATCCGCAGCCGATCTGTTACAAGCGGTTGTTACCTCTTCAATTTCAGATAAAATATGACTGATGTTTGTTGTATTCATATTAAAATTAAGAGGGTAAAGTTATCTTATTTCGTATCAAAAATCAATTTATTGCAGCTGTTTTCAATTTTCTCAAAGTGACCCAATTTTCTTTCAAAAATAGTACTGCTTTAGAAAGTATGATTCGATTGAAAATCACTTTTGAGTGAAAAAATATTCTATGGGATTTGTGAAAAACGTTTTCTAGTCCGGGGGTTTTATCAAGGGCATTTGTTATAAATGAAAGAAGCACATAGAGACTAATGTTGGAATAACTAATTCAAATTTATTCGTCTATGTGCTTCTACTCTTACCTTACGAAAATTTAGTTTTGCTTCTCCTTCGCTTTTACTCTTGAGTAAACAATTGAAATAAAAATCAGAGCGATACTCACGAGTAAAAATGAAATAATTTTGTAACCGGTATCTCCGCTTGTCAGCCCGAAAATGAATATATATATGAGAGACATGAATAGTGTTGCCGTAGCCATTAATCTATATTTTTTAATATTTAGTATTTTACCAATTATATAGTAGGTTAATGCTAAGAAAATCCATGATATTCCTATAAAATAAGCGGGTAAAATATTATACAGTACATAAGGGATAGTTAGCAATGCAATTATTAGATAGGAATTGCGAAGATATTCCGACTCTAACTCCAGCCTATCCTTCTGCCAATTCATAACCCTTGCACTTATAAGCGCAACAATTCCAAAATTTAAACTTGCTGCTTCATATCCATTACCACTTGCAAAACTTGCAATTACTATTACAAGAAAAATGAAGAAATTTGCCACCACAATAAACTTTGATCTGAACCATAAAGCAGTCGAAACTACAACTACACTCTGCCAGCATAACCAGAAATAATAATTCGGGCTTCCGAAATTAAGCACAATTGCAGTGCTTAAAGCTCCATATGCTACCATCGAATAAATAAAAGTGATTATACGACTATTTTGTTTGCGCCAATAAAATGCAGCAAGTGAAATAAAAAGTAATGCCATTCCAAAACTAAAAAGTGGATTTAGTTCGTTTTCCAGCTTTAGGAGTATAAACAAAAACAACATGTATGTTAATGCGGAATTTAGAAATGTCTTGATTATTAAACCCGGTTCCTCTGCTTCTGATTCAAAACTTTTAACCCGCCCGAAGCCATAAATAGCTGAATACAACGGAATAAATAGCACTGTTAGTTGATAATCCAGATTGATGTTTATTGTTCCGTTTAATATTGGATTTCCTAAAAACCACAATAAGTGTGTTAATAATGTTAAAGGAATTGAAAAAATTAATAAACCATCCCATTCATATCGGTTACTAAAATAAGCAGACAACGAACTAATAATTAAAAGAGAACTAAAAAGAATAATTCCATTATCTGATAAGAGGGCTGTTGTGAATACTAATGTAAAACTCAGTGCTGTTAGATAAGGGGAATGTCTTAGCACTGAAGCAGCTATTATGCAGATACAGATAACATATAATGTAATTGATAAAACAGAAAGGCTTTCTATCAACGGTTCTGTTCCGAAGAAATGCAGTCTTAAAGTTGAAAAGTAAAGGATTATAAAACCACCACCTAAAAGATAGTTTGCGAGGTTCCCTAATTTCTCATTTTTCCAATAAGATATTAAAATCATAATTGATGCAATTAGGTATCCGGCAAAAATCTGAATCATTTGAGGAAAGTTTTCTATTCGGAGGATCAACAAGAAGAAAACAGAAAATAGGAACGCAACTATTCCAATTTTTGCAAACCAGCGTTCACCGATTCTCAATTCTATCTCATCTTCTGTTTCTTTAATAACGGGAATGATTTCCGATTCTTCTTCAGGTTGACTAAATCTTCCAGGATGAAGTTGACTTTCAATTTTTGAGAGTCTCGATTCAATTCCAGAAACAATTTCTGCAAGTTCTAAAAGAGATATATCTTGGTTCAATTTATTCATAAGAACCTCTTTTTAATAAACTATTATAAATTTTGTTTTGCTTCTATTCTTTTTATTTGAAAATACAAGAGTAACGCTAATAATGAAATTATTAGAACGGCTACTACTAATCCATAACGGCGGAAATAATATTCATCAACTTGTGAATTGGCTTCACTTATAACCTCATTTGATGCGTTCACCCCTTTATTAATTATTTCACTAAATTTTTCTGCATCAAATGCATGGACTACAGTTCGCGCCTCAAGTTCTGCTTGATGGACATCTCTCAATTTGAATTTTGCTTCCTCAACTTCCATCCCCTTCTGTTCAGCAATAAAAATTTGTCTTCTTGATATGGAGTCCAGAACAACAAGACTATCAATTAGAGCACGCATTTTAACAGCTGCTTTGAAACCTTTGGGATTTTTCTCCTCTGTATGGCATTTTGCACAAACCGCCCCTTCATTTACACCGAGAAGTTGATCTCTTGCAACTAATATAAGATGATTTCCGTGGCATGTTTCGCATTCAGGATAGTTGTTTTCATCGAAAACTTTTTTATGGGGACTATTTCCAAACAATTCAGCATTCAGTGCGTGGCAAGTCCCGCATATTTTTGAAATAGAAGAAATTCCCGGAGGGGTTGCTGCATGATTGCCATGACAACTATTACAAACCGGAGCAGAAATATCTTTCTTTTCGAAAAGAGCAACACCGTGTACACTCTTTTTATATTTTTCAAATTGATCTGTGGGGATGTTGCTTTCTTTCATATATTCCTTGTCACTATGGCAAGTGCTGCATGTTTCAGGAATATTAAGCGGATAGACTTTTGACCTTACATCTTTTGAAGTAAAAACAGCGTGCGAACCATGACAACTAGCGCATTGTGCCACTTTGCGATTTCCTTTTAAGTTTAATTTTCCGTGTTTACTTTCTCGATATTTAGCAAGTTGATCAACTGACAACCCCGGATTATATTTTCGCATATAATTAATATCACCATGACATTTATTACACGTATTTGGAATATTTGTCGGATAAACCAGTGAACCGGAATCAGTAACTTTTTTTATACCATGCGCATTATGGCATGTAGTACATTGAAGAATCATCCCCTTGCCATCAACAGCAATTGCACCGTGAACACTCTTTTTCAACTCCTCCAATTGTCCGGTTGAAATATCAGTTCTATATTTTTTCATATTTTCAATATCTGAGTGGCATTTTGCACAAATTTCTGAAATCTTATTTTGCGAAGGGATTCCAAGAAAGCCATTCTTCTTATCCATCGAAATTTCCATATCATCAGATGTATTATCACCACCGTGACAAGAACTGCATGAAAGACCAACTTTTTGATGAATATCATTTTTAAATAATTTTGAAGGGGAATCGTCAAGTCCGGAATGACAGTTAAAACATTCGTCAGTTTTAGCATTAGTAATTTGAGAGAATATCAGACAGAAAATCACAAAGATATATTTTGATAAAATATTTTTCATAAAAGCCACCCTACAATTGTCATAACGATAATAAACATAACTGCAAAAATCCCGAGGTAATTAACTAATTTATTCTGCCTTCCCTGCTCTGATTTTTTATCCCAGAATGGAACTAAAACCCACAATATTCCTGCTAATCCAAATAGAAAGATTCCTAATATTTCTCCTTCAATGAATAAAACATATCCGGGAATATATTTCAGTGTTTGAAACATGAAAAGGAAGTACCATTCCGGTTTTATTCCGGCAGGAGCTGGAGCTAATGGATCTGCTTTGATACCTAATTCAGCGGGGAAGAATACTGCAAGAATCGCTAATAAATTCAGTACTACAAGCCAAAGCAGTAAATCTCTTAATACGAAGTTAGGGAAAAAGGGCATCGTCTTTTTGACTTTTTCATTTAATGGTTCACTCATACCCTGACGCTGAACAAGAAGCAGGTGAATGAATAAGAGAACTGTAAAAATCCCCGGGAATAAAGCAACATGAAATCCAAAAAAGCGTGAGAGTGTAGCGCCGGTAACATCTTCTCCCCCTCTTAAAAATATCTTTATTGGTTCACCGATAATTGGTAAAACTCCGGCAATATCTGTCCCCACTTTTGTAGCAAAGAAGGCTAACTCATTCCATGGTAGAAGATAACCGCTGAACCCAAACCCGAGTGCGAGGAAGAACATCAACATTCCAGTTATCCAAGTCATTTCTCTTGGTTTTCTGTAAGCCTTTTCAAAATAAACACTAAACATGTGAATGAATGCGGCTAACACAAAAAGATTTGCAGACCATGCATGTATTGATCGGATAAGCCACCCAAATTCAACTTTAGACATTATAAAATGAATGCTCTCGTATGCCAGGTCAGCACTCCCTTTATAATAAAATAAGAGCAGAATGCCTGTAACAACTTGAATAATAAAAAAGAATAAACTTACACCACCAAAATAGTACCATATAGAATGACTGTGCACCGGTACATATTTTTTGCTCATGAATTTCACAATGTCCGAAAGGTCTACTCTTTCATCCACCCAATTATAAAGATTAGTAAAAATTTTTTTCATGTTTTATCCCGGAGTTAAACTATTTTAGATATAATTATTTCATTATTCTTAACATCTGCTTTAAATTTTTCTAAAGGTCGAGGAGGAGGACCCGAAATATTTCTTCCTGTTAAATCATATTTCCCATTATGACATGCACACCATATAACAGATTCATCTTTTTTATATTGAACAGTGCAGTCAAGGTGAGTACAAGTTGCAGATAAAGCGCTGAAATCTTCTTTACCGTTTCGAATGACAATTACAGGTTTGTTTCCAAACCTAATAATCTTGGAGTCACCGATTTCTATATCATCAACATTTCCGATTTTTAAGCTTGTGACTTCAACTTCCCGTTGTTTGGGCGGCTTCATAAAAGAAAAAACCGGGTAAAAAACAATGAGACCAAATCCGGCAGTCACGCTTGAAAGCAGATATTTTAAGAAATCTCTGCGGGGTTGAACTTTTTCTTTTTGAATTTCTTGTGTCATGTTTTCACTTCGTATTTAGTTGTTTTTGTTGAATGTATTTTTGATTGAAGCTTCAATTATATCTTTGAATAATTCTTCAGATAAAGGTCTTTGAGAAATGTTAAAGACTCCCGCTTCATAAAATCTGCCGCCGTCAATGTTTTCAGGGTTGTCACATATTACTATAACAGGTAGATGATAATTAATTTTTTTAATAATTTTTATCCATTTGAGAGATTCATTACTACTCTCACAATCGATTATTAAAATATTTGCTTTGTCATTCTGTATTTCGATTAATAATGTGGGGAAATCTTTAATTTTCAACAGACCAATTCCCAATTCCGAACATACATCGAAACAGAGGTCTATTGTTTGGCTATTTTGACTAAAGATTATACCGGTCATGCTTCTTTTAAATATTTTTATAAGGAAGGGTCACAAATCATACCATTTGTAAAAAATCTTTGTGAAATAAAGAGTCCAACAAAAAAGTTTAGAAAACAATCAATAATTCAAGAAATCAAATTTCCTACGAAGGATTCAAATTAATATGGTGAAGAAAAAAGCGAAGATGTGAGAAGTGTATGTCACACTAAAAGCAGTTAGATGTCACACTTTATTTGATAAAACTATTCATCATTCCCCTTTCTGAACTTATTTGGATCCAAATTATAGACATGAATTAATCTATGAATTTGTCTTCTACTAAGGAAAGCTTCTTCTGCTACTTTAGTTATGTTGCCATTATTTTTTTGAAGTGAGTTTTGTAAAAACTTTTTTTCAACTTCTTCTGAAGCCATTTGTTTTTGTTGTGATAAAGTAGACTGCTGATGGCTGCTGTTTCCCCTGTAATTCTCAAGCATATTTGATGGTAGTTCGTTGACGGTTATCCAATCAGTTTTTGCAATTGCAATTGCACGTTCAACAACGTTCTCCAATTCTCGAACATTCCCATGCCATGGATAGTTTTCAAAAACCTCAATGACTTCTTCAGAAAAACCTTTCAATTCTTTATTAATTGATTTTAATATTTTTTGAAAAAAATGTTCTGCGAGTAATTGTATATCTTCTTTTCTTTCTCTTAGCGGCGGGATTTGAATATTAAGAACATTAATCCTATAGAAAAAGTCCTTTCTTAAAGTTTCGTTTTCTATAGCGTCCATTATATTACGGTTTGTTGCTGAAATAATTCTAATATCTGCGCGAATTAAATCATTGCCTCCCACTCTGCGAAGTTGATGATCCTGTAGTGTTCTTAGCAATTTAATTTGTAGATTTACCGGTAATTCACACACTTCATCAAGGAAAAAAGTTCCGCTATTTGCAAATTCAAGCAGTCCGATTTTTCTTCCTACAGCCCCCGTAAATGCCCCCTTCTCATAACCAAACATTTCAGCTTCAAAAAGATTCTCCGGGAAGGCACCACAATTAACAGGGACAAATGGTTTTGTTTTTCTTTTACTTCTTGCGTGAATACTTCGTGCTATTAACTCTTTTCCTGTACCGCTTTCACCTGTAATGAGAACATTGACATCTGTTCCGGCAATGTTTTCAATCATCTCAAAAATATTTTGCATTTGTTCACTTTTTCCGATGATATTATCAAAGTGATATTTATCTTCAAGCTGTTTAAGCAGATTAAATCTCTCTTTATAAAGTTCACGCTGACGCAAACCTTTGGTTATCACAATTTGGAGTAATTCAGTATCGAATGGTTTTTGTACAAAATCAAATGCGCCGGCTTTCATTGCAGCCACAGCTCTATCGATTGTACCATAAGCTGTGAATATAATTATTGGAGTGTGCGGCGCTAATTTTTTACTTATTTCTAAAATTTTCATCCCATCATGTTTCGGCATAAGAAGATCACAAATTATTAAATCGTATTCTTCTTCACTGAAAGATTTTATCGCTTTATCGCAATCTGAAAATGGGAATGGATTAAGTTCCAACGCTGTCAAAATCATTGAACATGCACTTAACATATCGGGTTCATCATCAATGATTAGGATTTTCGGTTTATTGTTCATTTAGTTTTGCTTTTCTTTGGAATAATTAGTGTAAAAGTCGTTCCCTTACCGGGTTCACTTTCCACTTTAATTTCACCATCATGTTTTTGAATTATAGTTTTTGTTATTGATAAACCCAAACCTGTACCGTTTTTTTGTTTTGTACTAAAGAAGGGGTCAAATATTTTTTCTTTGTTTTCATTTTTAATTCCGACACCGTCATCTTTGAATTTTATCTTTACAGAATTGCTCATGTCATCTTCACTAAAGTCCGAAATAGTATTTGTAGCATCTTCAACAGTGACTAATATTTTTCCACCGTAATTTACTGCATCAATTGCATTGTTAAGAATATTAATAATTGCTTGTTCAATCTGCCGTCTATCTGCAAGAATCAAGAAATCGTTATTCCCAAACTTTTTAGTTACAAAAATTCCTTTTTCCTTTACCCTGTGGTTTAGAAGAAAAAAGCATTCATTTAAAAGATGTTTGATATCAAGTTCTTCAGGGTTAGATGCAATCCTTTTAGAAAAGCTTAGAAGACTTCCTGTGTATTCGCTAATTCTTTTAATCTGTCTTTTGATTAATTCCAATTCTTGTTTCAAATCTATTTGTTTATTTGGGAACAACAAAATTGAATCAACATGCGCTGAAATTATACCAGCCGGTGTGTTGACTTCATGAGCAACCGTATCTACAAGTTCTCCTATAGATGCAAGCCTTGATGTATGATTAAGCTGATCCTGATATTCCTGTATTTTAATCAAATTCCTATTCGTTTCTTCCGCTCTTATTCGTTTAATATTAAGGTAGTAAATAATTAAAACAAAAAACCAAAATGTTACTAAGATTACTATTCCTAAAAGAAAAAAGAGAGTGAATTTATCCTTCAATCGTGAAGTAACATCGGGTAAAAAAGTAGATATCGCCAAAAACCATTTTTGAGTTCCAACATTTATGGGAACGTAGGCAAAAATTTTCGAAGGCTCATCCCCCAGAACATGATACTCACCATAAAATCCCTCATTCGATTCAACCATCTTTTTTTGCACATCAAAAGAGACGTGACATGATAAACATTCTGTATCTTTATCATAAATAGAATTAAACAACATTTCTTCATGATGGGGGTGAAAAATTAGTCTTCCCTTATTATCTAAAATCCATACAAAGTCATTGTTGGATAGTTTTAACGGTTTAACAAAGCGTTCAATAAGTAAATCGAAATCTATTATATAAACAATAAACTCGTTGGTATAAGACAAATTTTTACTTGAACTTTTGTTCCATGGACTTATTACAAAAAATATTTTTGTCTCTTCTCTGCCTTGATAGTTTGTCGACATAATATCGCTAACGTAATATTTAGAATATTTTTCCTTCGAAAGTTTCTTACAACTATTTTGCAGATATAAGTTAATTGTACTATCAGAAAATAATGAGTCATTAGTTTTATCCGGTTCATTCAAGTTTATATATAATAAGTTTGAAACAATCGATCGGTCATAGCGTGAAAGGAGATGATTAATTATTGGAACAATTTCATTTTTGTAAGTAATTATTGAACTGTTATTTTCCGATATATATTCGATTTCTTTTATCAAATACTCCACATAATAATTTATTCCATGCGAAACAGCTTTAGCCATTTCCATCTGCTGTTTTTGATGGTTCTCTTTAGTTTCTTCTAATGTTAAAGTATAGATTTTGTTTATTAAATAGACGAACAAAACAATCAAAATCACTGAGATTATTGTTAGTAGATATTTATTGCGGGTTTTGTTATCGAAAAAATTCATTACTCGGTATCAAATATTATTTTTTATTCTTTACGGAAAATATATTCAGATTAAAAATCTTATCAAATGATTTGATGAAACTAAGGCTAATCGAAACGAAAAAAAAGTTATTCCTTTTGAGATTAAACAGAAAACATTAATTGGGTATACTTCATTCATTTTTCATAAATTAGCAGTGTTAATTAATCATTTTTTTAGGATAGTTATGGCTGAATTAGTTTTATTAAATCAAATTAAAGAAAAAGCTTCAAAGAAGAAAAGAACAATTGTACTTCCGGAATCTCACGACGAACGTGTTTTACGAGCTGCTGAGATGTTGACTCAACAAAACATTGCTAATGTTATCACCTTAGGTAACGAAATCAAAGTTCGTGACGAAGTTGCAAAATTGGGACTTAATTTTCAAGGAGTTAGAATAATTAATCCGGAGACTTCGGATAAATTAAGTGACTTCACAAATATATTTTTTAACCTGCGAAAACATAAAGGAATGACCATTGAACTAGCCCGTGAGACTATGAAAAAAGATTTATTTTTCGGGGCAATGTTGGTTAAAGAAGGAATGGCTGATGGAAATGTTGCTGGTTCCTTTGCTTCAACCGGAGATGTTTTACGTGCGGCAATTCAAGTTGTTGGAATGGCTGAAGGAATTTCTATTGTTTCAAGTTTCTTCTTGATGGTTTATCCCGAAATAACATATAGCTTTGCAGATTGCGCTGTGGTTCCCAATCCGGATGCAATGCAACTTGCCGATATCGCAATAAGCACTGCTGACAATCATAAAAAATTAACCGGTGAAGAACCTTATGTTGCAATGTTATCATTCTCCACAAAAGGAAGTGCCGAGCATGAACTTATCGATAAAGTTAGAGCAGCGACAAAATTTGTTCAAGAAAAACGCCCTGACTTAAATGTTGATGGTGAACTTCAGTTTGATGCTGCAATTGTAGATTCAATAGGGAAAAAGAAATCTCCCGGAAGCAGTGTTGCCGGTCGAGCTAATGTTTTAGTTTTTCCCGATCTTCAAGCTGGAAATATCGGTTACAAAATTGCTCAAAGACTTGGAAAAGCTGAAGCAGTAGGACCGGTAGTTCAAGGGTTGAAAAAACCATTGTTTGATCTAAGCCGGGGATGCAGTGTTGAAGATATTGTAAATACATCCGCAATTGCTGCTCTGATGGCTTAAAAGATTTTATTTTATTTATGATAATAGGCTGTTCTAATTTTATAAATGAGAACAGCTTTTTTTTTGGGGAATATTTCTAAACTTACTTCTTCTCCGACAACTTCTGCTTAATCATTTTATTAATTCTTATTGAAAATATTGAGACAGGAATAAGCAATATTCCACTTAATATGTACCGTTCATCAACCGTCATCTTAATCAAAAGATATAAGTGGAAAAGTAAGGTGACCGCAATGAATAAAAATTGCAAGTAGAATTTCACTTTATTCATCAAAAATTAACTTACCTAAGTTTGTCAAATATTTTTCTTCTGCCAATGAGAGGATAAAAAATGGAAGAGCAAAAATAAAATATGAGATGTCAAAATAGTCATTCAATAATGCATTATTGAGACCATAGTTTTTAATCGTAATTAAAAAAGAGATAAGTGTGATTGAAAATAAAATTAAACCGCTTGTAAAGAAATATTCTCTGAGAGATGATATTATCGTTCCGGCATAGATTAGTAATATCAAAAAGATCGCCATAACCCAGACCGGCAGATATAAAAGCTGGACAGAAAAAGGACCTTTCGTTATAAAGTATTCTGAATCCCATAAATAAAATGGTAATAAGGTAAAAACAAACACTGTAAAAGAAATTATTCCGAAAAGGAAAAATTTCTTCAGATCATTTCTAAATAAAAATATTAGAAAAAGAAAAAGTAGTAGTCCGACTATTAATCGGGTGGAAAGAAGCATCCCCATAATTATAGCTCCGGAAATAAAAACGAGTTTATTTTCCTGCTTGGATAAAATGGAATAAATCGGGATCACAACTGCTAAGTAGAGAGTTATATTTGTAAGCAATTCACTTCTTACCATCAATTCATAATAGATTGGCAATGAAAGGAATAGCAATACAATTTTGGTTAGTAATTCTTTTCTATAATGTGAGTTATTAATAATTATCAAAACAAATAGTAACAGCCCGAAGACCTCGAGATAACCAACATTTCCTAAAAGATAAAATGGAGCAGTTATAAAAAATAGAAATGGAAATCCGGATGGATTAGACTCAGCACGGTACGGAAATTTGCCATTTATAAAGTTACCCAACCATTCGTTAATTGCAGGGAGTCTTCCGACCCGTGTAGTTTCGGGAGTAATATTCATAAATGTTATTAGAAGAATTCCCAATAAAAGAAGTCCCCAATAGTAATACTTTTTATTTCCTATATTAAACGGTAACAGATTATTATTAATGTAAAAAATTACAGATATTAAAACCGCCAAATAAAGTAAAGTAATAGGAACAACTAAAAGAGTGGAATTAGTATAACGGTATCCATACTTCACGACAAAGAAAGTATTGATGATTAATAAAAGGATCACCGATATTCTGTTTATTATTGAATCTGATTTAAGCAATTGAACTTTTTTCTTTCAAAAAGGATTATATAATTAACACACTAAATAAAGGAGTCATAAATGAAACTGAATCTAGTCTATATTTTAGCGGTAATTGTCACAGCCGTTGGAGCGGTGATTTATTTGAACGCTCAAAATACAAAAAGTGAAACTGAATTAAAAAAAGAAGGAGATGGCAAAATGGCTGCCTCAGTAAACGGCTATATTGTTAAAGATATGAAAGGGAATGATGTAAATCTTTCTGATTATAAAGGGAAGGTTTTGCTTCTCGTAAATGTTGCAAGCAAATGCGGTTATACGAAACAATATAAAGGATTAGAAGAAATTTATCGTGAATATAAAGACCAGGGATTTGAAATTCTTGCTTTCCCGTGTAACGACTTTGGTGGACAAGAACCCGGTACAAATGAACAAATTGCTGAATTCTGCTCGGCTACATTTGATGTATCTTTTAAATTATTCGATAAAATAAAAGTTAAGGGGGATGATAAAGCACCATTATATGCAATGTTGACAAATAATGAAGTAACCGGTTCAAGCGATATAGGATGGAATTTTGAAAAGTTCCTCGTTTCCAAAGAAGGAAATGTTGTTAAAAGATATAAAAGTAAAGTCGCTCCAGAAAGTGATGAATTACTTAATGATTTAAAGTCAGAATTAGCTAAATAATTTATTTCCGAAATTATGGAATGCCGGACTCACCGGCATTCC